>JBARKJ010000046.1:0-88519 GCA_049801375.1 Nitrospirota bacterium | reverse complement strand
ACCTCCGCGCTCAGGATATGTTCGAACCGGCAGGCGGAGCTTTTTATCTCCATCGGCCCCAGCGCGAATACCTCGGACAGCAGCTTTTCAGCGAGTCTTTTCCTCCGGATTATGTTCCTGGCGGCCTCACGCCCGGTCTCGCTGAAGGACACCTCTTCGCCGTCCAGCAGAAGGTCTCCCTTCGCCGCCATATCCGCTATGACGGCCTCCGCCTTGGAGAGGCTGTCGATATGCCCTTCCTCGACGACGAAATCGGATACAAGCTGTTTGTTGTTCTTCTTCCCCTTGCCCATCTCTTCCAACAGCCACAGGGACTCCAGGAACTCGTCTATTATCTCGGCGGTCACCGTGAAACCTTCATCCAAATGCCCTCTATGTCTATGCGGCATTTTTGTTTCTCCTTTTGATTAATTTTTTTAACAGTTCAAGCGTGGAGGACTGTTCTATATATTTATAGCCGCAGTTAGGGCAGCACAACGTGCCCTTGCCGCAGTTGACCGGGCAGGAGGCGCATTTGTTATCCGCGCTTTTTTCAAACTTAAAGCCGCACAGCGGGCAGGTCTTCATTTAAGCGTTACTCCCAGGAAGCGCAGGCTGAAATTCAGCACGGAGCCTACCAGGATGGCGAACGGAAAGACGAAGGCTGTCATCGCCACTGCCGATTTCATTCCGCGCTCTTTCACGGTGACGAAAAACTGCGCGATGCAGGGCACGAAAAGTGTCACCGTCACGATACTTACAAGCACCTGTACCGGCGAGAGCTCTCCCGCCTTCTGCATTGCGTAAAGCCCCGCCGCTCCGTAATCCCGGCGGAGGAACCCGATTAGGAATGCCGCCGTGGCCTTCTCCGGCAGGCCCAGCAGCCCAACAATCACCGGAGACGAAACCTTTTCCACAAAGGTCAGGACTCTCAGCTTGTCGGCGGCGAAAAGTATGAGCGTGCCCAGGATGAAGAGGGGGACGGCCTCTTTAAGATACCACTCTATCCTGCCTATGGTCTTGTTTATTATGTTCTTCAATTTCGGGACCCGCACCGGCGGGAGTTCCAGTATGAAATCCGACGGCTCGCCCTTGATTATCTTCGACGAGAGGTAGCCGATGAGGAGCAGAACGAATAACAGCACGAGCGCCCAGATTACGGTAGCCTGCCATGATATGGCGGAGAGCATACCCATTATCACGCCGAGTTGGGCGGAGCAGGGGATGGCCAGCGCCAGAAGGAGCGTTACGATAACCCGCTCTTTCTTGGTCTCCAGTATCCTGGTTGTCAAGGTCGCCATGGTGCAGCACCCAAGCCCAAGCACCATCGGAAGGACGGCTTTGCCGTTCAAGCCTATCAGCCGGAATACCCGGTTCACCATTATCGCCAGGCGCGGGAGGTAGCCTGAATCCTCAAGTATTCCGAACGCCATGAAGAAGGTGGCCGTAATGGGCAGGACTATCGCTATGGAGTATGTGACCGCCATCGTGACAATGCCGTACTGGCCGATGAAAAGCTCCTTTAGAAACGGCGCCGGCACGTAATCGAACAGATGTATAATGACCGGGTTTATCCACTTGTTGAATACGACTTTCTCCATGAAGTCTACAAGCGTCCCGGCGCCGAAAACCCCCACGAACTCGTACATGACGACGAGCACGGCGAGCAGGACAGGCAGGCCCCAGACCGGGTGCATCGTGATGGCCCCCAGCCACTGCCTGAAACCCTTCCCGGCCTCTTTCACGCGGGACTGGCAGGACTTCACGATCTTGTCCACTACGGCCAGGCGCTTTCTGTTTATGTAATATCCGAGTGGGTCCGGATACTGGGCCTGGACGTTGTTCACAATCTCTTCCAGGGCGTCTATCGAGGTGTCCGGGATGAGGCTGTGCAGCCAGTTACGGAGGCTGCTGTCCCCGCCGAGCAGCATAAGGGCGAGTGAGCGCTTGGAAATCTTAGCAATGGGCAAAAGCGGCTCCATTTCCTTTATCGCGCCCTCCACCCTGTCTCCGAAGACCACGGAAAGAGTGGAATGTTTCGGAGATGAAACCGCATCCTTCAGTTTCGAGATGCCTTTTTTTCTCGTGGCTACGGTGCTGATTGTTTCGACGCCGGTTTTTTGAGACAGGATGGCTAAGTCTGTGGAAATTCCCAGGTTCTCAGCCTCGTCCGCCATATTAAGCGCCATCACGAACGGCACGCCCATCTCGGCTAACTGGAGGCTGATGATGAGCGAGCGGCGGAGGTTCTTAACGTCCGCCACCTGCACGACCGTATCGAAATCCTCCCGCAGGAGTATGTCGCGGGTCACCTGTTCGTCCTCGGACATCGGCAGGAGGCTGTTGACCCCCGGCGTGTCCATAATGACATACTGCGCTCCTTTTATCACGGCGTTGCCGGTGGAAACCTCGACAGTCGTGCCGGGATAGTTGGAGACCGTGGCGTATTTGCCGGTGAAGTTCCCGAAGATAACGCTCTTGCCGACGTTGGGGTTGCCGACCAGGAGAAGCTTTTTCAGGCCTTTCGGACTCATCCCTTTTCTCCTGCCGACCATTTATAAGAGAATATGATAATCAATTTCAATCCTTCCGCATTAAAAAAATAGTTTAATCAGGCGGTCCTGCATGTCTTGCAAAGGCCGTAAAGCTCCATCCTGTGGTCCTCTACCGAAAAGCCGTGTTTCTCTGCCACGTCATCCTGGAGCTTCTCGATTAGCGGCTCCTTGAACTCCACGATCTTTCCGCACCGGGTGCAGATTAAATGGTCGTGATGCCGGCTCGTGTCTTCTTTTTCAAATACTCCCTGAGTGTCTTCGGCGAAGCGGCGCTCCTTCGCCAGCCCGGCCTCAGTTAAGAGCCGCAGCGTGCGGTAAACGGTGGTAAGCCCGATGCCGGGGTGGGAGCGGGATACTTTGAGGTAAAGGTCTTCGGCGCTGATATGGCCCGTGGTGTCGAAGAACACCTGCGCCACGGCCTCTCGCTGGCGCGTGACTTTCAGGCCCTTTTCGGCGAGGTATCTGTTTAAGTCGGCTATTCTTTTGCTCATATGGCCCCGTTAATCTCGGTTTTTAACCGCGCGAAGTGGCCCGTCGCGCCGCCAATGTCTTATATTTAAATTGAAGATGATTATCAATATCATAATATAGCGAGGCAAGTCAAGGAAAAAATAATTCCGGTTGATTAAAAAAGAGGAAAGAAATATATTTAGGAGATGAAAAAATTAAATCTCGCATTCATAGCTGCAATGCTGGTGCTTTCCTCCTGCGCCCCGCGCGTGGCCATAAAGCCAATCCCAGTCAACACGCCGCCGGAAGAAGTTATAAAGATGGCGTCCGCAGGGACGGAGAACGTCAGGGGGCTTAAGGCTTCCGTGAAGGTGACTGTGCAGAAGGACGGCAATAACCCGCAGAGCATCGACGGGGTCCTGTATATCCAGCGCCCGGATGAGTTCCGGTTCACCGGGCTTGCTTTCATGGGGTTCACGGTTTTCGACCTTGTACTGACCGGCGATAAGTTCTATTTCTACAGGCCGTCCGATGGCTGGCTGTATACCGGCCCAAGGGACGCTTTCAAAGGCTTCCTGGCGAAAAACGGGGTCCAGGCGGACCCGGAGATAATAGGCCGAGCCCTCTTTTTGCAAAAAAAGGAGGGAGAGAAGTACCTTGTCGAAAAGACGGATGACGGCTATGATATTTATGAAGCGGCAAACGTTGAGGGCGTACTGCTGCCCCTGATGAAGGCCGAGTTCAACGCCGGAATGGACCTTGAAAGGAAGATATTTTTCGATGGCCTTGCCCGCCCATATTTATACGTGGCGGTATCGGGGAAGGTTTCGGAGGGCGGGGCGACGCTCCCTAAAAGACTGACGGTAAAAGATATTGCACAGGGTGTTCTGCTGACGGTGGATTTCGAGAAGTACATCGTAAACCCGGAGGGGCTGGACAAGGATTTTACAATCGAGGGACAGGAACTGAAGGGCATAAGGGAAGTGCAGTAGCGCCTGCTTATCGCCTCATAAAATAAAATATTCTTGACAGGTAGATACCTTTGTGTTAGTTTTCAGACGCTTCCGTAACCGGGGGCGCAGGCCATAAGGTCCATTTCTAATCAGCCCGCTATTTGACACGTATCGCTTCTTTATTATTTCCGGGACATAGGGTTCCCGGAAATCCAGCGTCCTATATTTTCATTATACTTAACTGTCAATCCGAAGGCCGGTATTCTGGCCTACAAGGAGGCTCTCGCCATGAAAAAGACTTATCTCCTCGCGCCCGGACCAACGCCCGTGCCGCCCGAGGCATTAACTGCAATGTCCATGCCGATCATCCACCATCGCTCCCCGGACTTTATCCCCATCCTGGAATCCGCCAAGAACGACCTCAAATGGCTCTTCCAGACGGAGAACATGGTCCTCATCCTGGCATCCACCGGGACGGGGGGCATGGTCGGGGCGGTGAATAACTTCCTCTCTCCAGGCGATAAGGCTGTCGTCGTCCGGGGCGGTAAATTCGGCGAGAGGTGGACCGAGATATGCGAGGCATACGGCGTCCTGCCCATTAATATCGACGTCGAATGGGGATACGCCGTAAAGCCGGAACAGGTTGAGGCAGAGCTTAAGAAAGACCCGTCGATAAAGGCGGTGCTCATCCAGGCGTCCGAGACCTCGACCGGCGTGGCCCATCCGACGAAGGAGATAGGGGAAATAGTAAAGAAATATCCCAACTGCCTTTTCGTGGTGGACGCGATTACGGCCATGGGCGTATTCGACATGCCGGTGGACAAATGGGGCATCGACGTCTGCATAACAGGTTCGCAGAAGGCCCTTATGCTACCGCCCGGCCTCGCCTTCGTCTCCGTGAGCGAGAAGGCCTGGAAGATGAACGAAAGCGCGAAATGCTCCAGGTACTATTTCAACTTCAAAAAAGAGAGGAAGAACCTGGAGAAGAACCAGACGAATTTCACTACCGCTTCCTCTCTCGTAGTAGGGCTGAACGCGGTGCTCTCGATGATGAAGGCCGAGGGCCTGGAGAACATATTCAAAAGGCACGAGAGGCTGGCCAACGCGACCCGGGCCGCGGTGAAGGCGATGGGCCTGAAGCTTTACGCCAAGGAGTCCCCGACGCTGGCCTTGACGGCGGTAGAAGTGCCGGAGGGTATAGACGGCGGGAAACTGACGAAGATAATGCGTGACAAGTACGGAGTCACCGTCGCCGGCGGCCAGGGGGACCTGAAGGGAAAAATATTCCGGATAGCGCACTTAGGCTACTTCAACACGTTCGATATAATAATCGGAATATCGTGCGCGGAGATGGCCCTGAAGGAAATGGGCGCTAAAATCGAGCTCGGCAAGGGCGTGGCGGCGGCGCAAGAGATACTGATGAAATTCTGAAAATCTGATCCTGGGGAGGCATTTTAAAATGAAGGTATTAATCAGCGACAGCCTTTCTCCGGAAGGGGTCGAGATACTAAAAAAAGGCGGGCTGGACGTCACCGTGAAGACGGGGATGACCCCCGACGAACTGAAGGGCATGATCGGCGAGTTCGACGGCCTCGTGATAAGGAGCGCCACGAAGGTGACCGCCGACCTCGTGGAAGCGGCCAAGAACCTGAAGGTTATAGGCAGGGCAGGTTCCGGTCTGGATAACGTAGATAAAGTTGCCGCCAGCAAGCGCGGGATAGTGGTCATGAATACTCCAGGCGGCAATACCGTTACCACCGCGGAACATGCATTGTCCATGATGATGTCTCTTGCAAGGAGCATCCCGCAGGCCACGGCAAGCCTTAAGGCCGGGAAGTGGGAGAAGAAAAAGTTTCAGGGCGTCGAGCTCTTTCAGAAGACGCTGGGCGTAATCGGCATGGGCGCCATCGGCACTCAGGTGGCAAAGAGGGCGCAGGCGCTTGGGATGACCGTGCTGGCGTTCGACCCGTACCTTTCGCCGGAGAGGGCGGCGGCGCTGGGCGTCGAATCATGCGACCTGGAATGCATCTACTCCCGCTCGGATTTCATAACCATACACTCTCCGTTGACGGATGAGACCCGCGGCCTTATAAACGCCCAGACTATCGCGAAGATGAAGGACGGCGTCCGGATAATCAACGCCGCGCGCGGCGGGATAGTGGACGAGAAGGCGCTCTATGATGCCCTGAAATCGGGAAAGGTAGCCGGAGCAGCGCTGGACGTTTTCGAGAAGGAGCCGCCGGAGAATAACCCGCTTCTGGAACTGGACAATTTCATCTGCACCCCGCACCTTGGTGCAAGCACGGAAGAGGCGCAGTTGAACGTCGCCAGGGCCGTCGCGGAGCAGCTTGTGGACTACCTGGTGAAGGGCGTTGCGAGGAACGCGGTCAACGTGCCTTTCGTCCCCGCGGACATCCTGCCGAAGGTCCAGCCGTACCTGGGCCTGGCGGAGAAGATGGGTTCCTTCCTTGCGCAGATATATGAAGGGGCGCTGGTATCCGTTACGATAGAATACAGCGGAGAGGTCGCGGACCTGGACCCTGCGCCGATAACCATCGCAGTGCTGAAAGGACTTTTAAACCCCATTCTTGAGGAGGCAGTCAATTACGTTAACGCGCCTTTCATCGCCAAGGACAGGGGGATAGAGGTGAAGGAAGTCAAATCTTCCGACAACAAGGATTATCCGAGCCTCATCAAGGTTACGGCGTCCTCGGGTAAGAAAAGTTTCTCCGTGTCCGGCGCGCTTTATTTCAAGAAAGACCCCAGGATTGTCGCAGTGGACAATTTCAGGGTCGAGGTCGTGCCTGAGGGAGACATGCTGGTTACCTCCAACGACGACCGTCCCGGCGTCATCGGGAACCTCGGCACCGCCCTGGGGAAGAACGGGATAAACATCGCGAGGATGCAGTTCGGGCGCGACGAGAAAGGCGGGAAGGCCATATCCGTCATATCCATAGACGCCGCGCCGTCGAAAGAAGTTATCGCGGAGCTTAACAAGCTACCGAACGTGCTGTCGATAAAGTACGTAAAAATATAGACTGAAGGGATTTTCAAAAATGGCTAACATAGTAGTGGTCGGTACGCAGTGGGGCGACGAGGGCAAGGGTAAGATAGTCGACCTCCTGACTTCCGAGGCGGACGTGGTCGCGCGTTACCAGGGCGGCAACAACGCCGGGCATACCGTGGTAATCGGCGGAAAACAGCACATACTGCACCTCATCCCCTCCGGGATACTGCATAACGGCAAGAAATGCGTGATAGGCAACGGTGTCGTCATAGACCCGGCCGCAATCCTCGAAGAGCTGGACGGCCTGGCCAAAAACGGCTTTACGCCGGGCGCTAACCTCCTTATCAGCAAGCGCGCGCAGGTAATCATGCCTTGGCACAAGGCGCTGGACGGCGCGGACGAGGGCAAAAAAGGCGGCGACAAAATAGGCACCACGGGCCGGGGTATCGGGCCTTGCTATGCCGAGAAGATGTCACGCACTGGCGTCAGGATTTCCGACCTTATAGACGAGGCAATGCTGAAGGAAAAAATTTTCCGGAACACGGAAGAAATGAACCTCCTGCTGAAATGTGTCTACGGCGCCGAGGGGTTCGATGCGAGAGAAGTCTTCGAGGAATATTCGGGGTACGGGAGGAGGCTTAAGGCATTCATCGCGGACGCCTCGCTCTTCCTGGAAGAAGCAATCAAGGACGGCAAGAACGTGCTTTTCGAAGGCGCGCAGGGGACGATGCTGGATATCGACCACGGGACCTATCCTTTTGTAACATCTTCAAACTCGACGGCGGGCGGCGCGTGCACCGGCACCGGAGTCCCTCCCACGGCCATCGACGGAGTCCTGGGAGTTGTGAAGGCATACACGACTAGGGTGGGCGCGGGGCCGTTCCCGACGGAGCTTACCGACAAGACCGGCGAACTGCTCCAGGAGAGGGGAAGGGAATTCGGGGCTACCACTGGCAGGCGCAGGCGATGCGGATGGTTCGATTCGGTCGTCGCGCGCTATTCCGTCAGGATAAACGGCGTTACCGGTTTTTGCCTTACCAAACTGGACGTGCTGGACGAATGCGATAAACTCTACATATGCACCGCTTACAAGTATAAGGGCGAGATACTTAAGGACATGCCCTCCGAGATAGATATCTTCTCTGAGTGCGAGCCGGTTTACGAGGAGATGGAAGGCTGGAAAAGCTCGACGGCCGGGGTGAAGGAATTGGAAAACCTGCCCGCGCGGGCGAGGGAGTACGTGAGCAGGCTGGAAGAACTGTCCGGGGCGCCTTTCTCCATTATCTCGACAGGCCCGGACAGGGACGAGACGATAATGCTGGAAAGCCCGTTCTCCTGGCGGCATGGAAGCAGGCTGGCAGGCAAATTGGCTTGACTTTCGCCTGCTCCTCTGGTATTTTTGCCGCCTGCTTAATCGCGGGCCGCTAGCTCATTTGGTAGAGCACCGCCCTTTTAAGGCGGGTGTGCTGGGTTCGAATCCCAGGCGGCTCACCAGCAATATCAAAAGGGGTTACGGATTTCCCGTAGCCCCTTTTTTGTTAACGCGCAATCCGGGCTCAGAAACCCGCTATCATCCTCGCAAGCCTTCTGCCTGTCGGCACCGGAAAGACTTTGAAACCCTTCCCCAGTACCGCGAAATCATTAACGCTATCGTTCCCAGCCGCGGTCCCTGTGCCAGTGGCGTCCCCTGTACGTGAACTCATTCGGGTAGCGCTCCCTCGGCAGGGGGTGCCAGTCAGGGCCTCTCCTTGAGCGGGAGTAGTACCAGGCGTCGTTGTCGTACCGGTAGTAGTAGTTGCCATAGTAATAATAAGGTTCGTCGCCAAGCACCACGAATGGCGGGAGCGGCGGTGCTATTACTTCGGGCCGCCCGTGCCGTCCCGGCACGATGCAGGCCGAAAGCACCGACAGCCCTATAAGCATTCCGATAAGAAAGACTTTAATTTTTATCATTTTTCACTCTCTCCCGAAGATGAAACTTCCTTTTTTTAGTATAACACAATAACAAAACGTAACAGTCCGCTTATGCTCATCCTGGTGGCAATCGGCGTCCCCATCATGCTCATCTACACGACGTACATCTACCGCTGCTTCCGGGGCAAGTCCGAGGCGGGAGAGTATTAAAGCGAATTAATTTTCTTCTTCAGTATCATTGGAGGAGGGTGAAAGCCCTCCTTTTCTTCCGGGAAAACCCCGCGAACAGGTCAAAATAGACTTCTCGCCGCCCGAATCCGCCCCGTGTATATTAAATAGGGACCGCGCCAGCGGCAATGAAACGGCCGCCGTGGGGCTTTTTGACTTGCAAAGCATTACAAAAGGTTATAAAATCTGCCGATGAAGGCCTTGGTGACAGGAGGGACCGGGTTTATCGGGAGCCATCTCGTCGAGGCCCTGCTGAAGGACGGCATCGAGGTGAGGTGCCTTGTCCGTGACCCGAATAAGTTATCCTGGCTTGCCGGGCTGGATGTAGAGGCGGTGAAGGGGGACTGCGCGGCCCCGGCGGGTTTGTCCGATGCGGTCAGGGGAGTGGACTATGTCTTCCATGCCGCCGGTATTACAAAGGCCGTTAAACCGCAGGATTATTACAGGATAAACGCACTGGGGACGGAGAATCTCCTCCAGGCGGCGATAAAGGAATCCGGCCGGATAAAAAAGTTCGTCCTGGTTTCCAGTCAGGCCGCCGCGGGGCCGTCGAAGGAAGGACAGCCAAGAAGCGAGGACGACCCTCCGGAGCCGGTATCCGACTACGGCAGAAGCAAGCTCGAAGCCGAGCGATATGCGCTGTCCGCAAAAGACAAGCTGAATATCGCGATAGTCAGGCCGACGGCGGTTTATGGTCCCAGGGACCGGGATATCCTGACCTTTTTCAAGATGGTCAGCCGGGGGTTCCGGACCGCGTTCTCTGAAAAAAGGTTACTGTCCGTCTGCTATGTTTCTGATATAGTTGAAGGTACGGTTAAGGCGGCGCTGAAGCAGACGAAATCCGGAGAGGCCTTTTTCCTGGCGCATCCGGTCCGGAACGACTGGGACAGGATGGGAGAGGCTATCGCTTCCGCCCTGGGGGTGAAGGCCAGGAGATTAGTTATCCCAATCCCCTTAATGGGGGGCGTCGCGTTATGCGCCGAGGCGTTTTCCTTCATTTCCGGAAGACCGGCGCTCCTTAACCGCCAGAAAATGGCGGAGATAAGGCAGCGCTTCTGGGTAGTGGATACAAGTAAGGCCGAGGAGGTTTTAGGGTTTGTCGCCCGTGTTGATTTCCCGGCGGGCGCCAAAGTTACTGCCGACTGGTACAGGCTCCATGGATGGCTTTGAGGGAGGTATGAAAGCTTGGACATTTTCGGGAAGTGCAAACGGTTTACAAAAGCGGACGATTTAAAGGCGATAGGCGCCTATCTTTATTTCCGCAGAATAGATTCACCACAGGACCCGATAATCACCATCGAAGGCAAAGAGCTGATAATGCTCGGCTCGAACAATTATCTGGGCCTCACCAACCACCCAAAGGTAAAAGAAGCGGCGATTGCCGCCATAAAAAAGTACGGCACTGGTTGCGCCGGCTCCAGGTTCCTAAACGGCACGCTGGACATCCACGAGGAGCTTGAAGAGCGCCTGGCGAAGTTCATGAATAAGCCGGCGGCGATTACGTTTTCCACCGGCTTCCAGACAAACCTGGGCACGATTTCCGCCATCGTGGGCAAGGACGATACCGTATTCATCGATAAGCTCGACCATGCCAGCATCATAGACGGCTGCAGGCTCTCCTTCGGCGAGGCCAAAAAGTTCAAACACAACGACATGGAAGACCTGGACCGGGTCCTTACCCAGGACGGGAAAGGCGGTAAACTGGTCGTCGTCGACGGCGTCTTCTCCATGGAAGGCGACATAGCCGACCTGCCCAGGATAGTGGACGTAGCCAGGATACACGGCGCGCGCGTAATGGTTGACGACGCGCACGGCATAGGCGTACTGGGAAAGAACGGCAGGGGGACGGCGGAACATTTCGGCCTGGAGGACAAAGTCGATATCATAATGGGGACGTACAGCAAATCGCTTGCCTCCATCGGCGGCTTTATCGTCGCGGAACCCGATGTAATAGACTACGTAAAGCACCATGCCCGCGCCCTGATATTCTCGGCAAGCCCGCCCCCGTCTTCGGTAGCGTCGGTAATCGCCGCCCTGGATATTATCGAGAGCGAGCCGGAGAGGCGCAAGGCCCTCTGGGACAATACCCATAAGATGCAAAAGGGCTTCAAGGAGATGGGCTACGACATCGGCGTGAGCGAGACGCCTGTTGTCTCGGTCCTCGTGGGCGAGGACATGACCGCGTTCATGATGACGAAGAAACTCCAGGAAGAAGGCGTGTTCGTGAACCCGGTGGTAAGCCCGGCGACGGCCCCCGGAAGGGCCCTCATCAGGACGAGCTACATGGCCAACCACACCTTCGACCAACTCGACCGGGTGCTCGATATATTTGAAAAGGTGGGCAGGGAACTCGGGATACTCCAGACGAAGCACGCGTAGGTGAAACATCCGGGCCGCAAGATATACCACTTACTGGGCGGCCTGTTCATAATTGCCGCATATATTTTCCTGGGACGGGCGCGGGGACTCCCCGTGCTCGCCGCCCTTACGGCCGTCGCCACCGCGATTGACGCCTCCCGTTTCGTTTTCCCGGAGTTCAACTATTTCATATTCAGGCATTTCCGGGCGTTCGTACGGGAGTCTGAAAGGAACACCTTCACCGGGACGCCGTCGTATCTGATGGGGATGCTGGGTTCGTTTTTCCTCTTCAGCCTGCCTGTCGCCGTCTGCGCGATTATATTCCTCGCCTGCGGCGATGTGAGCGCGACTATCGTGGGAGAGCGGTGGGGGACGGTGAAAATATCCGGCGTGAAGAGCCTTCAGGGGACGATTGCCTTTTTTGCCGCCTCGCTTATATCCGGGGCCATCGCGGGGAGTTACTGGCAGGGGCTTCCTTTTTATGTCGTCGCGGCGGGTGCGTTGACCGCGTCCGTGGTTGAGATCCTGCCCCTGAAATTCAACGACAACTTAACCATACCGATAATTTCAGGCGCGTTGATGCAGGCGCTGGTTCATAACGCCCCCTCAATCCCCTTCTTATCTTAATAGGGGGAAGGCGGAATGTCATTTCCGCTAAAGCGGAAACCCGGTGACTTTAAAATATCTGCAATAACCCGCGTATAGTTTATCCGCCGCCCAGACGCAAACCGGTGCCAGTATAGCCCCCGCGATTACGTCAACCACGTAGTGATACCGCAGGTACATTGTCGCAATTACAAGCCCCGTGGCAAGCGGCAGGGCCAGCCAGAATAACCACCTCTTGTAGCGCCACGCATACATAAGCACTATTAGCACGACTTCCGTATGGCCGGAAGGGAATGCGTCCCGGTTCGTGCCCTCAAGCAGGTTCAGGGTCGAGTCGATTGCGCTAGCCAGCCCGCCGCGCATAATGCCGTGCGCATATTGTCCCTCCAAATAATACCTCGGCCCCAGCGCCGGGACGATTATGTATCCCAGGAACGAAACGAAAAAACCAAGGGTAATCCCGAAGAGCGAGATATCGAAATATTCCGTTTCCCTTTTAAAAAATAAAATAAGGCAGAAGACAAGTGGGACGAAATAGTACGAGGTGTAGCAGATCTGGAGGACGGTCGTGACGGCGGGGCGTACCATCCATTCCAGCCACTCGCCGGGGACAGGTCCGGTCAGATATGCATCCACGCGGGCCAGCCAGGGGTCCTTGTCAGGCCCGTTTATGTAGGCCGTAATATGGCTCATGCTGTCGAAAGTGAAGGCGATGACGAACAGGGGCATCAGGAAATCGACGTATTTTATCAGGACGCTTCGCGGGGATTTCTGCCGCATGTAAGACGCCGCCAGGACGACGGCCATTACCGCGCTGTAGCGAAGCGCAATCTGTCCCGCGCCGGGTATTTTGTTAAAATTCAGGAGGGTGAGGATGAGAAGGAAAAGCAGGAAAATCACCGATAGAGGCGTTACCGGCTTTGCCTTCCGAAGGAAGCGCATCTTCAGGCGTTGACTCCGACGGTCAGGCCGAAATCGGCAGCGACTTCCTCGATAATCTTCCGGTCTATGCCCGGCCTTTTAGTCAGGTAACCTTCCAGGAGCGCGTTGTCGCAGATCGTATTGATGAGCCGCGGGATCCCCTTGGAGAACATATACACGGCCTCGATCGCGTCCGGGGTAAAAAGCTCCATTTCACTTCCCGCGATGTGGAGCCTGTGACGGATGTACTGCGAGGTCATTTCATGGGAAAATGATTTCAGCCGGTACTTTACCGCGACCCTCTGTTTCAGCGGTTCGTCCAGAGAGAGCACGTCGTCCAGCTCCGGCATCCCGAAGAGCACGAAAGACACGAGTTTCCCTCCGGGCACTTCGAGGTTTAGAAGGCCTCTGAACTCCTCCATTATCTCCCGCGAGTTCAGCATCTGGGCCTCGTCTATAAGCACTACGGCCTTTTTGCCGGCCTCGTTTATTTCAATAAGGCGGTGATATATGGCGCTCAGGAGGTTTACCTTATCCTCCGGTATGTCGTCCACCCCAAGCTGCATTGCGATTTTTTTAAGCAGCCATTCGGTAGTGATTGAGGAATGGATTATAACGAGCAGGGCGGACTCGTGCTCGTCGTCGTCTAGCTCGTCCAGCATCCTTCTGGCGAGAGTGGTCTTGCCGGTGCCGATGCCGCCGACAAGGACGGCAAGCCCCTTCATTGTGCTTACGGCGTATTTAAGTCGGAGCAGCGCTTCGGCATGCTGTTCGCTGTTGTAGTAAAACCTGCTGTCGATGGAGTTGGTGAAAGGCTGTTCGTTAAGGCCGTAATACTCTAGATAATCCATCTAACTCTCCGCTGGTTATAAATACGATACCTTGTTTTTCTTGGGTGCGGCGGGTTTATCTTCCGTCTTTTTCTTATCCTTGGCGGGCGCGGCCCCGGATTTCAGTAGCGCCTTGTTCAACCTCTGGAGCCTCTCCCTCACATCGCGGAAACCGCCGTCCACCGAGATTATCTCCTCCACGACCGACTGCGCCGACGGGATGTCGTCATTCAGTTCGTGTGCGGTCGCAAGGTCGTATTTCAATCCCATATATTCGTCCGGCTCGCGTCCTTCCGCTTCCAAACCCTTTTTAAAATTTATAATCGCCGTGCCGTACTCGCCCTTCTCGATATAACATAACCCGCTCATGCTCGCGCAGTCGAGGAGCCTGCCCGGGTCTTGCGAGGCAAGCTCGAACTCGCCCAGCGCCTCATCTAACATCCCCATCTCTTTATATGCGATACCCAGGTTATAATGGGTCTCATAATCTTCCTTGTTGAGCTGGTTTTCGACGCCCTTTTTAAATTCCTGGAAAACTTCCTCGAGCAGTTTGTCTTCGAACACGTCGGAAGATTGCTCCGCCGCAGGCGCTTCAGTTTCCTCTTCGAATTCCTCGCGGAGTTCCGCTCCCAGGTCGAAGAAATCCTCATCCGGCTTCGGCTCCTGTATGGAAAAAGCGCTGGAGATGAGCTCGGCTGACCGCTCCGGATCAGCCGTCTGAACCGGCTCGTCCGTCTCCATTTCATCCGGCGCGGCCTCCTCAAAATCTCCGCCCACAACAGGCTCGTCCCATGTCTCCTTGAAGGCCTGCTCCAGTTCGCTGTCCAGGGATTTGAAAACGTCGTCTTCCTCGCTTGTCTCTTCCCGGATTTCAGCGGATGGCTCGGAATAAGGCTCCAGCGCGGAATGTTCAAGCTCCGGATAATCCTCCGGCTCTTCCGTGACCAGCTCTAAATCCTGCGGCTCCGGCTCTTTTCGCAAACTATCAAGCAGCGTCTCGTACCTTGCGCGGACTTCATGGTCGTCCGGGTTTACGGTAAGGAGCTCCCTGTAGATATCGACTGCCTCTTGAGTAAGACCCTGCTGGGCATAGAAATCCGCTTCCGCCCGCTCCTCCAGGTAATGCACGGAACCCGGAGTCATCGAGGGCCCGGCCAGATCTTCCAGCGTAATCTGGTTATCAGTTGTAAACAGGGTTTCCTCGAATTCCTGTTCAGGAAGCGGCACATCTTCCGGCTGCACGACCAGTTCAGGCTGCACGACCAGTTCAGGCTGAAGGTCCGGCTCCACTGCCTTCTCTACCGGCAGTGAAATTTCCTCCTCCAGAGGTTCGTCCAGTTCGAAGATTTTCGCTTCCGGCTCCTGCACCGGCAATTCCATCTCCGTTAGTTCCGGCATTTCCGGAACCGCGCCTATCTCATATACCACGGAAGGCGGCTTTGGCGATTTGGAGGCAAGCCTTGGGTCGCCAGGGTCCAGCCGGCGCGCTTTACCGAGTACCGCTTCGGCTTCCGCCTCCATGCCCATCGAATTATAAATATCGGCAAGTTCGACGGATACGTTTATAAAACTGTCAAGATCGCCCTGTGCCTTGTGAAGCTCGATGTACCTCTTTTTTACCTCCGGGTCGCGGGGGTGGGTTTCGGAGAGGCTATTAAGAATATCCGTCACCTTTTCCGTCATCCCGTACCTTAGCAGAACATCAGCCTCGCCAAGGCGTTCCTCAAGGCTTGTTTCGGGCGGCGGAGTCACTAATTCTTCCACGTCGTGTATGCCGTAGCCCGGGCCGCTCTGCATGCCAGTCTCGTCCGCCCCGGAGGTTTCTTCGTGACCTTTGTTAACGGCGAAAATATCCAAACCTTCAAGCTCGTTATCTTCCGGAAAACCGTCCGCCACGAAATCCCGCGGAATTTCATCCAGCGCGTCATCCTCGCCCAGTTCCATCGGCGGGAACTCTCCGAACCCCTCGGGCATATCCGGCAAAGGCTCGTCCGGCAAGGATGCGTTTGGCAAAACCTCGTCCGTCATCGGCATATCAGGCAAAGACGCCTCTTCCTCTAACGGAGGGAGTACCGCTTCAGGCACGGCGGGGGCGGCCTCGATTGGAATTTCTTTTTCCACGAAGGCTGGACTTTCGTCCGATAAGGCCGGACTTTCTTCGGCAGGGGACGGGATAGGTGCGGAGGGGGCGCTCAGGTCTTTCGCCTGGCGCCTTATCTTTTCCGCCTCTTCCTGCCTGTCCTGTTTCTCCAGGATGTAAGCGAGGAGGTTCAGGGCATCGAGGCTGTCTGCCTTGTGGTCAAGGAACTCCTGGATGAATTTTTCGGCCTCGGTGAATTCGCTTCTGGAGATGTGCCAGTCAGCCAACGTTTCATATTCTTTCCAGGCGGTCTCGAAATCCCCTGTCTTCAAATCCAGTTCGATGAGCTGATGCCGGTAGATCATGTCCTTCGGGTCTTTCTCCTGAAGGACTTTGTAGATCGCCCTGGACTCATCAAACCTGCCGGAGCGGAGATAGGCCTCGCCCAGTAAATTCAGTATCCTCACGTCGTTCGGGTCCAGCCTGTTTAAATCTTCGAGCCTGGACACCGCCTCCTGAAGCCGGTTCTCCTTCAGGTCTATCAAAGCGGAAACCCTGTTGAACTCGAACCCGTCCAACGCCTTTTCCCCGACCTTTGCCAGGAACTCCCTCGCGCCCGCAATATCTCCCTGGGCAAACTTCTTTTCCGCAAGCTCGATGCATTTATTTACGCCCTCCCGCTCGAACCCTTCGCCCAAATAAAGCTCCGCAAGTTTTTGGGCGAGTGAGAAATTATCGGGGTTCAGTTCGCAGAGGGTTTTGTATATGTCTATAGCCTTGCTCTTCTGGCCTTGTTTGGCAAAATAAGACGCCGCCGCCAGGTAATTCTCGTTTGCGTTCCCCACCATGCCGCGCTCGGCGTTCAGCTTTCCCATCAGGAGAAAGACGTCCACTTGATCAGGCTTTATGTTCAGGACTTTTTTGTAAAGGGCGATAGCCTTGAGGGTGAAGCCGGTCTTATTGAAGATTTCAGCGGCCCTTTTGAATGACTCGATGGCCCTTTCGGTATCGTTCCTCTTTAGGCAGAGGTCTCCGACGGTATTGAAGGTATTGGCGTCGTTTGGCGACTCAGCCAGGATCTTCTCGTACTCGATTATTGCCTTATCCCATTGGGACTTGGCTATGAACTTCTGTACGTCCTTTAATATCTTGCTTTTGTTAATCACTTAAACCTCGGTTCCAGAGCATAAAAATCCCACATGAATTTAGCATATTCAAGGTCTTACTGTCAAGGTTATTGACCCCATTCCCGCCGGTTTACATCCGGGGCCAGTTGTGTTATAAATATCCAGATTTATCCGGATTTAATTTAGGGGGGAGAAATGTCCTCAACGGGCCGTGTTTTAAGTCTATTTGCGGTTTTTTTGACCCTTTTGCTCGCCCAGGCTGCGTTTGCCGCCCCTTATGAAGAATGGGCCGGGATGTACCTTGGGAAAGAGAAGATGGGCTATGCGTATCTCAAGGCCGAAGATGTCCCCGGCGGCTATGATATCACCGAGGAAATGACGGCGGCCCTGACCGTGTTGGGGACGGTGCAGGAAGTAAAAATAAAGACCTCTTCCATCACAGATGGCGGCTACAGGGTAAAAAGCTTCCATTTCTCGATGGTCTCTGGTTTCGCGGACGCCACTATCGACGGGGTGGTGGACGGAAATACCCTTCGGCTGA
The DNA here is from genome assembly GCA_049801375.1 of Nitrospirota bacterium. GTDB lineage: Bacteria > Nitrospirota > JACRHJ01 > JACRHJ01 > JACRHJ01 > JBARKJ01. The sequence goes on along the minus strand of JBARKJ010000046.1, from coordinate 70,970 downwards.
AGACCGGCCCCGGCCAATCCGACTCGGAAGCGATAAAGCTCAAGGAGACACCCTTCCTGTCTTCGGGGGCGGACCTCTACATCCAGAACCAAAAACTTAAGGCGGGAGATTCCATGGAGCTTCCGCTTTTCGACCCGGCGTCGCTCTCGTTGCAGCAGATGAAGGTAAACGTGGAATCGGTGGAGGAGATGAAGGAGGGGGAGGGCCTGGTCCCGGTATATAAGGTGCGGGAGAGCTATTCCGGCATCGACGGGACGAGTTGGATAAGTCCCCGGCTGGGAACCCTGAAGTCTTCCGGGCCGATGGGCTTTACCTTCCTGAAAGAGACGAAGGAGCAGGCCCTGAATTTAAAAATAAACGCTCCGCCGGACATTACCGCGCTTACGGCTGTCCCGGCGGAAGGGGAAGTTGTCGCCGACCCCAGGAGCGTATTGTTTATGAAGGTGAAGCTCGAAGGGGCAGACCTCTCCGGGATGGCGCTGGACGGCGGGAGGCAGGTTTTCTCGGGTGGTATCCTTTCAGCTGAGAAAGAAGATTTATCGGGCATTAAGCCGGCACAGTTCCCGGTGAAAGGGCCGGGTCTCGATGAGTTTTTGAAGCCTCAGCCATTCGTCCAGTCCGACGACCCTCGTATAATAAAACAGGCCGGGGAAATAACCGGGGGAGAAAAGGACACGCTGAAGGCGGCGCGGAAACTGCTGGGCTGGGTCTACGACAACCTGCGTAAATACCCTTCCGCGGGTATACCGAACGCGGTGGAGGTACTGCAAAACCTCTCCGGGGACTGCAACGAGCACGCGACGCTGTTCATGGCACTCGCCCGCGCCGCCGGGATACCGGCCAGGATGGACGCCGGGCTTGTCTTGATGAACGGGAAGTTTTATTACCACGCCTGGAATGAAATATACGTCGGCCAGTGGGTAACGGTCGATCCCACCTTCGGCCAGTTCCCGGCCGATGCCTCCCATATCAGGCTGGCCGAGGGCGGGCCGGACAAACAGGTGGAGTTGATCAAGGCGGTGGGCAAGCTCAAGATAACGGTGCTGGAGACGAGATGAGGAATCGGAAACGTTTTACCTGTCCAGAGCGAAACGGTTTACCTGTCCAGAGCGAAAGCGAAGACAGACAGCGAAGACAGAAACTGCTGGCGGCCGTTCTGGTAGTCCTGATCGCCGTGTCATTATCGGCATGCAGCATGAAAAGCGCCGTCCGGAAGATGTCTCTGGAGTTGAAGACCGTCCATATAAATGACATGACGCTCAAAGGCTTCGATGCCGAAATTGACCTCCAGATAACCAACCCCAACTGGTTCACCGTCAGGATATCCGATCTGGACTACCACGCATATGTTTCCGGGGAAGAGATAGCGAGCGGGCAGGCGGAAAATGAAATAGCCATACCTTCGGGTTCTACCACCGTCGTGACCCTGCCGGTGAAGGTGAGTTACGGGAGTTTGGGCGGCAAGATTGCGCAGATTTTATTTAAAGGAAACCTTGAATACCGACTTCAAGGCTCGGCTGTATTCCATACCTGGTTCGCAAGCCGGACCGTCCCGTTTGATACCAAGGAAAAGAAGTTCGAAGTGCCTGAGCAATGAAAAGGCGCCTGCTATTAGCGCTCGTAGTTGTCCTTTTGCTGTCGTCCGGCTGCGGGGCGCTGGACTGGTCTAAGAGCCGCGCGATGCTGGCGCGGGAAGATGCGCTGCATCCCAGGGACGCGGGGACCGGGCTTCTGCCGAATGCCGGACCTATCTCTTTTCCAGGGAAAGGTTATGAGAAAGCCGCCCTTTTGATACATGGGTTCGGCGCTACTCCGTTCGACCTTAAACCCCTGGCAAATGCGCTTTATAAAGAAGGCATCGCGGTTTACGCACCCCTTTTACCCGGCCACGGCACGAGCGTCCGGGACTTCGAGCGCTCAGGTAAAAAAGACTGGACGGCGGCATCGGATGAGGCCTTTGACGAGCTATCCCGCAAGTACCGCAAAGTCTATGTCGTCGGGTTTTCGATGGGCGGGGATATCGCGCTGGACATTGCCGCGAAAAAAAAGCCCGTGGGAGTTGTGCTTCTCGCGCCGTGCGTGTTCATAAATGGCCGGAATAAATTTATCACCCCAGAATATTCGATTAAAAACCTGTCCCGGTTCCTGTTTACCGACTATGTAATCACCCAGCCTTCTTTCTGCTTCGATAAAAAAGCGCTCGAAGGAAGGCCGGTTTACGACCTCATGCCGATAAAGGCGCTCCGGGAACTGGTGTCGCTTGAAGAATCCGCCCGGCTGGAGCTTCCGGAAGTCAAAGAGCCACTCCTGGTAATACAGTCAAAGAAAGACCCTACCGTGGACATCTCCGGCCCAGGATATATAATAACCCACGTCTCTTCGGGGGATAAAGGGGTGTTCTGGGTGGAGCGCTCCGGCCACCTGCTTTGCCTGGATGCGGAGAAGGGGCGTGTAATAAGCAAGGTCTCGCAATTTATTTCAGAACATTAGGTGTCCTGCATCTCCAAGGGGGCGGCCAGAACCATATAAATACCATATATTGTACCGTGTTAATCCATCTGCCACATTTTTTAGTGCTTTTCAATTGATTTTTCTCATCTCATATGATATAAATTCAGCCGGGAAAGCCTCGTCAAAAATCATTTTCCCAAAATTTCACAAGAGGTAGAAGATGCGCTTCCACAAGCTGGAAATGACAGGTTTTAAATCCTTTTCGGACAAGACATCCGTCACCTTCGAGCGCGGCATGACCGCCGTCGTGGGGCCGAACGGGTGCGGGAAGAGCAATATCTCCGACGCCATCCGCTGGGTGCTTGGCGAGAAGAGCGCCAAGAACATGCGCGGCGAAAAGATGGAAGACGTGATCTTCAACGGGACCGAGGTACGCAAAGCCACCGGGATGGCGGAGGTTAACCTTACGCTACAGGACGTGGAGGGGGCGGACTCGCTGGGGTTCTCGGAGTTCAAGGAAATAACCATCACCCGCAGGCTGTACAGGAGCGGGGAGAGCGAGTACCTGATCAACAAGATACAGTGCCGCCTGAAAGACATCCGCGACCTGCTTATGGATACCGGCGTCGGCTCCAGGGCGTATTCGATAATCGAGCAGGGTAAAATTGGCCAGCTCATAACGAGCAAGCCGGAGGAACGCCGCTTCATAATCGAAGAGGTCGCGGGGATAACGAAATACAAATCCCGCAAGAACGAGGCGTTATCGAAGCTGAAAGAGACCGAAGACAACTTAAGCCGCGTGAGCGACATAATCCACGAGGTGAAGCGTCAGATAGGCTCGCTGGACAGGCAGGCGAAGAAGGCGGAACGGTACAAAAAGCTCTCGGCCGAGCTTCGCGGCCTTGAACTCAAGATGTCCTGGGACGACTACAACGCGCTCCTTGCGAAAAGCTCGGAGGTGGAGGATGAGCACGAGAGGCTTTCTTCCTTGCAGTCCGCGGCTAAGAACTCAGTCTCGGCAAGGGAGGCGGACCTCTCCGAAGCGAGGCTCCAGCTTGTGGAGAAAGAGCGCACGTTGATGGAGCATCAGCGCGAGGTCCACCGGCTGGAGTCCGAAGTGAGCCGGCTTGAGGCGCGCGCGGAAGTGGCGGCAAACCAGCTGAAAAACCTGGATGAGCGCGAGGAGCGCAGGCTTTCAGAAATGGGCCAGCTTAAAGTCGAGGAAGAAGACCTCCACCAGCAGGCGTCGTCTCTCAGGGAAGAGGAGCAGGCGCTTAAATCAGAGCTGGAGGGCTTGCGCTCCGAGCTTCAGTCTCTTGAGTCCGAGTACCAGGAAAAAACCGACGATGCGCACGCGCTCGAGCAGGAGATAGAGCATGGGCGGGTCCGGCTTTTCGATATGCAGGCGGGCCTTTCGAGCAACCAGAACGTCCTCGCGAGACTGGAAGAGCGAAGGGCCGCGCTGGAAACCCGGTCTGCTAGGGCGTCAGAAGAGAGGCGGGAGACGGAGGAAATCTTGTCTGCCGCGAAGCTTGCGGTAGAGAAGAAGAGGATGGAGTTGGAGGCGGCCCGGTCTTCAAATAACGAACTCGAAGCCGAACGGGGCAGTCTGTCCGCTAAAGTGGATGAGACGCGCACCTCGTTAAAAGGGCTTTCGGACGAGTTGGCCATTGGCAGGGAACGGCTCTCCCAGAAGTCGAACCGGCTGAAATCCCTGAAAGAGCTGGAAGAGGGGCTGGAAGGGTTTGCCGCGGGCGTGAAAGCCCTGGTATCCGAGAACAAGCGCGGCGCGCTTCCCGGCATAAGGGGGCTGGTCGCGGACATTCTTTCCGCAAGCCCGGAGCATGAACGCGCGATCGAGGCGGTACTGGGCGAGAGGCTCCAGAATATAATCGTCGGCGGCCACGACGACGCGAAAGCCGCGATTGAATTCCTAAAAGCGCGCGGCGCGGGCAGGGGAAGCTTTCTACCCGCGTTGCCGAAGGTTTTTTCCTGTTCGGAAGCTCCGGCGGGAGAGGGGATAGTTGGCGCGGCGCTTTCGCTCTCGAACGTGAATGACGGATACGAAGATATTCTAAAGAGCCTCCTGGGGCAAGTGCTGGTCGTCCGGGACCTGGACGCCGCGTTCTCAATCTGGGAGCAGGGTGCGGACTGGACGCTGGTTACTCTGGACGGAGAAGTGGTGGAACCTTCGGGCGCGGTTACCGGCGGGGCGGGCGGCTCGGGCGGGATACTTTCCAAGAAGCGCGAGATACGCGAGCTGACCGAAGAAGTGAAGAGTCTTTCCCGGAGCAACCAGGCGGCCCAGGACAGGCTTTCCGAGTCGAAGGCCCTGATGGAAGAACTGGAAGGTAAGCTGAAGGGGCTTCATGAGATTATAAATGAAAAGCGCGTTACCTTGGTAGGGCTTGAAAAGGACGCGGCATCTCTGGCCGCCGAAATGGAACGGATAACTAAGAAGCTGGAAGTGCTGGACATTGAAGCGTCCCAGCGCTCCCAGGAAGAAGATGAAATAAGAGAATCCCTAGTAAAGACACGCGCGGCCCTCGAAGAACTGGGCGAGGGGAAAAATAAAGCGGAATCCTTGCTTTTTGCCGTGCAGGAAAATCTCAAGGCCGCTAAATCACAACTTGAGAGAGACCGGGAGGCGCTGACGGCGAAGAAGATGGACCTCTCGGCGCTTATTCAGAAGCACGAGTCGTGGGCGCGTGATTTGAAACGGGCGGACCTCAAAAAAGAAGAGCTGGAACGAAGACGGACACGCCTTGAGGAAGAAGGACGCGAGATATCAGAGAAGAAGGATGAGCTGTCTAAAGGCCGCGCGGAAGCGGAAGGCAGTATCAATTCGTTTTTGAGTGAGGCGATGGCGATGAAGGAGCAGGCGCCCGCGCTCCAGGACGCGTATCAGATCGCATACGACGCCATAGAAGGTTTGGAAGAGTCGTTGAAATCGACTCGCCGGGAAGCCGAAGCGGCGCGGGACGCGCTGGGCGAGATTGAGCTTAAGCGCGCGGAACTTAGGCTTAAAGCCGAGCACCTGCTTGAGACCGTGGAACACAACTACCATATCCAGATACCTGAAATAGAGGAACAGTTCAAGAATCTTCAGATAGAGCGCGAGCAGGCGGAGATGGATGCGGCGGAGCTTAAGATAAAGCTTGAAAAACTCGGGCCGGTTAATGTCGGCGCGATAGAGGAATATAACGAACTGATGGAGCGCTTCGACTTCCTGAGTTCACAGAAGCAGGACCTGGAGTCGTCGGTCTCGCGGCTTCGGGAGGCCATCGGCAAGATAAATAAAACTTCCGAAGAGCTTTTCACGGAGGCGTTCAACGCCATCAACGAGACTTTTAAAACGGTATTCCTCTCACTATTCGGCGGAGGACGCGCTGAGCTCGTACTCGTGCCGCCTGAGGAGGGAAACGACGTGCTGGATTCGGGCCTTGAGATTGTCGCACAGCCGCCTGGAAAGAAGCTCCAGAGCCTGCTCCTGTTCTCCGGTGGTGAGAAGGCGCTTATAGCCGCCGCGCTGACGTTCGCATGTTTCCTCGTGAAGCCCTCGCCCTTCTGCGTCCTGGACGAGGTGGACGCGCCGCTCGACGAAGGCAACGTACAGCGTTTCGGGAACCTGCTGAAAGAGTTCGCGGACAAGACCCAGTTCATCGTCATTACGCACAGCCGCCCCACGATGGAGCTTGCGGACGCGCTTTACGGCGTCACGATGGACGAGCCGGGCGTCTCGCGGCTTGTGTCTGTCCGCTTAACTGAAGCGGCGGAACTGGCAGGAGTGTAAAATTTTATTGAACTAAAAATCCTAAATTATTTTATCCGCCGTTCATCGGCGGATTTTTTATTTAAAAACAAGGGCCTCTGTGTTATCTTTATTAAATGGCAGCTGCTGAAATAATATCAAAGGATATAATAGATAGATTGAAGGCCATTGCCGGCCCGGAGAACGTCGTCTCGGACGAGGCGGGGCTGTTGGCTTACGCCTATGACGCGACACGCCTGAAGGGGACGCCGCAGGCGGTTGTCAGGCCGGGGACCGAGGAAGAGGTTTCCAAAATCCTGATCCTCTCAAGCGAGCATGGTATCCCTGTAATTCCTCGCGGGGCGGGGAGCGGCCTGTCCGGCGGCGCGGTGGCAAGCAGGGGGGGGATAATCCTCTCGTTCGAGAGGATGAGCCGCATACTTGCAATCGACGTGGGGAACCGAATCGCGACCGTTCAGCCCGGCGTGGTGACGGGGGACCTCCAGAGGGCTGTAGAGGAGAAAGGGCTTTTTTATCCGCCTGATCCAGGCAGCCTCGCGTTCTGCACAATCGGCGGGAACGTAGCCGAGAACGCGGGTGGGATGCGGGCGGTGAAATACGGCGTCACGCGCGATTACGTTACCGGGCTTCGGGCCGTCCTGCCGTCCGGCGAAGTCATACGCGCAGGGGTAAAGACGGCCAAGGGGGTCGTGGGTTACGACCTCGCGCGCCTGCTGGTCGGCTCGGAAGGGACGCTCGCGGTAGTGACGGAGATAACGCTCAGGCTTATCCCGCTGCCGGAGAGAGTAATCACGATGACCGCATTCTTTGCCGGTACCAGGCTTGCGGGCGAGGCCGTCGCGGCTATCATGGCGTCTCCCTATACGCCTCGTTGCCTGGAATTCCTGGACGGCGAGGCGCTTAACGCCGGGGCGAAAAAAATCGGTTATGCGTTGCCAGAAGGCGCGGGCGCATTTCTGCTGGTCGAGACGGACGGAAACCGCGAGGAGGCGGCCCGGCAGATGGACGGCATCCGCGGGCTTATGAAAGACAAGGCGCTGGAAATAAAAATTACACAGGATAAAGCTTTCGCGGTGGAGTTATGGAAACTGCGCCGGAGCACGTCTCAGGCGCTCTTTTCGATTGCCCCGCACAAGATAAATGAAGACACCGTGGTGCCGATAGCCAAAGTCCCGGAAGCCCTGGAAGGCTTCAGGGAGATAGCATCCAGGTCCGGCCAGAAGATAATATGTTTCGGCCATGCGGGGGACGGGAACATCCATGTGAACGTGATGACAGATAAGTCGGACCCGGAGAGGCTACGGAAAGCGGAAGAAGCGATAGAGGAAGTATTCAGGCTGGTGCTCGCTCTTGGCGGGACGATTTCCGGGGAGCACGGAATCGGGCTTACAAAGCTTCCGTATATCGGAATGGAGCTGAGCGATGGCGAACTGAACCTGCTGAAAAAAATAAAATCGGTTTTCGACCCTCAAGGGATACTGAATCCCGGAAAAATTTTTCCTTAAAAGTCAGCCGGAGGAGACATGGGGATTGTCGAAGAGGCGTGGGAACGGTCCGAGACCGAGAGGATCCTGAACCACAACGTCGATATCGCGGCACAGAAGATAAACCTGGACAACGAGATGAGGACCTTTCTTAAAGTCCCGTTCCGCGAGATAAAGGTCCAGATACCGCTGAAGATGGACGACGGGCGGGTGGAGATATTCGTGGGATACCGGGTCCAGCACAACCAGACGCGCGGCCCGATGAAGGGCGGCATAAGATATCACCCGCAGGTGAACCTCGGGGAGATAAGGGCGCTGGCGGCGGCGATGACTTGGAAGACCGCGCTTATAGGTATCCCGTTCGGCGGCGCGAAGGGAGGCGTGACGTGCAACCCCAAGGTGTTGTCCCCGGGAGAGTTGGAGAGGCTTACACGGTTCTTCGTCACCAGGATAAGCGACAGCATCGGCCCGAACGTCGATATCCCCGCGCCCGACGTGAACACCAACCCCCAGGTGATGGCCTGGATAATGGACGAATATTCAAAAAGGCACGGTTATTCTCCGGCGGCGGTGACGGGCAAGCCGGTGGAGCTTGGCGGCTCGGAAGGACGCATGGAGGCCACGGGCAGGGGCGTGATGTACCTGACGAAGCGGGCGTTCAAGGACAAAAAAATCGAAATCCAGGGCGCGAGAGTTGTCGTGCAGGGGATGGGCAACGTCGGCGGAACATCCGCAAAATTACTTGCGGACGAAGGATGCAAGGTCATCGCGATATCGGACAGCAGGGGAGGCCTTTACAACGAAGGGGGTCTTAACATCTCCCGCGTCACGATGCACAAAGAGGAGACCGGCTCTCTTAAGGGTTACGTCGGCGCGGACTATATCACGAATGAAGAGCTTCTGGAACTTCCCTGCGAAGCGCTGATACCCGCGGCGCTGGAGTGCGTGATAATGGAGCACAACGCGGACAGGCTTAAATGCTCCATGCTTATTGAGGCCGCGAACATACCTACCTCTCCCGAGGCCGATAATATCCTCGATGGGAAAGGCGTGTATGTGGTGCCGGACATCCTTGCTAACGCGGGCGGAGTGCTGGTATCCTATTTCGAGTGGGCGCAGGACCTCCAGTCCGCATTCTGGGAAGAAGAACGGGTGAACAGGAAGCTCTCGAAGATGATGCTGGACGCATATGAGCTGGTAAAAAAAGTATCCGAGCAGAATAAAGTCACTATGCGGACGGCGGCATATGCCATAGCTATTGAGAAAGTTTCGAAGGCTGTGAGGCTGAGGGGATTTTAGCAAATTTATGCCTGAAAACATAATAGAAGCGCGGGGACTGTACAAGGAATACTCCGGATACCCCGCCGTAAAGCACATAGACTTCACCGTGGAGCGGGCCGAGTGTTTCGGTTTCCTGGGGCCGAACGGCGCGGGCAAGACTACCACCATGAACATGGTCCAGGGCTACGTGACCATCACCGGCGGCACGCTCAGGATTTTCGGAATGGACGTCCGGGGGAACGAGAGGAAGATAAAGGCCCGGCTTGGGGTTGTCCCGCAGGAGAATAACCTGGACCCCGACCTCTCGGTCATAGAGAACCTTCGGGTCTATGCGAGGTACTTCGACATCCCGAAGGCGGAGGCCCAGAGGCGAGCGGAGTCCCTGCTTGAGATGATGTCGCTTTCGGATAAAAAGGACGAGAAAATAACTAAGCTCTCCGGCGGGATGAAAAGACGGCTGATGGTCGCGCGCGCTTTGATAAACGAATCGGACCTTATAATGCTGGATGAGCCGACAACCGGGCTTGACCCGCAGGCGAGGCACTTGATATGGCAGAAGCTACGGGCATTGAAGCGCGAGGGGCGGACGATGGTCCTGACGACTCACTATATGGAAGAGGCGGCGCATCTGTGCGACAGGATTGTGGTGATGGACCAGGGGAAAATCCTCGCGCTCGGAACGCCCGCGGAGCTGATAGATACATACGCGAAGGGAAGCGTGGTCGAGTTGCCAATACCGAGTAGTGGCGCGGAAGAGGTGTTGAAAGCCCTGTCAGGCGCGGATTACGAATATGAAATATCGGGAGACACCCTCTTTATCAAAAGCGCGAAAAGTGATGAGGTCCTTGCCAGGCTTACAAAGTTTGTTAAAGGCGGGTTCGTGCACAGGCAGGCAACGCTTGAGGACGTTTTTCTAAAGCTTACCGGGAGGGAGCTCCGGGAATGATTGATTTTTTATCGCCCCCTCAGGTCGGACGCCGCGCGTTCAAGGTCTGGCAAAGGAATAAGGACGCCTGGCTCAAGTTCTACAAGGCCAGCATGGTCGGCAACCTCGCGGAACCGATTTTATTCCTGGTCGCTTTTGGCCTGGGGCTGGGCAAGTTCATCAGGAACGTCGAGGGCGTCCCGTATATACAGTTCATAGCGCCTGGTCTTGTAATTGCGGCGGCGATGAACGCGGCGTCTTTCGAATGTACCTTCGGCTCCTTCACGAGGATGAGCACGCAAAAATCCTATGACGCCATCATAGTGACCCCGGTAAACATCGACGAAGTCGCGGCGGGCGACATACTCTGGGGCGCGACGAAGGGTTTTATCTCCGCGGCCGTGATGCTCCCGGTACTTATGGCCTTCGGCCTGATGAGCTCTCCCTGGCTTATCCTATCGCCCGTGCTCTATATCCTCATGAGCCTGATGTTCGCATCTATGGCGCTTATCGTTACCGCGTTCGTCCCGTCATATGATTATTACGCGTATTACTTCAGCCTCGTAATATCGCCGATGTTCTTCTTCTCCGGCATATTCTTCCCGCTCTCGACCTTGCCGCCGTGGGTCCTGAAAATCGCATGGTTTACCCCGCTGATACACGCGGTGAACGTATCGCGCGCGCTTTCAACCGGGCATCTGTACATTGGTCTGGTCTGGGACATCCTCTGGATGATTGTCTTCACTTTCATCTGCTCCTGGACCGCGATTAAATTCATACGGAGAAGGCTTATCAAGTAATGAAGGGAGTCTTATGAAGCCGAGGGACATATTTTTTCCCGCCGTCGTAATAGCTATAGTCCTTTTTCTGGTTTACTTAAGCACAATAGGCAGAAAGGCTCCGGCGATACCGCAGGACGCGGCGCATGTAAAAATTACCGACCAGCGCGCCTGCCTGGACTGTCACGCGCCGGGTAAGGTCAGCCCGTTAAAGCATGACCACCCGCCTAAGGAAATGTGTTTTACGTGCCATAAACGCGGCGGCGGAAGGTGATTTTGACACGGCAATTACAGGGTGGTACATTTTAATTTAGGGCGTAATTTATTGCGCCGGGATATAATGATTTCATAACGCTAATCACTCTATTAACCTTAAGAAGAGGGCATAGAAGGCGTTGCTGGAGGTTAAGATGCTTGACCGGATGAAATGGCTGGGCCACGACACTTTCAAGATAGAGTCGGGCGGCAAGGTTATATATACGGACCCGTTCCAACTCAAGGAGGGACTGCCGAAGGCGGACCTTATCCTCATTACGCATGAACACTACGACCACTGCTCGCCGGACGACGTCAAGAAGATAGCGAAGGACGGCACGATAATCGTCGCGCCGGGGGACTGCGAAGGAAAACTTACGGGAAACGTCCGGACTGTCAAACCGGGCGATAGGCTGACGGAGATGGGCGTGGATATAGAGGCCGTGCCTTCGTACAACACCAACAAACAGTTCCATCCCAAGTTCCAAAGTTGGGTCGGGTATATATTCACCGTGGAAGGGAAGAGGATATATCTGGCGGGCGATACCGACCGCATCCCGGAGATGAAAAACTTCCGGTGCGACATCGCGCTTCTGCCGGTATCCGGGACATATGTAATGACGGCGGAGGAGGCCGCAAAGGCCGCGGAGGACATAAATCCGGAGGTCGCGGTGCCGATGCATTATGCGTCGATTGTAGGCACCGAGGACGATGCGGAGAAATTCAAAAAACTGTATAAGGGGAAGACGCACGTATTCAAGAGGGCCGCATGAACCTGTATTACGTCTCGATAGACCTTCCCACCGGCCCCGCTTTCGCGGCGGCCACCAAGGACGGTCTTTGTAAACTGGACTTGAATCCGCCGTCCTTCGGCGAGTTCATTGAGGAGATGGAGGCGTATTTCGGCATGAAGCCTGTCGAAGACGGGAGGCTGTTCCAGACGCTCTCGCGTGAGTTGAAATCATATTTTGCGGGCGAGCCGGTATCCTTCACCCAGAAACTGGACCTGCGCGGGACGGATTTTCAAAAGACCGTCTGGCGGGAACTCCTGAAAATCCCCTACGGGAACGTCCGCTCGTATAAGTGGCTCGCAGCTCAGGCCGGGAACCCGAACGCCGCGAGAGCCGTCGGAAATGCGCTGAATGGCAATAAAATCCCCGTAATCGTACCCTGTCATCGGATTATCGAGTCCTCGGGCGGCATAGGCGGGTTCGGCGGCGGGATAGAGCTTAAGAAAAGGCTTCTTCAACTGGAAGGGGTGCTCCCGGCTTGTCATCCTGAGCGTAGTGAAGAATCGCGCCGGTTTAGAATTTCTTTACCTGCCTGAGCGCCTCATAGACCACTATCCCCACGCACGTGGAGAGGTTCAGGCTCCTGACTTCCCCGAACATAGGGATGGTCAGTGAGGACTCGGCATGTGTTTTTAGCAGTTCTTCCGGCAGACCCCTGGTCTCCGGGCCGAAAACCAAAGCATCGCCGTCTTTATATTTCGCTTGCGTATAAGGCATCGTTACCTTGGTGCTTAAATAGAAGAAGCGGGAGTCGGGAAGCCCCTGGTAAACGTCGTCAAGCGAGTCGTGCACGGTGAGCTTCACGTGCGGCCAGTAGTCCAGCCCGGCGCGTTTTAAGTAGCGGTCCGAGAGAGAGAACCCAAGCGGCCCGACCAAGTGGAGATAGCAGTCCGCGGCGGCGGATAGCCTGGCGATGTTCCCGGTATTTCCTGCGATTTCGGGCTGATATAGTACGATGTGAAGAGGCATGGGATAGTATAACATTTTATGCGCGATATTAAAATACACCTGCTCCTTTTTGTCATGACGGTCTTCTCGACGCTGATCGCAGGCTCGTATTTCATCTCTGAATACAACCTCTTAAGCGAATTCCCGAAACACCTGCTCCACGGGCTGGCGGTAGGAGTCCCGTTCGCCATGCCGCTGATGCTTATACTCGGCGGGCACGAGATGGCGCACTACGTGAACTCTCGCCGGCACAAAGTCATTGCGACGCTCCCGTATTTCATCCCATTCCCGAACCTCTTCGGGACGCTTGGCGCAGTAATAAAGATGAAATCGCGTATACGGGACAAGTCCGCTCTCATAGACATTGGGGCATCCGGCCCCATCGTCGGTTTCATCCTGTCGGTAATCGTCTGCTCTATTGGACTTTCCATGTCCCATATTGTCCCGGCGCATCCTCCGGCTTCTGGCCAGACGGTCCTTGGCGGCTCTTTGATCTATAGATTTCTGATGAGCATATTCCTCAAGGGCGATATTCACAACCATGCGGTGGACCTGAACCCGGTAGCGGTGGCGGGATGGGTGGGGCTTTTTGTAACGTCTATAAACCTGATGCCCGTCGGCCAGTTGGACGGCGGCCATGTCTCCTACGCCTTCTTCACCAAGCGGCACAGGATCATATCCAACATCTTCGTCGGCGCCCTCATTGTAATGGGTCTTGGATTTCCCGGCTGGTTTATCTGGGGCGTCCTGCTCCTGTTCCTGGGCACGAAGCATCCGCCGGTCGAGAACCCTTATGAGCCGCTGGACTGGAAAAGGAGAGCTGTTGGAATTTTTTCCCTCCTGATTTTCATAGTCACGTTCACGCCCGTGCCTATCGTCATCACGCCTTGATTTTTCTCTCTTTCTCTTGACATTCCAGGTTTTCTCCTGCTATTATACGCAAGCTATTTTACGTAAACTATTTTAAGCCGTAATAGCGCGAAAAGGGGGATGGCGTGGCAGGCTTTAATACCACGATGTCGAAAGAGGTGCTTCTTCTTGGACTTCTGAAGAGGAAGCCGATGTACGGCTACGAGATAAAGCAGCTTGTGGACGAGGAACTCGTCCATGTCGCGCCCATCACCTCCGGCTCGCTCTACCATAACCTCAAAATCCTGGAAAAACGCGGCCTTGTGACCAAGAGCGTCCTCAAGGACACCGCGCACCCCGAAAAGCAGATTTACCATATCACGGACGAGGGCGTCCGCACCTTCGACAGCCTCCTTCAGGAGAACATAACGAACTTCGAGCGTCCGCACCTGGCGCTTGATATATCCTTCTATTTTCTCCGGGAATCGGATGCGGGGCAGTTCCTTGTTCAACTCCGGGAACTCCGGGTGCGGCTTAAGGAGTATCACGCCGAAGCGGAGCGGTTTAAAGACGAACTGGCATCGAAGGGCGCGCCGGAGCATATGCTTTTCATACCCGCGCATTACCTCGCGCACTCGGAGGCGGAGATAAAGTTTCTGGAAGGGATAATCGGCAGACTTGAGGCTGGAAGGGAAGGGGCCGCATGAAATTCGAACTGGCATGTAATTGGGATCCCGCGCTCCTTGAAGGGCTGGAAGGCTCCCCGAAGGTGGAGCTGTTCGGCGGCATCCCCGGAAGCCTTATCGCGGGGGGCAGGGCGTCTTTCGTCGCCCCGGAAGTGACGGAAGCCGACGCCGAAAAATATATCGCAGCCGCACGCGAAGCAGGGCATTCTTTCAACTTCCTGCTGAATGCCTCCTGTCTCGATAACAGGGAGTACAGAAAAGACGAGTTCGAAAAGATACTCCGTCATGTCGAATGGGTGCAGGCGACCTCCGCGGACTGGGTGACGGTCACAATACCCTACCTCTTCCAGATAATCAAAAAACATTATCCGGCCCTGAAAGCCGTAGTATCTTCCTGGGCGCGGGTGGAGAGCGTACGGAAGGCCCAGTACTGGGAGGAGATGGGCGCGGACGCTATCGTGCTGTCCGAGGAGATAAACCGTGATTTTAAAACCCTGGAGGCCATCCGGAAAGCGGTAAAGTGCAAGCTTATCCTTATCGCCAACCCCGGCTGCCTGTACGGATGTCCGCGCTCTTTCTACCACGCGAACGTCATGACACACGGCTCCCAGGGTAATCATTCCTCCGAAGGCTTCCTTGTTGACCACTGCTATTTCTCCTGCACGAAGGACAAGATAAAAAACCCGGCGGAGTTGATAAAGATACGCTGGATACGCCCCGAGGACGTGGAAGATTACGAGATGATAGGCATTGATTGCCTTAAGATCATAGACCGTTACAAGACCACCGAGACGCTGCTGTCGTACCTGAAGGCATATACCGACAGGCGGTTTGACGGGAACCTCGTGGAGCTTCTGAACCTTCCCCGCAAGAAGGCGTTCCTGCCCGCGAATGTAAAGTATCTCCTGAGGGATGAATATATAAATACGTCTAAATTGATGGAGTTCGCGGATATCACGGATTACCCGGTGACGGAAGGCCTGGTCCTGGATAACTCGAAGGTCCCGTCAAACTTCTTAAGCTTCTTCAAGACCAAGGACTGCGCGACGAGTGACTGCGAAGAGTGCGGGTACTGCGCCCTGATCGCCAAGAGGGCGCTTACGGTGGACAAGGCGCTGACGGGGGAGGTTGCAGGGAGGTACGAGGCGCTTTTGGAGTCGCTCGTTTCCGGCGAGATTTACCGGGAAGAGCCGGAGCCGACGGCGGGCGAATGGGACTCCGAAGCGCAGACGGCTCATAAAAAACTCATTGATTTCGTACCCGCGATTTTCCGTTCGACCGCCGGGAAAAAAGTGTCCGCGGAGGTAAATGTAAACGGCGGGAAAGTGAGCCTGGACGATATTTACGCCGCATGGCAGAGGGTTACCCCCGCCCCGTTCAAGAAGCTGGTAGAGGACAAGATCGCGGAGCTTAAGAATTGCTGAACCACCACTTCGTGGAGATACAGGCGCCGCATGAAAAGATATTCGAACAAGTTATCCTCTGGGGCGAGAGTTCCTGGTGGCCTGATGAATCGCCCATGAAGTACAGCCGCGAAGAAAAGGGAGAGATAAAGGTCGGCACGATATTCCATCAGAAAGTGCACAGGCCGTTCGCGCCGGAATGGGACGTCGAGGTGACTTCAATCACGCCCGGACGCGAGGTCTCAAGGAAATTCATCAACGGGATGTTCAAGGGCACGGACAAGGTATATATAATTCCCAACCGGGGGTTCAACGAGGTCCATTTCCTGATGGACTACGAAATAGTCGGGAATCTTAACCGCATCTTGTGGGCGCGCATTTACCGGCGGATGCATGACGATAATATAAAACTGATTCTGCGTTCTCTGAAGGCGAGCCTTGAGGGTGTTGAAGTCTCGAAGCAAGAGGAGGATCGGCTTTCTCCTGAAGAGCAGGACAGGAGACGTTTCTTCAAATCATTAATAAGGAGACATTGATGGACTGGGAGACTGGGGCGCGGACGAAATTTGAAAAAATGATATCTATGATCCCATTTTTTCAGCGGAAGATGGCGGAGAGACTGGCGGGGAAGAAGGCGGAAGAATACGCGCAGGAACGCGGCGCGGCGCAGGTCGAAGAGGACCATATAGTAGCTGCGTTGATTGCAGAGACCCCGGCGCCGTTTCAGAATAGTATGCGGGACACGGCCAGGAGCGCGGGATTCGATATGCCGGCATAACTCTCCTCTTCCCCCCTTCTTAATGTTAAGAAAGGGGGTTAAGAAGGGACTGACCGTCATTCCCGCCGGGGCACCCGGATACCCGTTTTCACGGGTGTGACAAGTATAAAACATGAACCATAAAATCTTATATATAGATCTAAGCGGCGGGGCCTCCGAAGTAAAGGACCTTCCGGAAAGCCTCCTTCGCAATTACATCGGCGGGCGGGGGATAAACAGCGCGCTGCTCTTTGAAAATACAAAGAAAGGCCTGGACCCTCTAAGCCCGGAGAACCCGTTGATATTCGGCGCGGGCCTGCTAACCGGGATGCCGGGGCCGTCATCCGCCAGACTGACCATCACCGGCAAGAGCCCGGAGAGCGGTCTTTTAGGAGACGCGAATATCGGAGGGGATTTCGGGTGCGCTTTAGCCTCCACGGGCGTCAGGCATCTGGTCATCACAGGTAAGTCGGATAGACCCGTTTATCTTCTTATAAAAAAAATTGGCGACGGGACGGCTGCGGAAATAAAAGAAGCCTCGCACGTCTGGGGCATGGACACAGTCGAAGCGCAAAAGGTCATAAAAGAGGAGCATGGCGTGAAGGCCCATATCGCGTGCATAGGCCCGGCCGGTGAGAACCTCGTCCGCTTCGCATGCGTTATGCACGGCAGAAAGAATGCCGCGGGCCGCACCGGGATGGGCTGCCTGATGGGGGCAAAAAATTTGAAGGCGGTTGTGGCGCTCGACGGCGGGAAGGTCCAGCCGCACGACCCGGACGGTTTTGCTGCCCTTACCCACGAAATAAATTCGAAGCTTCGGACGGAATTCCTTACGCAGGACCTTGCGCGTTTCGGGACGGCGCATCTATATAACGTAATAAATACGAACATCGAGATGGGCCGGGCATATAACGGCCTCTCGACGAAAATGAAAGAGCCCGGGGACCTTGGCCCGGAGACGCTGGAAGCACGATATTATTCGGGCAAACGCGGATGCAGGCACTGCGCGGTGGCGTGCAGGCATTCATATAAAATAACTGAAGGAAAACATGCCGGGCTGACAGGCGAAGGTCCGGAATACGGCATCATGGGACATATGGGGCCGGTGCTTGGGATAAATTCCTCCGAAGCGGTACTCATGTTGAACGACAGGCTTAACCGCCTCGGCATAGACGCAAGCTCCGCCGGCAACATAATAGCGTGGGCAATAGAATTGTATAAAGAAGGTTTTATCGGAGACGCCGAGACCGGCGGGATGAAGCTGGACTGGAACGACCCGGAGACGGTCGCCCTGCTTCTGGAGGATATTGCATACCGCAGAGGGTTTGGAGACGTCCTTGCTAACGGCGCATCGGCGGCGTCGGCTCAATTCGGAAAGGACTCGGCCGGACGCATGATCTGGGTGAAGGGCCTCCCGCAGTCGGACCCGGTAGACCTCCGGTTCATCAAGGCGTTCGCCCTTGGAGTCTCCACCGCAACCCGCGGTGCAGACCACCTCCGAAGCCGCTGTCCCTGGGAGGCGTTCGAATTCGATAAGGAATTTCTGGCGGGAATTTATGGCGGGCCGGTGGAGCCGGACCCGCTGAAATATGGCGGCAAGGGCCGGGTGGTCTGGTGGTGGGAAAGTTATCTAGCGCTCTTCGACGCGCTGGGGCTGTGCAAGCTCCTGGCCTTCCACACCTTGCCGGAGCCGGGCGTATTCGGCTTCAATGTATTCAGCGACCTCATCAGGAAGGGCAGCGGAATGGAGATGGCGCCGGAAGAGGTATTCGCGGCGGGACACGCTATAACGGATGTGGAGCGCAGGTTCATTTGCCACGAGGGCGTGGGGCGGAAAGACGATTACCCGCCCATGAGGTATTTCGAGCCGCTCATATGGCAGGACGGGCTGGACGACGAATCTCGAACGATGAAGCTCGACCGGGATTTGTACGACGGGATGCTGGACGAATATTACGCCTGCCACGGCTGGGACGTTAAAACAGGAAAACCTCATTAACAGTTATCCCGGTTGGGCGGAATCTGAAAATACTTTTAAGACTTAATGTTATAAATCCGGATTCAGGAAAACTATGAAAATAGCGGTAATCGGCGCGGGGGCTATCGGGTGTGTTGCGGGGGCGCTGCTCCATGAGAAGGGACACGCTGTTACCCTTGTCAGCCGCGACCCGCGCCAGGTCCGGGCGATTAACCGCGAAGGCCTGTCGCTTGACGGCATTTCGGCAAGGAATAACTTTGTCATATATGCCGCAAGGTCGCTGGAGTTCATTCCCGACCTGGCCCTCCTCGCGGTAAAGACGCAGGACCTGGAAACGGCGTGTACTCAGATTGCAGGCATGGGTGATTTTCCGGCGCTGACGATGCAGAACGGCCTGATGGCCGACGAGATAGCCGGAAGCATCCTTGGCAGCGAGCGAATCATTTCTTCGGTCGTTATGTTCGGGGCGACATATAAAGAGCCGGGGCATGTAACGTATAACTTTCCCGGCGGCCTGGTTATAGGCAAGGCGTTCGGCCCGGACGGCGGCGGCATTGTCGATAAGGCGAAGAGTATCATGGCCGGGTCTTTAGAAGTGCGCGTAGCCGGCAACATCCAGGCCATGCACCGCGCGAAGCTCGTACTGAACCTGAATAACGCGCTTGCCTGCGTACTGGGGAAGAACCTGCAGGAGACGTTTTCGGATAAAAGGATATGCATATTGGGGCTGTCGATGATGCGCGAAGCATGGGAGGTTTTTGAAGCGGGAGGGATGGAGATGGCCGACCTCCCGAACCTGCCTCTGGAGAAGTTGAAATCGCTGCTATACGCCCCGGAGGAAGTGGGGGCGCAGATATATGGCAATATCATGCGGGGCCTTTCCCACCTCCCCCTTCCAGGCTCCGTCCTGCAGAGCGTCATGCGGGGCCGCTCGTCGGAGGTGGATTATTTAAACGGCGAAGTCGCGAGGGTGGCGCTTGAGATGGGGCGGGAGGCAAAGTTGAATTCAAAAGCGGCGGAGCTGGTCAGGGAAATCGAAAAAACAAATCAATTTCTATCAACGGAAGAGATGCTAACGAGGTTAGGCTTATGATGGAGTTTCCGGGTTTTCTGCTGACGGTGGACAGTCTTCAAAAAGAATGTTTCAAGGGATATAAAGCGGGTGATTCTTTTGAGGTAAAGGACTTCGTGACGCCGCCCGACGGCTTCTGCGCCGGGGCGTATCATTCGCTATTCCCGATTATTTATGCCTGGACATTCGGCGCGGAATTCCCTTTCAAGGATGGGGAAGGTTGCGTCAGGACGACATGCCCGGACGGTGGGAAACTGACGTTCAAGGTGAGGAAATTATAATGGCAAATCCCAAAAAAATGGTTATATCGGTCGAGGAAGTTTCCGGGCCGTGTTTTTATAAATACGAGCGGGGCCAGGAGGTGGAGGTCCTGGGACTTCGGACGCCGGAAGGTTTCTGCGGCGCGGCATACCATACGCTGTTCCCGGTGCTCTTCGCCCTGAACTTCGGTGCGAAGTACCCCTTCATGGAAGACCCGAATTCCATCAACACCGTAACCTGCCCGGACGGCGGGTATGTGCGGTTCAAGGTCAGGAGGGTGGAGGGTTGAATCTCCGCAGGGTCGTCATAACAGGCCTGGGCGTTATCGCGCCGGGAGGCATCGGTAAAGACGCCTTCTGGGATTCCATGATAAACGCGCGGACGCAGACCGGGCTTATTACCGCATTCGATACCTCCGAGTTCCTTTCGAAGGTCGCGGCGGAAGTGAAGGGGTTCAACCCCGCCGTCTTCGGCATCTCGTCTGAAGAGGCCTCGGGGATGGACCGCTATCTGCAGTTCGCCCTGGCCGGGGCGAAGCTGGCAGTGGAGGACGCCGGGCTGGAATTCGGCGGCCTGGATCGTGAGCGGTGCGGAGTGGCGCTGGCTAACGCCATATGCGGGACGAAATGGATGGAGGAGGAGTTCCTGCGCGTGACCCGGAACGGGCATGAGCCGATTGACCCGGGCCTCGCGTCGCCGTATCTGTATGATGCGTCCATATTCAATTCTCCCGCCAACTTCATAGCCGCGCGCTATGGCTTAAAAGGCGGTGCGTGCGTCATATCCACCGGCTGCACGGCCGGGACGGATTCGGTGGCCTATGCGTATGAAAATATCCAACTCGGCTTATGCGACATGATGATAACCGGCGCGTCCGAGGCCCCGATTACGCCGATAGCCCTTGCCGCATTCGATGTAATAAAGGCGCTCTCGAAGCATAATGACGACCCCGGGGCGGCGTCTCGTCCTTTCGACAGGACGAGGAACGGGTTTGTCCTGGCCGAGGGCGCGGGGATACTGGTACTGGAGGAATACGGGCACGCGGCGAAGCGCGGTGCGAAGATATATGCGGAGATAGCAGGTTTCGGCTCCACATCCAATGCGTATCACATGACGGATTTACCGCCGGACGGCGAGGCCCTTGCCCGGTCTATAAAAATGGCTATGGACGAGGCGCGGGTCAACGCCGATGACGTTGATTACATAAGCTCTCATGGAAGCTCCACGGAACAGAACGATGTCTTCGAGACGAACGCGATAAAGACCGCGCTTAAGGAACATGCCTTTCGGGTGCCCGTCAGTTCCATCAAGTCCATGATAGGACATCCGCTTTCCGCGGCGAACGCCATCGAGCTAGCGCTTTCGGCGATGGTGATGGAGCGGGGCATTATCCCGCCGACGGTGAATTACCGTGAGCCCGACCCTGCATGCGACTTAGATTATGTGCCGAACTGGGCGCGGGAGAAAAAGGTGGACGTGGTGATAAAAACGAGCAGCGGGTTCTCCGGGATCCATTCGTCAATGGTCTTGAGGCGGGCATGAGACGCGCGGTCATAACAGGCATCGGGGTAGTGAGCCCGGCTGGCAATTCGCCTGAAGAATTATTCGACAGGCTCTCCTCGGGCGATGGCTTCACGGGCGAGATCAGCCGCTTTGACGCTTCGCGCTATCCGTCCCGTCACGCGGGGTTGGTAAATAATCTTGGCGGAGAAGAGATATTTTCCAAGCGGCTACTTAAGAAGCTGGACAGGTTCTCGCACATGGCGCTCTCAGCCACCGACGGGGCGATTAAAGACAGCGGGATTAACCTTGACGCCGAGGACAAAGACCGTGTCGGGATAGCCTTCGGCAACGCCCTGGGCGGCTGGGCTTTTGCGGAGGAGGAACTGCGGGACCTCTGGAAGCACGGCCTTCGGGAAGTCAGCCCGTACCAGGCAACCGCATGGTTCCCGGCGGCGCCGCAGGGCCAGATATCCATCTTCTACGGCATAAAAGGTTTTTCCAAGACCATAATTTCCGACATAGCAAGTTCGCATCTAGCTATCGCTTACGCCGCGCGAGCCATTCAAACGGACAAGGCGGACGTGATGTTAGCTGGCGGCACCGAAGCCCCGGTATCGCCTTACGCGCTTCTGTGTTGCAATACATCCGGGGAGCTCAGCCAGACCGGGAGCTACAGGCCCTTCAGTAAGAGCCGGGACGGATATATAATCGGCGAAGGGGCGGCCGTACTCGTCATCGAAGATATGGAAAAGGCAGCCGCGAGGGGGGCCAGAATATACGCGGAAGTAAAAGGTTTCGGGTTTACCAGCGACGGTGTCCATCCGACTATGCCGGACCCCTCAGGCGAAGGCATGGCCCGCGCCATCGGATTCGCGATGCGGCAGGCCGCTATCTCTCCATCCGAAATCGGGATGGCTATCCCATCCGCGAATGCGGGGAAGGAAGCAGATTTATCCGAGGGAAGGGCCCTTTTAAAAATATTCGGAAACAGGGCAAGTGAACTGCCGGTTTATTCGCCGAAGCCGCAGACTGGGAATTTATTAGGGGCGTCCGGCGCGCTCGACACGGCACTTGCCTGCATGGCGCTTGGTAGAGGTGAGACGCCGACCCTCAAAGTGCTTGATCCGGAATTTGATTTCTTTAACGGCGGCGGAACAAAGAAGTTCGATCAGCAGGATATCATTATAAATTCCATCGGGCGGGGCGGGGTAAACGCCTGCCTTTTAATCGGAAAGCCTAGGTAAGAGGTAAAGGATGCCGGTAGAAGAGAGGGTAGAAAAAGTTTTCGCGGAAATAGGCATAGGCAAAAATGAACTTCGCCCTGACGCGACTTTGAAAAGCGGTCTCGGGATTGACTCGACTGAGATGGTGGAACTGATGGTTGCGCTGGAAAAAGAATTCTCGGCCAAAATCCCCGACGGCGTGATAAACGGCGTGATTACGGTCCGCGAGATAATCGACTATTTTCTAACCGTGGCGGCCAGGTCTTGAAAATAATCGACCTAAGCACCCCTATAGACGACTTGGCGCCTGAACCTTTTCCGGTACAGGTGACCCGGATTGGCCATGAGGAGGGCGCGGAGAGGGTAGGGGAAAAATTTCCGGGAGAGAAGAAAATTGGCGGCGATACTTTTCCCGGCGGGATGTTCCTGTCACATGAGACCGTCCAGGCGTCGGTTCACTGCGGGACGCACGTGGACGCGCCGTGGCATTTCGGGCCGGAATCGGAAGGACGGCCGGCGAAGAAGATAGACGAGGTCCCCCTTGAATGGTGCTATGGGGACGGTTTTGTAATTGACATGAGAAGTCTGCCGCCCGGCGGAGAAATAAAACCGGATGATGTGCGGCGGGGCTTAGAAGAAATAAATTACAAGCCGAAACCGGGCGATATCGCGCTCATCAGGACCGGGGCGGACAGGTACTTTGGCACCAAGGAATATTTTCTTAAATTCGCGGGTTTGGATGCCCGTGCGGCGGAATATTTATTCGGTCTTGGAATCAGGACTATCGGGACCGACGCGCCGGGCCTGGACAGGCCTTTTATGAATATGGTAGCAGATTATCAAACGACCGCGGACAGCTCAAAACTCTGGCCGGTACACATGCTGGGAAGAAAAAAAGAATACTGTCATATAGAGCGGCTCGCAAACCTCGGCGCGCTCCCGAGGGCGCACGGATTTAAGTTCGCCTGTTTCCCTGTAAAGATAAAAAACGCGGGCGCGGCATGGGCACGCGCCGTGGCTATACTCGAGGACTAAAGGAAAATAATGGCACACACCAAGAATTCAATCTTCATAAACGCGCCTTATGGGAGCGTGTTCGACATTACGAACGACATCGAGCGCTGGCCCGAGCTTTTTGACGAGTATTCGGACGCGAAGATCCTTTCGCGCGAAGGAAACAAAATAACCTTCCAGTTGACCAACAAAGATGGGAAGTCCTGGCGCTCCAGTCGCATCCTGGACAAGCCCGGGCATAAATGCTCCGCGAAACGCGAGGAGCCGATGTTCCCGTTCAAATACATGGACCTCCTCTGGACATACGTAGAGAAAGACGGCGGGGTGGAGATGACCTGGGAGCAGGACTTCTCTATGGACGAAAAAGCGCCGGTGGACGACAAAACGGCGGAAGCCCGTATAAACGAGCACTCGAAGAAGAACATGCAGAGGATAAAAGAAATAATCGAGGGAATATGAAGATACTTGGTATCTGTGGGACGCACAAGAGGGGGAAGCAGAAATCCGCCAGCGATTATTTTCTGCGCAAGGCGCTTGAGGCCGCCGAGGAAAAAGGCGCCGAGTCTGAAGTTATCCGCCTGATAAATTACAACGTGAAGCCATGCCTCGCATGCAACCGCTGCCTCTGCGGCCTTACCTGCCCTCTACTTGAAGACAAGGGCGACGACGGAAAGCTCATTTTTGATAAAATGTCCGAATCGGACGCGTTTATTTTTTCGTCCCCGGTCTATGCCTATCAACAGCCCGCAATAGTCATGAACCTTTTGCACAGGACCCGCCCCCTGCACGAACAGGAGCGTTCGGAGATATGGGGGACGACTATCACCGCATACCCGAAAAACCCTTTCAAGGGCGCCCCGGTGGGTAACCTCGCGGTTGGCGCGGCGCTCGGCATGGAGGGCGCGCTCTATTACCTGTTCCATTACCTGAAAGCAATGACGGCGACGTCGGTCGCGTGCGCTGGAATCGCCCTGATGGATGCGGAGATGAGGAACCTCTGCATGGTTGGAAAGCGTTTCGCGATGGAGCATCCCGGTTTTAAAACCCTGCTGGATAAGCCGATGCCGTCCTATGAGGAGAATAAACCAGCAACAATGATGGCGCGCGCGGTGGGCGAACAAGTATACGACGTGTGGAATTCGGAGCTGTTTCAAACGATAAAAGAAGTGCTGAGATATTAATGATATTCGATTCGCATTTCCATCTATTGCCGGACGAGGTAATCAAACACGCCTCGTTCTACAACGAGTCCTGGGGCGGAATTGATAACCATCTTCGTGCAATGGACGAAGCCGGCGTTTCTCGCGCGCTGGTATCATACCCGACTACCGATTTTCACATCAAGGCCGCCCTTGCGGAAACGGATGCGGCGCGCGTATATAACGGGGCGGTGAAGGACATAGCAAAGAGGTCGACTGGGCGTATTTTATGGCTTGGGTCAGTGCCATTGGCAGGGGCTGACGATATGGTCACTCTGGGGGAAGAGGCATTGGCGCAGGGCGCGGCCGGATTTACAGTGCCGACGAACAACGGCGGTAATTATCCGGACGATGATAGGTTCCTGCCTTTTTTCGAGAAGGCCGAAGGGTGGGGAGCGCCGGTCTTTTTTCATCCCACTACGCTTACTCCGTTCGGGTTCGAGAAGCTGCGCCACCCGCTGATAACTCCGGTGTTCCAGTATGCGTTCGATACCACGCTCTGCCTCGCCAGGGTTATCGACTCTGGCCTGCTGAAAAAGTTCCCCCGGCTGAAGCTTGTGTTCGCGAGCTTTGCTGGCGTGATGCCGTTTCTTGCCGGCAGATACGGAAGGACGTACAAGATGCTCCTTGGCCGGGGGATAGTGAAGGACATGGGTGAGGAACCGGGGGAGACGTTGAAGAAAGTTTACGTGGACACTTCCGGCACGGCGGACGTAAAGATGCTGGAACTTGCGGCCGATGTATTCGGCGAGGACAGGGTGCTGTGGGGGAGCGATTTCCCGGCGAACCGGGAGATAAAGGCGTCGATAGACGCGGTTAACGCACTAGCCTTAACGCTTCCTTCCAAACAAAAGATTTTGTACGGTAATTTGGCAACTGTACTTGGTTTATAATTCCGGTTTTATTTGGTTACTTCTACCTTACGGAGGCGAAGGCTCCGAAGATGGACAAATGCACAGCGCCTTAGCTGCTTTTTACCCAAAAGAAAGTAACGAAAGGTTTTGAATGTTAAATAAAAAGGTCTTGATTTTCGGTGCCGGTATCGCCGGGCTTTCGACGGCCTATTACCTGCGGAAGGAGGGCTGCCAGCCGGTCGTCTATGAGAAGAGGCCGGATGCGGGCGGACGGTTCGCGACGCTGGAATATGAAGGGGTATATATAAATAAAGGCGCGATGATGTTCGCGCCACGCCTGAACCCGCACTTCACGGAACTGATCGCGGAACTGGGCGTGTCGCACGAGCTGATCAGGCTTAAAAAATTTGCCCTCCAGATAGGCGATAAAATCACCGGCCTTGATTCCTGGTCCATGTTCAGAAGCGGCTTTTTTACTTTTTCCGAGTACATGCAGTGGGGGCGGCTGAAGAAGTTTATAAAGGGCCTGGACTTCCGGATGGAGAACTGGGACCCGAAGCTTCGGGAGCTTCATTCGATTTCACTCGAAGAGTTCTGCGTGCGCGAGATGGGTTATTCGCAAAAAATGCTGGACTACATCGTCCAGCCGTTCTCCAGCTTCGGGTATATAGACCCGCCTCACATCGCCGCGGACCATGGGCTGTTCCTGTTTGCGTACGGCGATTCGCCCGTGCGCGTACCGCACAAGGGGATGGCGGAGGTGGCGGCCGAGCTTGTGCGGAGGATGCCGGGCGTTGTAAAGACGGGATATAAGGTCGAGAGGGTAAAGAAAAATGCATCAGGGACTTTTGATATAAGTCTTAAAGGGCCGAAGGGGGAGCCTTTGAAGGAGACGGCGGATTGCGTGGTGTTCGCCACCGGCCAGGAGAGCCTTGGCAAGGTGATGCCGGAAATAACCGTGGACGTGAAATCCACCAAGACGCGCGGAGTGATATTCGAGTCCCGCACCCCCCGGTACGGCAAATACGACGTCCTGCTTTTTTCCAAATATAAAAACCGCCACGGCATCCACGGCGGAGAGATGAAACACCTGCCTGACGGCAGGACCATCGCCGGGATGTTCATGTACAGGACGGACGCGGACATCGAGGCCGTGTTCGGGAAATATAAGGAACTGCCTAAGGTGGGCTGGTCTCCGGCGATTACGCTCATCCCGCCGGGGAGCAGGACGCGAGGAATCGAGACCGAGGTTCCGGGCGCATATCTGGCCGGAGATTTCTACCGGCTCCCGTGCATAGAGTCATGCGTTTACACCGCGAAAAAAACGGTGCAGGCGATAAAGGGGTTTGCCTGACAATGTCATATGACGCGGTAATAATCGGCGCCGGTCTTGGCGGGCTTTCCGCCGGAGCGTATCTTTCGCGCGCCGGGAAAAAAGTGCTGGTGCTGGAGAAGATGTCCGAGCCGGGCGGGCGATGCCGGACGGTGGAGCTTATGGGGCACCGCTTCGACATCGGCGCGGACTATTTCGGCAAAAAATTACTCGGCGTATTCTCGGAGCTGGGGAAGAAAAAAGAGCTGGAGCCGGTATGGTTCAAGGTGCTGGCGAATTGCTCAGATTCCTCCATGACCATCCCGCCGGGCCTGCATACGCCTAAGGACCTTAGCGGCATGGGGATGGGGGCAAAGGATATCGGCCGCTTCGGCCTCAGTATGGGCGGTCAGATATTATTTAACCGCTACAGGAAAATCTCCAATTACAAAGAAGTGATAAACCGGATTACCGATAACGACAATTTACGGGAGATATTGAATGTCGGCGCGTTTTTCTCCGGGAACGAACCTGAAAATATGCCGTCTCATTGGTTTAACCTTGTCTTCGGCAGGACGTACGGATACGATAAGCCATTCATACCCAGAGCCGGTTCGGGGAGACTGCCCGAACTTCTGGCCGACGTCATCCGCGAGAACGGCGGCGGCATAGTCTATAACGCGCAGCCGAAAAAAATATTGATAAGCGACGGCAAGGCGAGGGGCGTCCTGCTTGACGGCAGGGAGATAGAGGCGGAGAGTGTCATAAGCGGGACGGGCATTCTGCAGACGGTTCACTCTCTCGCGGGCAAGGAGAATTTCCCGCAGGGGTTCCTGAACACGCTGGGCTACTACAAAGAGGGTTTTTGCATGGCGAGCGTGTTCACGGTATTTAAGAGGAGCGCGAAGATTACTCCGGGCGTGCACCTCTACGCGATGTTTCCGAAAAGTGTCGGCGGGATGTTCAAGACCCTGAAAGACGGCTCGTTTCCGGAAGATAATATGTACGTCATCTCCGTCCCCGGCGCGGCGCATGACACGGGCGGGGAGCATCTTGCCGGTACCATAAAATTCCTCGTGCCCAAGGGCGCTATCGCAAGAGAGGCAATCGAGGCCGAGGCCGGGAAAGTAATGGCTAAAATGGATTCGTTGATTCCGGGCTTCCGGGAGAGCGTGGTCGAAGGCAGGCTCTACACTCCGATGGACTATGCGGTTAACTTCGGTTTTGCCAGTTCCGTCTCGCCTGTCGCCGAGAGCGTGCATTACGAGAAGATGGGCACGAATACGCCTGTCAAGGGATTATACTGCGTAGGTTCCACGGTGCTTCCGGTCGGCGGCTGTGCCGCGTCGTCGGTGCTGTCCGGCAGGGCCGCCGCGAGACTGATAATAAAGAATTTCGGAAGTTAAATTCTCGAAAGGAGGCAAGGGGGGTTACCCGTGTTTTTATTTATTAACCCGATTGTGAACAGGAGGAATACAATGAAAAAAATGCTTTTAATAATGGCCGTTGTCGCACTTTTGATACCCATTAATGGCTTAGCCAGGATGTCGGCTCCGGGAGTCCTCGACAAAGAGGACGTAATGACAGACGAGAGCCTCTCGAAGTACAGGACCATCGGGATCAAGCTATTCTCCACTGATAACGTAGAGTACAACAACGTGGACGACGAAGAGAAGAGAGAGCTCAAAAACTACCTGAAGGACTGGCAGGAGATGCTAGCCCGGACTATGAAGAACGAGCTTAACGGGGACAGGGTCACCGCCTTTATCATTGATCCGGACGGCAAGAACGCCGACAAGGCGGACATGATAATCGAGGGCGAGTTCTCGCAGGTTAACATGGGGAGCACATTCAGCAGGATGTTCTGGGGAATGGGTGCCGGCCAGGCGGGAATCACAGTGAAAGGCAAACTCATAGACGCCAAGACCGGCAAGGAGCTCGCGACATTCCAGCACGAAAGCACCTCCGGACTACAGGGCGGCGACAAATGGGCGCTTGTGGAAAACAGGGTTAAGGCCACGGGCGACAAGATATCGGAGTTCGTAGAGAAACTGAGCAGATAGGGCCGCACGGAGGATTAGCTAGATTGAAAGTTTTGTTGGTATCCGTGAACAGGGAGACCGAGCCGTTCACCGCGGCCCCGCTCGGCCTTGCGCTCGTCGCTCAAGCGCTCCGCCTTGCGGGGCACGACGTGCATGCGCTCGACCTCCTTTTCGCGGAAGACCCGGAAACTGAACTGACGCGGGCAATCAGTTCTCTCTCTCCGGATTTCGTCGGCGTCTCGATAAGGAATATCGAGTCTTCCAGCCGTTTTCTCCTGCCGGATTACAGGGAAGTCATCGGGCAGATAAAACGAGAGACGGAAGCCCCTGTCGTTTTGGGGGGGCCGGGATATTCCATCATGCCGGAGGCCGCACTTGAATACCTGGGAGCGGATTACGGGATAGCCGGAGAGGGAGAGATGGCCGTGCCGATGCTCGCGGACGCGCTTACCGGCAAGACGCCTTTTTCCAAGGTCCCCGGCCTTTGCCGGTTTGAAGGCGGCTCCTATTTCCAGAACCCGCCAAGTCCGCTAAGCCTTTCTCCGCTCGTCCTGCCAGCGTGGGACCTCTTCCCGGCCAAGGATTACGACATGGTAGGTATCCAGTCTAAACGCGGCTGTTCCTTCTCGTGCGTCTATTGCACCTATCCGGGGCTGGAAGGAAGAGAAATGCGCCTGAGGCCCCCCGAGGAAGTGGCGCGCGAGATGAGCAGCGCGATAGACGCCGGACTGACGGCCCCTTTTTATTTCGTGGACAATATATTCAATAATCCGCCCGGCCATGCCGCTGCCGTATGCGATGAAATAATTAAGCGCGGGATAAGAGCTTCCTGGGGATGCCTTGCAAGCCCCGTCGGACTGGACGCAAGACTCCTCGACAAGATGAAGCGGGCGGGATGCGAGAGCGTGGAGGTGGGCGCGGATTCCCTGTCCGACAGGATGCTCCCAAGGCTCGGTAAAAAATTCGGAAAGAATGAGGCCGTGAACGCCGTCCGGGCCGCGAAGGAGGCAGGGCTGATGAGCCTCGTGTTCCTCCTCCTGGGCGGGCCGGGCGAAGACGGGGATTCGCTTAAAGAGACCTTCGACGCCCTTGAGGAACTGCAGCCCGATAAAGTGTTCGCCGTCGCCGGGGTGCGGATATATCCGGGCACGCCCCTTGCCCGCCTCGCCGTGTATGAGAAATTAATTTCGCCCGAAGATACGCTTATGGAGCCTAAGTTTTACGTCTCGGACAGGTTGGGAGACGGCCTTTATTCCATAGCCGGGGAATATTTCAAGACCCATCCGGACTGGGTCTGCTATCCCGCCAACGCTATTCTACAGGGAATGTATTCGGATTCAAGTTCGAGAAGACGTCCCGATTCACAACCGAAGGAAGCTCTGTGGGACGATTTCGCCCTGGAGGTGTTCGAGAAAGTCCTGCTGGAAGTCCCGGCTCTACTTCGGCCCATTGCGCGCAAGGCTATCCGGAAGAAGGTGCAAGGGGCGGTAAGATCCGGTACGGTGAAAGCTTCCGACGTAAAGGACGCGTTTCTCTCCGAGACGCCCCGGCCTTTTCAGGGGCCGATGAGGGAAGCCTTGAGGAAACTGGGGCTGGCTGATGGTTAAAGGGACTCATTCCTACAGGCTGGACAAGCACTCCATCTACTGGTGGATCTCCTGGGGGGCGAGATATATCCCGACCCCTCTCGCCAACTTGATAGGGGACAGGATCGCCGACTGGCTATTCTATTATAAATCCGAAAATATCGTCCCCGAGCAGGTAAGGAACCTGGACCACGTCCTGGGCCCGGACGTCCCGCAGCGTGAAAAGTTCATGACGGTGCGGAAGCTCTGGCGCAGCCACGGGAGATTTCTGCTGGACCTCTTCCGTTTCGAGCGGATGAGCGACGCCGAGATAGCCTCGCGCGTGCCGGAATTTTTAGGCCTGGACAATATTAAAAAAGCGGTCGAGGGCGGGAAGGGCGCGATAATCTTGACCGCGCACATAGGCCATTGGGAACTGGGCGGGATACTGCTTAAATACCTCGGGTTCAAGGTAAACGTCGTCCAGCACCTCTACGACTCGGAGGAGCAGAACCGCCTTTTAGACAGGAACAAGGATATCAGGGGGATAAAAATAATATCCACCGACAACCCCGCCGGGTTTGCCCTGAGCGCGTATAACGCCCTGAAAAGAAATGAACTGGTGGCGATTCAGGGGGACCGGGACTTAAGCAGGTCCGGCATCAGGGTGGATTTCTTCGGGAAGCCGGCGGCGTTCCCAAGGGGGCCGGCGCTTTTGGCCATGAAAACCGGTGTGCCGCTTATACCCGCGTTTACAATAATGGGAGAGGACGGCAAATACCATCCTGTCGCGGAGCCGCCGATAGAGATGACGGCTACCGGGGACGTTGACCATGACCTGCGGGTAAACATCAGGAAAATCGCCGCCGTATTTGAAAAATACGTGCGCAGCCACCCTGAACAATGGTTCAATTTTTATTATTTTTGGGATTAATCCTTGACTTAGTGCCCCCTGTTTTGTAAAAATTACATACTCTGCAATCGTAGTGGGAGGTGAAGCGGTAATGAGTTATTTTGAGCAGTTTCGAAATTATACAATAACGCAGGCGGCGGACGCCCTGCTGGGGATTCTGGGCAACAGTTCAGACGAAAATGTAATCCGGTTTACCTACCTGGCTGAAAAATTCGCCAAAAAAGAGAAGTACGTCAAGGCGATAAGGGAGATCCGGAAGATGTTCATGGACGGCCACCCGAGTCTGCAGGTGGCGAAGAAGATAATCCGGGAGACCCACCCGAACGTCCGCAAGAGGCTGGTGAAGACGTTCATAGTCGGCCAGTTGCTGGTAGGCACGAACAAGCGGAAGGCGTTTCAGGACGAAGGGGGCGGTTTCTATCCACCCGGCCTGTATGTCATATCGCCCTCGATGCGCTGCAACTTGAACTGCTTCGGCTGCTACGCCGGCAGCTATAAAAAGACCGAAGAACTGTCGTTCGATGAAGTCGACGGCGTCATAAACCAGATGAAGGAGATGGGCGTTTACTTCTGCGTCGTCTCCGGCGGAGAGCCGTTCTTCCGTAAGGACCTGCTGGAAATTTTCGAAAAGCACCACGATGTCGCGTTCCTCGTTTTCACCCACGGCGGACTTTTAGACGAGACGCTTGTGAAGAAGGTTGCCGAGCTTGGCAACGTCCTGCCCTGCATAAGCCTTGAAGGGTTCGAGGAGGAGACCGACCTGCGGCGCGGCAAGGGACATTTCCAGAAGGTCATGCACGCCATGGACCTTTTGAAAGAGGCCGGGGTACTGTTCGGCTTCTCCTGCACCTCGACCCGCAAGAACTTCGAGACCATTACCTCGGAGGAGTACTATGACCTTATGATTGAAAAGGGCTGCTCGGTGGGCTGGTTCTTCTCGTACATACCCATAGGCAGGGAGCCGAACATCGACCTTATGCCCACGCCCCAGCAGAGAAGCACGCTCCGGGAGACGGTCTGGCGCGTCCGGCGGACAAAGCCGATACTGTTAGCTGATTTCTGGAACGACGGGCACGTCGTGGGCGGGTGCTTAGCCGGCGGCAGGAAATACCTGCACGTGAACGCGCACGGAGATATCGAACCCTGCGTATTCTGCCATTTCGCCGTGGACAACATCAGGAATACGACGATAAAAGACGCGCTGATGTCGTCGTTCTTCAAGATGATCCGCGCGCGGCAGAAGACGAACCCGAACATGCTGACCCCGTGCATGATGATAGACAAGCCGGAGTTCGTCCGCGAATCGGTCCTGGCCTCCGGGGCGCGGCCCACGCATGAAGGCGCGGAGAAGATTCTGACCGACCTGGCGCCGGATCTGGATAAATACTCCGAGGAATACTGCAGGATCGCGGATAAGGCATGGGAGAAAATGAAGGCGGAAAAGGAAGCGTCGGAGTACACGGAAGTGAAGCGGTAGGAAAAAATGGTGCCGAGGCGCAGAATCGAACTGCGGACACGAGGCTTTTCAGGCCTCTGCTCTACCATCTGAGCTACCTCGGCACGAGGTCAATAAATTAACAGAGCGTCCGACGGTTTGTCAAGATAAAATTATAGCAGAACACGGGACACTTTAGAGGCTGTTCCAACTCGTTCCCCGTCATGAGCACCATTTACTTGAGGTATTATTGAAGCAGATTTCCGTAAGGCCGAAGTCCTTGAAGCCCGCGCCGTTTCGATTCTGTCCGGGTTGCAGCCACGGCACTCTGCACAGGATGATCGCCCAGGCGATAGACGATTTGGGGATGCGCGGAAAGACCATCGGCATCGCGCCCGTCGGATGCGCCGTGTTCGCTTACGACTATTTTAATTTCGATATGCTCGAAGTCGCCCACGGACGGCCCCCGGCGGCATGCACCGGGATGAAACGGGTCCTCCCGG
The DNA here is from genome assembly GCA_049801375.1 of Nitrospirota bacterium. GTDB lineage: Bacteria > Nitrospirota > JACRHJ01 > JACRHJ01 > JACRHJ01 > JBARKJ01. The sequence continues at coordinate 37,715 of JBARKJ010000046.1, read as the reverse complement.
ACAGGCTGATATTCAGCTACCAGGGCGACGGGGACCTTGCCGCCATCGGGACCGCGGAGATTATACACGCCGCCAACAGGGGCGAGAACTTCACGGTCATATTCGTGAACAACGCGACATACGGGATGACCGGCGGCCAGATGGCCCCCACGACATTGATAAACCAGAAAACTACCACGACTCCAAGGGGCAGAAAACCCGAAGAGGACGGATATCCCCTGCGGGCGGCGGAGATGATAGCGACGCTGGAGGCGCCGTATTACGTGGAGCGCACCGCGATAGACAGCAAGAAAAACGTCGTCAAGACGAAGAACGCCATAAGGAAGGCCTTCGAGTACCAGCTTGCGGGCAAGGGTTTTACTTTCGTCGAGGTCCTCTCGCTGTGCCCGACGAACTGGGGGATGGACCCCCTGAAGGCGATGGAATGGGTGGCCGGGCCGATGCAGGATGTTTTCCCGGTGAAGGTATTCAAAGACGGCGGGAAACGTCTGTGAAAAGCGACGTATTAATTGCGGGCTTCGGCGGCCAGGGAGTCCTGCTGGCAGGCAAGCTCCTGGCGTGGGCGGGGATGCTGGGCGGGAAGCATGTGACATGGTTCCCTTCATACGGCGCGGAGATGCGCGGCGGCACCGCCAACTGCACCGTAATAATATCCGATGAAGAGATCGGCTCTCCGGTGGTGGACAGCCCCGGCGCGCTCATCGCCATGAACGAGGCCTCCGCCGTCAAGTTCTCCGATAAGGTCGGGCGCGGCGGGTTCATAATCCTGAATTCCTCTCTCGTCAAGACGGTCGTCAAGAGGCCGGGCAGAAAGGTACTTAATGTAGCCGCGAACGAGATAGCGGAGGAAATAGGAAACCCGCGCGTGGTCAACATGGTCCTGCTCGGCGCATACTTGAAGGTCTCCGGCGCGGCCTCCATCGGCCATGTAATGAAGGCCCTCGAAGAATCGCTCCCACCCAGGAACAGGCATCTCCTTACCGCGAACATATCCGCGCTCGAAAAGGGCTTTTCTCAGGTCGGCTGATGATACGAAAAGCGCGAATCCAGGACGTAAAAGTCATAAAGGACTTGGTCAACCGCTACGCCGAAAAGGGAGAGATGCTCCCCAGGGCGCTTGGCGAGCTGTACGACTCCATCCGCGATTTCAGCGTCTATGAAAAAAACGGAAAAGTCATAGGCGTGGCCGCGCTCCATGTCGGCTGGGAAGGCCTTGGCGAGCTGAGGTCGGTTGCGGTCGCGCCGGAGCATATCGGGAAGGGCATAGGAAAAAAACTGGTCCGGGCCTGCATGGAAGAGGCCGCCGAGATGGGGGTTAAGGAAGTCTTCGTCCTGACGTACGTCCAGGAATTCTTCGATAAAATCGGTTTCCGTAAGGCCAGCAAAAACGACCTCCCGCAGAAGGTATGGACCGAGTGCCGGAACAAGTGCGTCAAGTATCCCGACGAGTGCAACGAGACAGCGATGACCCTGAAGCTCGATTGAAGAAGGCCGGGCTTTATTTCCACATCCCTTTCTGCGTCCGCAAGTGCCGTTACTGCTCCTTCAATTCCATCCCGTTCGATAAAGAAATAGCGAAGAAATATGTCCTGGCCATCTTGAAAGAGATGCGGATGCGGGGCATCGGAATAGACCCTTTAAGCATTTACGTCGGCGGCGGCACGCCCACGGTCCTGCCGATGGAAAGCCTGCGCCTCCTGCTGGAGGGCATCGGAGAATATTTCAACCCGGAGGCAGGCACGGAGTTAACCGTCGAAGCGAACCCCGGTGCACTGGGACACATTGATTTTTCCGCGCTTCAGGCCCTCGGGGTGAACAGGGTAAGCCTGGGCGCGCAATCGTTCGACCCGGAGGAGCTTCGGACGCTGGGGAGGATACACGGCCCGGGTGAGATAAAGCGGGCCGTGGACGAACTGCGGGCGTCCGGGATAGATAACATCAGCATCGACCTCATCTACTCGCTTCCCGGGCAGGACATGAAGCGGTGGCAGAATTCGCTCGACGAAGCCATCAGCCTTTCACCCGAACACATCTCCCTGTACGACCTGTCCATAGAGGAGGGGACGGAGTTTCACGCGATGCAGAAGGCCGGACTTCTGACCCTTCCGCCGGAGACGGTGCAGGTGGAGATGTATCTCCAGGCGGTCAGCCGGCTTTCGGAAGCCGGATACGCGCGTTACGAGATTTCCAATTTCGCCCGCCCCGGCCATGAGTGCGCGCATAACCTGAACTACTGGTCCGCGTGCGATTTTATCGGTTTCGGCGCGGGCGCGCATTCGCGGGCTGAAGGCCATGCCGCCTGGAATGTTCCGGATATCGCCCGGTATATCGAAAGGCTGGAAAAGGGAGAAAGCCCGGCGGAGTCCTCTGAGGTCCTGACACCCGGGGAGCGGGAACGGGAATTCCTGATGCTTGGTTTAAGGAAGAGCGACGGGTTTTCGCTGGAAGAATACGAAACAAGATTCGGGAAGGATTTTCTGGATGAATATGGTTCAATAGCCATGAAAATGGCGGATGCTGGATATATGGTCATAAGCGAGGGCAAAGCCTTCCTGACGATGCGCGGAGTCCTAGCCTCAAACCGGGTAATTGCGGAGTTTTTCTAAGAATTTTTTTGTTTACAGCGTCATGGCCGTAGTGCTATATTATGGCACTTTAAAAGGGCGAGTATCAAGGAGGCGATTTTTGGGTTTTCCCCGCATTAGAAAATTTCTGTTCTTAACCTTCTCCATTTACCTATTAGCTCTCGCTCTCCCGGTTTTCGCCGATGAAGCGGCCAAGGTAACCGATATCCAGATAGTGGGTAACAAGAAGGTCGAGACCGATACCATCCGCTCGAAGATGTCTCTTAAGGTCGGGGACCTTTTTGTCCCGTCCAAGGTCCGCCAGGACGTGGCGAACATCTACCGGATGGGATATTTCAGCGATATAAAGGTGGACGCGGAGGGTTATCAGGGGGGACTCAGGCTGACGTTCACCGTCGTCGAGCGGCCGATTCTCGCGTCGTTCAATTTCGAGGGGAACAAAAAACTTGAGAGCACGAAACTCCGGGAGAAGGTAAACCTCACGGCTTATTCAATATATAATCCGTCGCTGGTGGAAGAGAACGCGGAGAAGCTCCGGCTTTTCTACCAGGACGAGGGATATTACAACGCGCAGGTCCTCCCGGTACTAAAAGAGACGAAGAGGGACGTGCGGGTAATATACCAGATAAAAGAGGGCGATAAGGTACGCATAAGTAAAGTTACCTTCATCGGGAACGAAAAGATCAGCGCCAAAAAAATAAAGAAGGTCATGTCCACCAAAAAATACATTACGCTCTGGTCCTGGATTATGAAGACCGGGACGTACAAGGTGGTGGACCTCTCCCAGGACATCGACAGGATAAAGGGCCTTTATTACAACAACGGCTACATCCAGGTAAACGTCGGCGAGCCCAAGGTGGACCTGTCCGCGGACAAGAAAAGCCTCTCCATCACCATACCCATCCATGAGGGCGAACAGTTCCGCTACGGTACGATTGACGTCTCCGGCAACAAAGTCTTTACCGGCAAGGAACTGATGGCCAAGGTCAAGAGCAAGCCGGGCGAGATCATGAACCGGGACCTGATGAAAGACGACGTAGTCGCCCTTACCGACATGTACGGCTCAAAGGGCTATGCGTTCGCCTCGATCTCCCCGGTCATTAAGCCGAACGCCGAGAAGAGGCTGGTGGACGTTACGCTGGAGGTAAGCGAGGGCGACCAGATATTCGTGAACAGGATAAACATCTCCGGGAACGTAAAGACGCGGGACAAGATAATACGGCGCGAGCTTAAGTTCGACGAGGGCGAGATATACGATACCACCAGTCTGAAACGGAGCTACGAAAGGCTCAAGAACCTGGACTTCTTCGAGGACGTGCAGATCGTCCCCGACAGGAAGGAACAGAAGGACACGGTGGACTTAAACGTCAAGGTTAAGGAGAAATCCACCGGCTCCTTCAGCATCGGCGGCGGGTACAGCACGATAGACAGGCTGGTGGGAATAGGCGAGATCACGCAGAACAACTTCCTGGGACTCGGCGAAATGCTTAAGTTCAAGGGAGAGTTCGGCGCGCGCACGCAGGACTTCGACGTAAGCTTCCTGGAGCCGTGGCTTCTGAACAGGCCCGTATCGCTCCGCATAGACCTCTTTAAAGATCAAAGGACTTATACCGGCTATTCGGACAAATCCGCCGGCGCGAGCCTGAGTCTTGGCCGTCGTTTCCTGGATTACTGGGGCATAACCGGTTCCTATTCCTGGTCCTCCGAGAACTATTTCGACGTGGATAACTCAATAGCGACCAGCCCCCTCTTCCAGCAGAGCCAGGAGTTTAAGACCACCGGCAAATTCGGGGTCAATTTCTACCGGGACAGCAGAGACAACTACCTGGACCCCAGGCGGGGAAGCAACAACTCGATATACGCTGAGTACGCCGCGACCTTTCTCGGCGGCGATAACGCATTTTATAAGATGGTAGGCGACAGCACCTGGTACTTCCCGTTCTACTTCGACACCGCGTTTTCCATTCACGGCAGGGCCGGATATGCCGCGGGATTGCAGGGGCGTCCGATCCCGTTAAACGAGAGGTTCTTTGTCGGCGGCATCGACACCGTGCGGGGCCTTGACTGGGGCACCGCAGGCCCGCGTTTTCCGATTGTGAAACTGGAACCCATAGTCCCCAAGTCCGTTTCGATATCGCCGCTCGGAGACCCGAAGGGCGGCAATAAAGAATTAGTATTCAACGGAGAATACACTTTCCCGCTGTTCCCCGCCGTAAAACTCAGGGGCGTGACCTTCGTGGACGCCGGACGGGCTTTCGACGACGGCGAGGGTTTCGATTTAAGCAAGCTGAAATATACCGCCGGCGCCGGTTTAAGGTGGACTTCTCCAATGGGGCTTATCAGGCTCGAGTATGGTTACGTCCTTAACAAGCAGCTGGGTGATAGATCTGGAAAATTTGAATTTTCCATGGGGTCGATGTTCTAAAAAATGGAGGTCAAGAGGATGAGGAAGATAATAGTGGCAACAACCGCGGCGCTTGTCCTTGCGGCAATGTTCTGCAGTGTGTCGTCCGCTGCGGAGATTAAACTGGGATATATAAACCTCCGCAAGGTGCAGTCGGATTCAAAAGCGGGCAAGCAGGCGCTGAAGACGCTGGAGAACCTGGTCAAAGAAAAGCAGGCCCAGATAGAGCAGCGGAAGGAAGAGATACAGAAGATGCAGGAAGAGCTTGATAAGCAGTCCGCCGTAATCTCCGCGGACGAGAGGAGCCGCAGGCAGGACAAACTCCAGAGGGCGTACAAGGACTACCAGAGGTTCGGGTCCGATTCCGAAGATGAACTGTCCAAGAAGAAAGAAGAGATGGCGAACAAGATGTTTGACGAAGTCACCGCCGTCATAAATAAGTTCGGCAAGGAAGAGGGCTATACCCTCATCCTCGACCGTTCCGTAGTGCTGTACGCCCCGGAGGCGGTTGATATTACGGACAAGATAATCAAGGCTTACGACGACACCAAAGAAACCGGCGAAAGCAAACCTAAAAAATAATGGACAGGACACTTCAAGAATTAGCCGACGCCGTCGGGGCGCAGGCGGAAGGTGATTCCCAGGTCCGGATAAAGGGCTTAGCCAGCTTAAAAGCGGCAGGCCCTGGCGAGATTACCTTTATTACCAGCATGAAGCATGCGAAGGAATTATCCGACACCCGCGCCTCGGCCGTCATAGCCGCGCCGGGAGTGGACGTCGGAGGCAGGCCCTGCCTCCGCACGAAAAACCCTTATCTTGCCTTCGCCAAACTGCTGACGCTGTTCACCCCGAAGACTGAAGTTCCAAAGGGCATCATGGACGGCGCAAAAGTCAACTCGGAAGCATCGATTGGACTGGACGCGGCAATTTATTCCAATGTGTTCGTAGAGGCGGGCGCGAAAATCGGCGACCGGACCGTCCTTTATCCGGGGGTCTATGTCGGAAAAGGCTCGTCGGTAGGCGCGGACTGCATAATCTATCCCAACGTGGTCATCCGCGAAAAAGTGAGGATAGGCGACCGCGTGATAATACACGGCGGGGTGGTCATTGGCGCTGACGGCTTCGGCTACGCGACGGACGCAGGAAAGCGCTTCAAAATCCCACAGATCGGCGGCGTGGTCATCGAGGACGACGTGGAGGTCGGCGCGAACTCTACAATCGACCGGGGCGCGCTGGGGGATACCATCATCGGGCGTGGGACCAAGATAGACAACCTCGTCCAGGTCGGACACAATGTCTTAATCGGCGAGGACTCGATATTAGTCGCCCAGGTCGGCGTATCCGGCAGCACGGAAGTGGGGCGCCGGGTGGTGATCGGGGGACAGACTGGCTTGGTGGGCCATATAAAGATTGGGGACGGCGCGCAGATCGGCGCGAAGTCGGGCGTGATGAACGACGTGGAGGCGGGGCAGGTCTATAGCGGCTCGCCGGCGGCTCCGCACGCCGAATGGCTCAAGATGCAGGCCGCGCTCAGGAAGCTGCCGGAGTATCGGAAGCGGATATTGGACCTGGAGAAGAAGCTGGAAAAAAATTAGCGGACGGAGGGCTAATGCTGGACATCATCGAGATTCAGAAAATACTGCCTCATCGCTACCCCTTCCTATTCGTGGACAGGGTGCTTGAGATCGAGCCGGGCAAGAGGCTGGTCGCCATAAAAAACGTCTCCTTCGACGAGCATTTCTTCCAGGGGCATTTCCCCGGAAAGCCGATAATGCCGGGCGTACTGATTGTCGAGGCGTTGGCGCAGGCGTCGGGTATACTGGTCCACAAGACCGTGGAGTCCGATGACAATATGGTCTACTTCATGAGCATAGACAAGGTGAAGTTCAGAAAGCCGGTTGTCCCCGGCGACCAGCTCGTGCTCGAAGTGGAGCCGCTCCAGGTCAGGGGCAAGGTCTATAAGTTCAAAGGCGAGGCTAAGGTCGACGGCAAGGTAGTCTGCGAGGCCGAGTTCATGGCCATGACCACGAAAGAATAGGCTCTCTTCATGCAAAATATACATCCGACCGCGTTAGTACATCCCGGGGCGGTCCTGGCCCAGGACGTTGTCGTAGGACCCTATGCCGTCATAGAGGACAACGTGACGATAGGCGCAAGGTCAAAAATCGGCCCCCATGCCGTAATAAGGCAATACGTCGAGATGGGCGAGGACAACGAGATATACCAGTCCGCCTCCATCGGAGAAATCCCGCAGGACTTGAAGTTCGGCGGCGAGAAGTCAAAGCTCATCATCGGGAACAGGAACCGGATACGCGAGTTTACCACCATTAACCGGGGCACCGAAGGCGGCGGCGGCGCGACGGTAATAGGCGACGACTGCTTTATAATGGTCTACGCCCACATCCCGCACGACTGCCATGTCGGAAACCACGTCATAATCGCGAACTCCGTGCAGATAGGCGGGCATGTCCATATAGAGGAACACGCCATCATAGGCGGGCTTACCGGGCTCCATCAGTTCGTGAGGATCGGCGCGCACAGCATGGTAGGCGCATGCTCCGCCGTCTCGCAGGACGTGCCGCCGTTTGTCAACGCGACCGGCAACAGGGCTACTCTGCACGGCCTGAACGCCATAGGCCTTTCGCGAAGAGGGTTTTCAAAAGAGACGATATCCGCGCTGAAGAAGGCGTATCAGATACTGTTTCGGAGCGGCCTTACTGTAAAGGACGCCGTGGAGAAAGCCTCCGCCGGTTACGGTAATTTCCCGGAAGTGAAAAAGCTCCTCGACTTCGTCGCCTCTTCCGAACGGGGCGTCTGCAGGTGACGGCGGATATGGAGAAGCTGGGCATAATCGCGGGGAACGGGAAGTTCCCCTTAATTTTGGCCGGCAACGCGAAGGCCGAAGGGCTTTATGTCGTCGCGTGCGCGCTCTCGGAGGAAGCTGACCCGCTCATCGAAGAGTTAGCGGACAGCGTGCACTGGCTCTCGATAACGCAGCTCGGGAAGCTGATAAAAACTTTTCAGAAAGAGGGCGTCACCAAAGCCGTCATGGCCGGTCAGGTCATAAAGCGCAGGATGTACACGTCGGACCTCTTAAAGCTCGACCTGACCGCCGCAAGACTCTGGGCGTCGCTTCCGGACAAGAAGGGTGAATCCATCCTGCGCGCCGTCGCCGACGAACTGGAAAAAAACGGTATAGAACTCCTTGATTCCACTCTTTACATGAAGCCATTCCTGGCGGAGCCGGGGGTGATGACGAAATCCAGGCCGACAAAGGCCCAGGCCGCAGACGTTGAGTTCGGTCTTCGGATGGCAAAGGTGGTAGCCCAGCACGACATAGGCCAGAGCGTAGCGGTGAAAGACTTATCCGTAGTCGCGGTCGAGGCCGTGGAAGGGACGGACAACTGCATCAGGCGCGCTGGCGAACTGGGCAAAGACGGCATAGTCATAGTGAAGGTGAGCAAGAAGGACCACGACATGCGCTTCGACGTCCCGGTGGTCGGGATGCGTACGCTTGAGGCGATGCGGGACAGCAAGGCGCGGGTACTGGCAATCGAGGCCGGTAAGACGCTGATGCTCGAGAAGGAAAGACTTTTAGCCGGGGCGGATAAGTCCGGCATCTGCATAATGGGAATATAGTGCAAAAAATAAAAGTAGGCGTAGTAGGCGTGGGATACCTTGGCAGGCACCACGCGAGGATATATTCGGAACTCCCGGGAGCCGAACTGGTCGGGGTTTGCGACGTGAACGCGGACCAGGCAAAAGAGATTGCGAAATCCGCGAAGACCGTTGCGTTTACTTCCCACGAGGAGCTGATAGGGAAGGTGCAGGCGGTATCTATCTCCGCGCCGACCGTCCACCATTACAGGATTGCGAAAGATTTTCTTTCCGCCGGGGTGGACGTGCTCCTGGAGAAGCCCATGACCGTAACGGTGGAGGAGGCGGACGAGCTGGTAAATCTCGCTCAGGAGAAAAACTGCATCCTTCAGGTCGGGCATTTAGAGCGGTTCAATTCAGCCGTGACCAAGATGGTGGAGCTTACCACGACTCCGAAGTTCATCGAGTGCAACAGGCTCTCCCCGTTCCCGGACAGGTCGACTGACGTGGACGTGGTGCTCGACCTCATGATACACGACATAGACATCATACTCTCGTTGGTTGGCTCGCCCGTTAAGAACATCCACGCCGTCGGCATACCCGTCATATCGAAGAATGTCGATATAGCGAACGCCAGGATGGAGTTCGAGTCCGGCTGCGTCGCCAACGTTACCTCCAGCAGGATATCGCTGAAGAAGGAGCGCAAAATCCGGCTCTTTCAGCCGGATACTTACATATCGCTCAACTATCAGGACCAGGAGATATACGCCTACCACCGCATCCCCAACAAGAAAGACCCGGAAGGGAAGCCTGATATTGTCGGCGGCAAGGTGAAGGTAAAAAAAGAGGAGCCCCTGAAGGCGGAGTTGGACGCGTTCCTCGAATGCGTGGCATCGCGTAAAAAACCGCTGGTTTCGGGAGTTGAGGGCAGGGAGGCGCTGAAAGTCGCCATGCTCGTACAGGAAGAGATAAGGAGCCATACGGTCTAGACTATGAAAATACCGATGGTTGATTTGAAGGCCCAGTATATCGACCTTAAGGACGAACTGGACGCAAAGCTGCAGGAGGTCCTGCTTGCGACGCAGTTCATCCTGGGGCCGAACGTGCAGGCGCTGGAAAAAGAGGTCGCGGAATATATCGGGACGAAGCACGCCGTAGCCTGTGCCTCCGGCACGGACGCACTGCACCTGGCGCTCCTCGCCTCGGGGATAAAGGCCGGGGACGAGGTAATCACGACCCCGTTCACGTTCATCGCCACGGCGGAGGCTATATCCTACATAGGGGCGAAACCGGTATTCGCGGACGTCTCGCCCGATACCTGGAACATAGACCCGGAAGAAATAAAGAAAAAAATTACCTCCCGGACGAAGGCGGTCATACCCGTGCACCTGTTCGGCCACCCGGCGGAGATGAGTAGCATCCTCGATATCGCGAACGCCCACGGGCTGAAAGTGATAGAGGACTGCGCGCAGAGCTTCGGTGCCGGATACAAATTCGTCAGGACTGGCTCTTTCGGGGACGCGGGTTGTTTTTCATTTTTTCCCAGCAAGAACCTCGGCTGCTACGGCGACGGAGGGATGGTCACCACGGACAGCGACGATACAGCCGAAGAGCTTCGGGCACTGCGTAACCACGGGAGCAGGACGCGGTATTATCACGATACCGTGGGATACAACAGCCGCCTGGACGAGATACAGGCCGCGATACTCCGCGTGAAGCTCCCAAAGATAGACCGATACAACGGCCTCCGCCGCGAGCGGGCCGCGCAGTACAACGAACTGCTTGCGACGCTGGACGGGATTGACCTCCCGGTCGAGAAAAACGGATATTACCACGTATATCACCAGTACACGATACTCGCCGAGCGCAGAGACGAGATACTCCGCACGCTAGCGGAAAAGGATATTGCTTCAGCTATCTACTACCCCGTCCCGCTCCATCTGCAAAAATCCTACAGGGGCCTGGGATATAAAGAAGGCGACTTCCCGGTCTCGGAAAACCTCTCAAGGCGCGTTCTGTCCCTGCCGATTTACCCGGAGCTTAACCCGGTGGATGTCGATTTGATCTCAGAGAATATAAGGGCAACTCTTTCGTGTCCCGCGAAAAAAAGATCCTGATAATCGCCGGGGAGGCCTCCGGCGACCTGCACGGCGGCAACCTCGCAAAGGCGCTCATGGCCCTCAGGCCGGACCTCAGCATCTCCGGCATGGGCGGGAAGATGATGCGGGAAGCTGGGGTAAAGACCCTCCAGGATATCTCGCGCCTTGCGGTCGTGGGGATATGGGAGGTGCTGACCCACCTTAAGGACATAAGGGCCGCGTTCAACCTCATGGAGGAGACGATAATCCGGGAGCGGCCCGACGCCGTCGTGCTGATAGACTACCCGGACTTCAACCTGCGGATGGCCAAGAAGGCCAAAGCCGCCGGGGTGAAGGTCGTTTATTATGTCAGCCCGCAGGTATGGGCGTGGCGCAAGGGTCGAATAAAAAACATCGCAAAGGTCGTGGATAGGATGCTCGTGGTATTTCCTTTCGAGGAGGCGGTTTACCGGGAGGCGGGCGTGAAATGCTCTTTCGTGGGGCACCCGCTTCTGGATGAAGAGACACAGACCCGCTCGAAAGAAGAGCTGGCGGATAAATTCGGGCTGGACCCGCAGAAGCCCATACTCGGAATCCTGCCCGGCAGCAGGAAAAAAGAGCTTAACTTCCACCTGCCGGTGATGTTGAAGGCGTTTTCCCGGATAAAGGCTAAAATGCCGGATGTCCAGGCGGTAATACCGCTTGCGCCGACCCTTTCCCTTGATGATTTCAGGGGATACCTGGCTGGTTATGAAGACGTGCGGCTTATAAACGACGATGCGCCTGGGGTGATGACGGTTATGGACGCCGCGGTGGTAGCTTCCGGGACGGCAACTCTCCAGACCGCCCTCAAGGGAAAACCGATGGTGATAATCTATAAATTATCCCCGATTACTTACTGGCTGGGGAAAATGCTTATAGACGTGCCGTTCATCGGGATGCCGAACCTCATCGCGGGACATGAGGCCGTGCCGGAGCTGATACAGGACGAGGCGAGCCCCGAGAGGATAAGTTCCTTGATTTTAAAGATGTTTTATGATAAAGCATATAACTGCGACATTGTCCGGAACCTGGGCTTCGTCAGCGAGAAGCTGGGTGGTCCGGGAGCCTCGGAGAGGGCGGCCCTGGAAGTGCTTAAAGAGGCCGGGATATAACTGGAGTATAGATGGAACTGCTTGCAAGGCTTTGGCCCTATGTAAAAAAATATTTAAGGATAACCTTCCTGGCGATAATCTGCACGCTGGTGGTGTCCGGCACGAGCGGTGCGACCGCGTGGCTGATAAAACCCATCCTGGACGATATTTTCGTCAAGGCCGATACCACAAAACTTGCCCCGTTGTCGTTCGCGGTGTTTGCCGTCTACTTGATAAAAAACGTGTTCACGTATTTCCAGTCCTACCTGACGCAGTACGCGTCGTTCAATATAATAAAAGATATCCGTAACGACCTATACACCCACATGGTCTATCTCCCGCTCAAGGAATATCAGGCCACCAATACCGGGAGATTGATTTCCCATGTCATAAACGACGTTGGGGCCTTAAGCAGTCTGGCCGGAAATTTAGTGAAGGACACCCTCCAGCAGTCGTTCTCCATCGTGGGTCTGGTCGTCGTGCTCTTCATGAGGGACTGGAAGCTCGCGACCATAGCCATTATAATAATGCCGCTTATGGGAGTTTTAATTTCCAAATACGGCAAGAAGACGCGCAAACTCAGCCGTAAATCCCAGGAGTCCATCGCCGGCATCATGAGCACCCTCCAGGAGAGCTTCACCGGCAGCAGGATTGTGAAGGCGTTTACGATGGAGGACCGGGAAGACGAGAAGTTCATGGAGGAGCACGAGAGATTTACAAAACTCCAGATAAAGAACGCCAAAATAAATAGCCTGCTCTCCCCAACCCTTGATTTGCTGGGCGGGCTTACCATGGCGATTATAATATTCTACGGCGGCCACAAGGTTACCACTCATGCAATGACGCCCGGCGGATTCTTTTCCTTTACGGCGGCGCTTTTTATGTTGTACGGCCCGGTAAAAACGCTCGGCGGCCTGCATAACAGTCTGCAGTCGGGTATATCCGCTACCGAGAGGATTTTTAAGGTATTCGATACCGCGAACGAGAAGGAGGCGATGTCCAGGGGCATTTCCGGCCCTGAGGGGATAAAAGACAATATTCAGTACCGCGGCGTGAGCTTCAAGTACAACGAAAAAGAGGACTACGTCCTGAAGGACGTGGACCTTACCATAAAAAAAGGCGAAGTAGTCGCGGTAGTCGGGGCGTCAGGCGGCGGAAAAACAACATTGGCAAACCTTCTCCCGCGCTTCTACGAGCTTCAGGAAGGCGCGATATTGATTGACGGCCAGGACACAAGGGGCTTTCAGTTGAAGACGCTCCGTCAGAACATCGCGGTAGTGACTCAGGATACGATATTGTTCAACGACACCATCCGCAACAATATCGCCTACGGCAAGGAAGAGTTTACAGAGGAGATGGTCGCCGCGGCGGCGCGCGCCGCCCACGCGGACATATTCATAGACAAGCTCCCGAAGAAATACAATACCATAATCGGCGAGAAGGGCTTCCGGCTATCCGGAGGCGAGAAGCAGAGGATTTCGATAGCGCGCGCCATCTTAAAGAACAGCCAGATACTCATCCTGGACGAGGCCACATCGAGCCTTGATACCGAGTCGGAGAGGATAGTCCAGCAGGCCCTTGAGAACCTTATGAAGAACAGGACGACCCTGGTAATAGCCCACAGGCTCTCCACGATAATAAACGCGGACAAAATAGTCGTAATAAGCGGCGGCAAAGTAACCGACATAGGAAAGCATTCCGAACTCCTGGAAAAAAGCCGCATCTATAAGCGGCTCTACGATATGCAGTTCGGGAAGCTTAAGACTGAGAATGTCGAAACGCTCTGACAAACTACTGATACTTGCCGGCCCGTTTCTGGGTGCGGTCTTATTGAAGCTCTTACGGCTCACGCTGCGCCTTAAGGTGATAAACCGTCCTCCGAAAGACACGCAGCTTATATTCTCGTTCTGGCACGGCAGGATACTCCTGATGCCGTTCATGAAGCTCTCCCGCCCGTCCTCCGTGATGGTCAGCAGGCACAAGGACGGGGAGCTTATAGCCAGGCTGGTAAAGTATTTCGGCATCGCCTCCTCGCGCGGCTCGACGACCCGCGGCGGTATATCGGCGCTTAAAGAACTGATAAAGCTCGCCCGCGAAGGCTTCAGCATCGCGTTCACTCCCGACGGCCCCAAGGGCCCCAGGTACGTCGTCCAGCCGGGAGTAATCCAGGCGGCGAAGGCGACCGGCCTCCCGATATATCCCCTTACATATTCCGCACGCAAAAAAAAACTTTAAAATCCTGGGATAGCTTCATCATCCCTTACCCCTTCACACAGGCCGTTGCGATCTACGGAGAGCCGCTATTCGTCCCGAGAGACGCCGATAAAGAGACGGCGGAAGCCCTCCGGGCCGAGCTGGAGAGGCGGATGCGCGAATTGACGGACAGGGCGGATAACTGGTGGGGGCCCAAGTGATATTTTTCCTCTACGGAATTCTGCTCTATGTCTTCGCGCTTTTTTATTTCCCCTATATGCTGATCTCGCTCATGGCGAAGGGGAAAAAGAGGGCGGGGATAGGCCAGCGGTTCGGCTTTTTCAAGACGGGTTTTTTTAACCAGAAAAAAAGAAAGCGCGTCTGGTTCCACGCGGTGTCCGTCGGCGAGACGGTAGCGGCGGCCCCGCTCGTCATCCAGCTTAAGGAAGCCCACCCGGATACGGAGATTTATTTCTCCACCGTCACCGAGACCGGCAATAAAATCGCGCATGAGAAGCTTGGTGATAAGGCGAAATTTTTTTTCTTTCCCTTCGATTTCGCCGTCGTCGTCCGCCGCGTAATCGGGCATATGTCCCCGGACCTCTTCGTGGTGGTGGAGACGGAGATATGGCCGAACCTCCTGAAGACCTTGCACGATGAAAATATCCCGTCGCTAATCGTCAACGGCCGCATCTCGCCCCGCTCGCTCAAGGGGTACAGCAGGTTCAGATTCTTCTTCCGGCGCGTGCTCCCGCTGGTCAGCCGCTTCCTGATGCAGAGCGAGATGGACGCCGAGCGGATAATCCAACTTGGCGCGCCGCCGGATAGGGTATCCGTAGCCGGCAATATCAAGTTCGACCAGGCGATAGTCGCGGGCAAACCCGCCGTGACACGGGCGGCACTTGGCATCCCGGAGGGCGCGAAGGTATTCATCGCCGGGAGCACTCACCAGGGCGAAGAGGACGAGGCGCTCAAGGCATATAAAAAACTGCTTATGGCTTTTCCGGACATGGTGATGGTCCTGGCCCCCAGACACCCGGAGCGTTTCGCGGCGGCGGAAGAGTCGGTCAAGCGGGCGGGATTTGCGTGCAGGAGGAAAAGTACCCTCACCCCCGGCCCCTCTTCCGGCTCCGTCCTGCTCCTCGACACGATGGGCGAACTGGCCGGGACATATGCCGTGGGCGATATAAACTTCGTCGGCGGAAGCTGGGCCGAGGTCGGCGGGCACAATATCCTGGAACCCGCTTCCTTCGGCAAGCCCGTCTTATTCGGCCCGGTGATGCACAATTTCCGCGACATCAGCCGGATACTGAAGGACTGCGGCGCGGGCATAGAAGTCCGCGACGGCGAAGAACTCGCAACCGAAGCGGCGAAACTCCTGTGCGACCCAGCCAGATATTCGGCTCTCGGCAAGGCGGCACTTGAAGCGATAGAAAAAAATAAAGGCGCGCTGGCAAAAGATTTTAAGGCGGTGGAGGAGATGCTTCATAACGCCCCCTCGGTCCCCCTCTTATCTTAAGAGGGGGATGAAGGTGAAAAGAAAATTGGATAATATAAAAATCAAAAATCATCCGATACTTAAACCGCGTAGGAGGGAATTACGGCATAACCAGACGGAGGCCGAGGAAATTTTCTGGTCACATGTGCGGGACAGGGAATTTCAAGACCTGAAATTTTTCCGCCAATACAGCGTCGGGCCATATATCTTGGATTTTTATTCTCCCGCCGCGAAGCTTGCGGTAGAATTGGACGGCGGACAGCATGACGAATCTGATAACCGGAAATACGATACGGTGCGGACAGAATATCTGAATGCCAATGGTATAAATGTTATGCGATTCCGGAACAATGAAGTTTTGGAGGATGTTAAGACCGTTCTGGCGAAGTTGACGGTGAAGATTGTATCCGATACATCCCTTCATTCATCCCCCGCTTAAGATAAGAGGGGGATTGAGGGGGAGTTATGAAAAGCATGGTGTCCATAAAATTATGAACCTCTCTCCTAAACTCCTCGCATCCCTGAAAGGCGAAGCGCCGATGCCTCCGTGGCTATACCTTCTATACCCCGCCAGCCTTATTTACGGTTTTGCGGCGGGGCTGAAGGCGTGGCTGTATTCAAGCGGGATAATCAAGCCGAAGCGCCTGGCGTGCAAGGTCATAAGCGTCGGCAACATAACCGCCGGGGGGACGGGCAAGACGCCGATGGTCATAAACATCGTGCGGATGCTGGAGGAAAAAGGAATCAAAACGGCGGTCCTGACGCGCGGATATAAGGGCATGTCCGAGGGCAGGGTGCGTGTCGTATCGGATGGCCTGGGGAACATCCTGCCGCCCGGTGAGGCGGGGGACGAGCCGGTGCTCATCGCAAGGAGCCTGCCGGGCGTGCCGGTGGTGATGGGGAGCGACAGGTACGAGGCGGGGAAGGCGGCCTGGGAGCGATTCCATCCCCGGGCGATGGTACTCGACGACGGCTTCCAGCATGTCCGGCTGCACCGGGACCTGAACATACTCCTGATGGATGCGGCGCATCCGTTCGGGAACGGGCATACAATCCCGATGGGGTACCTCCGCGAGCCAAAAAGGGGGGTAAAAAGGGCAAATTTCATCATATTTACAGGGGCTACGACTATACGTCCAGAAGAGGAACAAAAGGTTAAATCATTCGCCTTATCAGATACTTCAATGGCTAATGCAGGATATTTCCCAGTAAGCTTTTATAACATAAACTCACGCGAAAAATCTCGCGAAGAAATACCCGCCGAACTCTTTGCCGGCAAAAGGATTTTCGCATTCTGCGGGATCGCCAATCCGGGGTCTTTTTCATTGATTTTACATAAACTTAATGCTAAAATCACCGGGTCGGAAGAGTTCCCGGACCATCATTCCTATTCTCTGGAAGACGTGGCTTTTTTAGAGGGAAAAGCGGCAGAATCCGGCGCGGAAGTGCTTGTAACTACAGAGAAAGACGCCGTGAAGCTCGAAGGGCTAGTCCCGGCGGGGACGGGAATTTACGCATTGAAGGCCGGCATGGAAATTTATAACGGCTCGGAATTACTGGATATTTCGTTGAACCGGGCGCTTGAAGGGCAGGATGGGTAAGAAAAAAAATAAAGGAAACAATAAGTTAGCGTGGCTTGCTGAGTACTGGTTAACTGTAGCAGTGGGCGGGATGATAAGCCTTGTTCCGTACCCGCTGATGTACTGGATGGGCGGGGTTATCGGTTCGGTCGCATTTAAAATTGATAAACGACACCAATCGATTACGCTTGATAATTTAAGAAACAGCTTTAAGGATAAAGGCGAAGAAGAGATCCACCAAATTGCAAGGTCGGTTTTTCAGAATTTCACCAAATCCGCAATCGAGTTCATAAGGTCGGAGAGGTTTTTCAAAGACGGCATCGAGAAAAACTTCAGGATAGTCAACATCGAAGCCTACGACCGGGCGCTCTCAAAGGGCAAGGGGTTGCTGCTTCTGACCGGTCACTGCGGAAGTTGGGAGTTTCTGGCCCTTGCGCAGTCGGTACGGAAACCGCCGTTCGGCGTGGTCGCTCGTCCCATGGACAACCCGTACATGGAAGAACTTGTCACAAAAATCCGCACCCGTTACGGGAACTTCATGATCGGAAAAAAATGGGGAATGAAGGAGATACTGAAAACGGTTTCCGAGGGCGGGACCGTGGGGATACTCCTAGACCAGAACGTGGCCCGCAAGGAAGGCGTTTTCGTGGACTTTTTCGGCAGGCCGGCCTGCACGAACAAAGGCCTGGCGTTAATAGCGGCGCGGACCAAGGCCCCGGTAATTCCCGCTTTTATAAGGCGGGTTAACAGCGGGTTGCACGAGATACATATAGGAGACGAGATACCTCTTATAGAAACCGGCGACAAAGAGGCGGACTTAACGGCGAATACGCAGGCATATACGAAGGCCATCGAAGATTTCATAAGGCAATATCCGGACCAATGGTTCTGGGTGCACAGGCGGTGGAAAACCAGGCCTTTAGAGACGCCGACGGAGTATCCTGACAATGCGTGAGAAGGTCCTTGTCCGAGCGACGAACTGGGTGGGCGACCTCATAATGGCTACCCCGGCCCTGGCGGGTATACGAAAGAACTATCCAGAGGCCGAGATTACGGCCATCGTGCGCCCTCCGCTGGATTTACTGCTTTTAGGAAACCCGGCGGTTGACCACGTCATACGGCTTGACCGCAAGGGGAAGCACTCCGGCCCCCGCGGTTTGGCCAGCGCCGTTATAGAGATCAGGAAGCAAAAATTCAAGACCGCTATCCTCCTTCAAAATGCATTCGAGGCGGCGCTTATCGCGTTTCTGGCCAATATACCTGAGCGGATGGGTTACTCGACGGATGGCAGGGGAATCCTGCTTACGAAGAGCGTAAAGGTATCGTATGAGACGAAGAAAAAGCACCAGGTTTTTTATTACCTTGACCTGCTCGAAAAACTGGGACTGAAAACAGCCGGGCACCACCCGAAACTTTACCTGTCGAAGGATGAAATAAATTCGGCGCGGGAGCTTTTAAACTCAGCCGATATTAAAAAAGGAGATACCATAGTCGGTATAAACCCCGGAGCGCAGTATGGTGTCGCTAAAAAATGGCACCCGGAGCGGTTCGGGCAGGTCGCCGACAAATTGGCGAAGCATGGCGCTAAAATAATTATCTTCGGCGGGCCCGGGGAAATGAATACCGCGAATGCGGTCCAGGCATCGATGCGCGAGGGGGCGGTGAACCTTGCCGGAAAGACGGACCTCCGGGGCCTGATGGCGCTGATAAAAGCCTGCTCGCTATTCATTACGAACGATACCGGACCGATGCATATAGCATCGGCGCTGGATGTCCCGACGCTTGCGATATTCGGTTCGACGGACCCGGCGGCGACCGGGCCGTTTAATAAAAAATCGGCGGTCGTCCGGGAGCCGGTAACATGCAGCCCCTGTTTTAAGAGGACATGCCCGCATCAGCACTATAATTGCCTTGAGCGCGTGACCCCGGCAAAGGTCCTGAAAACGGCGGAAGAGATGCTTTCGAAATATGCGTGAGCGCGCGGTCTTCCTTGACAGAGACGGGACGATAAACGAGGAGATAGGATACCTGTCCAACCCTGAGCAGGTCGCGCTGATACCAGGCGCGGCGAAGGCGCTCCTCCGGCTGAAAAATGCCGGGTTTATGCTGGTAGTGGTCAGCAACCAGTCCGGGGTGGCGAGGGGGCTTTTCTCGGAGGAAGAGCTGCATAAGGTCAACCTGAAGCTCTCAAACCTTCTGGAGCAAAAAGGGGCTTCAGTCGACGCATATTATTTTTGTCCGCACCACCCTCGCCACGGCGAGAAGCTCGAATGCGAATGCAGGAAGCCGAAGACCGGGATGGCCGTGAGTGCCTCGGAGAGATTCGGCATAGACCTATCGCGCTCGTACTTCGTGGGGGACAAGGCCACGGACATAGAGCTTGGCATTAACGCCGGGGGGAAGACTGTGCTCGTCCTGACGGGCTTCGGCGGCGAAGAAAAGGCCCTGCTTAAAGAGAAGGGGATAGAGCCGGACATGATCTCGGCGAACCTCCCGGAGGCGGCTGATTGGATAATCGGCGACTCAAGAAAGTCCTGATAATAAAGCCGAGTTCGCTGGGGGATATAATCCATGCCCTGCCGGTCGCGGCGGCGCTGAAAAAGGCGGTACCCGGGCTGCGGGTGGACTGGGTGGTCTTTAAGGCGTATGAGCCGGTACTCAGCGGCCATCCCGCGATAACGAACGTCATCGCCTTCGACAGATCGAAGAGCGGGTGCGGCGAGCTGTCGAGGTTTATAAAGGCGCTGAGGGCCGAGGAGTACGACGCGGCGATTGACCTCCAGGGACTCCTCCGGAGCGGGATTATGATCTATGCGTGCAGGGCCGGGAAAAAAATCGGCCTGGGGAGCGCGCGGGAGGGCGCTCATTTTTTCTATAATAAAAAAATCTCCGTGCCGGACCCGGAAATGCACGCCGTGGACCGCTACCTTCTTACTCTAAAAGCTTTCGGCATTCCGGCGCCCGAGGCGCCCGAATTCAATATTCCCGCTAGCCGGGAAGACTTAATCGAGGCGGGTCGGGTTTTAAAAGATGCGGGTATAAACGAAGGCGATGAATTCATAGCCCTCGCGCCCTCGGCGAGATGGATCACCAAGCGGTGGCCCGCGGAGAATTTCGTCCGCCTAGCCCAGGCGCTTAAGGAAAGCATAGGGCTGAAATACATCTTTGTAGGGAGCGCGGATGAAGCAGGCGTGATGTCCGCATTTGAAGACCGGACGGGCCATGAGAACCTTGCTTTCGGAAAGACCTCTCTGAAAGGTCTTGCCGCGTTACTCGGCAAAGCAAAGCTTATGATAACCAACGACTCAGGTCCAATGCACGTTGCGGCGGCAGTTGGTACGGACGTGCTGGCGATATTCGGCCCGACAATTCCGGAACGCACAGGCCCTTATGGAAGCGGCCACAGGGTAATCACCTCCAGCGCTCCCTGTGCTCCGTGTTTAAAGAAGAACTGCCCGGACACAAAACATAATATGCGGTGCATGAAGGAGATTACTGTCGAAGACGTCCTCCGTACGGCGGAGGAGATGCTGGAGGGAAAAGATGATAAGCAAGGAACTCCTTGAAATTCTGGCCTGCCCGAAGTGCAAGGGAGATATCCGGCTGACTGAAAACGGCGATGGCCTTGTCTGCGACGCGTGCAAGCTGAAGTATCCGGTAAAAGACGACATACCCGTGATGCTCATCGACGAGGCGGAGAAGCTTCCATAAATGACAGCCCTTTCAGTCGTCGTCATTACGTTGAACGAAGAAAAAAATATCAGGGAGGCGCTTGAAAGCGCGTCTTTCGCGGACGAGGTGGTTGTGCTGGATTCCTTCAGCACGGATGGGACACTTGAAATTTGCAGGGAGTTCACGGATAAAATCTTTCAGGAAGAGTGGCGCGGCTTCTCCGGCCAGAAACAGCGGGTGGTCGATCTGGCTGGAAACGACTGGGTGTTCGTCCTGGACTCTGACGAGAGGATAACTCCCGGCCTTGCCAAAGAGATTAAGAGGCTGATGGACGCCGTGCCGGATAAACCAGGATATTTCTGCCCGCGCAGGAACCACTTCATGGGCAGGGAGATCGGACACGGCGGCTGGTATCCGGACTATTCCGTCCGCCTTTTTGACAGGAGGCGGGGACGGTTTAAAGAGCGGTCCGTACATGAAGCCGTGAAGCTGAACGGGGAGGCGGGGTATTTAAAAAACCCCATGCTCCATTTCACCTACGACGGCGTTTCTGATTACCTCCGGAGGATGGATAAATACTCGACCCTCGCGGCGGAGGAGTTGAGGAAGGACGGCCGGAAGGCAAGTATTGCCGACATGATTTTCAGGCCGCAAGGAACCTTTATGAAGATGTTCTTCCTGAAGAGGGGCTTCCTGGACGGGATATACGGGTTTCTGCTGGCGGGGCTGTATTCTTTTTACGTCTTTTCAAAATATGCGAAGCTCCTTGAAATGGAGCTGAAAGATAAGAAGTAGCCGATGGACAAGGCCAAACTGGAAAACGTAAAGAGGATCCTGGTCATAAAGCTCAGGCATATCGGAGACGTCCTGATGATGACCCCTGCGCTCCGCGCGTTGAAAGACGCCATGCCGGAGGCGGAGATAACCGCCGTGGTACCTTTCGGGATGGAGGACATACTCGCGTCCAACCCTTCCATCGATGAAATCCTCACGTTCAGGAAGGGGAGCGGGTTGATGAAGGATTTAATTCTCCTGAAATCGCTCCGAGACAAAAAATTTGACATTGCGATTAATATGACCGAAGGCGACAGGGGTGCCATAATGTGCCTGGTTTCCGGGGCGAGGATAAAGATTGGAGCGGACCCGACAAAAAAAGGCTTCCTGGGCAAGAACCGGATTTTTACAAGCATCGTCCCGCAGATATGGGACAAGCACCGTGCGCTGATGGACCTGGAGATGGTCAGGCCGCTTGGAATCTCGCCGGCAGGGCAGAAGCTGGAGCTTTATACATCAAAAAAAGACGACGAATATGTCCGGGGGCTGCTCGCGGATCGAGGGGTCAAGGAAAACGAGCCGATAGCCACGGTGCATCCGACCTCCCGATGGCCGTTCAAGTGTTGGAACGATAAATCGATCGCCGAGGTTATAGATTACCTTCAGGCAAATGGTCTAAGGGTGATAATGACTTCCGCTCCGGACAAGGAAGAGGCGGGAAAGGTAATCGACATTGCAAACCTTGCCACGGCACGCCCAATAAATCTCTCCGGCCTTTTGACCCTTGGGCAGCTCGCTTCGCTCATTAAGATGAGCAGACTATCTTTCGGAGTGGATTCCGCGCCGATGCACATAGCGGCGGCGGTCGGGACACCGGTAGTAGCCCTGTTCGGGCCGTCGGACTACAGGGTCTGGGCGCCGTTTACGGATAAGGCCCGCGTGGTGATGAAGAAAGATATGTTTCCATGCCTGCCCTGCCAGAAGGCCGGCTGTGGCGGAAGCAAAAAAAGCGACTGTCTGGAAGCCATAACGGTACAAGAGGTCATCTCTGCGATAGAAGAGCTGCTGGGCACGCAATGAATATACTTTTTTTTACGCCCACTTTCCTGCCCACCATTGGCGGTGCTGAACTAATGCTTCATAACCTGGCAACATCGCTTTCTGATCGCGGCCATAATATCATTGTTCTTGCGCCTGAGGTACGGCATAAGGATAACCACGTCGACTGCAAATACCGGCTTGTCAGATACCAAAAGCCATCTTCAAAAAGATTCGGCGTCCGCCAAACGCTTTTTTACCTGTTCAGGGAGAGGCTGAAAACAACAATCGACCTCCTCCACTGCCACGGCGGTTATCCAACAGGATTCGTTGGCGCTAGTTTTAAGAGTCTGTTCCACGTCCCCCTGGTAATCCGCCCGCACGGCTCCGATATACTACCGGGGGAAGGAATAAGAAAGAATAAAAGACTGGAAGGAAGGCTTATAACCGCGCTTACGAGGGCGGACGCGGTGGTGGCGCAGAGCCGGGAACTTAATGAAATTATAACCGGCTTGGGAGTAGCAGAGCAAAATATAAAGATTATTCCCAACGGCGTGGATGCAGCGCAATATAAAAATTTTCATTTTAATAACAGATTTGATCAGCCGTATGCCCTTGCGCTTGGAAGCCTCACCTGGAAAAAAGGCTTCGATATCTTGATCAAGGCCTTTTGTGACGTTTCCAAAGAAGTACCTGATTTAAAGCTCTATATTGCCGGGATGGGCCCTGAGGAGGAAAGCCTCCGCAAGCTGGCGGAGAAATTGGGGCTAAAGGGAAAAATTATATTCACGGGAATCATCTCCGGAAAGGATAAACTGGATGCCCTTTCCGGCTGCCTCTTTGGCGTGTCATCTTCAAGGAGAGAACCCTTTTCAAATTCTAATCTGGAATTTATGGCATCTGGTAAGCCTTTGATAGCCGCCGCAGTCGGCGGAAATCTTGAAGTGGTTAAAGACGGCGTAAACGGCATTCTTGTAACGAAAGAAAGTGTAGAAGCCCTGGCGAAAGCGATGCTGAGATTAATGCGGGATGATAATCTGCGGAAGGCAATGGGGGCGGCAGCGTTGCAGGAAGTAAAAATTTACGACTGGGACAGGATAGTGGACCAGTACGAAGGTTTATATATGTCTCTCTGCGGGAGAAATCGCTGATGTGCGGGATATGCGGCAAGATAAATTTTGACGCCACCCCCGTCGATTCAGCTTTAATCGGCGCGATGACTGATGCAATGACACACCGCGGACCTGACGACCGGGGATTTTATCTGAAAGGCGGCACGGGCCTAGGCATGCGCCGGCTGTCCATCATAGATGTCCGGGGCGGCAAACAGCCTATTTCAAATGAACGGGGCGACATCTGGGTTGTTTTGAACGGAGAGATTTATAACTTTGCACAGCTTCGGGACTCGCTTTTAATGAAAGGGCATGATTTCAAAAGCCGTACTGATACGGAGGTGCTGGTACACCTTTATGAAGAATATGGAATCGATTGTCTCCGATACCTCCGAGGCATGTTTGCTTTCGCCATTTGGGATGAAAAAGAACGTAAGCTGTTCATGGCACGCGACAGGGTCGGGAAAAAACCGCTGGTATATGCCCAGGGGAAGAACTGGATAAGCTTTTCTTCCGAAATCAATTCGCTCCTGAAGGACCCTGATGTAGACCGGACCCTGGACCTGGAATCACTCGACCTTTACCTTTCCTGGCAGTTCATCCCGCACCCCTATTCGATTTATAGAGGCATTAGGAAACTTCCACCAGCCCATTACATGGTAGTGAAGGACGGCGCTGTTTCCATAGAAAGGTACTGGAAACTCGATTATTCAAAAAAAATAAATATCAGTGAAAGAGAAGCCAAAGAGGAGATCCTGAGGCGGCTAGAAGAAGCTGTGCGTCTGCGGATGATAAGTGATGTCCCTCTTGGCGCGCTCCTCTCCGGAGGTCTGGACTCAAGTGCGATTTTATATTTTATGTCAAGGGCCGCGTCAGGAAAGATAAAAAGCTTTTCTATCGGTTTCGAAGAAGAGAAACACAACGAACTGCCCTTCGCCAGAGAAGCGGCAATGCATTGCAGTTCAGAGATACACGAGCTGGTAGTTGACCCGGAAATCGGCTCAACATTGGACTTCTTGCCGAAGGTCTATGGAGAACCGTTTGCGGATAAATCTGCGGTGCCGTCATTTTATGTTTCTAAAATGGCCCGAAAGTTTGTCACCGTGGCTTTAAATGGAGACGGCGGAGACGAGAACTTTGCAGGGTATGACAAATACAAACTGCGGCTCCTGCAGACAATGATGCCGGCGCTGCTTTCGAATAATATGGCGCATGTATTTAATTGCAAAAATCCTGCCGGCAAACTAAAGCATAAAATTCTGAAATCATTCCAGCCGCAGGCTCAATCTTTATACTATTCAGATTTTTTTCTGCCGTACATGAAAGAGCTTCTTTATAATAAAAGGATGAGAAGCGCGGTATCGGGTACGAGATGGGAAGAGATCTCCTCGGGATTATCCGATGGTATCGAGAATCTCTCACCCCTGGACAAAATGCTGGCGTTGGATTTCAACCATTACCTTCCGGGTGACCTGCTGGTAAAGATGGATATCGCCAGCATGGCTAATTCGCTGGAGGTGCGTTCGCCGTTCCTGGACCATGAGCTGCTGGAATTTTCGGCGTCGCTCCCTTCTTCATTTAAAGTTAAAAGTGGGGTTACAAAATATATTCTCAAAGAGGCAATGAGGGGGAAGATACCCGACAGCCTGATTGATAGGCGTAAAAAAGGCTTCAGCATTCCGGTCGGAGAATGGCTTAAAGGGCCTCTTCGCGAGAAGACTGAGCGGGTTCTGAAAAATTCGGGCATTATAGGCGAGTTCTTTAATCAGATATATATAGAGAAGTTGATGCGGGAACATTTCTCTGGAGAAAGGAACCATGCAAACAGGCTTTGGGCCTTGCTGGTAATGGGCATCTGGGAGAGCCATGCCTGAACCGAAGAAGATAGCTTTCGTTGTGCACAAAGAGAGTGATCCGAGCAGCAGGCACCGGATATTGCCTCTTTACCAGGAGATGTGCGCGAGAGGCCATAAATGCCTGTATTTGCCGGTGCCAAGTGGGGCAATTGGGAGGCTTCGGCTATATCTGAAAATTGCGGGTTCAGATATTGTCATCCTGCACAGAAAGCTTCTGAAGCCTTTTGAAATAGCTATCCTATCGCGAATTTGCCGAAACATCTTGTATGATTTTGACGATGCAGTGATGTATGCTGAAAAAAGATGCAGCAGACCAGGAGATAAAAGCCTCAGGAAGTTCAGGAAGGTAGTTGCATCAGCAGATGCCGTCGTGGCGGGAAATTCTTTTCTAGCCGAAGAGGCGAGGAAGGCTGGAAAGGAGCCTGTAATACTTTCTACCCCTGTGGATACGGCAAAATATAGTCCGGGCGATAAGAAAGCTGAGGAAGTCAAAATCGGCTGGATCGGCATGGAGGGGAACCTCTTTTATCTTAAAGCTCTGGCCCCGGTATTTCAAAACCTCGCCCGGAAATTTTCTTACGTCTCCCTTTCAGTAGTATGCAGCGATTTCCCCGACATTGAAGGGATCAAGATAAATAAAAGAATATGGAGCACAGAAAATGAGTTGGAATTCCTGCGCGAGATGGACATCGGGCTTATGCCCCTTACGGACGATATATGGAGTAGGGGCAAGTGCGGGTTCAAAATACTCCAGTATTTCTCGGTGGGCGTGCCGGCTGTTGCGTCGCCGGTAGGGATAAACTGCGAAATTATCAAAGACGGCGTAAACGGGTTCCTCGCCGGCAATCCTGACGAGTGGGAAGCGCGCCTTGCGGAGCTAATAGCCGATGCCTCGCTTAGAAAAAAGATGGGGGCCGAAGGACGGAAGACGGTTGCGGAAAGGTACTCCCGCGAAGGCTACCTTAAAGAATATATTTCCCTGATTGAGGAGATCGTTACAGCCTCTTCCTGAATAAATCTCTCAGCGGATCGCGGACGTATTTCCGGAAAGAATGCTCTAGTGCCTTGAGGTTTGTTTTAAGGCGCACCCGAAATATCATTGAGATATCCAGGAAACCGGAAATTAATCTGATATTCGTCGGTAGCTTTTTCGCCTCTCGGTTAAAATCGTCTGCCGCTTTGCTGAATATATCGTAGAACATGTCCGCCGTCGCTTTCATATCATAATTAGTCCTGACGTACTGGTGCGCGTTCTTTTTTATGGATTCTCTGAGTGTTTCATCATCTATTAATTTCTTCATAGCCTGATACCATGCGTCGTCGGTATTGTCCACTAGCAGGCCCGTCTTGCCATCCGAAACGCAATCCGAATAAACGTCCACATTTGAATAAATTCCCGCGATGCCGCACGCGCCGTAATCCCTGAGTTTTGTGTTCGTCTTTGACCGGTGGAACAGGTCATCCTGCAATGGGGCCAGTCCTATATCGAAATCCTCAGCATAAAGACGCTTGATGTATGTGAGATAATCCATCTTTTGGGCATAGCCCACTCCCGGAATACCTTCGAGCTCAACGGGCCTGAACCCCCACAGGTCCATCTCCACCCGTCCTTTGTACTCGGTTAATATTTTTTTCAGGGCGGGCAGGAACTGCTTTGAGAGTATGTCGTTTCCGAAACGCGACGTGGCGTAGATTATGCGGATCTTGTCTTTTTTATCCCGCCGTCTCCCGATGCCGCCGAATCTGGAAAAATCTATGCCTCCCGGAAGCATCTTTATAACGTTCAGGTTAAGCCGGGAGGCCTGTTCCACCATAGGATCCGAGTATACAAGGACGATGTCGGACTTCTGCATATAACGTGAATGGGCATCCAGCAGGAGAGCGTCCATCGGCCCTTTTTCGGAAGATGCCAACTCGAAAAAATTATCGTCCACGGAATAGATGACCAGTTTTCCGGCAAGCTTCGAGAAATGCAGCAACTTCAATCTGGCGGGAGATGAGTTCCTGAAAAAAAGTATGATGTCATGGCGCATCGCGTCATGTATCAGCGCGTCTTTTTCTTTTTTCACGGTAAACACGGCTTCGCCCCGGGCTTTCAATATCTCAAGCGGCTGGAGGATATTGATGATGAACGGGGCGTCCACTTCCGGAGTGACGCAAAGTATTTTTGGTTTTTTTTCCATCCGGGATGCTTAATCTAGAAATTTTTTGGCGAGCATGGCGAGCCGGTTGTAATTTGCCTCGACGGTATCCAGTCCAAACGAATCCTTGAAAAGCTCCAGTATCTCGCCATCGCTTCTTTTACGGTTTCTCTGTATAAGATCTCTTTTCTCCGCCATCCGTTCGAGATTGAAACCGAAATGGGCGGCGGCCACCGCCGGTGAGAAATGCTCGCGCCGTGCAGGGGCGCACATGCGGGAGCGTAACCTGAAATCCAACAAAAGACTGGCGAGGGTGTCGAGGAAGAAACCCGCCAGCTTCCAGTAAGCCTTCTTTATTGCGCTTCTCTTTCTCCCAACCGAACGGTTCACAAAGAGGGGGTCGTTTATTACATATTTGGAGATGTTCAGCCTGAGGGAATCCGCGAGGCGAACCGAGGACATGAGGTAGACTACGGTAAAAGCTTTAGTCAGGTTTTCCACGCCGTAGTTCTTGTAGATGGTATAGAGACTGTTTCTTTCGTACAACGTCATCAACATCTGTTTTGAGATCAATTTCGCGGTCTGGTGGTGCTTGTGGTAAGCCGCGGCGCCAGGAGCAAAGACAACTTTATAACCAAGCACCCAAAGCCTCCAGCCAAGGTCCACGTCCTCAAAGAATGCGAAATAATCGTCATCGAAAGCGCCGACCTCCAGGAAAACCTTCCTGTCTATGAGCATCGCGCCTCCGCATGCGAAAAGTAGCTCATTCGGAACAGTTTCGTTGTAAAGGGAGGCGTCTTTGCGGAAGTTTTTCTGATACCCCATGCCAATGTAATTGACTATGCCCCCGATGAAGTCTATCTTCGTCCCGTCTGCATTCAGTATTTTTGAACCGACGCAGACTGTCTTTCCGTCCCCGCCGATATGCCGGAGCATTTCGTCCACCCAACGTCCGTCCAGCTTCATATCGTTGTTTACAAAAGCAAGGTAACTGCCGGACGCGGCCTGTGCGCCCTGGTTGCAAGGATAGGCGAAACCCATGTTCCGCTCGTTCCTTATGATCTTGACCTCCGGGTAATTTTCCTCAAGGTAGTCAACCGAGCCGTCATCGGAGCCGTTGTCCACGACGATTACCTCCAGGAGCTCGCGCGGGTATTCCAGTTCGCGGACAGACTGCAGCAGATCGGCCAGGAGCATTTTGCCGTTAAGGTTGACCGTTATAATGCTGACGGTTTTTTTATCTTCCATTAAATCGAATAACCATATTTTTTAAACAGGAGTAAATCCTTTTCCGGACCGGATGGACCAGTTTTTTTCTAAAAGTCCTTTCGAGTTTTCGGGGAAGACTGTCCCGGACTTTGGCCGATTCGGCAAGCTTCGCCTTCAGTTCCGCCAATTCTTGTTCTTTTTGGCTGAGCTGCACGAAAGCGTCGCGTAATCTCTGATCGTCGTCGGGCACGTTGACGCGGGCGGCATGGCTGCCTATCTCTCTCGGCCTCCTCAGCTTCTCCCAGGAATTCCTGAGCCTTTCTTTGTCGGCAAGGAAGGCCAGTTTTTCAAACTCGGAGAAGTTCTCCGCGCTCAGAGGGAAGTTGACTGTGGTAATGGGGATACCATGGTCTTTGGCCAACTTGAAGAACATCCTCTCCAGGTAAGTAAAATACACTTTCGCGCCGTTAAAGGTTGGGATAAAGACGCCGTTGCTGACGTCCCCAACGCCGCCGACGCCAGTCTTCAAAGAGCTGTCGAATATCTCCTTATAATCCCTTGCGCAATATACGATATGCTCTACATCTGTTCCTGCCGCCAACCATAAATCCAGCGTCAGCACGAACCTGGGGTCTTTGATTATAACGGATCCTGAGAGTTCGGATTTTATTTCGGACTGGCCTAATCTTGAGATTGCCATATCCAGCGAAGAGGCCGACCCCTGTATAAGCAGGTTGTTTATTTCGGCCACCTTTTTGTATTCCATTCCCGCCCTTATCTTCTCGTCGAACCAGTCGCCCTTTAAATTAGCTCCAGCATCGCTCAGCACCTTTGCGGTAAAGCTGGTTCCAGACCTTCCTATTCCCGTAATTATTATCATTCAGATTCCTTCTTAGCCTTCATTTGTTTTAAAAAGATGCTCAAAATCGCATCCGCACAAAATATGCATATTCTTTTTTATCCTGTCCAGCGGCCAGTCCCACCATTTAAGTTCCAAAAGCATTTTTATAGTGGCGTCATCAAAGCGCTTCCTTATTTCTCTTGCCGGATTACCTGCAACGATCGAGTATGGCGCTACAGCGTCCGAAACCACCGACCTTGCTCCGATCACTGCTCCGTCACCGATGACTACGCCTGATAATATCGTCGCCCCGTAACATATCCAGACATCGTTGCCGATTATTATGTCTCCCTTGGTAGCTGGATGACCTTTTATTTCTGAAGCGCCCGGCCAATCCTGGGCAAGTGCGGGAAACGGATAGGTGGTCACCCAGTCGGTCCGGTGGTTGCCTCCCAGAATTATAACGACATCAGATGAAATAGAGCAGAATTTACCGATTACCAGCCGTGTATGCCCGTCCTTCCACTCCATAACTTTTGGGCTACCGTATGAAAAATCACCGGCTATGACAGATTCCGAGCCCTCAAAAATATCTTTTGTATAAATTGAATTTTTTTTATTAGTCTCTTCTTTTTGCTGTCTGTTCCTCTTGAAAAGAGACATCTTTAAAAAACCTCCCATTGCGGGCAATAATATCATAATTGTTAGATATATCAAAGGATTTTTCACAATCAGAATAATAATTTAGCTTATAAAGGCTTGACAATTAAGGCGAAAAGTAGTAACAAATAGGCCAATTCTGAAAACACCCCACATAAAGAAAGAGGCAAGAAATAACATGCCGTTTAATCCCTTGAATTATCCGTTATGCCTCATGCAGCCGCGCAGGCTTAAGATAAAGGCATGGTCTGAGCATATACCCTTTGCCTTAGCGCTTATTCAGATGATAAAGCCACGAATACTCGTCGAGCTGGGCGTCAATACGGGGGAATCTTATTGCGCTTTCTGTCAGGCTGTAGATGTATTGCGTCTGGATACTACCTGTTATGGAGTTGATACATGGTGCGGCGACGAGCATTGCGGCCGTTATGAAGATACTGTGCTGCAGGATCTGCGTTCGCATCACGATCCTTTATACGGGCGATTTTCCCATTTATTAAGGAAGACTTTCGATGAAGCAGTCAACGATTTCAAAAATGGCTCTATAGATCTGCTCCATATTGACGGTTTCCACAGCTATGAAGCAGTTAAAAACGATTTCGAGACATGGCTTCCCAAATTAAGCAGTCGTGGAATAATAATGTTTCACGACTCGGCTGTGCATGAAAGAGATTTCGGCGTTTGGCGTTTGTGGGCTGAGTTGAAGAACGTTTATCCTAATTTTGAGTTCAAGTTTGGGTCCGGATTGGGAATTATTGGTGTCGGGAAAGAATTTCCTATGGAATTGAATGCATTATTCAATGCCAGCCAGGAAGAGTCGGAAACCATAAATGAATTTTTCCAATTCTTGGGCAAAAATAATGTTCAAAAGCAGTCGCTTGAAAATCAGGTCGAAAAACTAAGGAATGAACACAATCCTGGGCTGCTAAAAAAATGTGAGAGATATGTAAGAAAAAAATTAATCCAACCTGTAAAAAAATCAATCAAGCGAATTGTATTTAAACAACCATGAGTGAATTTTTCCGCCTGCAGCCTACCGAAGCAATCATTGGCTGGAGGAACGGGAAATCCGTGTCCAGTACGTTTACTAAACTCACCGACGGCCCATTGAACGACATCTTGACTGCCGGCAATTTTATCAAGGAAAAGCTTATCAGGGAAATATACCGGAAGGCGCGGGTATGCGAATCGCTATAGCATCCATCCGCTTCGACAGAAAAGGCGGGAGCGAGAGGCGCACGTGGAATCTGGCCAGAGGACTCGTTGATGCCGGGCACGATGTCTCTATATTTGCGGCTACATCTGAGGAGCCGGATTTCAAGGCGGAAGTAAATATCGTCAAGATCGCGGCGGGGCCTTCTTTTTTGAAGGTATCAAGCTTTAAAAACAACCTCAGCCGGATGCTGTCCGGCAGGAGGGATATAGACCTGGTGCATAACCAGATAAGGCCGTTCACCGACGGGGTGGTAACTGTAGGCGGCGGGTGCCATGCCGAGTACCTGGAAAGGATGGGAAAGCGCTTTACTTTTCTGAACCCGCTGCACCGGGTTATCCTGAATATGGAAAGGGACCGTTACCGGCCGGGAGGTTGCAAGGCGGTCATAACCAACTCCGAGTTCTCCAAGGAAGGTCTTCTCAAACACTATCCTATCCCGCCGGAGAAGGTTTTCGTGGCCTACAACGGAGTTGACCTTATGAAATTTAATCCGGTCAACATCAAGCTGAACAGGCATGAGTCCCGGCAAAAATATGGTTTTAACGATGAGCCGGTCGCGCTTTTCATGGGGGCAGGGTTCAGAAGAAAAGGGCTTCAGACGGCCATCAAGGCACTGTGGTACGCGAAGGACATGGAGGGAAATATCAGCGATTTGAAACTGTTGGTGGCGGGAAAAGACGACCCGAAGCCATTCCTCAAACTGGCAAGAAAATTGGGAGTAGCCGACAGGCTGGTTTTTACAGGCCATGTCCGGGACCCTGAATCTATTTACGGCGCGTCGGATATTTATGTCCTGCCGACTAAGTACGACCCGTTTTCCAACTCCTGCCTGGAGGCAATGGCATCCGGCCTGCCCGTAATAACCACCTCTCAAAATGGCGTGGCGGAGGTTATGGAAGACGGTGTAGACGGCTTCGTGCTGAATGACCCTGAGGACGCAGCGGGGCTTGCGGCTACGCTTCAGTACCTTTCATGCGAAAAGGCGCGGAATGAAACGGGCAAAAGGGCCAGAGATAAGGCAGAAAACTTCACCTGGGAAAAAACTCTCCACAAGACGCTTGAGGTTTACGAGAAAGTAATATAAAATAACATTTTTTTATCATAATAACCGCGGGAGAGAACGTTTTGGATAAAAAAAGCCTTCTTGGACACCTGGAGCGGTTTAAATCGGCCGATATCCTCGTCGTCGGCGATATCATACTCGACCAGTTCGTATGGGGCAAAGTTTCCAGAATCTCGCCCGAAGCCCCTGTCCCGGTCGTGGAAATAAACCATGAATCCATCATGCTGGGCGGCGCGGCCAACGTTCTTAGCAACATAGTATCTCTTGGCGGCAATGCCAGAATCTGCGGCGCCGTCGGTAGCGACGAGATGGGCCGGAAAGTAATTCATGAGCTGCGGCTTAAAAAGATAGATACCGATGGAGTAATCGTGGATAACTGCCGTCCGACTACCGTAAAAACGCGGGTAATAGCGCACAGCCAGCAGGTAGTCCGGTTTGACCGCGAGAGCAAGGGCGACATTGCCTGCGCCTCGGAAAATATAATCCTGGACTACGTGAAAACCAACAATCATTCCTTCTCCGGGATCATCATATCCGATTATGCCAAGGGGGTAGTTACGAAAAAGCTGGTCGCGGGTATCGTGAAGATAGCCAAAGAGAGAAAGATACCCGTCGCGGTAGACCCTAAGGTGGGACATTTCGATTACTATAAGAACGTGACGGTGGTGACGCCGAATAATTTAGAGGCCTCGCAGGCGGCGGGGTTTGAGATAACCGATGAAATATCTCTTGCCGCCGCGGGTAAAAAGCTCATCGAGAAGCTAAAGAGCGAGGCGGTGCTGATCACCCGCGGAGAGCATGGGATGAGCCTCTTCCAACACGGCGGAAAAGCGGTGCACATACCGACCGTGGCCAAGGAAGTATATGACGTTACAGGCGCCGGGGATACCGTCATAGCGGTGTTGATGCTGGCCCTTTCCACGGGGGCGGACATGCACGAGGCGGCAGTGATAGCAAACCATGCGGCGGGTATAGTAGTCGGCGAAGTGGGGACGGCTACAGTGAAAATGGAACAATTGAAAAAGACGATAAAGCAGGCGCTGATATGAAGATACTTGTTACGGGCGGCGCGGGCTTCATTGGGTCTACCGTCTCGGAAAAGCTCCTTGCGCGCGGCGACGAGGTAGTAGTCATCGACTGTTTCGACGAGTTCTACGACCCCCGCATAAAGAGGAACAACATTCAAAAGGCCCTCAAAAATCAGTCGTATAAACTGGTCGAGGGCGATATCCGGGACCTGGAACTGCTGAAGACGCTCTTTAAAAGGGAAAAATTTGACCGGGTATTCCATCTTGCGGCGCGGGCAGGAGTACGGCCATCGATTATAGACCCGCTCCTGTATGAGGAGGTAAATTTCCGGGGGACTATGAACCTCCTGGAGGCGGCAAAGGAAAATAACCTGCCGGGCTTTATCTTTGCCTCGTCTTCGTCCGTATACGGAAACAATAAAAAGGTTCCTTTTTCCGAAACCGACAACGTGGATAACCCGGTGTCTCCTTACGCGGCTACAAAAAAAGCCTGCGAGCTTATATGCCACACATACCATCATCTCTATAATCTTAATATTTCATGCCTTAGGTTCTTCACCGTCTATGGGCCGCGGCAGAGGCCGGAGATGGCGATACACAAATTCACCCGTCTGATAGACCAGGGGAAACCCGTCCCCATGTTCGGAGACGGCTCTTCCCGCAGGGACTACACATATGTGGACGATATCGCCGACGGCGTGCTCAAGGCGATAGATTATAATTCGAAATTTGAAATATTTAATATTGGCGAATCACAAACCACGGAACTGAGAAGACTGATAGAACTTATAGAGAAAAGCCTCGGCAAAAAGGCGGATATCGAGCAGTTGCCGGACCAGCCCGGCGACGTCCAGGTCACTTACGCCGACATTACCAAATCGAAAAAAATGCTCGGATACGACCCCCGGACCCAGGTAGAGGAGGGCGTCCGGAAATTCGTCGAATGGTACATAGAGAACAGGGAGTCCCTTTGAGAGTCGTCGCCATAATCCCCGCCAGGATGAACTCGACCCGTCTTCCGGGCAAGCCCCTCGTGGACATCGGGGGAAAGCCGATGGTATGGAGGGTCTATGAGCGGACGTCCCTGGCTAAAGGCATCGATGAAGTCTGGGTGGCGACGGACGAGCGGGAGGTGCTTGAGGCGGTGGAGCGCCTGGGAGGCAAGGCGCTGATGACAAGTCCTGACTGCAAGTCGGGAACTGACAGGGTCGCTGAAGCGGCCCTGAAAATACCGGCTGATATTTACGTGAATGTCCAGGGAGACGAGCCGATGATGCCGTCCGCGCTGATAGAGGAAACAATCGCGCCGATGGTGGATGACCCATCCATAGAGATGGCCACGGCGGCGACTCCAATTGAGACCGCGGCGGAGATATTCGACCCGGCGGTCGTGAAGACGGCGCTGGATGAAAAAGGTTTTGCGCTGTATTTCTCACGCGCGCCAATACCATATAACAGAGACGGTTGGAAGCAGGGGCAGTTCGCGGGGGGGTCGTGCCTGAAGCATATAGGAATTTACGCGTACCAAAGGGAGTTTCTTCTTAAGTTTACCAAACTCCCTCAAACAGAGTTGGAGAATATAGAGAAGCTGGAACAGCTCCGGGCCCTTGGGCACGGACATAAAATAAAGGTCTCAGTCACTAAGCTTAACTCGATGGGCGTGGATACGCCCGAAGATTTGAAAATAATCAGACGCCTTTTTTCCGAGGAGAAGAAAGCATGACCAAGTTTATTTTCATAACCGGCGGCGTCGTTTCCTCGCTTGGAAAGGGACTTGCGGCGGCCTCCATCGGCACGCTTCTGGAGGCGCGGGGTTTAAGCGTCACGAACCAGAAGCTCGACCCGTACATAAACGTGGACCCCGGCACCATGAGTCCGTTCCAGCACGGAGAAGTTTTCGTAACGGATGACGGCGCGGAGACGGACCTTGACCTCGGCCATTATGAACGTTACACCTCCACGTCCATGTCGCAACTCAATAACTTTACCTCCGGCAGGATATACTTCAACGTCATCAGCAAGGAGCGGCGGGGTGATTATCTCGGTGGGACCGTGCAGGTCGTGCCGCACGTGACGGACGAAATAAAGGAGAGCATAAAAAAGGTTGCTGATAATAAGGACGTCGTGATAGTCGAGGTCGGCGGGACCATCGGAGATATAGAGAGCCTGCCTTTTCTGGAGGCTATCAGGCAATTCAAGTATGACATCGGGTCGTCGAACGTCCTATATATCCACCTGACGCTCGTGCCGTACATCAGCGCCGCGGGCGAGCTGAAAACGAAACCCACCCAGCACAGCGTCAAGGAACTGCTTTCGATAGGTATTCAGCCCAATATACTGCTTTGCCGGACCGACCGTCCGCTCCCGCCGGAGATGAAAAAGAAGATAGCCCTTTACACGAACGTTGAAAGGGAAGCCGTGATAACGGCAAAGGATGTGGGTAATATTTACGAAGTCCCGCTGAACCTCCACGAAGAGGGCCTGGACGACCAGATCGTTAAGCTCCTGAAGCTCCCGGACAACCCGCCCGAGCTCTCAAGCTGGCAGGACGTGGTAAGGAGGATAAACAACCCGCGAAAAAACACCACCATCGCCCTTGTCGGCAAATACGTCGAGCTGAGGGAATCTTACAAGAGCCTGCACGAGGCATTGGTGCATGGCGGCGTAGCAAACGACTGCCGCGTCAATATCGAATGGGTGGACTCCGAGGATATAGAGGTGCACGGGCCAGAGAAGTACCTGTTGGACGTACACGGAATCCTAGTGCCGGGAGGTTTCGGGAGCAGGGGGATAAAGGGGAAAATAGCCGCCGTGAAGTTCGCGAGGGAGCGGCAGGTCCCGTATTTCGGCATCTGCCTTGGGATGCAGGTCGCGGTAATCGAGTTCGCCATGAACGTCTGCGGCCAGCACGGCGCGAACAGCACCGAGTTCGATGTAAACGCGGTTGACCCGATTATATACCTCATGGAGAGCTGGTACGATTATCAGAAGCAGTCCATGCAGACGCGGACCAGCCAGTCCGACCTCGGCGGCACGATGCGCCTGGGCGCGTATCCCTGCGTGCTGGAAGAGGGGACGATGGCCCGCGAGATGTACGGGCGCGAGGAGATCATGGAGCGACATCGCCACCGGTACGAGTTTAACAACCTCTACCGGGACATAGTCCGCGGGGCGGGTCTTAAAATATCAGGCACTTCGCCGGACAAGGAACTTGTCGAGATCGTGGAGTTACCAGGCCACCCGTGGTTCCTGGGTTGCCAGTTCCACCCGGAGTTCAAGTCCCGTCCGCGCGACCCGCACCCGCTTTTCAAGGGGTTCATCGGTGCGGCGATAAGGCACCAGCAGTCGGAAGAGCTGTCGCTGTGATTTTCTCCTCTCGGGGCACCCGGTTGCGGGTCTATGGGAGAGGGGACGGGAGAGTGTGTGATTAAAGAAATAAAAATTGGGGACATTAAAATCGGCGGCGCCAACCCGCTCGTGCTGATCGCCGGGCCGTGCGTGATAGAGTCCGAGGCAAAGCTGATGGACGCCGCCGAACAGATTGTCAAGGCGGCTGAAGGCCTAGGTATGCCTCTGGTTTTTAAATCGTCATTCGACAAGGCGAATAGAAGCTCCTCTTCATCATACAGGGGGCCGGGACTCAAAGAAGGCTTGCGACTGCTAGCGAAAGTGAAGGAGACGTTCAAGGTGCCGGTGATTTCCGACATCCACCTCCCGGGGCAGGCTTTGCTCGCGGCGGAAGTATTGGACGCGCTCCAGATACCGGCCTTCCTCTGTCGCCAGACGGACATCCTCCAGGCGGCGGCACGGACGGGCAAGCCCGTGAACGTGAAGAAGGGCCAGTTCATGTCCCCCGGTGAAATGAATAATGTAATAAATAAAATAAAAGAGGCCGGCTCGGACGATATTATCCTCACCGAGCGTGGCACGTCGTTCGGCTATAATAATCTCGTCGTGGATTTCCGCTCGCTGGTAACGATGCGGGAGATGGGCTATCCGGTGATATTCGACGCCACGCACAGCGTCCAGTTGCCCGG
>JBARKJ010000045.1:0-3145 GCA_049801375.1 Nitrospirota bacterium | reverse complement strand
TGGATTATCGGCAGGGCGTCGGGGACGTACAGGAAGGTATAGGGCGCGTCGTCCGATAATATCGCGTGGATGCGGTAATATATCGCCTTGCGCTTCTCGATGTCGAATGTCTGCCGGCCCTGGATTAAAAGCCTGTCCACTTCCGGATTGCTGTAGCTTATGAAGTTGAATTCCCCTTCATTGATTTTTTTGGAATACCACATATCATACGAGTCCGGGTCGCGCCCGAGCGCCCAGCCCATGATGAGCGCCTCGAAGCGTTTCTTGTCTATGAAGTCGTGCAGGAGCGCCTGCCACTCTAAGGCGGTTATATCCACCTGGACCCCGACCTTGGCCAGGTCCTGCTGGATAATCTCCGCCGCCATCTCGCGCTGTTTGTTGGCCTGGTTCACCAGTATCGTAAATGTGAACCTCCTGCCGTCCTTTATCAGCACCCCGTCCGGCCCAGGCGTCCAGCCCGCCTCCTTAAGCATGGCCTTGGCCTTTTCCGGGTCGTAGGGGTATCCCTTCACGTCCTTGTTGTACGCCCAGGATTCCGGCGGGAACGGACCGGTGCACGGCGTCCCAAGGCCCAGTAGCACGCCCTGTATTATCCCTTTCTGGTCTATCGCGTATGAGAGCGCCTGACGCACGCGCTTGTCCTTGAACAGGGGGTTGGTAAGGTTATAGCCGAGGTAATCATATGCGAACGCGGGATAGCGCAGCTTATTGAAGCGATACTTTAACTCAGGCGTATCGGTCTCTCTTGAATATTGCATGGGAGTCAGGTTCATAAGATCTATCCCGCCGGTCTTCAACTCCAGAAACTCCGTCGCCTGGTCCGGGAGAATGCGTGAGACGTACTTGTCGATATGCGGCCTGCCCTCGAAGTAATCGTCATACGCGTCCAGGACTATCCTGTTCCCGGTAATCCACTCGCCGAACTTGAACATGTTCGTCCCTATGGGATGCCGGTTGAACGGGTCCTTGTTTATGTCCTTGCCCAGGAGGAGATGCTTCGGTATGACGCCCATCCCCCAAGCCTCAAGCGCCGGGGCGAACGGCTCCTTGTACGTCACCCTGACGGTGTATGGGTCCAGCGCCTCGACTTTATCTACAGGCCCTAAGGTGTCGCTGTAAGGCGTCGCCGTGTTAGGGTCTTTCAGTACCTTGTAGGTGAAGAGTACGTCGTCCGCGGTAAAGGGCTTTCCGTCCTGCCACTTCACGTTCCTTCGGAGATGGAAGGTTATCACCAGCCCGTCCTTCGATATTTCCCAGTTACTGGCCAGGTCGCCTGTAATTTTGATGTCCTTGTCGTACTTCGTCAGGCCCTGGAAAATCAGGCCGGATATGTCTCCGGAGGCGGAATCGGTCGCCAGCATCGGGATTAACCTTTTTGCGTCCGCGCCCATCGCGATGGTGAGATAATCCGGGTCCCTGACCAGCCCCTCTTCGTGTTTTTTACCACATGCCGAGAAAAGGAGAAATAAACCCAAGGCCAATACGGCGAGCCGTTTCAATGATTACCTCCAGGACGAAAAAGGGGGCCTGAAATCAGAGCCCCCTAAAACCGTTACCTTTTTTAGTAAAAAGGTAACGCCAAAAACTTTTAAACTGTTTTATTTGCCGCCCTTCTGAACGGGTGCCGCAGGCATTGACGGCGCGCCAGACGGCGTAGCCGGGACAAAAGGAGCGCCCTTCTGCGGAATCGCCGGCCGAGTGGCGGCGGGGGGAGCCGTAGGCCCGGAAGGCACCCTGACTATAGAGGAACTGGAGCCGTGCGACTCGATTATTGCCAGCGCAAGGGAGGTAATCATGAATATCGCGCCCGCGGCCGCCGTAAGCTTCGTCAGGAAATTGCCCGCGCCACGGCCTCCGAATACCGTCTGAGAGCCGCCCGTGCCGAAGGTCGCGCCGATGTCGGCCCCTTTGCCTTGCTGGAGAAGGACTATCAGCACGACGGCGAGGCAGACAAATACATGAATAACCGTAAGAAACGTAATCATTATACCCTAGACCTCCTGATAATTAACGAGGGCGGAAAAGGATTCCGCCTTTAAACATGCGCCGCCCACCAGGGCGCCGTCTATGTCTTCCATTGCCATTAAACTCTTTACATTATCGGGCTTTACGCTCCCGCCATAAAGAACGCGGATACGTGAGGCGGCATCGCTCCCGAACGCCCCGGAAAGCTTTTCACGGATGAACTTATGGACTTCCTGCGCCTGCTCTGCGCCCGCTGTCTTGCCCGTCCCTATCGCCCAGACCGGCTCATAGGCCACGATTATTTTCTCAGCCTGCTCAGGCGTCAGCCCCTGAAGACCGCCATTTAACTGGGTTTCTATTGTCTTGAACGTTACGCCGGATTCCCTCTCGGTCAAGGTTTCGCCTATGCACATAATCGGGGTCAACCGAGCCGCGAGCGCCGCTTTGACTTTCCTGTTCACCCCTTCGTCCGTCTCGCAGAAATACTGCCTGCGCTCGGAGTGGCCGATGATGACGTGCGTGCATCCGGCGTCTAACAGCATGGGGGCGGAAATCTCGCCGGTAAACGCGCCTTTCGGCTCGTAATGCATGTTCTGGGCGGCAAGCCCTATGCCTGTTCCCTTTATTTCACAAGAGACTGCATGGAGCGCGGTAAAGGGCGGCCCTATTACCACCTCGACCCCGGTTTTCCCGGAACACGATGAAATAATGCCCCGAACCAGCTCCAATGCTTCTGGGACCGTAAGATGCATCTTCCAGTTTCCGGCTATGACAGGTTTTCGGACCATAACGGTTGAGTTTATTGCTTTTGGAGGGTCCTGTCAAGAAAAAACAACGCGTTACCTGAGCTTACATAAGGAGGCGGGGGATTGCTATTTCCTGCGGCGAAGTTTTTGGAATTCGCGCTCCACGTCAGATTTGTCCAGGTAGTGCCGCACCTTCTCAAGGCTGATTTCCTGCCTTGACAGGGCGAAGGCGCGGACCTGTCTTCCCATGATGGAGGCTATGCCGTTTATGGCCTCGTTACGGGTGAAGCCGTACGCGGAGAAGCCCTCGTCCGCCTTTGCGCAAAAAAGAGGCGTGCCGGTTTCCTTCAGCTCGTACTCCCAGAGGTAGACGCTCCACCTGTAGGACTCGGTCTCCAGATAGTATCTCCTGGCGGGGAGGCCGGGGGACGAGG
>JBARKJ010000044.1:0-3881 GCA_049801375.1 Nitrospirota bacterium | reverse complement strand
CGTGCCGTATGTGCCGGTTGTGACGGACCCTGTCAGGGTTGTCGTATTGCCGGAACCGTCGGTAAAGCTCGCGTTAATGTTGTTGTTGACGAGCGTGCCCGATACATTATTCACATTGTTACTGGGGTCAGTCAGCGTCCCCGTAATAAGATAACCGTCATACAGGTTCAGACTGAGGTTGGCCGTGATGCTCTGCGGAGAATCCGGACCGCTCGTCATATCAGCACTCAAGGCCCAGGTGCTGTTCGTCTCTGCCGGCTGAGTGGGGGTGGTCGAAAGTGTGAATGCGGTTGCAGGCATGGCTACGGTTACAACCACGCCCTGAGAGCCGGAAGGATCGAAAATGCCGGAAAGAACCATGGTAATGGATGCAGAACCATGCGTGGGGTTATTGCCGTTTGCCCTGGTAAATCCGGCAAGCGCGACGCTCATTGTATACGCACCCGTGAAATTCACGGTACCGGTTTGGCCGCCATTGGCGACACTGTCGGTGTGCGTTACAAAGCCCCTGACGA
The DNA here is from genome assembly GCA_049801375.1 of Nitrospirota bacterium. GTDB lineage: Bacteria > Nitrospirota > JACRHJ01 > JACRHJ01 > JACRHJ01 > JBARKJ01. The sequence continues at coordinate 3,366 of JBARKJ010000044.1, read as the reverse complement.
AGCCCTGGCCTATGGGGGCCGCCTGCGTCCTTGTGGCGTTAATAATAATACCGCTCATGTTAATGAACATGTTGCTTAATTTTGCGCCACTTGCGATAGTTGCCGGGCCGGCAAAGTATATCTGGCCCGTAAAGGATTGGGCGCCCTTGTTGTTATTGTTGTTGGTGGTGACGCTGGCGCTGGTGACGTTGTTGGTGTTGTTGTCGTTAACGGCAAAGTTCATGGAACCGCTTCTCAAAGTGTAGGTTTCAACTTTCATGACGGACGTATTGTTTGAATAGGCTCCATTTGCATATCTAAATTGTGTAGTTGACTTGGCCTGAACTGTAATGGACGGGACGGTGCCGTGTCCATAGTGAGGGCCGTCGGCCAGTGATATGGCGGGTATCGCCAGAAACGCGGTAAGTATCGATAAAATCAAAAATCTCTTCATTTAAATCTCCTTTCAACATAATGCTATGTTTGCGGTCGATGCGCTAAAAATCCCAATGAATACTGTCCGCCACCTCCGTTTCTCTGCCGCTTGAATTATCCTTTAGTTGTCCTTAAGGCGCCTGGTCGGAATCCGAAGCGTCCGAAGCATCCGAAGGCTCGAAATAATCGGAGAATACCTTATCCATCTGCTTGTCCATCTTAGCCTGCGTCTTCTCGTCCGCCTGCCAGTACTTGTCAAAGAAGTCGTTGAATTTGCGGTCCTTTTCAGCCTGCACTTCGTCGGACGGTTCCGCGTCCTCTGAGGCGGACAAGTCGGCCTGGCCGCCGGCCTTGGCATTCCCCTTGTCCTGGAAGAACTTGGAGCCGCCGGACTCCCCGGCTATGGACTTGACCTGAGACAGTTCGAAAGATACCTCGCCCAGGGGGTATTTCAAATAGATCCGGCCGTCTTTGACGCGGCACGAATTGGCGCTTAAAGTGTTCCCGTTTTTCAGGGTTATGACGCAGGATTTTTCCTGTCCGAATGCGGATGGTACTAAAAAAAACAGGCAAAAAAGTACCGGTAATACAAATTTCAACATAATAAATTTTACCGCGGATTAAGAATGATTCGTGTTTTGAATAATATAGCTACTCCTGCGGAATAGTCAAGAACAAATATCAATGCATCTCATTTCCTCCGTCCTGGGAAAATTCGGAAAGAAGCCTGTCTTCGCCATTGTTATCAAAGGTCTGACCGTTTGCCTCCGCCTCCGCCAGCTTCTCGATCAGCCTCTCTTTTGCCATTTCTTTCTCACCCGCATTCCATAACTCCACCGGCTCGGAATCCGCCGCCGACCCGGCTGATTCATCCGGCTGTTTTACTGGCATAAGATGCCCGTATGACTCATGACCCTTTTCCTGGAAAAGCCCTCCCTGCTCCGGCCCGGAAATTAGAATCCTTTCTACCGAACCGAGCGTTATCGCCGCCTTGCCAAGAGGATAGGACAGGACCAGCTTTTTCCCTTCGACGCGGCAGGAGTCCGCGTTTATGCAGTTCCCGTTTTTAAGCTCAATTATAAAGGCGTTGCCGCAGTATGCTTCGCCAGCGAAAAGAAGCAGGAACCCCAAGGCTAACAAGACCATCTTGCCGGGCATAATTCCTCCAGCGGCAGACCGTTACCTTTTTGGGAAAAAGGTAACACCAAAAACTTTCAAATTCATTTTATGGCGTGGCTTATTGCTGAAAAAAGCGGGTCAATTCATATTTTATACTTATTTAATTGTAATCACTACCCCCGGCCCCTGTCAAATTAGTCTTGACCCGGAAAACTGATTATGTTAATAATCCAGAATTTCTGTTACTTTTCTTTCAGGTGAAAGAAAAGTAACCAAAAGAAAGCTGGACAGTTTCGCTTTTCTTTGGTTACTTTCTTTTCCCGTGAAAAGAAAGTAACAAGAGGAGGAATCTATGTACGTCGATATGCCCATGCGGCATTTCCTGGACAAGCTGTCGTCCAAATCACCTGAACCCGGAGGCGGGAGCGCGGCGGCCCTTGTCGGCGCGGAGGCGGCGGCGCTCGTGGGGATGGTATGCTACCTCACGCTTGGCAAGGAGAAGTACGCGGACGTCCAGGACGAGATAGAAAAGATTAAGGACGAGGCGGAGAGGCTCCGGGCGGAACTCCAACGGCTCCTTCAGGAGGATACGGAGGCGTTCGCGGCGGCATCGGCGGCATACAAGCTGCCGAAGGATACCGACGAGCAGAAGGCCATACGTGACGTAAAGATCCAGGAGGGGCTCAAGGCGGCTACGGAGACTCCTTTTTTAATAGGACAGCGCTCTCTGGAAGTGGCGCGTCTTAGCGTCGCGGCGGCGGAAAAGGGAAATAAAGGCGCGGTATCGGACGCCGGGGTCGCGGCAGTTTTCGCGGACGCCGCGGTGAACGCCGCCGCCATGAACGTGCGCATAAACCTGGTATCGATAAAGGACGAGTCTTACGTGAAAGAGAAATGGGACTCCACGCTTGCGATGCTGAAGGAGTCCGGGGAATTAAAAGTGAAGGTGGTAAAAATAACGTACGATAAAATTGGATAGGGGGGTTGAATGTCTGCGACAATTATTGACGGGAACAAGATAGGCGAGGAGATCAAGCTTGAGATAATCAAGGAAGTCGAAGCCCTGAAGGCGAAGGGCATCGTGCCTGGCATCGCTACGCTTTTAGTGGGCGACAACTACGGCGCGAAGATGTACCGGGGCCAGGTCGAGAAGAACTGCGCCGAGGTCGGCTTCAATTACGTAAACGCGAACCCCGCCGAGACGGCCTCGGAGGCGGAGGTCGTCGAAGAGGTAAAAAAGCTCAACGCGGATAAATCCGTGTCCGGCATACTTCCGCTCCGGCCTTTCCCGGCGCAGATAAGCGACTCGTCCATTATCAACTCCATCGACGTCAACAAGGACATCGACTGCTTCCATCCGTCCAACATGGGCAAGCTGGTCCTGGGCGAGCCCACCTTCCCGCCCGCCACCCCGTCTGCCTGCATCGAGATGCTGGACAGGCTGGGCGTAGATTTCACCGGTGCGGAGATAGTCGTGGTCGGGCACAGCAACATCGTCGGCAAGCCCGTGATGCTCATCGCGCTGAACCGTAACGCCACCACGTCCAACGTCCATATCTTCACCTCCCAGAAAGGCAACACCAAAAAGCACACGCTGGGCGCGGACATACTTATAGTCGCCGCGGGCAAGGCGGGCCTTGTAACGAAGGACATGGTAAAGCCCGGCGCGATAGTGATAGACGTGGGCATAAACCGAGTGAGCGTGCTGGACGCCGAGGGCAAGCCGGTACTTAACGACAAGGGCAAGCCCAAGACAAAGACGGTCGGCGACGTTGACTTCGAGAACGTGAAGGAGGTCGCATCCGCCATCTCCCCAGTCCCCGGCGGCGTCGG
>JBARKJ010000043.1:0-51892 GCA_049801375.1 Nitrospirota bacterium | reverse complement strand
GGGAAGCCGACCTGGACTGGATGAACCCGAACAGCTGGACGGCGGATGCATCTCTCGGGTACAGGGATATTTTAAAAATCAATTACACGGGGTGGGCGCTTTGGCGCAACTACAACCACTTCGGGCTCATCGGGAGAGTCCCACCGAACGACAAGGACCCAGGCGGGCAATACTTCACCGACGACCAGGACAACAGGCTGTCCCTTGTCCTTAAATGGCCTGACAGGCCATATCATTTTTTCATGAATCTGCGGCAGTTCGAGAAGGATGGGACAGTGCAGGCGAGGTTTTACGAGGGAACAAACGTGAAAGGGTCCCGCTCCAGGGATATAGACTGGATAACCAGAGACCTTACCGCCGGGATAAACGGCCATTTCGGCCCCGTTGAGGCCGAATACAGCCATACAGCCAAGACCTTCGACCCGCACGGACAGGTCTCGCTGGTGGATACGCAGAATGGCGCCGAGCTTCACCACAGCGTGGTGCCACAGTTCGACGAGAACCTGGACTCGGTGAAACTCCATACCGATTATACCGGAAGGATTTCCGCAGACGCGCAGTACATAAACGGCGAGCGCGAAAATGAGCATTCGCTGGCGGAAGTGAATTATCAGCGGGGATACGGCGACTTCAACTTCATACCGCTCCCCGGCCTGACGATGGCGGTCCGCTACCGCTACAACAATACCACTGAAACTGTCCCGGCTTCGGTTACGGTAGATAATCGGACGGGTTTTCCCAAAGCACCGATAAATACAAATGAAAACAAGGCCGAGGTAGCTTTACGGTACAGCCCTTTAAGCCTGATCGCCTTCAAGGTCGAATACTCGTTCGATAACAAGAAGAGGGACAACGCCGACTTATGGAGCAATCAGCTACTCATCAGCCAGATGATACTTGCGCCGCTCGGGACTATACCTTCGGAGCAGAACATACATAAAGTAACGGCGGGGATAACTTCGAGGCCCGCGAGATGGGTCGATTTCAAGGGCACCTTCGAATATGCATATACTGACGATCCGGCCTATCCGCTGGATCCTAAGAACTCCTACAAGGTGCGCGCGGACGCTAATTTCATGCCGCTTCCGGAGCTTACATCCAACGTCCATTACAGGTACGCATCGGGGGACAACAATCAGTCAGCCATGCAGACCAATTACGACAACCCGGGCGTTCAGGCGGTATGGAGCCCGGCGGGGCCGGTTACGCTATCCGCGAACTACGATTATTTCAGGTACAGGATAAAAAGAGATGTCGTGCTGTTCGGGCCAGGCAACGTGCAGTTCCCGGTGGAGCGCGCGCCATATACAGACCAGGCCCACGTATATTCTGTCGGGGGCACATATACGTTCGCTATACCGTTGACGGCAGATGCGGAATTCTACCAGAGCTTCGGCAGCGGGAGTTTCACGGTGAACGAAACACTCGGCGCGTTCAATACCCTGGATGTGGGTTTGCTTGCGGGCATGGCGGTCAGGGAGACCGGCGGCAGGATAACCGGAAAGTATACATTGCCCAGAAATTGGGGATTATCCCTTACCTACGACATAAACAACTACGTGGACTTTAAGAGCAACACGCTGGGCGGGTCTCAGAGCGGGCCTCAGAACGGGACTGCCCAGACAGTCATGATAGTGGCATCCAAAAAATGGTAAGGGGAAACATGTCTTTCAAAAACTTAATTCTCGTCCTCCTTTTCATGATGGTCACGACTACTTGTGTCCCCGGCGCCTTCGCGGCGGAAAAAACCATAGGCGTGATTTTTTCGGGCGACCTGCCTCGGTACCAGGAGGCGCATAAAGCATTTATGACAACGCTTGCAAGAGAGGGCTACGACCCTAGCAAAGTCGCGGTCTATGTCCAAACGCCAAACCCGGACCAGATGTCATGGACGAACAGCGTCCGGAAGTTCATAGGGGTGGAAGCCGATGTTATAGTAGCGTACGGGGCGGCCGCCGCATTGACCGCGGTAAGGGAGACGAGCAGAATACCCATCGTCTTCGCCGACGTGTACGACCCCGCCGCCTGCGGGTCCAAAACGAAAAATTCCGCCGGGGCCAGTTCCAAGGTCCCGATGGTCACCCTGCTCAGGACCATGAAGTCGATAAAACCTTTCACCAGGCTCGCCGTGGTCTATAACCCCGATGAAATGGACTCCGTGGTCCAGTTGAACGAGGTGATAAAGGACGCGCCAGCTCTCGGGTTTCAGCCGGTGGAGGTAAAGGTGAGGAGCACCTCCCAAGCGCGCACCGGGGTGCAGAAGTCCGGCGCGGACTGCGTGTACATATCGTCCAGCGCGTCGGTGGACAAGGACGCTTCCGGAATAATCGAGGTCTGCAACAGGAAGAAGATCCCGGCGATGGCCCAGGTTCCGGGCATGGCGGAGAAAGGGGCGCTCCTCGCGCTGGCCCCTTCCGCCGCGGAGCAGGGTCAGCTGGCCGCGGGGATAGTGGCAAGGATACTGAAGGGCGTGCCTGTCTCAAGCATAGGCGTGGAAAACGCCAGGAAGATAGACCTGGTGCTTAACCTTAAGGCCGCGAACTCACTATCCCTGAAGGTGCCGTTCGAGGTCCTGAATGCGGCGACGAAGGTAATAAAGTAGGAGGAAAGAATGAAGACAGGTCTTAAATCCCTCCAGATGAGGGTGCTGGCGATCGTGACCCTTGTGCTGCTGGGCGTCATATCCGCCTCTACGGTCGCCCTCACGTACGGGTTCACCTCCCTTTACACTAAGGCCTTGTTAGGGCAGTCGTTCGCGATAGGCGATTCTTTCAGGGGGGGCTTACAGGACTCGCTGAGCCTGGGGCTTCCGCTTGAATCCCTTTCCGGCGTCAGCGAACGGTGCGTCGAATTGACCAAGAAGAACCCGAACATAGGTTACTGTATGGTCGTTGACTCTACGGGAAAAATACTCTTCGCCGACAATGCGGCCCATATAGGAAAAGTCTATAAAGACCCGATCAGCATGGCCGCCGCGAAGGCCGTGAAGGAAGTGAAGGACCAGGCACCGGTCTTCACGTACGGGCAGAGGCAATACTACGACACGGTCATCCCGCTTACCGACCCCGAGGGAAAACATCTGGGAGCCATCAGGCTGGGGCTCAGCTACGATGAAGTTGCCGCCGCAAAGCGGCTGCTGATGTTCCGGTCCGCGTTGATAGCATTATGCTCGCTGATCATTGCTATCGTGATATTCGCCTTCTTCGTCTCAAAGTTCATCACCGGCAGGATATCCAAGCTGGTATTGACGGCCAAGCAGATAGCGGGCGGCGACCTGACAAAAGAAATCGAGGTCGATTCGGATGACGAGCTTGGCGAGCTTGGCAAGGCTATAAACGGGATGGTATCCAACCTGAAGAGTATGCTGGCAAGGGTAAAAGACGCCTCCATAAGCGTCGCGAACGCAACCGAGCGGATAGCCATGAACGCGAAGAAAATATCCGAAGGTTCCGAGGCCCAGCACGAGCTGACGGAGACTACATCTTCTTCTATGGATGAGATGAACGCCTCGATAAAGGAAGTCGCGGAGAGCGCGGAATCCCTTTCGGCAAGCGCCGAGTCATCGTCATCCTCCATTATGGAGATGGCCGCTTCGATAGACGAAGTCGCCGGAAGCACCAGCCAGCTCTCAGGTTCGGCTGAGTCTACCTCGTCTTCCATCATGGAGATGGCGGCTTCGATTAAGCAGGTGGCGGAGAACATGGACGTGCTGTCAAGCGCGGCTGAGGAGACTACCGCTTCGGCCACGCAGATGGGCGCCTCCATAAAAGAGGTGGAGGCGATATCGAAGGAGTCCACTTCCCTTTCCGAACAGGTGACCGAGGAAGCGGCCGGGCTCGGCATGAGTTCCGTCCAGAAGACCATCGAGAGCATGGGCAACATCAAGGAGACTGTCGAAAAGGCGGCGAAGGTCATCGAGCAGCTCGGCGGCCGTTCCGAGGAGATAGGCGAGATCCTGACCGTTATCGACGACGTCACCGACCAGACCTCGCTCCTTGCGCTTAACGCCGCGATACTCGCGGCCCAGGCCGGAGAGCACGGCAAGGGGTTTGCCGTCGTGGCAAACGAGATAAAAGACCTGGCGGAACGCACCTCTTCCTCTACTCAGGAAATAGCGAAGCTGATAAACGCCGTGCAGAACGAGGCGAAAGACGCGGTGAAATCTATCAAAACTGGGCGGGAGAGCGTGGAGCAGGGGGTAAAGATAGCATACGAGGCCAAAGAGGCGCTTAAGAAGATAGTCCAGAGCTCCACCCGCGCCGCCGTGATGTCCAAGGGTATCGAGAAGGCGACCGTGGAACAGGCCGAGGGGATACGCCAGGTATCGGCGGCCATGATGTCCATTTCCAACATGGTCCAGCAGATACTGACGGCCACCCAGGAACAGAGCCGGGGTTCCGAACAGATCATGGTGGCCTCCGAGAACATGAACGATATCTCCCAGCAGGTGAAGAGCGCCATGTCCGAGCAGACCAAGGGCAGCAAGGAGATTACCATTGCGGTCGAAAACGTCTCCGACAAGGTGCAGAATATAGCCTCGGCGACTTCGGAGCAGAGGAAGGGTAGCCAGGAAATAGTACGCGCACTCGGCAAGATAAGGGACATAACTTCTATCTCCGTGAAGCTCGCGGAAGAGATGGACCTGTCCGTCTCTGAACTCACCTCGCAGGCGGACCTCTTAAGGGAAGAGATAAACCACTTCGCGCTGATGTCGCAGTACAGCCTTTCATCGGGCAAGATGCGCCTGGGAGTGCTCCCACTCGAAGATCCAGAAAGCATGATAAGGCGCTTTACGCCACTGGCGAACTACCTCTCGGATAAGCTGGGCGTGGAGGTGGATATAGTGCCCGGGCAGGATATGGCATCGGCGGTAAACGACCTTGGTCTGGGCGTTACCGACATCTGCTGGCTTGGCCCCACGACATACGTGGAAGCCAGGCACAAGTACGGGGTCGAGGCCATCGTGAAGTCCATTGGCAAGGGTAATATCTTCACGCGCTCGGTCATCGTCACGAAGGAAGGCTCGGACATAAAGGATATAAAAGATATCCGCGGAAGGAGTTTCGGCTTCGGAAGCGAAAAATCTACTTCGTCACACCTGATGCCAAGGGCTATTCTGAGCGACGCGGGGATAAGGCTCTACGACCTGACATCGTACAAGTACTTTGGCCGTCATGACGCCGTCGCCAAGGCCGTCCTTAGCGGGGAATGCGATGCCGGAGGGATGATGGAGTCGGTGGCCAAACATTATGCGAGCAGCGGGCTTAAGATAATCTACTACTCCGATTCCATCGCGAACTTCAACTTCTCCGCCTGCAAAAAGGTGGATGCGGTAATCAGGGAAAAATTAAGAAAGGCGTTCATAGGCCTCTCCGGCTCCGACCCTGCCCACATACGTATTCTCAGGGCGATAGACGAGGAATGCGAGGGCTTTACGGATGTGAGCGACGAGGAGTACGATGCTATAAGGAGGATGGTAAAAAGGCTGTATGGCATAGACTACGCCGTATCCGGAGGCAGGTAAGATGCAGGCAGACGCTGCCGTCAAAAAAGAGCAGGGGCGGGTGCAACTCGCGGTATTTCGCGCAGGTCAGGGCGAGTACGGCGTGGACATCATGAAGATAATGGAGATCATCAGGCCCCAGAAGCTGACCAGCGTGCCGAAGGCCCCGGAGTTCATCGAGGGCATCATAAACCTTCGCGGCAACGTGGTCCCCGTAATCGACGTCCGCAAGAGGCTTGGCGTTAATTCCGCTCCGGTTGGCGGGTCTTCCCGGGACAAGGTGCTTATCCTGCTCGTGGACGGGAAGATGCTGGGCGCGGTGGTGGACGGGGTAAAGGAAATAATGTATATGGACCTGGGCGAGATAGAGGAGACTCCAGAGGCCGTGAAAGGGCCGGAGGCGCAGTTCCTGCAGGGAGTCGGGAAGGCGGGGGACAGGCTTATAATGGTGCTGGACCCGGAAAAACTCCTCAACCGCCGGGAACTGACCGAGCTGGACTCTGCCCGCGAGGAACCCGGACCGGAAGCCTGATAGAAGAATAAAATATAAGCGACGGTCAAACTATGGACATATTAAAAAGACTTGAGGCGGAAGACCCGGAGACCAGGCGTCTTGCGGCGGCGGAGCTTTCCGAAAAGATTTCCGACGAATACGTGCCGGCTCTTTTGAAGTCCGTCTTCGATCCGGACTGGCGCGTACGGAAGACAGCTCTTGACGCTCTCGTTTCTTTCGGCGGCGAGAAGGTCTTTGAGGGACTGTACCGGGCGCTTTTTTCCGAGGATAACGCGGGCGCCAGGAACTCGGCGGCGGAAGGCCTGATAAGGATGGGGCCGCCGGCCGCGAAAGCGCTCTCTTCCCGGCTTGACGAGCCGGACCAGGACGTCAGGAAATTCATAGTGGACATTATAGGAGAGATAGGCGACATATCCTGCGCGGGAGCCCTTATAAAGGCGCTTGGCGACAGCGACATGAACGTCCGGTCCTCCGCTATGGAGTATTTGGGGAAGATGAAGGCGAAGTCCGCGCTCCCGGCTCTCGTCGAGTTCCTGAAGTCGGATGACCAGTGGCTTGCTTTCAATGCCGCCGCCGCGCTGGGTGCGCTGGGGGATTCCGGGGCTGCCGGGGCGCTTATAGAGGCTTCAAAGGACAGTTTCCTGCGCGAGGCCGCGCTTGACGCACTTTACAGGCTGGGAGACCCTTCGGCCTGGCCGGCGTTCGAGGAAGCAGTGACGGATGAGGTCCCGGTCATAAGGGAGATTGCCGTAAAAGGAACGGCGAAAATTATGTCGTTTTCGCCCGATCCCGGTGCGCTCGCTCGAAAGCTGAAAGGTATGCTTAAGCCGGAGGACCTGGAATCCATAAAAGGATTTATCGAATCGTATGAGCCGGAGCTGAGTAAATCGGCGGCCCGCCTGATGGGATGGATGAGGGAGAGGTCTGCGGTTGGCGCTCTCTCAAAGCTTTTATATTATGACGACCTTCGGAAAGACGCTTATGCGGCGCTTTTAGAAATATCAAAGGATGGGGTCGAGCCCCTGCTCTTTTTGTTAAATGACGAGGATACTGCGGTGAGACGCGCTTGCGCGGAGCTCTTGGGCGAGGCGGGCGACGCCAGGGCGGCTAATTTCCTGCTGCCGCTCCTGAAGGACGAGGACGGCCATACCCGCTCGGCGGCGGCTTTTGCCTTGGGAAGGCTTCAAGTCGAAAAATCCGCTGTCGCCATGCTGAACCTTCTGCGCGACGAATATCAGGATGTCCAGGAAGTGGCGGTCAAGGCCATAGCAATCGTACCGGGCGTCCGGGAAGAGCTTGATTTGAAGGCCCTTGCCCAGGACCCGGACCCTTCCTTCAGGAGAAATATTGCGTTTTTATGCGGTCTTTTAGGAAGAGGGAACGCGTCGGTCTTAGAGGGGCTTTTAAAAGACGAGGACGCTCTCGTCCGCACCGCGGCGGTGGATTCCATTGCCATGGCCGGCGAAGGCGCATCTCTGAAAGCCGTGCTGAAATGCATCCCGGACGAAGACGCGAGAGTGCGGCTTTCGGCGGTGAACGCGCTCTCCGGGAAAAACGTGCCGGGAGCGGCGGAGCCGATGCTCCTGCTCTTGAAGGACGAAGACCCCTGGGTGCGGGCCCAGGCAGCCCGCGCGCTGTCATATGAGGACGATCCGGGGGTATTCGACGCCTTGCTGTCCCGCCTGTCAGATTCTTACGGGCCTGTCAGGATGGAAGCCATCGAGGGCCTCGGCAGGACGGGCAGACCAGAAGCCGGGGAATATATCCGGGCCGCGCTGGCGGACCCGGACGCCGAAATACGGAAAGCAGGCATTTCCGCCGCGCTGTCCCTGAAGGAGCCGGTAACGCTTTCCAATTTAAAAAAGCTTGTGAAAGACCCGGACTGGAGTGTAAGGAAGTCCGCGCTCGAAGCGCTTCGGAGCGCCGGAATCGAAGGAAATATGGAGCTTCTTGCCGAGGCGGCGGATACCGACCCGGAGCGGCTGGTAAGGGAGGCCGCGGCGAGACTTATCAGGGTAGGCAGATGATCTTTAACGAAGACATAATAGACCTCCCGGACGACGTGTTCCGGCTGCTTCGGGACTTCATCCGGGATTACTGCGGGCTTTATTTCGACGATTCTTCGAAATACCTTCTGGAGAGGAGGCTCACGAGGCGCGTCCGCCTGCATCAGTTAAACACCTTCCTCGATTACTACCGCTTCCTCACCTATGACAGAAGGAGAGAGGCGGAGCTTGTCGAGGTGATTGACACCCTTACCACGAACGAGACTTATTTTTACCGTGAAGAGGCGCAGTTAAAGGCGTTCAGGGACGAGATAATCCCGGAGTTTTTGCGGCAGGAAGGCAAAAAGTCGCTCAGGGTATGGAGCGCGGGCTGTTCGACGGGTGAGGAACCCTATACCGTGGGCATGATCTTGTCGGAGACCGGGCGTCTCGGCGAGACGGAGGTAGAGATAATAGGGAGCGACATAAACCAGAAGGTCCTGACTGCCGCCAGGAGAGGTGTTTACAGGCGCGGCTCTTTCCGTGCAATCAAGGAAGACATGATGCGCAAGTACTTCAAGGAGGAAAGCCCGGGGAACTTCCGGATTTCGGACGAAATAAAAAAGCTCGTGACGTTTTCGCACCTGAACCTCTTCGACCCGTACAGGTTAAGCTTCTTAAGGGAGTTCGACGTGATATTCTGCCGGAACGTCATGATCTACTTCGATGCGGAGTCGAAGAAGAAGCTGATAAAGATGTTCTACGACAAGCTCTCTCCAGGCGGCTACCTCCTGCTGGGGCACGCGGAGTCCCTTTTGAACGTTACGACTACATTCAAGCTGGTGCACTTAAAAAACGACATGGTTTATCAGAAGCCTGTTTCAGCCGGTGAAGCGATACCCATAGGGAATCAGGCGGGGACGCGGCCCTGATGAAGAAAATAAGAGTGCTCGTGGTGGACGACTCACCCCAGAACAGGAAGGTCCTGACCGGGATACTGGGTTCGTCACACGATATAGAGGTTATAGGCGCCGCGGCGGACGGCGAAGAAGCGATAGAACGGGTCGTGAGGCTCAAACCAGACCTCATCACGCTCGACCTCGAAATGCCGCGCATGGACGGCTTTACGTTCCTCCGTTGGCTGATGAGGTCGGTGCCGACGCCGGTGCTGGTAATAAGTTCGAGGGCCGACGACCGGAGCGTCATTACCGCCCTGGAGTTCGGGGCGGTGGATTTCCTGCCAAAGCCCGTATCGCCAGAGAACCTGGAAGAACTCGGGCCGGACCTTATCGAGAAGGCGAGGTTTTTCGCAGGCGTTGAGATATCGAGGGTAAGCAGGTCCATGGACTTGCTTAGGCAGGTCGGACCCGCGAGCCCCCCGAAAAAGAGGCAGGTGCCAGCCGGAGAGGGCATGGACCTGGTGGCGATAGGGGCATCCACCGGAGGGCCCCCGGCAGTACAGGCGATACTGGCTAACCTGCCGAAAGAATTTCCGTCGGCAATCGCGGTAAGCCAGCATATGCCGCCGGTATTTACCAGGTTCTTCGCGGAGAGGCTGGATAAGTTGTGCACAATTTCCGTGAAGGAGGCCAGCGAGGGAGACCCGCTTCTTCCGGGTACCGCTCTTATCGCTCCGGGAGGCTATCACATGTCATTTAAAAGGACAGAAGGCGGGGTGGCGGCCACGCTTAAAAAAGCGGTGGACGAAGATAGATTCACGCCCTCGGTGGACGCGATGATGCGCTCCGCCGCGTTGAATTTCGGGAAGAGAACGATGGGGGTTATCCTGACCGGTATGGGCAACGACGGCCGGGAAGGCATGTCGCTGATTAGAGGACTGGGCGGCAGGACTATCGCGGAATCACAGGAGACCGCGGTAATATACGGCATGCCGAAAGAGGCTGTGGAAGCAGGGGCGGTTGAAAAGTCCATGCCGTTGGACAAGATAGCCGCCGAAATTTTAAGGATATGCGTTTAAAAAAAGCGCCGCCAATGGGGAGGTAGTCTTGGATAACAAGGACGGCAGGGAGGTACACAAGGACTTAAGGTCGAGGACGGAGGAATTCCTCCAGATCTTCAGGAAGGGCGAGGCGTTTACGCAGGAAGTCCTTCAGGAGAACGAGAAGCTCCGTTTCAGGATGGTCCAGCTGGAGGAAGAATTCAGACACGCCAGGGCGACGGACCCGGTCAAGGTAAAGACGCTCGAAGAGCAGATCGCCTCCCTGGTGGCGGAGAACAGGCATCTGATGGAGCGCTACCGGGAGGTGGAGCTTGAGAACAAGAGCTTCGCCGAGAAGTACCTCGAGGTTGAGCGGGAGAACAACAACCTGGCTAACCTCTACGTCGCGAGCTACCAGCTCCATTCCACGCTGGATTTTTCCGAGGTGGTAAAGACGGTGCTGGAGATCATAATGAACCTGGTGGGCGCGGAAAAATTCGCCTTAATGCTCCTGGACGAAAAAACCAAGGATCTTTCCGCGATCGCTGCGGAGGGCATAGCGGTCGAAGAAATGCCGCAGGTATCCATGGGCGAGGGAATAATTGGCCAGGTCGCGAGCGAGGGGGAAAGCTATTACGCAACCGATGCGCCCGGCGAGAGCCTGGACCTCTCCGTTCCCATCGTATGCATACCGCTGAAGATAAAAGAGCATGTAATAGGCGTGATCGTAATATACACGCTGTTCGTGCAGAAGAAGGAGTTCTCGGACGTGGACTACGAACTCTTCTCGATGTTAGCTGGACACGCGGCCACGGCGGTTTTCTCTTCCAGGCTGTACTCGGAGTCGGAGAGAAAGCTCGTTACCATTCAGAGTTTCTTGGACCTTATAAAGGGGAAACCAGAGGGGGAATAACCCTTCTTCAAGGAGGAATAAAGAGATGGCTGAAATAAATTTCCTGGTAGTCGAAGATTCACCCACGATGAGGCAGCTTATTTCATTTGCCCTGAAGAGGGTGCACGGGTCTAAGATCGTCGAGGCGACGGACGGCATAGACGCCCTTAAGAAGCTCTCCGCGCAGAAGTTCGACCTTGTCCTGACGGACATAAACATGCCGATCATGGACGGCCTGAAGCTCGTCTCCCTCATCCGGGGAAACGACCAGCACAAGGAAATCCCGATAATCATAATCACGACGGAGGGCGCGGACGAAGACAGGCGCAAAGGACTAGCGCTCGGCGCAAATGCTTATCTGTCAAAGCCCATTCAAACCGCGGAGCTTCTAAAACTCGTGAACGAATACGTCAAGAAGTAAAAGACAATATCCTCTGACAGGCCACCAGAGCCACCGCCCATACGGCGTCAAGCGCCATGTGGCGGTCGGCAAGGGAATCGAAAAACAGGCTGGCCCTGGCCTCGAACTCATCGTCCGCGAGCCATAGCACGAACGCCATGCCTATCCTCGGATAGGCCCTGAATGCAAAACCGGCGTCGCCCATGCCGATAGGCGTCCCGCCGACCGAGGCTGCCGACTTTAAGAACGACTCTTTATCGTTTCCGTATCTTTCGGCGATGGAGCCAAGCGGCAGCGTATGCGAACCCCGGAAGAAGAAGTCCCCTCCTTTCAGTTCCTTCACCAGTTCGCCCGACGGCCCGACGGGCTTCGCCTGCACGAGATATACCGGCGTCGCCAGGTTTATGAAATATTCGGGCTTCCGGCCAGGGTCGGATATGCAGGTTATCTTTCTTTCGCCGACAGACGCCTCATAGACTCCGCCGAGGATTTCTAATCTGTAAGCATCTCTCGAAGCGTCGTATACGGCCCCGCTGTTTTTCTCCACCAGGCCTGGGTCAGCCGCCCTTAGCTCCCGCCAGGTCTTCTCTTCCCCGGACTCGATATTGTATTTTTCCTGCTGCATTATAATTTTATGCCTAACTTCCCGTAGAGCATATCGAAATCGAAGTGCTTCTGCATGAGTTCCATCGCCCGCGTGACTTTTTCTTCTTCGCGTATCCGCACCTTGCCAAGCACCGACTCCAGCCGATTGACAGTCGAGAGCGTATCGCCCTTTACGGATATTACCGGGACGCCGGAGGTCTTCGCCTTCGCGATGATAAGGGCGTTTGGCAGAAGGTCTCCGGTCAGGATAAGGCATTTCGTCGAGGTCTCCAGCGCCGCGAGCTGAATGTCGGGGCGGTGTCCTCCGGTTATGACGGCCTTGTTGTGGGTGCGCCTGAAATATTTGAGCGCGTTCTCCATGTCCATCGCGCCGATGGACAGGCTCTCGACCAGTTCGTCCAGTTTATCCTCACAGCACAAAATCGTCCCGCCTATGGACTCGCTAACCTGGCGCACCGTTATTGAGTTCAGGAGCAGGTCAGCGGGAAGTATTCCCAGCAGGGGGATGCCTTTCCTTTTAAGGAATGGTCCGGCGGTCTCTTTTATGTAGTCCATGCCTTCCGGGGGGACGCGGTTTATCACGACGCCTATAAGGTTGTCTCCCAGGATGTCCTTCAGCGACAGCAGGCAGTCGATGCATACCTCACCGGTGAAAGGGTCCACCATGACCGCCTTGGCGCCCGTCTCCTGGATTATGCGGACACCGGATATGCCGATCGATTTGCCGTCGAAAATATCCCGCGCCCCGCCCATGATTACGACGTCCGCGTCTTTGGAGACCGCTTTATATGCGGCCATGATTTTCTTCAGAAGGTCCTTGTCGCGTCCATGAAGGGATTTGGCCATCAGGTCGTGCGAATATACCACGGGGCAGAGCCTCTCCACCGGCCCCGGCAGGTTCAGCCTTTTTTTCATGAACAGCACGTCGCCGTCCGTCAGGACGCCGTCTTCGACTGTCGGCACCCTTCCGTAAGGCTTCATGTAAACGACCTTCAGTCCGTCTTCCTGCATCTTCAGCGCAAGGCCCAAAGAGACGAGGCTCTTGCCGGAGAAGCTCTTAGTGGAACCTACATATAGAGGGACCATTTTCATTCCTCCGCATCAGGCGAGCACGACCCTCGCGTCTATGGCGACTGCGCCTTCGCCCTCCGGCAGCACCAGGAGGGGGTTGATATCCATCTCCACAATTTCCGGGAAATCGCTCACGAGCTGGGAAAGCCTCAAAATACAATCCCTTGTCGCGCCGAGATCCGACGGTTTCTCGCCGCGAAGACCTTTAAGAAGCCTGAAAGACCGCGTCTCCTCCATCATCGAGGCAGCCTCTTCCGCACCGACGGGCGCTATCCGAAACGATACATCCCCAAGCGCCTCCACGTATATCCCGCCCATGCCGAACATTATCATTGGGCCGAACTGGTGGTCGAGCGTCATTCCAAGGATTACCTCTTTCCCGCCCGTCACCATCTCCTGCACCATGCAGCCGAGTACCATCGCCGCAGGCAGTAACCTGTGGGCGTTTGAGGTTATCTCCAGAAAAGCCGTCTCCACCTCGCGCGGCGTCCGAAGGCCTATCCGCACCCCGCCGATATCCGTTTTATGAAGGATATCCGGGGACGCGATCTTCATCACGACCGGGAAGCCGATATCGGCCGCGGCCTTCACCGCTTCCGCGGACGTCCTGGCCAGCACGTTTCTTGGAACGCGGAAGCCGTAGGCTGATATTATCTCACGCGCGTCCTTTTCGCCCAGCTCTCTTTTTCTCGCCTCTCTGGCACTTGATATTACTCCGCGCACCGCTTGCGTGTCCACGTCAAAATGCGTGAGCCGCGGCTCCGGCCTTTCTCTCGCCTCCCGGTACCTCACGAGCGCGTCGAAAGCCCTTATCCCGTCTTCCGGGTACTGATACGTCGGAAGCCCCCCGGCCTGCATTATCGCCACTCCCTTTTTTATGCTGTTTCCGCCCATGAAGCAGGTCAGGACCGGTTTCGTCTTGCGCGCCTTCAGGTCAAGTACCGCTTTCGCCGTATCCTCCACCTCCGTCATCGCCTGGGGCGTCAGTATGACAAGGCAGCCGTCAACGCCGGGGTCGTCCAGCACCGTCGTCATCGCGCTCGCATACCGGTCCGCCATTGCGTCGCCTATCACGTCCACCGGGTTATAAAAACCCGCTGTCGGCGGCAGGCTTTTGCGCAGGGCGGCAATCGTATTCGACGATAGTTCCGCCATTTTCGCGGCAGAGTGCTCGCAGGCGTCAGCCGCGATTATGCCCGGTCCGCCCGCGTTGGTGACGATGCAAAGGCCAGGGCCTTTCGGGATGGGGTTATCGGCGAAGGCGAGGGCGAAATTGAAAAGATCCTCTATCGTGTGCGCACGCAATACCCCCGTCTGCTTGAAAGCCGCATCGAATGCCTTCTCGGAGCCGGCAAGCGAGCCGGTGTGAGACGACGCGGCCCTTGCCCCGGCGGCCGTCCCGCCTCCCTTCATCACCACCATCGGTTTTTTCCTGACTACCTTCGAAGCCTTTTCCATAAACTCGCGGCCGTTGCTTATGCCTTCGATATAACCCAGTATCACGCGGGTCTGAGGGTCTTCGGCGAGATATTCCATCATGTCCAGCTCGCTGATGTCGGATTTATTGCCGAGCGAGATGAACTTGGAAAAACCCACGCCGCGCACCAGGGACCAGTCCAGTATCGCCGTGCAGAGCGCGCCGGATTGCGAAAAAAAAGCGATGCTTCCTTTTTTCGGCATCAGGGGGGCAAACGATGCGTTAACTCCGTTTGCGGTGTTGATGAGGCCCAGGCAGTTCGGGCCGAGGATGCGGACCTTGTTCGCGGCGGCAACCTCTAAAAGGCGCTGCTCCAGCATCTGACCTTCTTCGCCTGTCTCCTTGAAACCGGCGGTAATGACAATCGCGGCGGGGACGCCTTTTTCCCCGCAATCTTTCACCGCGTCCACCACGAACCTGCTGGGGACGGCGATTACCGCTAAGTCTACCGGGCCTGGGACAGACAATACGCCGGGATAAGACTTAAGCCCAAGTATCCTTTTGGCGTTGGGGTTGACCGGATAGAGCGCCCCCGTATAGCCGTTCGATTTCAGGTTCTTGAGGATACTGTGGCCGACTTTCGCCGGCTCCCTGGCGGCGCCTATCACGGCCACTTGTGAGGGGTTGAAGAATTTATCGAGCAATATAACCCCCGCGGATGTATTTGTATTTTCTATTAAATTTTACAGGACTGGGAGGCGGGTGTCAAAGAGGCAAAGGTCTTACCGCGAGGTCGCTGCTGCTGCCGCCATCTCTTTGTACGCGCGGCACTGGTTGCGGCCTCCGTGCTTGGCGGCGTACAAGGCCTGGTCTGCCATCTCTATAAGCGTACTCTTTTCCTTCGCGTCTTCCGGGAAAACGGCGTAGCCGACGCTTACGGTGACGGGTATCCTCTGGCCGTTCAGGAGGAACTTGCTTTTCTCTATGCCGGCGCGTATCCTGTCGGCCATCTGGGAGGCGCCCTTCGAGTCGGTGTTTACGAGGAGCGCGACGAACTCTTCTCCGCCATAGCGGGCCGCCACGTCCACCGTGCGCACCGTTTCGTTTAAGAGCTTTCCTATTTTCTTCAGCACCGCGTCCCCGACTGGGTGGCCGTAGGTGTCGTTGATCTTCTTGAAGTGGTCGATATCGAAGAGCAAAATCGCTATCGGCTCCGGGTATCTCTGGGCCCTCTCGAACTCCTGGTCCGCCTTCTCCTGGAAAGCCCTGTGGTTTGTAAGCCCGGTCAGGCCGTCGGTCGTAGCCATCAGTTCCATTATGTGGTGGAACTTGGCGTTGGTTATATTGACGGCCACCTGGTTCGCGATAATGGAGAGCGTCTGGCGCTGATAGGCGGTTATAGCGTGGGGGGCGCGCAAAGCCATTGTAAAGACGCCCATGCACGCGTCCTGGCTGAGGAAGGGTATTCCAAGGAAAGATTTAAACTCGGTCTTCAGCAGCCCGTCCGGAAAGACCGGGAGTTTCTGTGTCCGCTGGTCCAAGTCCGTGAAGCAAAGCTCCTGCCTGTTCTCCACTATCCACCCCAGCAGGCACCCTGCAAGAGAGACGGGACCTTCCGGGATTTTAAGACCGTCGTATCCCTTTAATATCTTGAATACCGCGGTGTCCGGCCCTTCCATGAAAGATACGGTCATATAATCGTAGGCTATTATTTCCCGCGAGCACGTCGCCAGCTTCTCCAGTATCGTTTTAAGGTCGAGGCTGGAGGAAAGCTCCGCGCTTATTCTGTGCAGGGCCTCGAACTCCTTGGCGGACATGTCCACCCGCTGGTACGCCCTTGCGCTTTGGAGGACGTGAAGGGCGAGAGAGGCGAATCCGCTCAGGCTTTCCTTATCTTTTTCAGTAAAGGAGCCGGCGGAGGCATCCAGCGCGATAACGCCTTCCAGAAAACCGCCGTTCATTATAGGCACGGCGACAAACGCGTTTACCTCCCGCTCGTCTTTCAGGTAGCCGAGTCCGTGGGCTCCGTCTTTCACCAGCATCGGCTTCTTCTCCTTCGCCACCCATCCCGCAAGTCCCTGCCCCAGGGCAATTTCCGGGGAGTCGGCCAGTTCGGAGGTGCCTATATAAAGGCGTAGATAAAGCCTGCCCTCATCCTCCGTTGTCATGAAAATCATCGCGTTGTCGCAGGGTATGGCGGTTTTCACCGTCAGGAGAAGCTGCTCCAGCACCCTGTCGAGCCCCTCCGCGGTCTCCACCAGGTTTGAAAAACGGCCCTGCGGGGAGATGGAGGATGGCTGCTGCTCCTCTCCCGGTACGGTGGTCAGGCCAGCCGCGCCTTCGTGTATCCTGCGGACTGCCAGCATGGCTTTTTCTTTCTTTTTCTGCTCAGACTGAAAGAGCCTGCCAAGAATTATGGCAGTACCCAGAAGATATGCGCCGAAAACGGCAAGACTGGCGAAGGATTCAGGCTCGGGCCCCGCGGAGATCACTCCCATTAGTTGGAGGAGGAAGACAAGAGCGGCGACTATAAAATTAAAGCCCAGCGAGTAATAGACCGCGCAGAGCGCGATTAAGACATAGTTCATCGGCTGGAGCCAATGGCTGTCGGGGCCCAGAAGGACGGAGAAAAGGTCCAGCGCCAGGATTAAGGAGACGGCGAAACAGAGATCCGCCCGCACCTGCGGCACGGGCTGGAGCAGTTTGAGAAGACTGATTATCAGGAGGGTTAACAGCAGGGCGGACCAGAAAACCAGGAACGGCGAGTTCCACTTCAGGTCCATGAAGGGGATGACTGCGGCTTCCGCGTAAGCCAGGAAGACGAAGATCGCCAGGTAATTTTTTCTTAAGAAACCGCCGGATTCGGTTAAACTTGACACTCGCGGACACCTCCGGCCGAAGGATTAAACCTTGCCCCTTTTCTTAAGCTCTTCCTGGTAATGCTTATGGAAGAGTATATCCCATTCCTGGCTTCCTTCAACTATCTTTCGGGAGTAAGAGAGGACTTTTTTCCTGACCGTATCTTCCAGTTCCTCTTCGCCCGTCACGGTTTTCCCAATTGCCTGCTTAAGCTCGCGCCGGGCCCGCGCGTCGTCTTTGTCCGGGATCTCCGCCGCGCCGCTTTTTACAAGCGCGTCGAATACGACGTGAGAGAGGTGGGCTACCTTGTCATCGGAAAGCTTCATTTAAAGCACCAGTCCCCGCTCGCGCACGAGCTTCTTTTTTACCATGTCGAACATGGTCTTATAGTCCGCGCGGCCCTGCTCTATCTCGCGCTCGTAAGTCTTCAGTATCTGTTTCACTTCCTCGTTCAAGCGGTCTTCCACCGCCAGGTCTTCGGCTATCGCCTTCTCGACCAGGGCGAAAGCCTCCTCCTCAGGGACGAGTAGTTTGAGCGCCCGGCGCCGGACGGCTTCTTTTACCACTCCTTCGGAAACCGAGCGTATCTGTTGCTGAGTTAATCTCATATGCGGTATTATACCCGAACTTTATGCCAAATCAATAGGATTGTGATGACTGTGACGATTGTGAAGCGGCGAGCGGGTCTTCGTACTGGTATATCCTCAGGAACTCCAGGAACTCGCCCAGCGTGTGCGACGTGAACCCTTTTTTCCTCTGGATGAGGCTGAAATAGCGGGTCAACCGGGCGTCCTTGAAGGTATTTGCCACAAGAAGGCCGGCCTTCATCTCTTTCCTGGCCGCCCAGGCCGAGAGGATGGAAATGCCGAGTCCGTCTTCCACTGCGGTCTTTATCGCCTCCGTGGAGCCCATGACCAGCGTGACCTTCAGGCTGTCCGGCGACACCTGGTTCTCCTCCAGGAACTTCTCCACCATCTGCCTTGTGCCGGAGCCTTTTTCCCGCATTATCAGAGGCTCCTTCGAAAGCTCGGATATAGAGAGGTTCTTCCTTTTGGCCCATTCGTGGTCCGGGCTCATGATTACGACCATCTCGTCCGGGATAAGCTTCTCCACCACGAGGTTGTGCTTCGCCACGTCCCCTTCCACTATCCCCAGGTCTATCTCCCCGGAAAGGAGCTTCTCGACGATAATCTTCGTGTTGCCTACGACGAGGTTCGTCCAGATGCGGGGGTGGTTTTTGCGGAAGCTGACTATAACGGATGGGAGGAGATAGTTCCCGACGGTTGTGGAGGCGCCGATGGAGAGGTTTCCCTTCACGAGGCCTATCATCGCGTTTATGTCTCTTCTGGCGGAGGCATACAGCCCCAGGATATCTTTCGCGTACTTATATAGAAGCTCACCCGCGGGCGTGAGCGTTACCGAACCGCCGGAGCGGTCGAAAAGTTTAGTCTCATACAGCTCTTCGAGCGCCTGTATCTGGAGACTGACTGCGGGCTGGGTCAGGTGTATTATTTCCGAAGTCTTGGAAAAACTCTTTGTATCGGCGACCGTGCAAAAGACTTTCAGCTTATGGTCATCCATAGGATCCTCGCCCCGGTGTCCTTAAATATAAAACATGTAGTCGTGGCTGACCTTGCCCGACTCCAGCATCTCCCTGGCCTCGTCTACCAGGTCCTGAAGCGTGACGGAGGAGAGGTAGTCCTTGATATGGCCGCCAAGCCTCTTCCAGAGGATGAAAGTCACGCATTTGTCCGCGCGGTGGCATATCTTTTTCTTGTCCTTGGCCTCCACGCAGTTCACCGGCATTATATTGCCCTCGACCACACGTATTATCTCCTCGACGGTAATCTCGGACGGCTTTCTCGAAAGCCTGAAGCCGCCGGACGGGCCCCGGACGGACTCGACTACGCCGCCTTTTCTGAGCCTGTTGAAAAGTTGTTCCAAATAATGGAGCGATATCTCCTCGCGCTCGGAAATCCTCGAAAGCGGTACCGGCTCCCCTTTTGAATAAAAAGAGAGGTCGAACATTGCGCGTACCGCGTATCTCCCTTTAGTGGATAACTGCATACGTTACCTCCAGATAATCAGCCATTGCCGAACAAGCCGGTGCTCAGGTAGCGTTCGCCCCTGTCCGGCAATATGACTACGACGCTCTTTCCCCTGCCCAGTTCCTTGGCCGTCCTTAAGGCCGCGAAAAACGCCGCGCCTGACGATATGCCGCAAAGGATGCCTTCCTTTGCCGCAAGCTGGCGCGTCGCCTCCGCCGCCTCATCGTCGGTCACCTGCACGATTTCATCATATATCTGCGTGTTCAGGACGCCCGGCAGGAATCCGGCCCCTATGCCCTGTATTTTATGCGGTCCGGGAGCCCCGCCGGAAAGAACCGGAGAAGACGCCGGCTCCACCGCGATAATCTTTATATCCCGGTTTTTGGACCGGAGCACCTCGCCTACGCCCGTAAGCGTCCCGCCAGTCCCCACCCCCGCGACAAACGCGTCTATCTTCGGGCCGAGCGCGGACAGTATCTCCCTGGCCGTCGTCTTCCTGTGCGCCTCCGGGTTGGCGGGGTTGTTGAACTGCTGGGGCATGAACGAATTAGGCGTGGCGCGTAATAGCTCTTCCGCTTTTTCCACCGCCCCGCGCATCCCGTCCTGCCCCGGCGTCAGCACCAGCTCCGCCCCGTAGGCGGCAAGAAGCGAGCGCCTCTCCATGCTCATCGTGTCCGGCATGGTAAGTATCAGCTTGTATCCGCGCAGCACCGCTACAATCCCAAGGCCGATGCCGGTGTTGCCGCTTGTGGGCTCGATTATCGTGCCGCCCGGCAATAACAGGCCGCTTCTTTCCGCCTCATCGACCATCGCCAGCGCGATCCTGTCCTTAACGCTGCCGCCGGGGTTGTCCCCTTCGAGCTTCGCATATAAAGCGGCGTCCTTCGGGCCGGTAAGCTTGTTAATCCTCACCATCGGCGTCCTGCCTATCATGTCGAGCATCCCGCCGAATACCTTTTCGCTCACTCGCCCCTCCCGGAGATGGATATCTCCACCAGTTCCACCCTTCCCCACGCGCCCAGTTTATCGCCAGAGATTATCACCGCGCCAAGGACGCCCTCTATCTTCGCGGCTATGTCGAGCCCCGCCTTAACGTCGCCTTCGGCCTTGACGGCGTTTCCGGCGGCCGTGGCCGCGGCGTCAGCTAAAGCTGCGGATTTCGCGATTATGCAGGCCGCGTG
Organism: Nitrospirota bacterium; assembly: GCA_049801375.1. Lineage (GTDB taxonomy): Bacteria > Nitrospirota > JACRHJ01 > JACRHJ01 > JACRHJ01 > JBARKJ01. Next base: position 31,477 of record JBARKJ010000043.1, on the reverse strand, counting down.
CGCGAGCCCAAGCGAAAGAGAAGGCCCAACCTTGCCCGACGACGTGCAGACGCCCTGCGGGCAGTCGCCGGGATATATTTTTATCCCGACCTTGCCGGAAAGCGGCGAGTCTCCCGCAAAAAGCGCGACGGAGCGTTCCTTAAGCGTATTGATGAAGATGTCTCCGCCGTTCTCTACTATCACCTCGGGGGAGCGTTCCATCAGGGCGTTGCCCACAAGCTCCGAGAATGTTCCGGCCACCGCGGCCATCGGGCCCACGCCCGCGGCTTCTCCGGCTAAGGCCATGATGCGGGCGACTTCGGGCGCCCCCTCGGGTATTTTTACCGGAGAAAGCGACGTCCTGAATTCAGGGTATTTCCTTATGAAAGATTCCAGCTTGTGCCGGTGGTTGATAACCGTTTCGAGCGCCAGTTCCCTAAGGTCAGTCCGGGCCAGGATGAACAGGTCCGTCTCCTTTACCACGACGGTAAAAGGGACAAGGTCCGCCGGACGGGAAAAATCCCTGTAGGCCCTGACTTCGTACATTAAGTCCCTGAATAATTTCCTAAAAACTGCGCCGCAATCAGAATATCAATACCGTACTTCCCTTGTCAAGATAAATGTGGGTAAATCCCTGTTTTTTGTGATAGGTTTCACCGAAGAGAATTTTCCTTGACAGTGTTTTTTAAATGGCAATAATACCCTGAGGAGGGGGGCAAAAAATGACAAAGGGACTGGCAAGATTCGCAATATCCATAGACAGAAAGCTCATCGAACGGTTCGACCGGTCCCTGAATGAGAAGGGGTACACGAACCGTTCCGAGGCCGTCCGCGACCTTATCCGGGACTCGCTCGTGGAAGGTGAGTGGGAGTCGGACAAGGAGGTGGTGGGGACGATCACGCTGGTATATAACCACCACACCCGCGAGCTTCCGGATACCTTGAACGATATCCAGCACGATTCCTACAACTCCATAATTTCCAACCTTCACGTCCACCTGGACCACCATAACTGCCTGGAAGTTATGGTCGTCCGGGGGAAGAGTTCGGTGGTGAAGAAGATCGCTGACAGGTTAATCGGCACCAAGGGCGTAGTCCACGGAAAACTCACGATGGCCACGACGGGGAAAAACCTGGTTTAAATAAATAGCTTTTTATTCAATGACGCGGGGACTGGAAAATCGGGTTTTTGCGTTTTTGTAAATCTTTACTTTTCAAGCAGTTGCAGCGCTCAAAGACCGTTTTTTCATGCCCCGGGAAACCGGGTGATTTTAGGCCGTAACTATCTGTATTATAATGGTAAATTCCACTAAATACTCCAGAAAAACGATAGCCCCGTAACCCCGCTTCCATGTATCTGTAATCCGCCCCCGGTGTCATGAAAACGATACGTGACGGTGTACGATTGAAATTTGGCGGATAAGCCACTTATACATGCGTCGAGGTTATTTTCCGCGGATTTCGGGCGCAAAACGGTAATCGCTATTAAGAGCAAGCATTGAACGAAACAAGCCCGCCAATATCTCCCGTGTCCGGGTCAGAGCCTTGCCAAGTGATAACAGGCTGCTGGAGCATGTTGACGCCTGTTGCGCCATTCGCGGGGGACAGCTGGTTGAACAATGGCGGGTTATTTGTCGCGCCCACGGAGGTAGCGGTATTTATAAGCGCATTTCCCATCAAGTCGTATATGTAGTCCGATGTTCCGGAACTGTTGGATGAGGCTTCGGTTAACTGATATGTGTTGTCGTAGGTATAATTTATGACTTCCGTCGTTGTCGCCCAGGCGGAAGAAAAACTAAGCAGAGAAAAAAGAAAGAATAAAGCAAACAACCAACATCTCGATGATTTCGGGATCATTTGAGGTCCTTTATTTCAGCTAAACTTCATAAGGTAACATTGCTGAACATTATTAAGTAATTTGTACAACTATGAAAAACCATCGAAGGATAAACGCTTTTTGTTTTTTCATACAATATACCTGCCGTTGCCTGAAATAATATTCCGTCCATAAATAAATATGGATTAAATTTATGATGAAAATTTATATGCAATAAACTAAAGATCAGAGCCTGAATTGCAAGACCTGGAATAATGCCAATTTTTTTACGGATGTATGGATAAATAAATCCTCTATCCATTATTTCTTCAGCGACTGGACTTAAAATAATTGCATTAAAACCATCAATAGAAAATGGCTCTAAGAAAAGCCATGTAAAATTAATTTTTGTCGGCTGGCTATGCTGTGCGATATTATTCGGTTTAAAAAATAAAAAATATGCCAAACAAAAATAGATAATCGCAACAATTAATCCAATTGAAATAATCTTTAAAGGACTATGATTGTTTTTTGTTAAACCTAGTGCTTCTTTATTTAGCCCATATTTTTTCTTTATCCAATAAATAGGTAACGTAGCCATCAATATGTCGCCTAAATACATAAAAACCAAGTACGTAATTTTTTGACCGGAAATCCGAAAGGTTAACAAAAAAGTTAAAGTAACGATTATGAAAATTGTTATGATAAAATATAAACCTACAAGGAATATATCTTTTATTGTCCAAGGCGTTGAAAGTGTACTATTCATGAGCCCCGGCCTCCTGCGCACCAATCGATAACTCCTCAAAAATTATTTTCAGTTTATCCACCCATGGTGACCCCCAATTCTCCCATAGTAACTTTAAATTTTGCTTTAAAGCTTCTTCTTCTGGCGTACTGGGAGAAGATTGATTAATATAATTCTTTATATCTTGCTGCAGTTCTTGGTTAATTTGCGGATCCTCATAACTAAAATAACCAGTGTCGGCATAATGGGCGCACAGGCCCAATAGGTCCAGTATATTTATTAAATTGTTGCCCATACCCCTATAAAGATTTATATCCGTCTTTTCCCCCAACGGATCCCTCGCCATCCATTTCCCGCTTATCGGGTCATAGAACCTGTACCCGTAATAGCTCTTGCCGTAGCCCTCATAATACGGTTTCGTCGAGAACATATACGGCTGGTCAAGCGTGCCTGATTTGCTTATCAGCTTCCCGAAGCCGTCGTACTTATATGACGCGACAACGTTCTGATTGCTATCTATCACGGCGCTCACATTTCCCTTGCCGTCATAGAGATAATTGTAATGCGCCCCGGCTTGGGTTAATTCCAGCAATCCGCCGATGCCGCCGGGAGAGACTTCATCCCAGACATAAGAGCGGGTAACGTTGTTATTCCCGTCCCGCTCCTGGATGGCATTGAAATTAATATCCCGCACGAACCGCGTCTCCCGCTACTTTGCCTCGTCTTCTTTCGCCCCCGCGGCCTTGAGCATTTTTTCAATGTCCATATGGCTCATATCGAGCGTCAACGCGGTGTTGCCGTCGGAAGACTTCGCGTTCACGTCCGCGCCCTTATCGATCAGCAGGCGCACAAAGTCGGGATGGCTCTTATAACTCGCCACCATCAGCGCCGTCCAGCCGTCCTTATCCTTCGCGTTCACGTCCGCGCCCTTATCGACCAGCAGGCGCACAACGTCGGCGTGGTTGTTATTAATCGCCACCATCAGCGCCGTCCCGCCGGCCTTATCCTTCGCGTTCACGTCCGCGCCCTTGGCAAGGCAGCTCTTTACTGCTTCGACGTCGCCATATATGGCCGCCTTGTAGAGGTCATCGTTTATACCCGCCCATGAGCAGGCGCACGATAACGTGATCGAAACGAAAACAAACGCAACTGCGATAATACCCTTTGAAAGCCGCATCGCACCCTCCTTGGCATGAAACGGGGTAAATAGGTACACACAGATTATCTACAAGAAATCTCAGAGTATGTCAAATAAAATTACAAATCAACCCGCCGAACTCAGAATCTCTTGACAGCGCTTCCCGCTTCGGATATATTTTGGTTAGATTTTCGGCGCCCTTCGGGGCTTAAAAGGGAATCCCGTGAAGTGGCCCAGGTCAGGGACATTGAACCGGGAGCGGACCCGCCGCTGTAACCGGTGACGAAACCCATAAGATAAGCCACTGTCCTTAAGGGATGGGAAGGCGTGGGGAGTAGGAAGACCCGGGAGCCAGAAGACCTGCCGGAAAATAAAGCCGTCCTCTAATGGAAAAGGAGGCGGCATCCATATCGGATTATAAAAACGTATAATCCTCCCCCTGTCCGGCCCGCATAGGCCACATCTGGGGGAGGGTTTTTTTTGTTTCGAGGGATTGATATTAACCGGAGGCATGGAATGAAAGGTGGAAGGCTGCTCGTCGCCCTATTGTTGCTCGCTCTTTTTGCCATACCCGTGAACGCATACGCCATGCACATCGGCGAAGGCATCCTGCCGTTTGACTGGTGCGCGTTATGGTATGGCGTCTCTATGCCCTTTGTAGCCATTGGGCTATATAAACTTAAGAAGGACAAGACAGTCGGCAGGATGAAGCCCCTTCTCGGAATGGTGGCGGCGGCGATATTCATAGTGTCTTGCATGCCCATCCCGGTCCCGACCGCGGGGACATGCTCGCACCCTGCCGGGACGGCGATGGCGGCCATACTGATAGGGCCGATATACAGCATACTCGCCACGGCTGTAGCCCTTCTGCTCCAGGCGCTCTTCCTTGCGCACGGCGGGGTGACGACGTGGGGAGCGAACATCACTTCCATGGGGATAGTCGGCTCATTCGTCGGGTATGCGGTCTTCAAGGGGCTTACGAAATTAAGTGTGCCGATGGTCGTCGCGGCCTTCTTTGCAGGGCTTATCGGAGACTGGGCCGTATACGCGACAACGTCGTTCGAGCTTGCCTCCGCACTGCACGGGCCGGGAGAGTTCTACAAGCTTTTCTATACGATAGCGCTCGCCTTCGTGCCGACCCAGCTCCCGCTCGGCATACTGGAAGGGTTTCTAACCGCCGGGGCGGTGAAGTTCCTGCAAAGTCGAAGGCCGGAAATCCTGAAGATAAAAGCGGCAGTGCCTGCGATAAAGGGGGTGGGTCTATGACATGCAGAGGGCGCGGTGAAGGGGGCGGACGCTTAAAATCCAGAGGGCGGGCAGCCGCCCTTATGATAGCATTGTCGTGTTCGTTTCTGCTGTGCCTTTCAGCGGTGTCGGCCCGTGCCGCCGAAAAATGGCAGGGCGTGGACGAGACTGTCGTGGAAAAATACTCCATAGAGCATGGACGCCCCCCGAAGCTGCACTTCATAGAGCCGACGGGCGACGTGCTCCTCTTCGCTTTTCTGGTTGCCGGGGTCGTCGGCGGCTTCACTATCGGCTACTATTACCGGGACTTCATCGCGACAAGGAAGCCCGGAGGAGAAACGGATGAAGGCTGAGATATTCTCGGAAGCCTATGCCGAAAAAGGCGGTTTTATAAGGCGCATGGACGCCAGGGCCAAGGTTATCGCCTCCGCGGCCTGTCTCGTCCTTGCCGTGGCCTCTCCCAACCCCGCAGTGCCGTTTATCATAGGGATAGTCTGCTTTGCCCTGCTCCTCGTATCCGGCACGCCGCTCAAAGCGGTAATCTTCAGGATATCGGAACCTCTGTTCTTTGCGCTGATAATCGTACTGTTAAAGGCGTTTTTAACACCTGGCGCGCCGCTTGCCCGCATAGCGCTTTTCGGTGTGAAGCTGTCACTAAGCGCGCAAGGCTTAGGCGCGGGGCTTCATATAATGGCACGCGTATTCGGCGCGGTATTTGTAGTTCTTTTCCTCACGATGACGACGCCCGTCCATAAGCTCCTTGCAGCGGCTGCAAGGCTCAGAGTGCCGAAGGCGCTGGTGGAGTTGTCCCTTTTTGCATACCGGTACGTGTTCGTCCTGCTGGAAGACGCGGTGACCATATACCAGGCGCAGAAAATCCGCCTGGGATACGCTGGCATGGGGGTGTCCGTCCGTTCGCTCGGGACGCTCTGCGGCGCGGTATTCGTAAGGGCGTATTCGCGCGCCGAGGCCGCCGCCGATTCCATGGAACTCCGCGGGTATGAAGGATGATGGACGCTGTCAAGGCCGAAACCGTCTCCTTCGCCTATCCGGACGGGACTCCCGCCTTATCTGACGTAAATTTCCATGCGGGAAAAGGCGAGTTCATTGGGCTGCTCGCGTCCAACGGCTCCGGGAAGACTACCCTGCTAAGGTTACTGTGCGGCCTTTTGAAACCTTCCGCCGGTCAAATCGAGATAAACGGCAATAAAATTTCCGGTATCCCGAAGCGCGCGCTTTTCCGGCAGCTCGGGATGGTGTTCCAGAACCCCGCCGACCAGCTCTTCGCGGCGACGCTCGCCGAGGACGTCGCGTTCGGCCCGGTCAATATGGGTTTTTCACCGGGCGAAGTGAAACAGAGAGTGGATAAGGCAATCGAGGACGCGGGTCTTCATGGACTTGGACATAAGACTATCCAGGCATTAAGCTACGGTCAGCAGAAACGTGCCTGCATAGCCGGACTTCTCGCGATGGGGCAGGACATAATGCTGTTAGATGAGCCTACCGCGGGGCTTGACCCCATGGGCGAGTACAAGACGATGGACCTCCTGACGCGCCTGAACCGGGAGAAGGGCATAACGATGGTGATGGCGACGCACAACGTGGACCTGGTGCCGCTTTTCATAGACCGGCTGTATATCCTGAGCAAGGGCAGGGTGGCCAGGGAAGGCACGCCGGCTGAAGTCTTCAACGCCTCGTCGGACTTGAAAGGCGTAAAACTCCGCCTCCCGCAGATTGCCGAGCTTATCGAGAAGATGAAGGACGAAGACCACGTAAGTTTCGACCGCCTGCCGCTGACAATCGGCGAGGCCCGCCGGGAACTCCTGAAACATATGGGCAATAAAGATTGAATTTCTCTCGCACGATAATTATCGTCCTGGACGGCTTCGGCGTCGGCGCGCTCCCGGACGCGAAGGACTACGGCGACCTTGGCGCTAATACGCTCCTGCACGTAGCGGAAGCCGCCGGCGGGTTGCTACTTCCGAATTTCGAGGCCCTCGGGCTTGGGAACATCGGGGACTTCAAGGGCCTCGCGAAAAGGGAAAACTGCATCGGCTCATACGGCAGGATGGCGGAGCAGTCGAAGGGCAAAGACAGCATCTCCGGGCATTGGGAGCTCGCGGGCTTAAGGCTCGATAAGCCGTTCCCCGTCTATCCGCGCGGGTTCCCGAAGGACGTGATGGAGGAGTTTAAAGTAAGAACCGGCAGGGAGGCGCTTGGCAACGTCGCCGCGTCCGGCACGGAGATAATAGACAGGCTGGGCGAAGCGCATCTGAAGACGGGCCAGCCGATAGTCTATACCTCCGTTGACAGCGTGTTCCAGATCGCGGCGCACGTGGACGTGATACCGCTTCCGGAGCTCTACGAAATATGCCGGGCAGCGCGGGAGATGCTCCGTGGAGAACATTCCGTCGGCAGGGTAATCGCGAGGCCGTTCAAGGGCGTACCCGGCCATTTCCGACGCACCACCGATAGGAAAGATTTTTCAATCGCGCCCTTGGGCGATACCCTACTGGACCGAGCGAAAGCGGCGGGACTGCCGGTTGTCGGCATCGGGAAAATCGAGGACCTGTTCGCGGGCCGGGGCCTTACGGAAGCCGTACATACGGCGGGCAACACGGACGGCATGGCCCGGACGCTGGACGCCGCTATGCGGATAACACGGGGAATTATTTTTACAAACCTGGTGGACTTTGATATGCTCTACGGGCATAGAAACGACGCCATAGGCTACTATAACGCGCTCGTGGAGTTCGATAACTGGCTCCCCAGCATGATGAGCGCGATGAAGCCGGGCGACCTGCTTTTCATCACCGGCGACCACGGGACCGACCCCGGCACAAGCGGAACCGACCATACCCGCGAATACGTGCCGCTCCTCGTCTACGGCCCCGGAATCAAAGGCGACGTAAACCTCGGCACGCGGGAAAGCTTCTCCGATTTGGGCGCGACCGTAGCGGAGGCGCTGGGGATAAAAATCGAAAGAGGGAAGAGCTTTTTAAATTCGTTACCTTTTTCGGAAAAAGGAGGGGTCCCCACCGCTTACCGAGGGTAGTTTCCGAGGTTAGCGCGGGGCGGTCCGCCAAAAACTTTTAAACTTGCTTTTGTGTCCCGTTTTCTTTGGTTACTTCCACCTTACGGAGGCGGAGGCTCCGAAGATGAAAAAATGCGCGGCGCCTTAGCCGCTTTTCCGCAAAAGAAAGTAATAAAGGTCTTATGAACATCCGCCAGCAGTCAGAAAAAATAGAAGACGAAATCCTGCATCCCCGCGCGGCAAGGGCGGCGCTGAGCAAGGGCCGGGCTATCCCTGAAACCGAGGGGATTATCCGCACGGCGTATCAGCACGACCGCGACCGCATAATCCACAGCAAATCGTTCAGGCGCCTGAAGCACAAGACGCAGGTGTTCTTCGCCCCGGAAGGCGACCACTACCGCACAAGGCTGACGCACACGCTTGAGGTGAGCCAGATAGCTCGAACCATTTCGAAAGCGCTTAGGCTCAACGAGGACTTGACCGAGGCCATCGCGCTTGGGCACGACCTTGGGCATACCCCGTTCGGTCACGCGGGGGAGTCGGTCCTGAATAAAATCCTGCCCGGCGGGTTCAACCATTACGAGCAGAGCCTTCGGGTGGTGGACGTGCTGGAACGGGACGGGCATGGCCTGAACCTGACTTATGAGGTGCGGGACGGCATTCTAAGACACTCCAAGGGCAAGGGGAGCGTGCTGCCGAGAAGCTCGAAAGGCCGGGCGGAGACGCTTGAAGGGCAGGTAGTGCGGGTGGCGGACGGGATAGCCTACGCCAACCACGACCTGGACGACGCGGTCCGGGCGAAGGTGATAAAAAATTCCGACGTGCCGAAGGCGATTCTAAAGACATTGGGGAACAGCCATGCCCGCCGAATTGACACGATGGTGAAGGATGTCATATTCTCAAGCCTTGACTACGGACTCGACGAGATAAGGATGGGGGATAGCGTCCGCGAGGCCACGGAGGAGTTGCGGTCGTTTCTTTTCGCGAACGTGTACGAGAACAAAAAGACTTACGGCGAGTTTCTAAAAGCCACCAAAATCCTGACCGAGATATTTAATTATTTTCTGGATGAAAATATAACCCTGCCCGGCTCCTACGGCAAATTAAACTCCGACCGGGCGCGTGCGGTGTGCGATTTCGTGGCGGGCATGACGGACAGGTACGCCCTGAAGCTGTACCAGGACCTCTTCATACCGAGGCCCTGGGCGGAGATATAAGCTCTCGATTTCCGCTATAATGCATACCGCACTCGTTACCTCATAAACGTGCAATCGTTCCCCGGATAGTCGTCCTTAACAAATAAATTGATTTTATTCTTTATTTGTATTATAAAAAAGGCGATAGACGCGCGTCCTTTCCGGAGGAACTATGCCATACAAGGTTTACCTGGCAGACGACAGCATCACTATACAGAAAGTCGTCGAGCTTACCCTGTCCGAAGAGGACTTTGAAGTAACCGCTTTCGGTGACGGGGAATCCGCGCTTGACGCGGCCAGGAAGGATGCTCCGGATGTCATCCTCGCGGACATCGTCATGCCCCGCATGGACGGCTATCAGCTCTCCGCAGCCGTAAAGCAGGACCCGGCCCTGAAAAATATCCCGGTGCTGCTTCTCGCCGGGACCTTCGAGAATTTCGATTCCGGCCTAGCCGCATCGTCCCTGGCGGACGGTCATATTATAAAACCCTTCGAGTCTTCCGAACTTATAAATAAAGTCAAGGAACTGGTGGAGAGAAAAGCCAGGATGGCGCCGGAGCCGATAGCCGAGCGCGTACCGCCGGCCGGGAACCTGCCGTTTGAGGAGCCGGAAGAAATCCTGGACGCGGAACCCGTGGACGACCTCTGGAGCGTCGTGGACATGCAGACCGCGGACCAGCCCCTGGCAGGGGCGTCGGAAGTCATGTCTTATTTTACCTCGCCTCCTTCCCGGGCGGAGGAAGAGAAACTGCCCTGGGACGAGCTGCCGATGGACGCCGTGATGGATGAAGATGAAGAGCCCATGCAGGCATTCCTGGCGGACGAGGACGACGAGGTTTTTCTGGCCGAGGAAGCCCCTGAAGAAGCGGAAGCGGTAGAGGCGATAGAAGCGGAAGAATTTGTGGATGCCGATGAGGTCATGGAAGCGGAAGAAGCTGAGCCCGCGGCGGCGGATTTGAGCGATTTCATGCAGATGCCGTCATTCGCCCCCATTGGCGCCGAAGCTGAGGCAGAGCCTTCCGCAATGCCGTTTGCCATCCCGTCCGCCCCATCCGCCCCATCCGCTCCCGCCGCGAAGGCCGCTACTGAACCGGACGACCTGCACAGGCTGGTGGAGGCGAAGATTCGGGAGGTTATTTCAAGGATGTCCAAAGAATCCGCCGAGAAGGTGGTCTGGGAGGTCATGCCGGACGTGGCGGAGAAGGTTGTCTGGGAAGTCGTGCCGGCTGTCGTGGAGAGAATAGTCTGGGATGTGGTCCCGGGGCTGGCCGAGCAGATAATACTGAAGGAGATAGAAAAGCTGAAAGCGTAATCCTGGGGAGCCGCAGGGGGTGGAACGGTTTCCATGAACCCCAAATGCGGCTTCCTGATAATTTATTTTGGCAATTGCATTAATTAATGCTATATTGCCATATTAAATGGGAACGCTTCATATAAAAATAACCAGGGCCAAAAAAGAGCTTCTTGTCTTCTCGCTGGCGTCTGTCGCCGTGGCGCTTATATATTACGGCCCCTTCCTGAATAATTTCTTCATCTTAGACGACTACAAATACATCGAGAACATCTTCCGCGGCCCGTTAGACGTCATCCTCGGCTACAATAGTATCAGGGTGATAAGCAATAGCATATGGTGGCCCCTGTACTCCATATTCGGTTTCGACCCGTTCATCTTTAACCTCTTCAGCATTGTCCTGTATAGCGCCAACGCGGTCCTCCTTTATCTGCTTCTTTCGACACTGCTTAAAGACAGGGGCTATGCGCTTCTCGGCGGCGCGTTTTTCCTGCTGAACGCCGTCGGGTGCGACGCTGTTTTCTGGAAGGCGGCGAGCGGCGGTCTGCTGAGCCTCTTCTTCTGCCTTTTAACCCTCTACAACTATGTAACTTACCGGCAGAAGGGCGCCGGTTTCCACGGGGTACTGGCGGTCCTTTTTTTCATATTCGCCATGTTCAGCAAGGAAGATGCCGCGTCGCTGCCATTCATCATAATCCTGATAGAACTGCTATATTTCGACGGGTTAAAGGATAAGAAGGCCGTTTTGACGAGGGCCGCGCCGTATATAGCAGTAGTAATGTTTTATATGGTCACCGCCTATCTGCTCAGGTCCCACATAGATAATGCAAAGTTCTTCAAGCCTCGGCCGCTTTACGCGCTTTTTGGCGGCTGGACGGTCTTTTTCCTTAATCCGCGGGGCTTTCTCACAATGTCCGATCCCAGGATATACCTTACCGGAGCGGGGATTGTCCTGAGCTTTTTCTGGGTCAAGGACAAGAAGGTGCTTTTTCTTGGTTACGGCTGGATACTTCTTTCCTTCCTGCCCCAGAGCCTCACCAGCCTCGGTGAGTTTCAACCGAGGTATATTATCACTTCGATAAGCCGCTACCTGTATATCCCGTCTGTCGGCTCTTCGCTTATTTTCGCAGCGGTCTTGCTGCGTCTCAGGGAAATGCTTTCGGCCAGGGCCTTTGTTATCGCCGCCGCCGTCTCACTTGCGTTGTTTGCCGGGATAAACAACGGCGAGGTAGAGGAAAGAGGCGCCCAATGGCGTAAGCTGTCGGAACCGGCCAAACCCTTCCTGGCCGCCCTGAAGCAGGAGATGCCCGACTTCCCTCCTGATTCGCACGTATACGTAATAAATGGACCTATACCGAGATCATACATGCAGCAGGCACTCCGCGGCTTCTACAAGAGGACGGATATATCGTGGATATTCAATCCGGAGAAATATACCACCATGCCTGGTGAAAGCGCGTTTGTCATCATGTGCGACTGGAAGAAAAATGACGGGGGGGTGGGCGTGGACGTGCTTCAAGTTTCCAATGTGCCAAAAGAGGCGATAAATTATGAAATGCAGCTAAATATGGCAAAAGTGGGAGAGACGGCGGAAAAGTTCTAAAAAAATGATTGACTCCCATATATTGTGGTGTATAATAAACAAAGTACCAAATAGCACTTCAAAATTCCACGTTTTCCTCATAAAATCTATACTTCGGAGGCGGTTATGGCATTCGAGGAATCTGGCGGGGGAGTTTCGGAAGGCGGTGCGGACAGGCAGGACGACTTCTTCAATATGTCCGGAAGCGAGGGTCCTCGCGGGCAGACAGACCCGCCTCGGGTGAATCCGCTTAAGGCAGAGGCGCCTCAGGCAGGACAGCCCAATGCAGAACAGCCCCTTACGGACCGGCGGCCGGCTGACCGGCGGCCGGTAGCGTCGTTCGACCCGAAATTTTCTGCCGCGCCTGCGCCCGGACCGGCAGTTCCGGTTGATACCCGGAATAAGCACCGCGTCCGCGTTAAAAACGAAAGGAAAGTTGAGTTGAATACCAACGCAATAAAAGTCCTCGAAAAGAGATACCTGAAAAAGGGAGAGGACGGCATTCCAATAGAGACGCCGGAGGATATGTTCCGCCGCGTGGCGGAAAATATCGCCCTGGCGGAGATGAACTACGGCTCAGGGGAAAAGGAAGCGGCTGAGATCGCCCGCACGTTTTACGAAATGATGATCGGTCTTGATTTCCTGCCGAACTCGCCGACCCTGATGAACGCCGGACGGGAGCTTCAGCAGCTTTCCGCCTGCTTCGTGCTCCCGATAGAAGACACCATGGAGAGCATATTCTCCACCATCAAGAAAACGGCGCTCATCCACCAGTCCGGCGGCGGCACCGGTTTTTCTTTTTCGCGCCTCCGGCCCGCGAACGATAAAGTCGCGTCCACCGGCGGAGTCGCATCCGGCCCGGTCTCTTTCATGCGGGTCTTCAACGCGGCGACGGAAGCCGTGAAGCAGGGCGGGACCAGGCGCGGCGCGAACATGGGGATTCTAAGGGTGGACCATCCGGACATCCTGGAGTTCATAAACTGCAAGAACGGCTCAGACGAATACAACAACTTCAATATATCCGTGGGCATCACGGAGAAGTTCATGGAAGCAGTTGACAAGGAGATGGACTACGACCTTATCAGCCCGCGCTCTGGCAAGCCGGTAAAGAAGCTTTCGGCCAAGATGGTATTCGGCCAGATAGTGGAGCTTGCGTGGAGGACGGGAGACCCGGGTATTGTGTTCCTCGACAGGCTGAACCGGGACAACCCCACGCCCCACGTGGGCGAGATAGAGTCCACTAACCCCTGCGGGGAGCAGCCGCTTCTGCCGCACGAGTCCTGCAACCTGGGCTCCATAAACCTCTCCAACATGATAGACGGCGGCGCCGTGAACTGGGAGAAGCTCCGGGCGGCGGTAAAGACTTCGGTCCGCTTCCTGGACGACGTGATAGACATGAACCGCTACCCGCTGGACGAGATATCGGAGATGACCCGGTCTAACAGGAAGGTCGGCCTCGGCATCATGGGCTTCGCGGACATGATCATAAAGCTCGGCATCCCGTACAATACCGACGAAGCGGTCTCCGCGGGCCGGGAGATAATGAAGTTCATAGACACGGAGGCCAAGGCCGCATCCGAGGCGCTTGCAAAAGAGCGCGGAGTATTCCCGAACTGGGGGGGAAGCCGGTTCGACAAAGAGGGCGCCAAGGAAGGTGGCAGGCAGATGCGTAACGCAACCGTCACCACCATCGCCCCGACGGGAACGCTGTCGATAATAGCAGGGTGCAGCAGCGGCATCGAGCCGCTCTTCGCCGTGTCCTACGTCCGCACGGTCATGGATAACGACGAGCTGATAGAGGTGAACCCGCATTTCGCGGCCGTCGCGAAGGAGCGTGGTTTTTACTCCGATGACCTGATGAAGAGGATAGCGCACCACGGCACCGTCGCGGACATGGCGGAAGTGCCGGAGGACGTTCGCAGGCTGTTCGTCACGGCGCACGACATAGAGCCGGTCTGGCACGTGAAGATGCAGGCGGCGTTCCAGGAATATACGGACAACGCCGTCTCGAAGACCGTGAACTTCTCCCACGACGCGAAGGTGGGGGACATTGAAGAAGTCTATCGCCTGTCCTACAGCCTCGGCTGCAAGGGCGTCACCATATACAGGGACGGCTCCAAGGACGAGCAGGTGCTCTCCACCGGCAGGACCAAGGAGGCCAAAGGTCAGCCCGCCGCTGCTGCGGAGCCGAAGCTGGCGAATGAGCCGGGCAAGATAATACCCAGGCCGCGCCCGCTTGTCACCAAAGGTATCACCAGGCAGGTGAATACAGGATGCGGCAGGCTGTACGTCACGATAAACGAGGACGAGAAGGGGCTGTGCGAGCTGTTCGCCAGCATGGGCAAGTCCGGCGGATGCGCGACGTCCCAGACGGAGGCCACCGGCAGGCTCGTGTCTCTCGCGCTACGCTCCGGCGTGGACCCGGCGTCCATCATAGACCAGCTGAAGGGGATACGCTGCCCCTCGCCGACCTGGATTTCCGGCTCCACGATATATTCCTGCGCGGACGCTATCGCCACCGTGCTGGAGGACTACCTGCTGGAAAAAAAGCAGGGCCTTGTCTCGGAGGAAAAGAGCCTGACGGCTGACAACCTCCTGAACCACTGCCCGCAGTGCCCGGAATGCGGCTCGATGGTCTCGTTCGCGGAGGGCTGCGTGGTATGCAGTTCGTGCGGCTACTCAAAGTGCGGATAGTATGACCGAGGAGCAGAAGGAAAAAATACGCAAGGCCGCGTCGGGACACGACGGCAAGTTGCCGTGCCCCGTGGCCTTCGCGCTATGCAAGGAGACGGGCGTCCCGCTGAAAGAAATCGGCGCGTTCTGCAACGAAGAGAATATACGGATAAAGAACTGCCAGTTGGGGTGCTTCCCGTAAACGGGGCTCATGGTCGGACATGACATAACTGAGAAGAGGCGGTTTAAAACCCGCCTCTTTTTTATTACCGCACCAGATAAATTATCCCCACCGCGAAGCCGATAACCACGACTATCCTTCTTAGTGCCGACGGTCTTATCTTTCCCGCAAGCCTGCCTCCCAGGACTCCGCCGGTTATGGCGCCGACGGCCATGACCACTGCCGCCGGCCAGACGACCCTTCCGGAAAAGATAAAGAACGTCGCCGCGGCGGTATTGCAGCCCAGGCCGAACACCTGCTTCAGGGCGTTGAGCCTCGTGATCGAGTCGTTTAATACAATCCCCAGCACCGCAAGGACGATCAGGCTCGCGCCCGCGCCGAAATAGCCGCCATAGATAGCCGCCGGGACGATTGCAAGGATTGCCCAGGCCTCGTGCGCTTTATGGCCGCTCCGCCTCATGAGCCAGCCGCGGATTTTATCCTGAAATGCCAGCAGGCCAGTTGCGAAAAGTATGAGGAAAGGCACCAGCGACCTAAACGTCCTCTCGGGCGTGTTCAGGAGCAGAAACCCGCCCGCGACCCCGCCCAGAATGGTCACCGGCGTGAATAGCCATAGCCGTTTTTTCTGCCCCTGCAAATCATTTGACTGAGCGAAAATCCCCCCAAGGTATCCGGGGCATAGCGCCACGGTATTGGTGACGTTTGCGGCAACAGCCGGGATGCCCACGGCGATCAGCATGGGAAAAGTGATGAGGGTGCCTCCGCCGGCAAGCGCGTTTACCGCCCCGCCGGCGACTGAAGCGAGTCCTATTAAAACGTAATCCAGAAGGCTCATGTTTTCATCGTCCCCCAAAATATGGCGGAGCCAACATTAAAAACCATTAACTTGACTTCCCATCCCCGATTCCTCATAATACCCGCGCTGACACTCAAAAAGAAAGGCATTTTAACATAATGGAACCTCAAAATAACGGAGATGCCCGCACGAAGGTTCGGGCGGGGGTAAAGGATTCATTTTCGGAGGGCGGCTTCATCCTGGGCGCGGTAGCGGGGATATTCGTCCTCTGGGGCATTGGCCGCGTCTCCGGGATGGACGGTGAGACCCTGAAAATATTCTACCGCAACTCTTACACCGTCTTCTTCGGCATTTCCTCTGTCCTGTATTATAAAAAAATAAGACCTTAATCCCCCCCACTCTACCAGAGGCCACGACAATGGAGCTCCGCCAGCGCCTGCTCTACCCCCTCGCGAAGAAGTTCTTTGCCGGGTTCAAGCTGGAGGACGCAATCCACCGGGCGAAGCTCGTCAACTCGCGGGGCATGGGCGCGATTATAGATTTCCTGGGGGAGGACGTAAGCACGCATGAGGCGGCGGGCCGGGCCACGGCGGAATATGCGCGGATACTTGAAGCGGCGGGCAGGGCGAAGCTCGACGCCGCGCTTGCCGTAAAGCTCACCAACCTGGGCATGGGGTTCTCATACTGGCTTGCCCGTGACAATGGTCTTGGGCTGGCAAAGACCGCGAAAGACGCAGGGGTTTTCCTCTGGGTGGACATGGAAGGTTCGAGCTACACCTCGGACACTATCAGGATTTACAGGGAGATGCACGCAGTCAACCCGGAGTGCGGCATCGCCCTTCAGGCATGCCTGAAGCGGACGCGGGATGACTTGGAGTCGCTGATAAGGGATGGTGCGGTAATCCGGCTCGTGAAGGGCGCATACAAGGAACCGCAAAAGACGGCCTTTCAGAAATCTTCGGAGGTGCGGTCCAACTGGCTTGTCCTCGTGCAGGAATTATTCAACAACTCCGGGAGGTTCGCCGTTGGAACGCACGACAGGCGACTTCTTGGACAGGCGTTGAAGCTCTCGGAGGGCTACGGGGGTTCTTTAGAGTTCCAGATGCTGATGGGAGTGCGTGATTCGCTGAAGGAAGAGCTTCTAAGGAAAGGCCGGAGGGTAGTCGAGTATATACCTTACGGTACGGACTGGTACGGCTACGGCATCAGGAGGCTGATGGAAAAAAAGCGCAACGTCCTGTATTTTGCCCAGGGGTTAATTGGCCGCTGAAAGTCCTGATTTAGCTTGAAATCGCGCCGGAAAAATCGTAAAATGAACTGCTTTTTCATTGCGCCTGAAACTAAGGGAATTCCCTGATGTCCGATGCAACCATAAACGGGCCGGAAGACTACTTACCAGCGGCTCTCCTTGAGGGTGTCCCGCCCCGGGAGCTTTACGCGGCGGGCGGCGGGTACCTGAAGGCCAGAGCTTATCCTTCCGCCCGCGCCTGCCTTGAGAAATATCTGGAGCAAAGGCCAGACGACCCCGCCGCCCTCCACCTCCTCGCAAGGGTTCTGTACCACCAGAACACGGACTTCGACAAAGCGGAAGAGTATCTGGACAAGGCGGCCCTGCTGGACCCCGGCTCCCTTACCAGCTACCTCGAAACCCGCGGCATACTGCTGATACACCAGGCGAAATATGTCCGCGCGCGGGAAGTCTTCGAATACGCGCTCTCGGAAGACAGGCAAACAAACTTACGCCACACTGCGGCACTGAAGTTTTACCTGGACCTGGCGAAAAAGAAAAGCGACGCAAACCGTCCGCACCTCCCGGAACCGGATGCGCCGAAGAGCCTGTTCTTTACCGCAGAGCACGGACGCAGGAGGCTGAAGGTCCGGTTCTTCGTCCTGCCTTCCATCATCGCGCACGCGCTGATTTTGCTGCTTATGATGTATCTGTCTACCCATCAACTGCCGTTCAAAAAAGACGCCGCCGACTTTACATTCGTGGAAGTAGGACAGACCGGCGCGGAATCACAGGCGCCCGGAGGGGCCGGAACCGCGGGAGAGGCCGGCGCCGGTGGAGTGGCCGGACCATCGGAAGAGGCCACACCCGTTGGAGAGAACCCGCAGGCGGCCCTGCCTGCCGCGCCTGGAGAACAGGCTACTGCCGCTCCTGCCGCCCCTGCCCCGCCGCAGTCTCAGTCCGGCGGAGGGCTTGAACTGCCGACCGTCCCGGCGAAAGTCAGCCCGGAGGTCCGGCCGAAAATGGCGGGGGTGCAGATGGAGAACCTTCCCGCCCCGGCGGCGCCGGAGATGAAAGAAGGAGGCGGCGGCTCGCGGGGAGCGGTCAGCGCGAAGGGCGGGGCGGAAGCCCTGGCTATAGAACCGGGAGAGATTGCGGCGGTAGATGTCATGCCCGGAAGGAAGAAGCTGGCGATAAAAGAAGTGAAGCCTGAGCTTTCCGGCGGGGACGTGGAACTGTCCAGAAAAAGTTTGACGGCTCTTGCGGGCGGCCCGGAAGCGGCGCCGGAAAAACGGTACAAGGCTGCAAAAGTGAGATATAAGTCCGCTATCGCCGGAGGGACGCTGGGCCAATCCGGCGCGACGGGAGGCGGGCCTGCATGGGAGAAGGAAAGGCTTGCGAAGTTAGAAGAACATGATTTCGGAACCGCAAAGGAGAAGTCCGCGGCGGAAAAAGACCTCGGCCTGACCAGTACGCGGCTGAAGGCTATGGCGCAGGACGACATTAAAAACTTCCAGGCCAGGCCGCTGAAAATCGAAACGGGTAATTCCAGACAGGGCGCGGCACCCGGAAAAACTCCAGGCCTCAGGTCGCTCTCCGACATGGCGGATGAAGTCCCCGCTTACGAAAAGATGAAGGAAGAACTCGGAGCTAACATACCGTCCTCCGGAGGACAGGAGGGGGCGGCGGTATCGAAGATGCGTGCGAGCATGGGCCAGGCGGAAGTGAAGGACCAGCCGAGGGTGTTGTCCGGAAGCGACAGGATGGCCGCGACTATGGGAAGGCAGACCGGGGGCAGGCAGGCCGGCGGGAGGTTTGCCGGGTCTCAGGCGACTCCGGGCAGAAGGGGACTTCAAATGCCTGGGCTTGGGGAGACAGGTTCCGGCGCGAAAGCGAGGGCGCCGGGCACGGGAGTCGCGAGACTCGACGAAAAATCAATCACCGCCCCGGGTGGATACGGGACTGGATACGCTAACCCGGGGATTATTTCCCGCGGCGCCGGCGCGGGAGGCAGGGGCGCCGGTCCGGGCGGATATGCCGGAACCGCCAGAGGGATAAACGGAAAGGCGCTGGGCCCGTCCGGTAGCGAAGGCGGCCTCGGCGGCCTTATGGAAAGCGCATCAAGGAAGATGGCCGGCGCACTTGGTTTCGGCCAGCCCTCCAGCCCCTCCGGCCCATCGTCCGCGGACCTGAAAAGGGGCGGGGCCCTGGGCCTCGCGTCCGGTGGCCGCTCAGGGTCCGGGAGGGGCGGCGGGGCCAGCGGGACCAGCGGCGGAAGCGGTTCTTACGGCAGAGGCGGGGGCGGCGGGGGCGGAGTACGTTTCGAGGACGCGCATAAACAGTCGTCCTGGGTTTCGGCAAAGGCGCCGACGGCCGGATATACGGGCGATACACCGGGCGGGATAACCGGCGGGAAGCGGTTTGCCGAGGGTTCGCTTGGCGTGCCCGGCGCAAACCGCTACGCGTCCGCTGCGCGCGCGGGGGTGACGCCAAGGTCCGCCGACAGACGTTCGGTGCTGACGCGCGGCACTCTTCTCGCGGAAAACGCGACCGGCCCGAAGGTGCGCATCGTCTCGCCCGGTGCCGGAGACACGGGCATACTTTCGCAGACCGTGACCGGGGTCGTTTCGGATGCGCGGGTGAAGAAGGTGACGCTGACGGTCAACAGCGATTCACGCATCATATCCGTCGAGGACGGCGCGTTTGATGCGACCGTATCTCTCTTCAAGGGCAGGAACGTTATAACGGTAATGGCGTTCGACATGGACGGGAACGTCGGGAAGGACAGCGTCGTGCTGGATTACTCCGAGCCTTCGGAGGGCGCCCCCGTAAACATTATCTCGCCAAGTAACGGACAGGTGTTCGACGTCTCCGAGAAGAGCGTGATTGCCGTCCGGGGCACGATTGGAGACCAGGAGATAAAGCGCGCGAAGCTGATATTGAACGGCAACCCGATGGATATCGTGGTCAACAGGGGCTACTTCGAGCAGAAGGTGGCCCTGTCGCGGGAGCAGAACACCGTGATAGTGGAAGCCGCGAACGGCACAGGCGGCGTCTCGCGCAGCCAGACCGTCACCGTCGGCACCGTAAACGTGAAGCCCAAGGATATCATGGTCGTACTCACCTGGGACAAGCCGCACGCGGACCTGGACCTCCACGTCTACAGCCCGTCGGGCGGGCATACGTTCTATAAACAACCGAACACCTACGAGTCGAAGGACGCGATACCGGGAGGCCAGCTGGAACAGGACGCGAAGGGGAATTTCGGCCCGGAGGTGTTTGACCAGGGGCACGCGGAGCGCGGGATATATACCGTGAAATCCAACTATTTCTACAGCGGCGGCGACGGCGACGCGCACGCGAAAGTGACGATAATCTTATACGGCGACAATCCCTCCCGCAAGATCGTCCGCGTCTTCGGCCCCCATCTGCAGAGGGACACGAAGGACGGGTCTGATACCTGGGAGGTCACGAGGATTCGGATGCCTGAAGGAATATTCCTGGAGGAGTAGAGGGGATTCTATGAGAAAACTTATTATACTTGCAGCGATGTCGATATACCTGGCGGCAAGCGCCTCCCTGGTCTTTGCTGAGACGCCTGACGAAATCATGAAGACCGCGGTCCAGCTCTACCAGAACGCGGACTATGACCTGGCGGCGGAGCAGTTCAAAAAATACGTCTCGTCGTTCCCCGCGGACCCCCACGTCGCCGACGCCCTTTACGGCCTGGCCGAATCCGATTTCGCCAAGGGCTCGGTACGCGAATCGCTCGATACCTTCGAAAAACTGCTTGCCTCGTACCCGGCGTCCGGGAAGGCGGCGGACTCGAAGCTAAGGCTTGGAGACTGCCATTACATGCTCAAGGAATACGGGAAAGCGGTAGAGGCGTACAAGGCTTTCCTCAGCGCATACCCCGATAATAAATCAGTGGCGGACGCGCTTTACATGACCGGGCACAGCTACCTTAAACTCGGCGATTTCGGAAAGGCGGCGGAGGCCTTCGGCCTGGTCGTATCGAAGTTCCCGGACAGCCCCAAGGCGATGGAATGCAATTTCATGGCGGGCGAGAGCTACGTGCAGAAAGGCGATTTCGCCAAGGCAAGGGGCTATTTCCTGACGGTGCTCGCGAAGGGCCCGCAGGGAAAATACGGGAAAAAATCCGCGTTCAGGATAGCCGAAGCCGATTTCCTGGGAGGGAGTTACGAGCAGGCGAAGCACTCGCTCGACGAGTTCCTCCGGAAGTACCCGGATTCGGAGGACGCTCCCGCCGCGAGGCTGGACCTGGGCGACGCCTATTTCAAGACGGGCTCCTTCGACGACGCTATCAAACAGTACGACATGTTCATCAATCAATACGCCGCAAGCGGACTGCTGCCGGAAGCGGAGTCCCGCGAAGCGGAAAGCTATTACCAGAAGAAAGACTACGTGAAGGCGAAAGAGAAATATACCGGCATCCTCGCCAAATACCCGGACGCCCAGGAACGGGACCGCTACCTCTATGGCCTTAGCTGGTCCTGCTTCAAACTTGGGGACATGCAGGAAGCCGCGGATAACTTCGGGAGGCTGGTGGACGAGTATCCGGATTCGGACTTAGCCGTGACGGCGTGCATGCAGCTGGGCGAGGCAAGGGCAAAGATGAAGAACTACGAGCAGGCGGCGGACGCGTACAAACGGGCGCTCGCGAAGGCGAAGGACCCCGCTGACATAAAGACCGCGAGGTACGACCTGGCTTGGGCGTATTACCAGGCAAAGATGTTCAAGGAGGCCGAGCAGGCCCTTGTGGAGATGATTGGAGCACATCAGAATCAGGATTCGCCGATAGAGGTAAAAAACCTCCTGGCGCGGTGCAGGCTCTACCTTGGCGATTACCCGCCCGCGATATCCGGCTTCGAGGAGATAGCGGACAAATACCCGGAGAACCCCCTGGCCCAGGACGCCCTGCTGGGAATGGCGGAGGCGTACGAGCGGCATGAAGAGCTGTATAAGGCCATAGACACGTATGAAAGACTGCTGAAAAATTACCCGGACAGCCCGAACAAGTCCGAAGCGCTCTTCGGCATAGGGCGGAACTACATGGAGCAGGAAAACTTCCCGCAGGCCGCCCAGGGTTTTACGGCTCTTCTTTCAGAGACTTCCTCCCCGGAATATCAGGAGAAGGGTCTCTTCGGACTGGCGGAATCCTGCTACGGGGCCAAGGACTACCCGAAGGCGAAGGAAAGTTATTCGGGCTACCTCCAGAAATATCCCGACGGTGCGCGCAGGGACCAGGCCCTGTACGGCCTTGCATGGTCGCTGATGGGGCTGAAAGAGTACCAGGCGTCCACCGATGCGTTCGACAAGCTCGCGGCCCAGGCGAAAGACGGCTCGCTCGTCCCGGAAGCCGTGCTCGACGCGGGCGAGGCGATGTACGACCAGGAAAAATACTCAGAGGCCGAAACCCGGTACAAGGACGTGCTGGCAAAATACCAGGGTACGGAACCCGCCAGGAAGGCGGTATACGCCCTGGCGTGGACGGAGCTGAAGCTGAATAACGCGAAGGACGCGGAGGCCGGCTTCCGGGATTTCTCGAAGACGAACCCCAAAGACCCGCTGTCGAAAGAGGCGGATTTACAGAGGGGCCTTATACTTATCCAGCAGGGCGATATGGGTCAGGGCGCGGCGCTCCTTAAGTCCGTCGCGGACAGCGACCCTTCGGGCGACGTCGGGAACCGGGCGAAGCTCGCGCTCGCAAAGGCCATGACTGCGACGGGCGACCAGGCACAGGCGCAGGCCCTGCTCGACCAGCTCAAAAAGGGCGGCTCCGGCGACCTTGCCCAGGAAGCGGCATTCCAGCAGGCCTATATGAAATTCAATCAGCAGTCGTTCGCCGAGGCCAGAAAACTCTTCGAGCAGTTCGTCCAGAGCTACCCAGGAAGCGCCGATGAAATGAAGGCGCGTTATTTCGCGGCGCTTTCGGCGGTGAACCTGAAGGACTACGAGGGGGCGGCCGAGGGCCTGAAGAAGGTAGCGGCCTCCGCGGACCCGGAGCTTTCGCCCGGCGCGCTCTACTGGTATGCGGACAGCTGCTATAACCTGAAAAAATACCAGGATGCCTTAAGCTCTTATGAATCGTATATTTCATTATATCCCCGGGAGAAGGCCCTGCCGGAGGCGGAGTACGGGCGGGCCTGGGCGCTCGATAAACTGGAACGGACGAAAGACGCCGAAGCTGCGTTTAAGTCGCTTGCGATAAAATATCCGGACGGCCCCCATGCGGCGGATGCCTGGTATAAGGTTGGCGGGTATGGCATGGCCGCGAACGACAATGCTGAGGCCGCCGACGCTTTCTCAAGGTTCCTTGCCCTGAACCAGGACATTTCATTGAAGGCCGACGCCTGCTTCCAACTGGGAGAGGCCCTCGAAGCGTTGAACAGGAACGACGAGGCCGTAAAGGCCTATCTCGACGCGGAGGCGGCGGGCGGGCAGCTCAGGGCCCCTTCGGCCCTGCACGCGGGAAAGCTCCTGGCGAAAGCCGGAAAATGGCCTGAGTCCTGCGCTGAATTCGACACCGCGTCGCTGGACAACGATTTCGCCGGAGAGGCGCTGGTCGGCAAGGGAGAGGCCTTCTTCGCGCAGAAGAAATACGACGAGGCAATCGCGGCGCTGGACAAGGCGGGGGACCATTCCCAGACCCTTGATGTCCGGGCGAAGGGTTTTTATATCTCCGGGGAATGTTCGGAGGCGAAATCGGATTTTAAATCCGCGATAATCGCGTATACGGGATGCCTGATACTCGGGGAGAACCCGTACAGGGCCGACTCCATGCTCAATGTGGCGGAGAACTACGTACGCCTGGGCGAGAAGGACAAGGCGGCAGTTGCATATAAAAAATATCTCGACGCGTATCCGGACGGCGTGAAGGCTCCTCAGGCGAAAGAGGCGCTGAAAAAAATAGAAGGCTGATATGAAGAAGTTATTCATCCTGTCTCTTTTGATGCTCCTGGTTTCCGGGGCGGCATATGCGGACGTGAGCGACACGCATACGGCTGAGAGGTCCTCCGCGCTGACGGGGTCTATGAAAGACCCGGACCCTGCGGTGCGGGCGGCGGCGGCAAGGAGCCTGGGCGACATGAACGAGAGATCGGCCGTCCCGGCGCTCTCGGCCATGCTGGTTGAAGATAAAGACGAGAACGTCAGGCTGGCCGCGCTGGGCGCGCTCCTCGTGATATCGGACAAGCAGGCCATGCCGGCGTATCTGAAGGCGCTGAAAGATGAAAGCGGCGAGGTCCGCCAGAGCGCTGCGGAGGCCTTGGCCGGCATCTGGGACGCGAGCGGGGAAAAGGCCCTCATAAACGCCATGCTGACAGACCCCTCGCCCCGTGTGCGGCAGTATGCGGCGGAGTCTTTGGGAAAGCCCGGAGATGGGGGCCCGGACCCGCTCCACCCGGAAAAGTACGAGGCCCTTCAGGACGCGCTTATCCAGGTGCTGAAAAAAGACGAAAACTATGAAGTGCGCACGGCCGCGGCTACCGTCCTCGGGGAGATGAAGGGGGATAAATCCCTGGACCCTCTCCTGGAGGCGCTATCCGGCGACAAGAACCCTTCGGTGCGCGCGGCGGCGGCGGAGGCCGTGGGCCTTTTTGAAAGCGACAAGGCGGTGGAGCCGCTCATCAACGTGCTTTACTTCGAGAAAGACGACAGCGTCATATTGAACGCCATAAAGGCCCTGAAGTATTCGACGGACCCCAGGATCGGCGAACCGCTCATCGCCCAGCTTAAATCGAGCAGCGAGCACGTCCGCTGGCAGGCGATAGACCTGATAGAGAGCCTGCGGCTTAAAGATGCGGCGGACCAGCTCCGGGAAATGTCCGGGGACGCTTACGAAGCGGACGGCGTGCGGACAAAGGCGAGTGAGGCCCTCGAACTTCTCGGAGATGAAGATTGATTTTCGCGTTGCACTTTAAAATATAAAGGGGCCGGCTATGCCAAGGGAGATCATAGAGCGTCTCAAAAAGATTTACCGGGTAAATTTAAACGTCCGGCCGGACGACAGGGTGCTGGTGTTTACTGACCTTGTCGCGGAAGGGGAGAAGACGGACGAGATCGGGCTCAAAAGGAGAAAGGGACTTATCAGGATTGCCCGCGCAGCCGTTGACGCCGCAAGGGAAATCGGCCTTGAAGCCGTATATTCTGAATTCCCCGCCCTGGGGAGCCACGGCACCGAGCCGGGCGAAGAACTGTGGAAGCTTGCTTTCGGGGAGGGCGCGGTCCGGGCGCTGAATGAAAAGGGGCTTCTCTCAAAGATAAGGCTCAAAACCGCATCGCCTGCGGAAACCCGGGCGGCGAGGGAGATTGTATCCGGCGAGAAAAGCTCCGCGGTCTCGGTCGTCGTCGCCCTGTCCAATTACTCGACCAGCCACACCCGCTTCCGGGACATGCTGACTTCCGAAGCGGGAGCGCGGTACGCCAGCATGCCGCTTTTTGAAGAGGACATGCTTTTCGGCTCCATGGAAGCGGACTGGGGAGAAGTCGCGGAAAGATCACGGCGCATCGCGATTGCTATCGACGGGGCCGATACCGTAAGGATAACCACCCCCGACGGCACGGATATAACATTCGGCATCAAGGGGAGAGTGCCGATGGTGGATACCGGCATCCTGAGCGAGCCTGGCGCGTTTTCGAACCTCCCCGCGGGCGAGGTATATCTGGCTCCCGTGGAAGGGACCGGCGAAGGGGTCTTAATGCTCCTGTGGGCGCCGGACCGGAAGCTCTCGAACCCCGTAACGGTAAAGGTGCGCGGCGGAAGGGCGGCGGAGGTGGACGGAGACGAGCCGTTCGTAGAGGAGTTCCGCGCATCTCTCGACAACGCCCCCGGCAACAGGAACCTGGCCGAACTGGGCATCGGCACGAACGACCGGGCCACGAAGCCGGACAACGTGCTGGAATCGGAAAAAATCTTCGGGACAATCCACCTCGCCTTCGGCGACAACAGCTCTTTCGGCGGGACCGTCAGCACTCCCTTCCATCAGGACTTCGTGTTTTTTAAGCCCACTCTTTACGTCTCGCGAGGCGGCATCACAGAGACCATAATAAATTCCGGGAAACTTGAGATCTGAAGAGGCTGCCAAATGGAAAAAAACGTAAAAATCCTGATTGTAGACGACCACACGATTTTCAGACAGGGGCTCCGCGCCCTTCTGGAGGCACAGGATGGCCTTCAGGTCGTCGGAGAGGCTGAGAACGGGCGCGACGCGGCCAAAAAGGCCCAGGAGCTTGCCCCGGACGTCGTTATAATGGATATCGCCATGCCAATGATGAACGGCCTTGAGGCGACTAGACAGATAAAGAGATTTAACCCGGACGTGAAGGTGCTTGCCCTTACGATGTATAAAGACGAGGAATACGTCTTCCAGATACTCAAATCCGGCGCCTCCGGGTACCTAATCAAGGATGCCTCCGCAAGCGAGCTGATAACGGCGATACGGTCGGTCCATAGTGGAAACCCGTACTTCTCTCCAGTCATCTCCAGAAAGATCATGGACAGCTACCTGCGTGAAGACGAGGAGAAAAAGACCAGGGGAGAACCGGACAAACTGACGAACCGCGAGAAGGAAGTCCTTCAGCTTATCGCGGAAGGCAATACGAATAATGAAATCGGTAACCTTATGAATATAAGCGTAAAAACGGTAGAGACCCACAGGGCGCATATTATGAGCAAGCTCGATATACACGATATGGCGGGACTTATAAAGTACGCCATAAGGAAGGGCTTTGTGGTGCTGGACACTGGCCGCTAGAGCCGGGGCAGGCAAACCTGAAAAAGGCCTGCGAGGCGCATGAGCGGTTCTGCTCAAACGACCCGCTCTGAATTTGCGCGAAAAGAAGCTTTGGATTCCCCGGAATAGTTTTTCCGGGGGATTTTTTTTGCGTTTTTTGCGCTGAATCACGTTATATCCGGGAAATTTTTTAATATTTTATCAGCACCGTTTTTTTTTAATAAAAAATTTCCATTATATTTCCCGGCCTTAGCACCGAGAGCGATTTTAACATGGCTTCGCCAGGCTCAGAGTGGCCCGCACGGTATGCATGTTGCAATTATATTTCGTTGAAATATCAGGTCTTTGTGTATTTTGTTATAAGGTTTTTATTTTTCTAATATACATAATATACCTGATTTTTTTAAAGGAATTATACGAATTTAATTTTAAAAAATACAGTATTTTCAGTCATTTATGTTTATAAGGAATTAACTCTTACAAAAGGTGGTGTGGATATGAAGAAGACCGTATTCTCAGTGGTGGTAGCGCTTGCGGTGTTGGTAGGCGCCTATGGCCTAGCCAGGGCGGCCGACAGCCCGCACAAGGATTACCGCCCTGGCTATACAGACAGCTCGTGCAACAACGGCGGAGGAGCGGCCTGCCACGCCATCCCAAAGAGCACTTTCTTGCCTGCTGATATAGCCGACAGCCTCGCCACCGATTATACCGGCTTCTGCGTATCCTGTCACAACTCGGCGGGCGAGGCGCACCAGAAGAACCCGGGGTCCTCCTCCACCAACAACTACGTGAACCATACGGGAATAAACATAAACGCCTCGACGGGCAATTCCCATAGCTGGAACGGTGTAATAGGAAATGCCGGGACGAGAATTCCGACCTTGCCGGGCTTCAAGACGGACTACAATGGTAATGTCTTCACCGACGGCACGGTACACATGGTCCTGGCTAACAATACTTCCTATGAGGTCCGCTGTCAGACCTGCCACCAGGCCATGAAGAAAGTCGTTGAAAACTTCAACTATGCCCCGACTATGTCGTCGGACTATACCAACTATCAGATCAGCGGCGCCTCATCCACCAAGCAATACCTTGCACAATATATAAGGGTTTACAGGAACGGCCCCCAGCCGACGATTACGAACAGCCGGACCAAGAAGCAGTATCTGGTAGATCCCTCCGAGTACACGTACAATTACCAGACCGCCACGGTAACCTTCAAGGTTGCCCAGCCCAGCAACACATATATTAACGTTGACATCGGCGAGCCCTACCTGAGGGACGACAACACCGCCAACGCCGTCTGCGTGGACTGCCATGCCGACCGTCCGTCGCAAGAGGTCAGCCATGCGCCCGGCATCGGCATCAAGAGCAACCACCCGGCGAGCGGACAGGGCATATCGGTCAACATGGGCTATGGATACGGGCTGCATTCCACCATACTTCCGCAGGCTACAGGCAACGCATACATCGAGAATGGCAAGGTTTACTGTACCTCCTGCCATAAGCAGCATAACGCCCCTTCGACTAACGGTGAGCTCACGAGGGAATCGGACGGCTCGGCGCTGTGCAGCGACTGCCATAAGACGAAGCTGAACGGGTACTCTACCGCGAATTCCGTAAATATCCACAACGGCGATCTGCATACGGCCAACAACGAACCCGCGACGGAATGCCTTGACTGCCATACTACGCATAATTCAAACAATATAATGCTCATCAAGAACGTGATAAACGGCAAGCGCGTTAATTTCCAGAGCTTCACCGGTGCAAGGAGCTTTGGCCCGGACACCGGCTTCGGCATCTGCGAGGTCTGCCATTCAGCGACTTCCCACCACCTGTCGAACAACGATGCGACGGGCCTGGGCCACAACACCGGAGCAGACTGCACGATCTGCCACTCGCATTCGAACGGTTTCCAGCCGACTGGCGGCACCTGCGACGCCTGCCACGGCTTCCCGCCGGGTGTCGGCGGCAAAGCCGGTCCCACCAGCTATGGCTGGGCTGACACTACGGGCAACATGCACGCGGCTCATTACCAGAACTTTATACCGGCCAAGTTCCCCGGCCTTACCGGGCTCGCCATCTGCCAGCTGTGCCACGGAAACGAGCCTATTACCGGGAATCATCCCCAGAACTTGAACACCGCCAACATCGATATCTCTTCGACAACCTACTGGCAGGGCAAATGGGGCACGGCGTCGTTCAGCGACGGAGGCACGAATGGCAAATCCAATACCGCCGACGACTCCTGCACCAACGTGGCATGCCATAGCACGTCGGGCACCAGGTCATGGGGCGGTGGAAATGCCGGCAACGGCCCCTACGGCCTGGCCTGCGACTCCTGCCATGAATATCCCGGCTCCGCGATTAACGATTGGCCCACGACCAACGGCCACAGTGTCAGGTCCACCTTCAACCAGGTGAGCACCATGATTCTCCGGAGCACCGGCGTCATTGACGCCACGAAAGGCGCGATCAAGCACTTAAGCGCCGCCACGGCCTACAACGCGCGCACGGATTACTATGCCACCGTGACGGGAGACAAGAACAAGTGCGGGAAGTGCCACACGAACAACCCGAACCACACGAACGGGACAATAGTAGTAGTTCCGAACGGGTACGGAGCATGGGGCAGGAACTTCAATCCTCAAGTCATTCAGTCAGGGCAGAGCGCGCGGTGCACCAATGTCGCGTGCCACTTTAACAGGGAGACCCCGAACTGGTATTAGGTGATAAGAAAATCTGTCGATTATGAAAGGGGTGATGAAAAAGGAGAGTCTATCCTCCGAACTTGTAGAAGGGTCAATGGAGCTAAAAAAAATCAACAATATGAAAGGGGTGATGAACGAGGGGTAAAAGGCTTTTTTGTAGGTAGCAGGTTAATTGTTTGTTGGAGTTTTTTTACTAACGGGAGGTTTTGAAATGAGTAAAATGAAAATGTTATTGACAGTAGTCATGGCCCTTGGCCTGACGCTGGGTCTGGCCGGGATGGCCTCGGCAGCGAGCATAAGCTGCGGTCAGTGCCATGGCGCTATCTTCAACAACGCTTCGACCGGTTCAGCCGGCAGCACGTCGGTTGACGCGAGGACCCTGCCCGCGACCGACGTCAGGGCGCTGCCCTCGTATGAGAACGACCTCACGCCGTCGTACGACAACGACCGTGGTCTGCACGGCATCCACATGAACTACTCTTCGGCGTCCTACGGGACGGGCGGAGCGGGCGGCGCAGAAGCAGGCCGCGGCGTGTGCGCTTACTGCCACGCTGACAATCATCCGAACCATGAGAGCGGCTTCATGCAGTGGTCTACTATCGAAAGCAACTTCCTCACCACCGGCGGCAGCCATGGGTATACCACCCTCGGCAGGCCTCTCACGTTCCTGAGGTACTCCTCCGACCAGGGCGGCACGAGCTGGAACCACTCCGTCTCCTCGATGAACAGCGCGGTCCGCACCGGTTCTTGTACAGCGGCTTGCCACAAGGGCACCACTCAAGCCAACCCGGCTCCGTGGGGCAACTACACCTCGGCTAACGTAAAGCTGACTTGTAATTCCTGCCACGGCGACGCCAGCAACGACGGCGGCTCCGGCACGGGTTACGGCCTGTCTTCACCGGCCGGCGCTGGCCATACGCTGCATTTAACGCAAGGCGCTGAATTCAACACAGTTGGGTCCGGCGGCATAAGGATCGTGTTCGGCGGCGTCACAGCCGGCGTACTGCACATGGGTGCGGCTGACGGTGCCACCAACGCGGAATGCGCGCTCTGCCACCCGGATAACACCAGCCAGGGCGGCCAGGCGAACCTCGTCAGGGGTGCAAATGGAAACTTGCTGGACTGGGGCCCCGTGGGCGCCAACGGCTTAGGCAAGGCCTACCCGCACGCGACTGACGGTACCAACGTCCAGTCCAAGAATGCGGTCGTTGGCGGCGCGGCGGGCATAACGCTTTCCAACAATACCGGCCTGTACAGCAACCCGTCCTGCACGCAGAGCTGTCACTTCAACAAGTACGTTTCTACCTGGGGCCCAATAAAGGGCGGTCTTGACCCGACGTGGAATGGCGGGGGCAACGGTTGCGACACATGCCACAACCACCAGGCGTTCGAGGAAACGCAGAGGACCGCGGCGAGGCCTCTGTCGTTCGCGCATACACTGCACTTCCAGATGATATCTTCGATGCTGATCGGTTCGTATGCTGGCGGCACAAGCCATGGCGTCTACAGGATCGCCGGTACACCGTCTTGCGGCGACTGCCATACCGTGGCGGGTCTGCATACCAACTACATGGGCGTCGTGAACATCGTCCAGCTGCCGGTACTGAACGGCACCGCCGGCCTCTACGCGGGCGGCACTAATACGGTAGGCTGGTCGGCAACTCAGGGCGCCGGTGCGACCCTGACCACGCACGGCACCTGCACGAACAGATGCCACGTCGGCGGATCGCCGTATTGGGATTCCGTACCGACCAACGATGTTCAGGCTGACCTGATAACCCTGGGCACTGAGACCGGTTGCACGACCTGCCACGAGTATCCTGGCGTCAACGACGTATCCGGAAAGACCTACGGCACGTCATCTGGCAACCCGATAACCGCTGGGCAGGACTGGAATGCCAACAACGGCCACTCTGTCAGGTCCGCCTTCAACGAGTCTACCAGCGTACTTGGTCTGGCTGGCCAGCTCAAGCACTTGAGCAGACTTGGTGTCTACAACAAGATAACGGACACCTACGCGGGCGTAACGTCTGACCCGACCAAGTGCGGCAAGTGCCACAGCGGCATCAAGCACGGGGACGCAGTCACCGTCGTCCAGGCG
>JBARKJ010000042.1:0-147706 GCA_049801375.1 Nitrospirota bacterium | reverse complement strand
TCGTCGTAGAATTTAGGCCCGCCATAGGAATACGAGTTTTGAAAGAGATGGAACAACAGGAACCCACCGAGCGGGAGAACGCCCGTGAATGAATGGAGCCTGCGCCAGAAGAGGTTGTCGGAGGGTTTCATGAAAGCCCGTCTCGTGTTCGTGGTTTGAGTTCGCGTAAGGCTTTTACTGAAATTAAATATCAAGTATAACAAAAAAGCCGTTTCCGCGCCCGCTTTTCATGCTTTATTAACACGATAAACGGATGCGGACACGGCTTTTTGCTTTATTTTGCTGGCTATTTATTCTGCCTTTACCAAGTCCTCGAACTTCATGTCTATGCCCAGCACGCCTATTATGTCGTCCTCATGGTCCCTGATGGGCGTGGAGACGGTTATGGCTAGCGCGCCTGTTATCTTCGAGGTGTAGAAGTTCGTCACGAAGGTCTTCCCGTCCTTCATCGGGTTTATGAACCAGCTCCTGTCGGAGAAGTCCTCGTCCAGGCCGTAGTGCTCGTAGGTGGCCCTGTCGATTATCTGGGTAAGGTTCTTGGTGATCTTCCTGCCGTCCGTATTCACTACATACGCGAACTGGATGAACGGGTTTTCGTCTAAAAGCTTCTGGAGGGCCTTCTCCATCTCCTTTTTGTCTATCCTCTTGGATGCCTCTTCCGCTACCACGGCCTCGATGAGATGAACGGCGATATCCTTCGCCTTCTGCTTTATGACGTCTAAGTCCGAGACCATGAACTCGGAAAGGTATTTCTTTACCTTCTCCGCCATCTCGTCGCGGGAGATGTTGGTCGTGCGGCCCTGGGCGTACTGCTCCATGACCCACTTGTGTATCTTCGCTATGCCGGGATGGCGCTTGTCCACCGCTTTCTCTCCCGACAGGGCAAGATGTCCGTTGACCCACATCGCGATCCCGGCTATGCCGGACTTGTCCGTGATGATGACGCCCATAGGCCTGTTCAGAAGCCTTGTGGTGTCGAAGATGTTATAGATTTCCTCGTTCTTCATCGCGCCGTCCGCGTGTATGCCCGCGGCGGTGTTGTTGAAGTCCGCGCCCACGAACGGATAGTTGGTCGGGATATGGAACTTAAGCTCGCGCGAGAAGTACCCGGCCATGTCGGTTATGGCGGTGAGGTCGGCGCCGTTGGCCGCGCCAAGAAGACTCGTGTATTCCACGAGGAGGGCCTCCACGGGAGTATTGCCGGTTCGCTCGCCGAAACCGAGCAGCGCGCCGTTTGCAGACGAGCAGCCGTAGAGCCATGCGGTCGTGGCATTGATAAGGCCCTTATGGAAGTCGTTATGCCCGTGCCATTCCAGGAGTTCGGAGGGGACGCCCGCATAATGCCTGAGGCAGTACATTATCTCCGGCACGCCCCTTGGCAGAGCCGCGCCTGAATATGGGACGCCGTAGCCCATGGTATCGCACGCCCTGATCTTGATGGGTATGCGTGCCTCCGCCGAGAGCCTCATCAGCTCCTGGGCGAACGGTATCACGAACCCGAAGAAGTCCGCGCGGGTGATATCCTCGAAATGGCAGCGGGGAATGATGCCGGCATCGAGCGCGGCCTTTATGACGGAGATATACTGCTCCATCGCCTTGCTTCGGGTCATGTTCAGCTTCAGGAATATGTGATAGTCCGAGCAGGATACCAGTATGCCGGTTTCCTTGAGGCCCATTTCCTTCACGAGCTGAAAATCGCTCTTGACCGCGCGGATCCAGCCGGTTATCTCCGGGAAACGGTATCCGCGCTCCATGCACAGCCTGACCGCCTCCTTGTCCTTGTCCGAGTACAGGAAGAACTCCGTCTGCCGGATTACGCCGTTCGGGCCGCTCATCCGGTGCAGGAAATCGAAGATTGTGACCATCTCCCGCGGAGTATAAGGAGGGCGCGACTGCTGGCCGTCCCGGAACGTGGTGTCGGTTATAAAAATATCCTTCGGGAGCTCTTTCGGCACGACCCGGTCGGAAAAGGGGAGTTTCGGCACCTCCGAATACGGGAAGTATTCCCGGAACAGGTTAGGCTCCGATATGTCCTGGAGCTCGAACTTCATGTGCTCCTTAAGGAGCCTGTTCCTGCTTTCACCCTGCTCTTCGTAATACAAATCAGCCTCCCACTATCTCCAGCGCATTGAAAAAATAAGATATCTCGAAGTTCGCCGTTTCCGGCGCGTCCGAGCCGTGGACGACGTTCTGCTCCACGGAGGTCGCGAACAGCTTCCTTAGCGTCCCGACGGCCGCGTTGGCCGGGTTCGTGGCGCCCATCAGCTCGCGGTTTTTAGCTATTGCACTCTCGCCTTCAAGCACCATCACTACGCATGGCCCGGAGGACATGAAATCGGTAAGCGAGCCGAAAAACGGCCTCTCCCTGTGCACGGCATAGAAACCTTCCGCCTCTTTTTTATCCATATGTATCATCTTCATGGCCGCTATCTTGAGGCCGTTCTTCTCAAATGTAGAGACGACGCCGCCTATGTTGCCCTGCCTGACGCCGTCCGGTTTTACTATCGAAAGTGTCCGTTCAATTGACATGCCTGTCCGAAGCCTCCTTTAAATGTTTGGTAAAAGAGTTTTATATCATTAAAATCGCGGGGATGTCAATAGATTTGGAGTGCAGGCGAATTTCTCCCGCTTAAATTCATTCCCCGAAATATCCCTGTAAATCAGCTCGTCCGTGTCAAAATCATACTCCGGTATATTCGGGTCGCGCCATTTAGACAGGAAATATTCGTAAAATAGATGAAACAGGCTGCTATGCTTTGCCGAATGTTTAAAGACGTTTTCGGGCACGTCCCGTCCGTTCAGCGCCGAGTGATAACACTTCATAAATACGTAATCTCCGAGGACGGCAAGCTTGAGAAACGGGGTCTCATCGTACAGCTTGAGTCTTATGTTTTTTTGCGTGGCTTTAAGGTTTTTTAAAAAACCGACGCTTTTTATTATCTGATTCTGGACACTTTCAAGCGTGACGTCAGGGTCGGCGATACTCTTTGCGCGGATATTCGCACCCTCGCTGGAGGGGTTCAGGAGCATTATCTTCGCTTCCCGGCAGCTCTGTATTACACGGTGCAAGTCCCCGTCCGGGCTTACAAACGTAGTGAAGCCCGTTGAGCCGACCAACAGCATATCCCTTGCGACGCCTTGCTGTTCCTTGAGCTTTTTCACACGTTTTTTCGTAGCGATATTTTCCGCTTGCGCCACAAGGATAAGGCCCAGGTCGGTCGTGGCCATTTTAGCGAATTTCCTGTTTCTTATGCTCTTTCCAAGAGAGTTAAAAGCAAATATCAGGAGTACCGCGACCGCAACTTCGACGGAAACAAGATAAATCTTATGGCTTTCAACCAACGACCAATATGCCCGGTAATTGTTTGCGATAAACATTCCCGTGTATGGCAGCGACATGGCAATCGCGGCGCTCAAGACCAGTATTAAAATATGATAAATGGAATTCTTTATGCTTTTAAGCATATCAATCTCCTTTCAAAAACTGTAAGCCAGGGAGTTACAACAGGGGGCGCAACAGGGGCTGTAAGGATTACAGCAAAGTGGAAATGCCAAACCGGCGGTTTAATACTTTCTCCAACATGTCAGCTATTCTATATTTATTTACCTGAAAAGTCAAATTGACTTAGGCTACCTCTACCACGCCCTGTTTATCACCCGCCGTCCGGACAGCATCAGGTTCATGTAGTTCGCATAGCTCCAGAAAGGCGAGGGGAGACGGAGTTTCGTGCCCATCCAGCGAAGCGCGCCAAGGGACGGGAAGTTCGTATCGCTAAGGAAAATAACTTTGCCGCTGTCCGCGAGGCGGCTCTTTATAATGCCCCTCATCTCTTCGGGCGAGAGTTTTTCAGTAAAATAGAAAGTCGGCATAAGCAACGAATCCGAGGGTGAAACCACTCCCTCCTTCAGGGCCCGTTCGTGCATCCCGGTGTGCGGATAAATCCGGATGCCGGTTGTCAAAAAGGCCTTGTCCTTCGACGGGATCCTTCCGTTTATAAAATCAAGCGTCTTTTTTACGGTCAGTTCGTTTTCCCTGGGGCCGCCCATGAGGAAGCACCAGAGCGCCTTGATGGACGAGTTTTTGAGCAGGTCCGCCGCATTTTGCACCTCCGCCTCCGTGAAACCCTTCCGCAGCGAGGAGAGCGTCTCGTCGGCGGCGGACTCCGGCGTGATTCCCACGGCGGTTATACCGGCGCGTTCCATCAGGACGACCTGCTTTTTCGTCAGGCCCTTAGGTGTCATGGACGATACGTGGAATTTCGCCTTCAAGTCCCACTTTATAAGCTCCTCCAGGAGCTGCTCCATATAACCTTCGGGCTGGTTGAATATGCTGTCCACGAACTCGAAAGTCCGGGCGCCCGTGCGCAGTATCAGCTCCGAAATCTCCTCCGCCACCGCCGACGGCTCCCGGAGCCTCCAGGACCGCCCCTCGATGCGGTTATACGTGCAGTACAGGCAGTTGTTCGCGCAGCCCCTTTTCCCCTGCACCGGCAGTACGGGCTCGAAATTCAGATACCTCTTAACGTCCACCCAGCCGTGGAGCTTTGGCCGGACCGTGTCCGGGCTTATCCAATCGGTGCGCTCATTCCACAAGAGAAGGCATTTATTGGAGACTATGCCCGGAAAATCTTCAACGTCTTCGGGTTTTTTAGCATTGAAAAAGGCGACCACCGCCTCCTCGCCCTCTCCCATGCACGCCCAGTCCAGTCCCAGGTAGTCCAGTATCTCGCGAGGCATTATACTGACTCCCGGCCCGCCGATAATGATGCGCGCGGAGCTGTTCTCTTTTATGGCTTCCGTGATTTCCCTTACGCCGGGCAGGAAGCTCCGGGGAGTGAGGAAGTCGCCGTTATCGGCGTTGCGGACGGAGATTCCGATGCCGTCGGGGTTCCAGTCATTCAGCGCCTTTATTACCCGGCGAACTGGGTCCTTTTCGAAGGATAAGTCCAAAAGTCGCGTATCGAAACCGGCCTGGGAAAGCGCCTCCGCGATCCATGCCGCGCCCGCCGGAGCCACCGGCTGGGGGGACATTTCCCGGTTCGTGCTGATTATAAGGATTCTGGATAACATTCGAAACCGCCTGTATTAGAAAGGATAATTGATTATATACAGGTGAGGCCAGGTTTGCAAGAAAATTACTTGTCTAATATTGCGCAGCCTATAGCCCCGTTGAATAACGGGTCGGGGACGGTCACAAGGTCGCGGTCCGTCTTTTCTTTGATGAAATAAGCTACCGCCGCATTCCTGGCGACCCCTCCGGCAAAGACAATCGGCCCATCCGGGAACCTCGCCAGCATCGGCAGGACGCGCTTCACGACGGTCAAATTTATTCCCGCGGCAATATTCTCCGGCGGCTTCCCTTCGGTCATCTTCTGGATTATCTCGCTCTCCCCGAATATGGCGCAGGTGGCCGAGAGGTGGACAGGTCTTCCAAAGTGACGTGAAATTTCGTCCAGAGGCATGGAAAGGACGTTCGCCATGTTCTCTATGTAGCGGCCGGAGGAGGCAGCGCATTTGTCGTTCATTAGAAAGTCTTCCATCCGGCCGCCGGATACCTTGACCACCTTGGTGTCCTGGCCGCCGATATCCAGGAGGACAAAGCCCATAAGCCCGGTCTGGAATACCGCGCCCAGAGCGTGCGCCTTTACCTCGGAGATTACTCTCGCGCCCTTTACCTTTACGGCGTTTCTGCCATAGCCTGTTACCGTAAGCGGGACATCCTCAGGCAGGCCGAGTTTGGATAGCCCAACGGAAAGCTCGCCGTCCGTGGTCCTCCCGTATTCGCGGTAAAACGCTGCGGTGTCGAAGCTTTTTTTGAGTACGGCAACGCCGTTCTCGA
The DNA here is from genome assembly GCA_049801375.1 of Nitrospirota bacterium. Taxonomy (GTDB): domain Bacteria; phylum Nitrospirota; class JACRHJ01; order JACRHJ01; family JACRHJ01; genus JBARKJ01. The sequence goes on along the minus strand of JBARKJ010000042.1, from coordinate 141,867 downwards.
TCAAGACGAGCTTTACCTGCCTTGAACCTAAATCCATCCCGCAGCGTTTCATTTTAGAAACCTGTCCCTTAACATTTCGATAAAGCCTTCCAGCCTTATGCGCGTCCTCGCGTCCACCGGACCCGGGCGGTCCCCTTCGATCGTCAGCACCGGCAGTTTAATTTCCCGCCTCAGTATCAGGTCTTCGATTGCCCGGAAGCAGAAGCTCTGGCAGTAATGTATTATGCCGTCCATGCGGCGGAGCGTCATCTGTTCTTTAATGTCCCGGATGCGCCCGAAGACGTCATACGGATAAGTGTACCGGGCGTACTGCTCATATAAACCGCCTGTTTCGTACGGCATGGAGAACTGCCTCTGCACCTCGTTTAAAACCACCCGCGCCCCCGCCTTTTCCGCCACTTCGTAGAGGTCGGAAAAAATCGGCGGCACGCCGATGTAACCAAGCCGCACGACATTTTCAGGCAGAGGCTCGCGGCGCCCTGCTTCGTCTAAAAAAGTATCCAGCCGCGCCTCGAATAGACCGGGGTCGCCGTCGAAATCGCTTGCCGAGACAAGCCAGACGTGGTTTTCCGCGCCGGTGACTTTACCGTCTCTCCAGGTCATCTCGTCCAGGCGCGCGAGTTTCCTCCTTAGCGGACTAAGCTCCTTGAAAACCTTTAACGTCCGCTCCTCACTCGCGCCCAGAGCGTCCATGAGCTTATGTATCTGAAGTTTCAGCAGGTCCGCGTCCCGGTCGTACGGATACGCAAACGGGATAATCTTTAGCCCGTCCGCCTGCCAGAGCTCCATCAGGGCATGGGTATTCGAGCAGTCGCCCTGCGTAACGGCGACGATTCGCTCTATGCCCATCTCCTTCGCCGAGAGGTACAGCCCCTTTATCCAGCCGCAGGTCGTCCTTGGGAAGCCGATAGCTTCCGCGCGGTCAACGGTATCGCCGGGGTCGTCGGAGGTTATGAAGACGTTGTTTAAATCGACCGGTATAAGCCCTGCGGCGAGGATAACTTCCACGGGGACGGTGGTGGTGAAACCTGCTCTTTCCATCCCTGGAAGGATACGTGAAACCGCGTGTAAAGTCAATAAAATTGAGGAGATAATCAAAATATTGTTGCGAATGGGGGAGGGAAGGAGTAAAGTTACGTCTTATGACTGGCCGTCCCACAACCGCACAGATAGACTTGTCCGCCCTGGCGCATAACCTGGGCGAGGTGCGCCGGTGCGTAAGTGGCCGGAAAATATTGGGAATTGTGAAGGCGGATGCATACGGGCACGGCGCGGTCGAGTGCGCGAAGCGGCTGGTTGCCGAGGGCGTGGACATGCTTGGAGTGGCGCTTGTCGAGGAGGGTTCTGAGCTTCGAAGTGCCGGAATAAATTCAGAAATTCTCGTCCTGGGCGGGGTGTTCGAGCACCAGGTGGACGACCTGATTCGGCACCGTTTAACGCCCGCAATATATACTTGTGCCCAGGCGGAAACGTTCTCGCAAGCGGCCTCCCGTGTATCACAAATTTTGCCCGTGCACGTGAAAATCGATACGGGGATGAGCCGCGTCGGGGTCATGCCGGAGGACTCGGTGGATTTCGTCCTGCTCATATCCAGGCTGCCGGGACTGAAGGTAGAGGGTCTTATGACGCACCTCTCGGACGTCTCCGGGCCTGATAAATCCTACGCCGAGATGCAGGTGGCGCGGTTCAGGATGGTCGTGGAGCGCCTCCGGGAAGAGGGGGTCGAGATACCGCTCCTGCACGCTTCGGGCAGCGCCGCCGTGATAGATTTCGCAGCCGCGCGTTTCAACATGGTGCGCCCCGGCATAATGCTCTACGGCTGTTATCCGTCCGAGGAGATGCGCGGCAAAGTAGACCTTAAGCCCGTGATGAGCCTGAAGACGAAAATAATGCACATAAAAAAAGTCGGGCCGGATACGCCGATAAGCTACGGCCGGACGTTCTACACGAAAAAGGAAAGCCTGATCGCCACTCTCCCCATCGGGTACGCGGACGGGCTTAACCGCAAACTGAGCAACCGCGGGAGCGTGCTCATCGGCGGGAAACGCTGTCCCATCGTCGGCACCGTCTGCATGGACATGATAATGGTGGACGTGAGCGAAGTCCCCAACGCGAAGGTCTACGACGATGCGGTAATCATCGGCCAACAAGGCGAGGAACAAATCACCGCCGAAGAAGTCGCCGGGCTTCTCGATACGATTTCGTACGAGGTGCTATGCAATGTGAGCAAGAGGGTAGGGAGAGAGTATAGGTAATGCCCTCACCCCCTGCCCCTCTCCCAGAGGGCGAGGGGTTAAGGAAAAATGCCAAATTATTTATATGGAAAAGACAGACCAAATACCAAAATACATACTTGACCTGGCGAGGGAATTCAGACAAAAGCCGACAATGACGGAAAATTTTCTGTGGCATTGCATAAGAGACAGGCAAATTAAAGGGTATAAGTTTCGTCGGCAGCATCCTATTGGACGGTATATTGCCGATTTTTACTGTCATGAAGCATCTCTTGTGGTCGAGCTGGACGGGAAATATCATTCAGTAGAAGACCAGAAGGAATACGACAAAGCGCGGGACGAGGAATTAACCTTACGAGGGCTCAGGATTCTTCATGTTCCTTCCAAAGAGGTTGTTCTTAATCCGGAGAAAGTGCTTATTGATATAATAAACCTTCTTCCTTGACCCCTCTACCAATGGGAGAGGGGCAGGGGGTGAGGGAGGCTTAAAGGCAGTGCTATTTTAGTGTGAGCAAGCGGGTAGGGAGAGAATATTCCTCATTGTCATTCTGAGCGAAGCGAAGAATCCGCATTTGGGGATTTAAAAGACCTATAATTTTAATGAAGGGAGATTAAAAATGGATATCAAAAAAATTAAGGCAGCAATACATGCGGCTGAATATGGGAAAAAACTGTAATGTTCCATTATCAAATCTTAATTCATGCCAATGAGTTAAGAGGAGTGAATGCTAAGGAATTCTGTAAAGAAATCGGCATGACAAAATCATATCCTACAGAATTCACAAAAATGATAAATTTGGCCGATATGATGGAAGAGCAGGGAGAAATAATAATTAAGAAGTCAGATAGGCGGCCACAATAAAAAGGCGGATTCTTCGCTACGCTCAGAATGACAAACTAAAGAAAAGAGCAATAGGCAATGCCTAAAGAAAAAACATTTTTCGCGTGTCAGGCTTGCGGGTCGATGTCCCCGAAATGGATGGGGAAGTGCCCGGAGTGCGGCGGATGGAACACGATGGTCGAGGAGCGTGAAGCCCCGCCACAGCGCGGGATAGCGGCGCAGTATATCGACACTGCGAAGGGCCGCCCGACGCCAATCGGAGAGATACTTAGCGAGGGCGAGCACCGGGATTCCATCGGCATCGGAGAGCTTGACCGCGTGCTTGGCGGCGGCATCGTGAAAGGCTCCGTCGTGCTGGTCGGAGGCGACCCCGGCATCGGGAAATCGACGCTCATGCTCCAGGCGATGGACGAGCTTGCGAGGCGCGGGAAGCGCGTGCTGTACTGCTCCGGCGAGGAGTCCCCGCGTCAGATAAAACTCCGGGGCGAGAGGCTCGGTTGCAGCTCGGACGGGCTGTACGTCCTTGCGGAGAACAACCTTGAGGACATTTTGCGCCACGCATCGGACGTGAAGCCGGACGCATTCGTCGTGGACTCCGTCCAGACGCTTTACACGGCAAGCATCTCGTCCGCGCCGGGCAGCATTTCACAGGTGCGCGAGGGCGCGGGGCAACTCGTCGCGTTCGCAAAAAAGACGGGGACGCCGGTGTTCATCGTCGGGCACGTGACAAAGGACGGCTCCATCGCCGGGCCGCGCGTGCTGGAGCATATGGTGGACACGGTGCTATACTTTGAAGGAGACCGGGGCCATGCGTTCCGGATACTCAGGGCGGTTAAAAACCGCTTCGGCTCGACCAACGAAATAGGCGTGTTCGAGATGAAGGGCGCGGGCCTGAAAGAGGTGAAGAACCCCTCGGAGATTTTCCTGGCGGAGAGACGAAGCGACGTGACCGGCTCTGTCGTGGTGTCCACGGTGGAGGGGACGCGGCCCATCATGGCGGAGCTTCAGGCGCTTGTTACGCCCACGACTTTCGGCAACCCCCGCCGCACGGCAATCGGCGTAGACTTCGGGCGCTTCACGCTTCTCCTTGCGGTGCTGGAAAAGCGTGTCGGCCTGCACCTGATGGGACAGGACGTGTACGTGAACGTGGTCGGCGGCCTGAAGGTGGACGAGCCGTCCGTGGACCTTGGGCTGATGGCGGCTGTGGCGTCGGCGTTCAAGGACGTGCCGGTATCCGCGCGGACCGTGGTGATGGGCGAGGTGGGCCTGGGCGGAGAAGTGCGCGCGATAGCCCAGGCGGAGATGCGCGCATACGAGGCGGCGAAGCTGGGGTTTGAGCGGTGCGTCCTGCCCGCGGCGAACCTCTCGAAGATGCACAAGGTGAAGGGGATAGAGCTTATTGGCGTAGAGCAGGCCGACGAGGCCCTGGAGGCGGTGCTGCAATGAAATATTTGATTACGTTTATGTGTATTGCACTTTTTGCGTCTGTCGCTTTCGCGGACGGCACTCCGGAAGAACTGCAACTTTCCGGCACGGTACGGCAGGTGATGGCCATCGGCGGAGAGACGACCGGCTGGGCGCTGGTCCTGGATTTCGAGACGGCGGTGGGCGGGAGGATATTCAAGCAGATAGAGCTGGACCCCGGCGACACGAATATGCAGCAGTATAAAGGAGAGCGGGCAGTTGTGACCGGGACGCTGAAAGATAAGACCGGAGTCGAGCGCGGGAAATATACGGTCCTGCAGATTAAATCAATAAAGAAAATTGAATAAGTCGCTGGAAAGGCTTAATGCATTCCCGCCGCCGGACCCTGTCCCTTCACGCGTCTCAGGAAAAGCAGGAACGGGATTACTGAAACGAACGCGATGCATAATATGAAAAATACGCGGTTATATGCAAGCATCCCCGCCTGCCTCTGGACTTGCGCGTAAAGCAGGGCCAGCGACTTATGTCCCGCGGCCGTCGGCTCTATGCCCTTCGCTATAAGACCCGCCTTCATCTGGCCGAAATGCCGCTGGAATACAGGGTTGTAAGGGTTCACGTGAGTCGCCAGCACGTTCTGGTAGAACTGCGAATACCTCTGCAGGATCGTGGCCGAAATGCCTATGCCGATGCCTCCGCCCGTATTCCGAAGCAGGTTAAAAAAACCTGTCGCGTTCCCCATCTCTTCTTTCGGGATGGACGCGAAGGTGAGGGTGTTAAGCGGCACGAATATCATGGCGAGACCCACGCCGAGCGTGACGCGCGGCCATACGAAGGTCCAGAAGGACGCGTCAAGGGTGAACCGGCTCATATGGTAAAGCGCGACCGAGCCGATAATCAGGCCTAAAAAAACCAGTTTCCTCCCGTCATATTTCTTCAGCGCCATGCCCACTACAGGCATCATGAGGAGAGTCGCGATACCGCCCGGCGCAAGCACCATCCCGGCCAGCGTAGCGTCGTAACCCATCAGCGTCTGCAGCAGAAGCGCGATGAGCGTAATGGTGCTGTACAGGCAGAAACCGAACATGAACATCAGGAAGTTTCCGGCCGCGAAGGACTTATCCTTAAACAGCCTCAAATGGAGGATCGGATGGTCGTGGTGCAGCTCGTAATATATGAGGAAGATAAGCGCAAGAATAGCCGTGGCCGAAAAGATGACGATGAACGGCGAACTGAACCAGTCCTCCCTCTGGCCCTTGTCCAGCACCACCTGGAGCGCCCCCATGCCCACCACTAAAAGACCGAGGCCGATGTAGTCGATGTTCGCGACTTTCTTCTTTATGTACGACGGGTCGAACACGAATAACTTCGCCATGATTACCGCGATGACGCCTGTCGGGATATTGATGTAGAATATCCAGCGCCAGCTTATGTTGTCCGTTATCCAGCCCCCGAGCGCCGGGCCGATGATTGGGCCGAACATGGCGCCCACGCCGTATATGGCCATGGCTATTCCCCGCTCCACTACCGGGAACGTCTCCAGCATTATCGCCTGGCTCATCGGCTGAAGCGCCCCGCCCGCCGCGCCCTGGAGCACGCGGAAGAATATTAACATGCCGAGGTTCGGGGCCGCGCCGCAAAGGAAAGACGCGATGGTGAAAAGCGTTATGCAGGAGATCAGGAACCTTTTCCTTCCGAAGAGGCCGCCCAGCCAGCCGGTCATCGGGAGGACCACCGCATTGCTGACGAGATAGCTGGTGAGTACCCACGTTATCTCGTCCGCCCCCGCGCTGAAACTTCCCTGCATATGAGGCAGGGCCACGTTGGCGACGGAGGTGTCGATGATCTCCATCAGCGTGGGGAGCATCACCGCGAAGGTGATAAGCCACTTGTTTACTTTTTTCTGCTCAGCCATCGCAAATAGTTTAAACTGGCTCGTTTTGTGGGTGAGGGGGACGGCTTCTAAATGCCGACCGCGTCCCGCAGGACTTGCATAATGGACTTTCCGGTGCTAATCGTAGGCTCTACGCTCATGCCGACCCTGAGGAGATGCTTCGGGTCGCTCGTCTGGTCTATAAGGATTTTCACTGGTATCCTCTGGACGATTTTAACGTAGTTGCCTGTGGCGTTCTCCGGCGGGAGGAGTGAAAAAGCCGCCCCGGTGCCGGCCATTATGCTGTCGACCTTACCCCGGAACTTCATATTCGGGTAGGTATCGACGGCAAATTCCACCTGCTGGCCCGGACGTACGTACGTGAGCTGGTTCTCTTTATAGTTTGCGGTCACCCAGGTATTATTCAGCTCCACGACGGCCAGGAGCGCCTGCCCCGGCTGTACGTTATTGCCCGGTTCGACAGATTTGTTCGTGACATAGCCGTCCGCGGGAGAGACAATAGATGTGTAGCCCAGATTCAGTTTCGCCTGCGCAAGCTGGGCCTCCTTCTGCGCTATCTTTGCCTTGTCGCCGCCCGGTACAAGGAAACCGGCGTTAGCGGCGGCTTTCTTCCGGGCGTCTTCGACGTCTTTCAGCGCCGAAGCGGCGACTTTTTTATCCGTCGTCAGGGTGTCCAGGTCCTGCCTCGCGATGATCCCTTTTTTAAACAGTGTTTCCCCGCGCGCATCGTTCTTCGCCGCCAGGTCCAGCCGGGACTTCGCCAGGTTTACCGCGGCCTCGGCGGAGCCGACGTTCGCCACGTCCCCGTGAGTTTCGTTTTTCGCAAGGTCAAGTGACGCGCTGGCATTATTGACCGACGTGATATAATCGGAAGTGTCAAGTCCGACCAGCACGTCCCCCTTTTTCACACTCTGGTTATCGTCCACGTTTACCCGCTTCACATATCCAGATACCCGCGCCGAGACCTGGTAAACGTGCGCGTCAATGAAGGCGTCGTCGGTGTTCACATGGATTTTGGAAAGGGCGTATACCCTGATGCCGATGAAGCCGCCTATGACGATCAACACCAGCAGTATTATGGCCGCACGCCTTTTCTTGTTCCCGTTGCCCGATTTTTTCGCCGGGACTTCGCTTTTAGGTTCTTCCGACATCCTGCCCTCCGTCAACGCCTGATCTTTGAAAGTATTTTTTTAAGTTCCCGGACCTCGCGCTCGCCGAGTTTCGAGGTAAGACGCCCAGTCACCTCGGTAGCGATGGAACACAGCTCGTCTTCGAGCGCCCTGCCCTTCTCAGTGAGGCAGATGCGCCATGCGCGCCGGTCCGAGGCGTGTTTCTCGCGCTTTACCAGCCCCTCGTCCTCCATGCGGTCCACCAGGCCCACCATGGTCGCCCGGTCTATCTGGCTCTTTTCCGACAGCTCCGCCTGGGACAGCCCGTCCTGTTTCCACAGGAACGCCAGTAGCGAAAACTGCGGCGGGGTAATGCCGTAGCCCTGGAGCCTGTCGCGGAACATGGCAAATCCCCGCTGGTACGCCTTCGCCAGGAGAAAACCGACATTCTGCTCGATATCGTATTTGGGGTATTTGATGTCCGCGGTCATTTTCCGGTTATTCAGTTGAATACAAATAGTTCGTATACGAACTATATCAAAAACGAAAGGCTGGGGCAATATTTTTTAGAGGGGGGAGTGTTCTCGGAGAAAAATTATCGTTGAACGTAAATAATAATTTTTATTATTTCTTTACGGATTCCATCAGCCTGCGGACCGTGGGGAACTGGTCCGCGTGAGTGTGGGGGAGGAAAAGCGACGATACGTACTCGTCCATGAACGACCGGGATACCGACAGCTCCAGGTACGTCATCTTCCGGGCTATGTCTTCCACGTCCTTCCGAAGCGTCTTAGACAGAAGCGCCATGTACGCGCCCATTATGGACGTATTGCCCAGGAACTCGAACCTGCCGAGCGGCATGTCCGGCAAAAGGCCGATAGTTATGGCACGCTCGACATCCAGATAATTCCCGAACCCGCCCGCGATATATACCTTTTCCACGTCCGCGAAGGTGTAGCCGACTTCTTTAAGCAGGGTGGAGAAACCGGCGTAGATTGCTCCCTTGGTCCGGACGATATTGTCTATGTCGGGTTCGGTGAGGGAGATGTCCTTGCCGGAGCCGGATTCCCCGGCACGGATGAGCACGAACTCGGGGCCGTCCTCGCCGACCCTCACCCTGTCGCTTTTTGCGTCAAGGTTTATCTTCCCGCGCTGGTCGATTACGCCGGTCAGGAACATCTCCGCCACGGCGTCGATCATACCGGAGCCGCAGATGCCGATAGGGGAGCAGCTCCCTAACGGCGGGCAGTGTCCGATTACGGCGACTTTTACCTCGAACGTGGCCGGGTCTATCGAAACTTTCTCGATAGCGCCGTTCATCGCCCGCATCCCGAACTTCACCCCTCCGCCCTCGAACGCGGGCCCGGCGGAGCACGCGGCGGTAACCATCCAGTCCGAGTTACCGAGGACTATCTCGCCGTTCGTGCCGATGTCTATGAAAAGGGTAAGCTCCGGTTTTTTGTACAATTTGGATGCGAGTATCCCGGAGGTGATGTCGCCCCCGACGTAAGAGGCTACGCACGGCATGGCGTAAATGACGCCGAAGTCGTTTATCCCAAGCCCCAGCGCGTGCGTGCGCATCATCGGGAAAAAGGTCGCCGTGGGGATATACGGTTCTTCACGAATATGGGAAGGATCAATGCCATAGAACAGGTGTGTCATAGACGTGTTGCCGGAGACGATTATCGTATCTATGCAATCAGGTTCGATTCCCCTTTTGTTCGCCATGGAAATCAGTAGATCGTTCACGGCGCCGACGGCGAGCTTTTGCAGCTCGTCCAGGCCGTTCTTCTCGGAAGCGTATATCATCCGGGAGATTACGTCCTCTCCGCAGCGGACCTGCGGGTTATAAGACGACGCGATATCTTCGATTTTGCCGGTATGGATGTTCACCAGATAGACGACAAGTGATGTTGTGCCGATGTCCACGGCGGCGCCGTAACGCGGTTTTACCGTGTCTCCCGGCTGCACGTCCATCACCTCGATAACGTTGCCCATCGTAAGAATCGTCAGCGTCACCGTCCATTTCTTCGCGCGCAGGGCGGCCCCCATCTTCCTTAATATATGGAGGTTGAACCTTATCTCCGCCGCCGCGTGACCCCGCTTCAGGAGTTCGCGCTTTATCCGCTCGGTATCCGAGATATTGTCGTCCAGATTCGGCGGCGGGAGTTTTAAGAATATCTTTTTCGTTATGGGTTTGAATTCGCCTTCACACGTCCTGTGGACCGACTTCTGCATCTCTTCGATTTTCGAGCCGGCGGCTATCTTGCTCCCGCGCCGCATCTGAGAGGAGAGGGGGATTTCCACTACCAGGTCCGTCTCCGGATAACTCCGGCAGGCAAGACGCACGCCCTGGGAGTGTTCTTTTTCGGTCAGGAAACCGCTCTCTTTGGATTGGACCCTGCCTTCCTTCAGGATTACCCGGCACTTGCCGCAGTTGCCCTTGCCGCCGCACGTGGCATTTATGTGGATGCCGTGGGAGCCTGCGGTCTGGAGGATGGACTGGCCCTCCTTAGCCTCCACGGTCCTGCCGTTCGGCTGGAATGTTATTTTATGCATAGCCTTAAATCTTACACTGAATAAACCAGCCGCGTCAATAGTATAAGGGGGAGTTTGACGAAAGGGGGTTCCGCTGATAAATTCAATATCAGGATGAATTTTTTTTAAGGGGGGAAAAATGAAAAAGCTGGCGCTGGTTCTTATGTTCCTGGTTGTTTTCGCCGCAGGGTATGTAACGGGGAGCGTTCAGACCAAAAAGGCCATGGCAATAGAACTCGGGGGCGTCGGCCAGACGGTTGAAAGTGTAAAAAATCTGGGCACGGCAGTTGTTCAAATGCAGAAGAACGTAGACGAACTCCAGAAAAACCTTAACTCAGTCAAGAAGATAAAAGAGGACCTATCCGGCGCGGTCGGCGGGGGGACTGGGCAGTCCCAGGACCTGAAAAAGGCGATTCCGCAATTTTAAGCCCCGTAAGCAGTCAAAAAAAGGAGGCCCGGATGCTGAAGAAACTCGCTCTTCTCCTTTCCGCATCGTTATTTCTGATTTTAATAGCTTGCGCTTCGGCCCACAGCACCGAAAAAAACGCCGGGGTCAAGGCCGCTCCGGGCGCGATGTGCGGATGTCTTGCCGGGTCCGGGGTCGGTAAGTGCGTATCCGAGCAGACCGAGGCGGAGACTGATGCGGCAAGCCGCGCCCGGTACGTGTACAAGGAAAATGCCCCGGTATTCATACATCTGTACGAGATAAAGATTTCTCCCAGGAGGGTGCCGCCGGGCGGGAGGGCGGAAATAATCGCAACGTATACGGTCCTGGGCAAACCGGGAACGAAGGTGGACGTGGTGGAACTTCGGGAGTTTATGCGTTCCGGAAAAGTCCTTGGAAGCCCCCGTACCGAAATCAAGCGCGGCGGAGGGACTTATATCTCGCGCGTGCCCGTCGTATTTCCGACAACGGCAGGCAGGGGAACATACAGGATGAGGGTAACAATAAAGTCCGGCGCGAGCGGGGCGGCAAAAGAGACGAGCTTTATAATAGATTGACATTCGCCTGGTTTTTAGTTACAAAAAAGAATGTTGACACTCCTCATCCTGTCCGTCCTGGCCGCGGGTATAATCCTGTCCTGCGTTTTCATCATCTATGAGCACCAGAGCCCAGCCGCCACAATGGCATGGCTGCTCGCGATGGTGCTCCTTCCGTTCATAGGGCTGGGCGCATATTTCGTCTTCGGAAGACGCAAGGTTAACATGCGCATCCGTCTCCTCCAGGCGATAAGCCAGGCCTTCGGCGACGTCAGACAAAAGCTGAAGTTCGACAAGACCTTCAGCAAATCCCTTACCGCGATAATCAGGCGGCACCAGGGCCTGATGCGCCTCGCCTACAACTTCCCCGGCCCGCCCCCGACCACCGGGAACTTAGTAGAGGTGCAGAGCGACGCGAAGGAATCCTATCCCGATATATTTGAAGCGATGGCGAAGGCGGAAAAATATATCCACGCCATGTACTATATATTCCGCCCGGACGAGACGGGGATAAAGTTCCGGGATATGCTGACAGAGCGGGCAAAGGCCGGCGTGGAGGTCCGGCTTATGTACGACGACATCGGCTCCTGGTCCATGAAGCTAAAGTTCTTCGAGCCTTTGATAAAGGCTGGCGGCCAGGTGCGGGAGTACAGGCCGGTGCATTTCTCGCGTTTCCGGGGAGCGTACGCGAACTTCCGGAACCACCGAAAAATATTGGTCGTGGACGGAAAGACCGCGTACACAGGCGGGATAAATATCGGGGACGAGTACCTGGGCCGCGACCCGCTCCTGGGGTACTGGCGGGACTCGAACATAAAAATCACCGGCCCGGCGGCAAGCCATCTCCAGCTCATATTCGCGGAAGACTGGTTCTACGTAACTAGCGAGATGCTCGGGGCCGATTACCTGGTGAAGGACTGGCCGGACGACGCGCAGGGCGAGATAGTCCAGGTCGTGCCGTCAGGCCCGGACAGGCAGATAGACCAGGTGGCGAAGCTCTATTTCACGGCCATCACGTCCGCGCAGAAAAACCTGTATATCACGACTCCGTATTTCATCCCGGACGAGTCCGTGCAGACGGCGCTTATCGCGGCGGCGCTCCGGGGCGTGGACGTGCGGTTACTCGTCCCGATGAACTTCGACCGGAAGATCATCAAGTACGCAAGCATGTCGTATTTCAAGGAGCTTCTGGAGGTCGGCTGCAAGATATACCAGTATAAAAAGGGCTTTATACATTCAAAGACCGTTAGCGCGGACGGCGAGCTTGGCATCGTCGGGACGGCGAACATGGACATCCGGAGCTTCAGGCTGAACTTCGAGGTCTGCGCGGTCTGCTACTCGAAGGCCGTCGCGGAGCACCTGGACGAACACTTCTTCGAAGACCTGGAAGATTCGATGCCGCTAAGCATGAAGCGCTACAAGATGCGCGCGCGCCTTGAGAGGTTCCTGGAAAATACTGCGCGGCTTATGAGCGCGGTGCTATAAAAAATTTTAATTTCATCGAAAGAGGTAAAATGATTCGATTAATTATCATTTCTATGGCTATCCTGATATTGTCAACGAGTATTGTTAATGCTGAACAAAAAGTTAAGATAACGGGTACATTTTCGGATTTATATTATAACGAGGAAGGGGGCGACCTTCTTGGTAATGAAATACGAATAGTTGTTGGCAGAGATGGATATGAAGGAACATTTCAAGCTTCTGAAGGGGCACCGGATAGGTTAATTCTTATTAAACCTATACAAGTTACGGGTAACGAGATTAAATTTTCGATACCAGAAAATTCTCTTTATGCGGGAGATTTTGTCGGGAAAATATCAGAAACAGAATTGACCGGAACGTTAACTTTAAAAAATGGAAATAAAATAAAGATGATCTTAAAAAGAGGCAAAAGTTATTGGGATTAAATATTGTCTAAAAATTGAAGCAGTTCCTTTGTCTTCTGCTCCATCAAATTTCTATCCTCCCGCGCCTCGACGTTCAGCCGTACCAGCGGCTCGGTATTGGACATGCGGAGGTTGAAGCGCCAGTCGGGGAACTCGATGCTGACGCCGTCGGTATGGTCGATGGAAACCGCGCCGGGGGCGTAATGCTCTTCCACTTTCTTCAGCGCCGCCGCCGGGTCGGCTATCCCGCGGTTAATCTCTCCGCTAACGGGATATAATTTCTCCCGCTCTTTGATTAGCTCGGAAAGGGTTTTACCCTTTTTCGCCATCTGCTCAAGCACCAGTAACCACGGTATCATCCCGCTGTCGCAGTACGCGAAATCCCTGAAATAATGATGGGCGGACATCTCGCCGCCGTATACCGCGTCCTCGGCGCGCATCCGCTCCTTGATGAACGCATGGCCCGTCTTGCTCATGATTGGAATCCCACCGGCTTTTTTCACGATGTCACGAGTGTTCCATGTCAGGCGCGGGTCGTGGATTATTTTAGCGCCCGGGTGCTTTGCCAGCATCGCCTCCGCTAACAGTCCCACGATATAATATCCCTCGACGAATTTGCCATTCTCGTCAAACAGAAAACAGCGGTCGAAGTCCCCGTCCCAAGCCACTCCGATATCCGCGCCGGATTCAATTACCGCTCTTGCCGTCGCGGCACGGTTTTCAGGCAAAAGCGGGTTCGGGATGCCGTGCGGGAAATTACCGTCCGGCTCGCGGAATATCTTTACAAATTGTATTCCCCGCCCGAGCGTGAGGGACGACGGGAGAGGAGGAACTTGAAGCCGCCTCTCCAGCATGTCGATTACCGGGCCTGCACATCCGTTGCCGGGATTTACCAGGACCTTGAAAGGCGGGAGGGAGAAAGGCTCGATGTATGATAAAAGGTGGCTTATATATGCTTCGGAGGTGTCAACGGTTTTCATCTCGCCGCGGCGCGCCGCATCCCCGAACTTTCCGTCCGCGGCGAGCGTCTCAATTTCTTTAAGCCCGGTGTCTCCGCTGATGGGCTTCGACTGCTCGCGGACGAACTTCATCCCGTTATAGCCCTTGGGGTTGTGGCTCGCGGTGACCATCACGCCGCCGGACGCGCCAAGGTGGGCGGTGGAGAAATAGACCTGCTCCGTCCCGCACAGCCCGATATCCAGCACGTCCATACCGGAGTCCATAAGCCCCCGGGAGAGAGATTCCGCCAGCTCCGGGCTTGAGAGCCGCACGTCCCGCCCGACCACCACGGCCCCCGGATTCAGCACCTGGGCCAGCGCCCGGCCAATGTGGTATGCCAGCAGTTCGTCAAGCTCTTCCGGGACCTTGCCCCGGACGTCATAGGCTTTGAAGCAGGATAGTTTCATAAGGGAGATTCACTCGCTTAGCATGATAAATTTCCCTACCTTCACCCCCCTCTTAAGTTAAGAGGGGGGCAGGGGGGGCGTTATGACATCAACTCCCGCTCTAATTTTATATGGTCCGCCTCTATCTCCGCGAGCGCGAGGAACACCTTCTTTACACGCGGCTCGTTTGCCTCCACGGAAGAACGCGCGTAAAATTTCGACGCCTCTATCTCCCTCTCATGCGCAACCCGGAGGTTTTCGGCGTCGTCGTCTGTCGCGGTGGAGCGCGCGGGGACCGGCGGCGGGAATTCGCATTTGAGGATTTTCCTTACGATGGTCGCATGTTCGTTCTCAATCTTCGCCAGCCCCTTGAAAATTCCCTGGAGCTTCATGGTCGATGCCTTTGCGGAGGCGTCGCGGTAGAAAGGGGTATTGTCCACTTCGAGCTGGAGCGCCCTCTCAAGGTTTCTCCGGGAAACGTCCGAAAGGGCGGTTATGGTAAGGTTTTCATCGACCCATTGCTCGGGCGGCACCAGGTATTTGGCCTTCGCGCCGCAGTACGGGCAGTTGGACGGGGCCATATTCCCTATGTAAACGTCTCCGCATATCTGGCATCTGAAGAATTGCATAAACACCTCCGATGATTATTAAAAATGAATCCGCCGCGCTTGTCAACAAAAAGCCTTGAATCTCTTCTCCTATTTAGTTATTATTCCGTATGGCTTTTCAAGATGTCCGGAAGTTAAAGAAGGGCCGCCAGGAAACCCTGCCCTACCATTTCGTCGCCACAACGCTCATGCCGGTGTTCTTCTGGGCCATACGGAACTGGCCGCTGTGGCTGTTGAGGGCGTTCTCCTGGGTCGTAACCTCTGCATATTACCCGTTCTTCGTCACGAGGCGGCATAACTATCAGGATAACTTAAAGCACATACTGGGAAAAGACGTCTCCAATTGGCGCCTCTTCACCGCATCGTTCCGCATGTGCGTGAACTACGGTTATTACCTGGTGGACCTTTTCCGGATGAACGACAGGCGGGAGCAGGAGCTAGACAGCATCCTCTCTCACGCCGAGGGATATGAGCACGTAAAAGACGCCGTCTCCCGCGGGAAGGGTGCGATACTGTTGACCGCCCACCTGGGCAACTGGGAGATGGGCGGCATAGTCCTCTCCAAACTGGGGCATCCGGTGAACATAGTTTATTTTCCGGACGGCCACGAAACGGTAGAGCGGGAGAGGACCAGGAAGCGCCTGATGCGGGGCGTGAAGGAAATCCGGCTGGACCCGGACAAGATATCCCCGCTTGAAATGCTCCGGGCGCTCCAGAGGGGCGAGCTGGTCGCCATGCAGGGCGATAAGCTCTTCCACGACAGCGGCGTGAAAGTAAAATTTTTCGACGCGGAGGCGTATTTCCCGCGCGGGCCGGTGCTGCTCGCGATGCTCTCCGGCGCGCCAATACTGCCGTCGTTCATCCTCATGGACAAGGACGCCCGGTACAGGATAATAGTGGAAAAGCCGATTTACGCACAGACGACTGGCGACCGGGAAAAGGACATCGAGGAAAATTTGAAGAAAGTGGCGGCGGTATTCGAGAAATATATCGGCCAGTACTATGACCAATGGTACTGCTATACGAGGTTCTGGAAATGAAAATAAAACTGATATACCCCGAATGGGGCAACTTCCCTTTAAAGTATCGCCGGTACATCCACACACTCGGGCTGATAACCGTCGCGGGGCTGACTCCGCCTGAGATCGAGCTATCCTTCACGGACGAGCGGATAGAGCAGATTGATTTCGACGAGCCTGCGGACATGGTGGCTATATCCGCGATGACATGCCAGGCAAGGCGCGCCTACGACATAGCCGATAAATTCCGCGAGAAGAATATCCCGGTCGTCCTGGGAGGCATCCACCCGTCTCTCATGCCGGAAGAGTCGGCCCTGCATGCGGACGCGGTGGTGGTGGGCGAGGCCGAGGGGACGTGGGAGAACCTCGTCCAGGATTTCATCTCCGGCTCCATGAAGAAGCTGTATAAATGTATCGAACGGCCCAAGATGGAGAACGTCGCCTGGCCACGGCGCGACCTGCTGGCGGGGAAGGGATATATACCCATGCAGTCCATGCAGGTGTCGCGCGGCTGCCCGGTGAACTGCGAGTTCTGCTCCGTGCCCGGTATCTACGGCACGTCCTACCGGGGCAGGCCCATAAAAGAGGCGCTGGCGGAGTTGGAGAAGATGGACGAGTACATTTTCTTCGTGGACGATAATTTCCACCTGGCAAAGCGCCGGACGTATGAACTGTTCGACGGCATGGCGGGGATGGGAAAGAAATGGACGGGGCTTGCCCCGCTTGCCGCCGCGCAGGACAAGGACTACGTGGACAGGCTGGTGAAATCCGGCTGCTGGCTTCTGTACGTAGACGTCGGTCCGTGGATGGCGGCCTCGTTCGGCGAGAAACGTGCCGGGTTTACCACGGCGGAGAAACATCTGGACAATATAAAGAGGTTCCACGACGCGGGGATAAAACTCATCGCATCGTTCGTGTTCGGGTATGACTACGACGATAAGGGAGTATTCGAGAGGACGGTGGATTTCGCCAAAAAGACCGGCATAGAGGAGTGCGAATTTCTTATCCTTACCCCATATCCGAGTACGCGCCTGCATGAGAAGTTCGAGGCCCAGGGCAGGATTATAGACCGCGACCTCTCCCGCTACACCACCACGAACGTTGTTTTCAAGCCCGCGCTCATGACGCCGGACGAGCTGTACGAGGGATATTTGATGGCGTGGAAAGAATTTTATTCCGGGGACGTTCTCGAAGAGACGCCGCAGGGCCTGGTCGTCAAGACCATGTCCCAGTTCCCCATAGACCCCGTTGTTTTCGACCGGATGATAGACGAGCGCTACCGCCCGGAGGACAAGTGGGTGGAGAGCTTCGTCAGGCGTGAGCGACTGGGGAGATAAAACGGCGTAAGTACACCCACGCATTGAACGCGCAAAGGGCGGCGGTGAGCAGGAATATCGCGTAATCGGGCAGGTCGATATATATTATCTTTTCCATGTAGTGCGCGATGAACGAGCCCGCATACGCCCCGGAAGGCGAATATCTGTATTGCAGCCATGTCTCAAGACGGGTTAAGGGGCAGTATAAATCGAAAAGGTTTACGATAAAGGCCGAGATTAGGCCGAGGATATGCACCACCTTAACAGCCTTGTTGCGCACTCCCCATAGCGAGCCGAATATCAGGAACAGTATCCAGAGCAGGTGGATAAATATAATAAAATCAGCTAAATACGCGTATACTTTCATAAACTATTATATCATGGGCAAAAGGGTTATAATTTAAATTAAAGCAGATTGAGGAGAATAAAAAATCAACGAGGAGGCGAAGGCGGTGGAAGAGAAAGCGGAAGTTCCGGAGGCAAAAAAGCCGGGTAACCGAAGGGTCCACTTGGCGAACGAGAGGACGTTCCTTGCGTGGATAAGGACGAGCATCGCGTTAATGGCGTTCGGGTTCGTGGTTGAGAAGTTCGCGCTGTTCGTAAAGGAAGCGGAATATTTCCTCATGAAAACCGTTCCGGGCGTCCCGTCCTCCTTTCCCAAGAAAATACCCGGGCCCGGATATTCCTCCGTCTTCGGAGTCTTGCTGGTGGCTATGGGCGCGGCAATCGGCTTCCTGTCGTTTATCCGGTACAGGAAGATCGAAAAAGAGATAGACGAGGGAACCTTCCTCCCGTCCCCTATTCTGACATTAATGACCGCGCTCGCGCTTCTTGCCATCGGGATGTTCCTGCTGGTGTATTTAATTCACAGCCTTTAAAACTCCTTCTTTTAAAATAATTACATTTCAGCTATAATCCGGCCCATGAAATATTTTTTAACTACCGCGCTGAAAAACCTCTGGGAGAGCAAGATAACCAGCTTCTTCACCGCCGTGACGCTGGCTGTCGCGTTAGGGTTCCTGGGGGCATACCTCACCCTGTTTTTGAATTTACAAGGCGCCTTGTCCTCTGTCAACGAGAAGTTCCCTTTAACTGTCTATCTGTCCGACGGGATTACAGCGGCCCAGATGGACGCCATCAATAAACGCCTTAATGCCGACCCGCTGGTAGCATCCGTCGCGTTTACCTCGAAGGATAAGGCCCTGAAGGAGTTTTCGGATACCGCGGCTGATGAGACGCCGCTTATCAAGAGCATCGGGATGAACCCGCTCCCGGCCTCATTCGATATAGGTCTTAAGGCGGCGGGCGGGGGGTCGCCGGACGACCTTATAAAGGCCCTGAGGACGATGGCGGGCGTGGAGGACGTGCAGTATCTGCGGGAAGAGGCAGGGCGGCTGAAAAGGATGCTGGATTCATTTAAATTCGCCGGGCTTGCTTTGGGTCTGGCCGTTTTGGTCGGGGTGGTTTTTATAAGCTACAGCACGCTCCGTCTCGCGGTGCTCCGGCACCAGGGCGAGATAGAGGTGATGAAGCTCCTCGGCTCGACAAGGCCGTTTATCATGGGGCCGTTCCTTGCCGAAGGTGCGCTTCAGGGGCTCATGGCTTCCGGGCTTTCGGTGGGGCTACTATACGCCGCCGTGCGCTGGATATCCGTCTCGAAAGCCATGCCGGTACTGGACGGCGGGATACGCTTCCTGCCGCCCGCCGCATGGCTCGGCATAATATTCGTCGGGACGTTCCTCGGGTTTACCGGAAGCTTCCTGGCATTCTTCCGGACGTTAAAAATGTAATTGCAGGAGAAAAATGAACGATACGTCGGCACGCGTCAAATGCCCCAAATGCGGCTCGTCTGAGAAAATAATACCGATTATCTACCGCTGCAAGCCGGGCGATTACACGAAGTACCGCGATATGGAGAAGCGCGGCGAATGCATACTGGCCGGATGCGTCATCTCCATCGAAGTCCCCAAATGGTTCTGCAAAGCCTGCCGCACCAACATCTGGGAATCGGATTTATAATTACCCTCCTCGGCCCTCCTCAGTCTCACGCCTGCGACGCAGGCAACCTTCAGGTATACTTATAGTATTAAGTAACGCTAAATGCAGGGAGGTTCGAGATGGATAAAGAGAAGAAAAAAGAGGGCAAGATGGACATGGACTCGATGATGGAAACGTACAGGAAGCTGGCAACTCCGGGCCCCGTCCACAAGCTGCTGGAGAAGCTGACCGGGAGCTGGGTTACCAGTACCAAGGCGCGGATGGACCCCGATAAGCCCCCGGTGGAAACCACAGGCACCTGCGTGCAGAAGATGATCCTCGGAGGGCGTTACCTGCAACAGGAATATACCGGCGATATGATGGGGGAGAAGTTCAACGGCATCAACCTCATCGGGTACGACAACCATACCGGGAAGATTGTATCTATCTGGTACGACAATATGAGCACCGGTATCAATTATTTTGAGGGTACCGCCAGTGCCGACGGCAAGACTCTTACGCAGGAATGCAGCATTGACGACCCCGTCAGAGGGCATCTGCTTTGGCGCAGCGTGACCAAGTTCCTGGATGACAACACCCTGGGGTATGAAATGTACATCACTCCCGAGGGGGGTAAGGAATCGAAGGAGATGGAGATGACGGTCACCAGGAAAGAGGCGGCTAAAGCAGCGCCAAGCAAAGCAGCCTGACCTCAAATTGAATCCGGAAAATTCAGGGACACAACTTACGGGATGTGTCCCTTATTTTTGCCCTTCAAGCTCCTGATAACTCTTCCTGCTCAGTGTTATAAGCCATAGGTAATTCAATGGTTTTAAGCATCTGCTTATTACTTTTTTTGTGATATAATTAAGTTGGTTAGGGTACTAAATCCCGCCAATGCGGGTGGAGGTTATTATGTTTGAGACACTATTCAAATACTGGTGGCAGCCGGTAGTAAGGGGCATCGTCGCGATCGTCTTCGGAGTGCTGGCGTTCGTGATGCCGCTCGTCACGCTTGCGACCCTCGTGTTCTTTATCGGCGCATACCTGTTCGTAAACGGGATATTCCTGGCAATCTCGGCCATAGGCTCCCGGAAAGAGAAAGAGGACTGGTGGCTGTTCCTCGTCGAGGGCCTGATGAGCATAGGCGTCGGGGTGGTTACCTACATTGTCCCCGGCATCACAGCCTTCGTGCTCGTAATCTACATCGCCGCCTGGGCACTGGCCACCGGCGTGCTGGAGATAGTCGCCGCGATACGGCTCAGGAAGGTAATGAAGCACGAGGTATTGCTGGCCCTTGCCGGCGCCGCCTCCATAGTCTTCGCTATCCTGCTGATGTGGAACCCTGCGGTCGGCGCGCTCAGCCTTCTGTGGCTGATAGCGACCTATGCCATAGTATTCGGTGTGCTGCTAACCATACTCGGTATCGAGGTGCACCACACCGGGAAGAAGCTGAAAGCGATTTAAAAGGCGCATTTCTAATGCCGCGATTCTAGAGTCGATTGGCAGTGAAAGCAAAAGGGTTGCGGTTTTATGCCGCAACCCTTTAATTTGTTGGCGCGCGGGTGTGCTCGCCCCTTAGGCAGCCTTGCTCAGCTTGTCTCTCAGCTTGTCAACGCGCGCTTCGTGATTGTTAAGTGCCTCGACGAGGCGCTTTTCCAGCTTTGCCTTCGTCTCACTTTTCGCCTTTGCCGCTTGTTCTTTCAGCGATTTGATCTTGGCTTCCCCTTCATGCTTGATGGCTTCGATCTTCTTATCGAGCTTAACTCGTCTGGCCTGCAGCCTTTTCTGGGCGGCATCGATTTTAGCCTGAAGCTTGACTTTGGCTTCCCCGACGGCTTTGTCGCGCTCGGCTTTCATCTCAGCGATTTCAGCTTTGTCGGCTGCGATCTCCCGCTCGATTTGAGCGTCAATGAACTCACTGCGTGCGCTTCGAAACACGACCCCACCCAGGGTTTCCATGCGAGTGTCCAACGGAGTGATCCACACTTCGTCAACTTCGGCGACTACAGCCCATTTGCCCGGCGAAAGGTGCTGCGAAACTTCATCCAAGAAATCGTCGCTGACGCCGAGCTGTACTGTATCAGATAGTGAACCCATAAAAGTTCCCGTCACTGCTCCGACAGCGAGCCCGACAGGGCCTCCGAGCAACCCGATGAGACTCCCCGTGGCAAATCCGAGAGCAGTTCCGAGCGGCCCCTGGTCAGGCTGTCGATTGACGATGACCTTGCCTTTCGAGTCTTTAGCGATGACGGCGGCGGCGTACAGTGTGATGTTGCCTTCGTCGTGGAGTTCCCTGAGAGCTTTGCTGCCTTCGTAGGCGCTGCTCTCGTCGTCGAACACTGTCACGATCATCTTGTCCATAATTTTTCTCCTTCTTTTGTTACGGTAACGGACCACAGTGGTATGGACGATTACAGTTTGATTCAACTCCGTCTGGTCGTCCACACAGCCAAATTTACCAGTGAAATCTGAGTTGGTCAAGCCAACCCAAACTGGGCCCCAACCACTTAAATGAGAGAGATTTGTAATATATGACATTATCTGCATACGGGGCTTCGGGCCCCTTCATCTTCTGCTTGCTGTCCTCTAAAAATTAGTGCAGAGTTCTGCTCTTAATAATCCTTCCTGCCGAGCGTTCCAACCCGCCGTTAATTTACCTCTATTCACATATAAATGACTTATTCGCCGTTTTTTCATGGGGTACGATTTTACGCCATCTTAACGGCCTTACAGGCCTATTTCGGGGGTCCAGGGGCGGTTTTTGATACATCGTTTTTTCAGCCGCCGCAGGGATTTTTCCTCTTATATTTAAAAGAGTTACGCCATATTTCAGGCCGATTTTTGCCGGATGGAAAATCAGGTTTTGATTTTGCAAGTATCTGAAAACTCAGTCAATTTTATCCGGGCCTTTCCTCATTTTTCCTATCCTGATAATGAATATACGCATTCTATTTATTTGTGAACTTTTACCTTCATCCCCCGCTAAGATTTAGGAGGGGAGCGAGGGTGAGTTATGAATTGACATTAGCCCCTTTACCCTTATAAAATCCCGTACATGCCGGACTTCCACAAAAAGCTGTCGATAACCCTGCTCTGTTTTCTTATCCTCTCCGCCTGCGCGCACGCCCCGGAAAGGGAAGCCCGTCCGCCAGTGATAAATTACCGTCCGCTCCCGAAGATGGACAGGAACGGCATGCCCCTGACTGATACCGGACCAGGCAGGCCGCCGCCGCCCGCCGGGACGGTTTACGAGGCGATTGCCTCCTGGTACGGGCCGGGTTTTCAAGGGCATCGCACGGCGTCCGGAGAGGTATTCGACGAGGACGGATTGAGCTGCGCGCACAAGACGTATCCCTTTGGAACTAAACTGAAAATAAAAAACCCGAAGACCGGGAAAGAGTGCGTCGTGACGGTAAACGACCGCGGGCCGTTTGTATTGGACGTGGACCTGGACATCTCGCGCGGGGCCTCGCGGGCGATAGGCCGGCTGGACACCGGGCCGGTAATCGTAGAGGAGATAGGACGCGACATATCATACATTAAAGAAGTGAAAATCGGGGACGTTTCGGGAAAAGGATTTTACAGGGTGCAGGTCGGGGCATTCTCGGACCCGGAGAACGCGGAACACTTGAGAATGGGGCTGGAACTTGGTTATCAGGACGTAAGGATATCGAAGGCGGAGGTAAAGGGAGTAACATATAACCGGGTGCAGGCGGGGAGTTTCCGGGAGAGGAAACCAGCGATGGAACTGGCTGATAAGCTGGCCCGCGAAGGATATCCGGCGTGGGTGGTCAGGGTCAGGTAAAGGCCAATTTATATTGACACAGTGCTGTCATTCATGCTATTTCTATAGGCTCGATTTTTATTTTTTAATAAGCATTTAGAGGATTTAGTGGCACTTGTAAATTACGCGACAAGGGAGATAAACGCCAAGGTAGTATATTACGGCCCCGGTCTGTCCGGAAAGACCACGAACATCCAGAGCGTGTACGGGAAGATAAGGCCTGATAACAAAGGGAAGCTTATCTCTCTCTCGACGCAGGGTGACCGGACGCTGTTCTTCGATTTCCTGCCCGTGGAACTGGGCAAAATCAAAGGCTTCAGGACCCGCTTTCACCTGTATACCGTGCCCGGCCAGGTATTCTATAACTCCACGAGAAAGCTGGTTTTAAAAGGCACGGACGGCGTCGTCTTCGTTGCGGACTCGCAGAAGATGATGATGAACGAGAACGTCCAGTCCTTCGAGAACTTAAAGCAGAACCTCACGGATATGGGCATCGATACCGCCGATTTTCCCATAGTCATCCAGTACAACAAAAGAGATTTGCCGGGCGCCGCGACAGTCGAGGAGATGGAGGATTATTTAAACCCCAAAGGACTTCCATACTTTGAGGCGTCCGCCGTAAAAGGCGAAGGCGTGCTTCCCACGCTTACCGCCATGGTGAAATTCATTCTCCATAGTTTAAAGCACGACCCGGAAGGGCACCAGATAAATTTAGACGAGTTAAGCGGGGAAAATGAGAACGATAAAGCGTCCGGTGAAGCCCCGACGGATGTAATAAAAATCCACTCGTCCATTCCCGCGCCGGATATCTCCATACCGGATCAGGAGCTTGAGCCGGAACCTGAACCGGAGCCGGAGCCGGTACTGGAATTGGAACCTGAATTGGAACTGGAACCGGAACTTCAACCGGAGCCTGGGCTGGAGCTTCCACCGTTCCCTTCCCCGGTACTGGATGAAATCGGGGAAAACGAAGAGTACGAGGATTTGCCAATCGGAGAAATGGCTGCCGATGTCCCTGAAAATGATTTCATTCAGGAACTGGACGCGATAATCGACCCGGTTCCGGCTGCCAATGACCTTTTGGCTTACGATGAGCCGAAGTGCAGGACGCTGGGAGGGTCGAAGCTTTCTTTTTCGCTTCCGGTGCGTCTCACTACCCAGGGCGGGATGAAAGAGGTAACGCTGAAGGTATCCCTGGACGTGGAGCTTTCCGGCGAAGGCGCGGAAGCGATAACGGCCGTGGAAATATTGCCGCCTAAGCCAAAGGAGCCTCCGAGCCTGCCGCAGGCAAAGCCTCCGGAGGAGGGGAGGAAGCTTCCGGAGCCGGTACCGGAGAGCCTGCCTGACAGGCCGCCGGAAAGTCCGCCGGAAAGCTCGGTGGGCAAGGCATCGGCTAGGGTGCTTCAGAAAACCAAAAAAGAAAAAACCAGTATGTTCCAAAAATTTTTTGGACGTTAAATAAAAGGCGGAGGACAGATGTCGGGACATTCAAAGTGGGCTACCACAAAGCATAAAAAGGGTGCGGCGGACGCAAAGAGGGGCAAAATATTCACGAAGGTAACCAAGGAACTCACCGTGGCGGCGAAGCTTGGCGGCGGCGACCCGGGCGGCAACCCGCGCCTTCGCACCGCGATTGAAAAGGCCAAGGAAGCTAACATGCCCCAGGACAATATCAAGCGCGCTATCCAGAAGGGCACCGGCGAGCTCCCGGGGGTGTCATACGACGAGATAACGTACGAGGGTTACGGCCCCGGCGGCGTAGCCCTATTAATCGAATGCCTTACGGACAATAAGAACCGTTCCGTCTCCGAGGTCCGGCATGTGTTAAGCAAGAACAACGGGAGCATGGGCGAAACGGGATGCGTCTCCTGGATGTTCACGCAGAAAGGCTATATACTCGTGGACAAGACGGGCGCGGACGAGGATACGCTGATGACCGTAGCCCTCGATGCGGGCGCGGAGGATATGAAGTCGGAGCCGGATGAATCCAATTACGAGATCATAACCGCCCCGCAGGATTTCGAGGCCGTGAAGAAGGGACTTCAGGACAAGGGCGTGAAGTTTGAGAGCGCGGAAGTCACCATGATACCCCAGACGTACGTGAAGCTCGAGGGCAAGGAGGCGGAGCAGATGGTGCGCCTGATGGATGCCCTCGAAGACAACGACGACGTGCAGAACGTGTACGCGAACTTTGACATCCCCGATGACGTGATGGAGAAAATAGCCTAAGAGGGCGCCGTCAAAGACGGGGGTGGGGAGTAATATGCGTATCCTTGGTATCGATCCTGGAAGCGTTGCGAGCGGTTTCGGCGTCGTGGACGAAGAGGGAAACCGTATTTTTTTTGTGGAAGCCGGGCGCGTCACGGCCTCTTCCCGCCTGTCTTTTCCCCACCGCCTGAAGAAAATGTACGAAGGGCTGGGAGAAGTCATTGCACGGCATAAGCCGGACGCGGTGGCGGTAGAGAACGTCTTTTTCGCCAAGAACGTCCAGTCCGCCCTGAAGCTTGGTCACGCAAGGGGCGTCGCGCTTCTCGCGGCGGCGAACCTCGACCTTCCCATTTTCGAGTACACCCCCACAGAAATAAAGCAGGCCGTGGTGGGATATGGCGGCGCGGATAAGGCGCAGGTACAGCAGATGGTTAAGACCCTCCTGAAACTGAATAAACTCCCGGAGCCGTTCGACGCCTCGGACGCCCTTGCCTGCGCGATCTGCCATATCCACAGTTCGAGGATGAAGGAGACTATTCTCTCCCGCCCGTCCGGCAGCGGCAGAAAAACCCACACATGATCGCCCGCCTGACTGGAAACCTGCTCGTAAAGGACCCTGGCAGTGTCGTAATCGATGTCCACGGTGTCGGCTACCGGGCTTCGATTCCGCTGTCCACTTTCTATGGCCTGCCCGATGTCGGGAGCCAGGTTTCGCTAAATATCCACACCCACGTCCGCGAGGACGCGCTTCTTCTCTACGGCTTCCTCACGTTAAAGGAAAAGGAACTGTTCCTCGCGCTCACCGCCGTATCCGGCATTGGCCCGAAGGTCGCGCTCGCTATCATCTCCGGTCTTCCCGCCGGAGAGCTTGCCGACGCGATTGCGCGGGGCGACCAGAAGAAAATCTCAACCATACCGGGCGTGGGGCCGAAGACCGCCGCGCGGGTTATCCTGGAATTAAAGGATAAAGTCGCAGCTCTCGGTGCTACGGAATCCGGCCCGTGCGTACTGGGAGCGCCCAGCCGGCAGAGGGACGAGGCCGTATCCGCGCTGGTTAATCTCGGCTATAAAAAGAATATGGCCGAAGACGCGGTCAAAAAAATCTGTGCCGTGGGCGGCGAGGATATGGCGCTGGAGGCGTTGATAAAGGAAGCGCTGAAAGTATTGTCCCGCTGATTTCCCGCCTGACTTTTCAAATTCCCATTCCGCGCTATACTTGTATATAACATAAGCATATAAGCGTCGCTTAAAAAGGAGGCGAACCATGCGTGTGAAGTCCCTCTTCCTCATGGTTGTATCCGTTCTGTGGCTGATAACAGTCCAGCGGGCCTTCAGCGACGATGTTTCTGACAAACTTAAATATATCAAACTTCCCCCCGGTTTCCATATAAGCCTTTTTGCCGGAAAATGCTGCAATGTCAAAGGCGCCCGCTCGATGACGCTGGGAGACAAGGGGACGCTGTTCATTGGGACGAGGAACCACGCAGTATATGCCCTTACCGACCCGGACAACGACGGCCTGGCGGAGGGGATGTATATTATCGCCAAAGACCTGAACGAGCCTAACGGAGTCGCCTTCAAGGACGGCTCGCTATACGTCGCCGAAATAAGCCGCATCCTGCGCTATGACAATATCGAATTGCACCTGAAGGACCCGCCCAAGCCGGTAGTGGTATATGACAAGTACCCCACGAAGAAACAGCACGGCTGGAAGTTCATCCGGTTCGGCCCGGACGGATATCTCTACGTCCCGGTCGGCGCGCCCTGCAACATCTGCGAGCCTGGCGACCCATTCGCGTCCATAACCAGGATGAGGCCGAGCTGGAACGGGTTTGAGATCTTCGCGCGCGGAGTAAGGAATACCGTGGGATTCGACTGGGACCCGGTTACAAAATTCCTCTGGTTTACCGACAACGGCCGGGACTGGATGGGGGACAATGTGCCGCCTGACGAGCTGAACTGCGCGCCGAAGAAAGGGCTTAATTTCGGCTTCCCGTACTGGCACGGAAAAAATATCCCCGACCCGCAATACGGCAAAGGGCACAAGGCGTCCGAGTTTACACTGCCGGAGCTGGAACTGCCCGCGCACGTGGCAAGTTTAGGGATGAGGTTCTATACCGGAAAAATGTTCCCGGAGAAGTACAGAAACGGCGTATTCGTCGCCGAGCACGGCTCCTGGAACAGGAGCAAGAAAATCGGATACCGGGTAACTTTCGTTCAGATGAGCAAAACGAGGCATCCGGTCAAGTATGAGATATTCGCCCAGGGATGGCTCCAGGGGGAAAGCGAGTGGGGGAGGCCCGTGGACGTTCTGGTAATGCCGGATGGGTCGCTTTTAGTTTCGGACGATTACGCAAGCGCAATCTACAGGATAACATATAAAAAATAACGTCACCCGCCAGTTAATCCGTGCAGTCCCTGGTTCAAATTTTGTTTGCTATAATTATTTAAAAAGGAGGTGTCCGCATGGTAAAGATAGGCGAAGTGATAGCAGATATGGAGGTGGAGGTTTACCAGAACGAGGAGACGAAGAAGGTTAAATTTTCAAATTACCGGGACAAGTGGCTCGTCCTCATTTTCTATCCCGCCGATTTTACGTTCATCTGCCCGACGGAGCTTGAGGAAGCGGCGGAAATGTACGACGATTTTAAGGCCCTCGGTGCGGAACTGATGAGCATCAGTACGGACACGGTCTTCGTGCACAAGGCCTGGCACGACAACTCGCCGTCCATAAAGAAGATAAAATACCCGATGGCCGCCGACCCTGCCGGGAAGGTATGCCGGGAGTTCGGGACGTATATCGAGGGCGAGGGGCTATCACTCCGGGGGAGCTTCATTATCGACCCGGACGGGGTCCTGAAGGCATACGAGATGCACGACAACAGCATCGGCAGGAGCGCAAAGGAGCTGTTCCGGAAGCTCCAGGCGGCGAAGTTCGTCCGCGAGGCGGGAGGAGAGGTATGCCCGGCGTCATGGGAGCCTGGAAAGCCCACACTCCGGCCGGGGCTGGACATAGTGGGGAAGATATAATTTATTTAGGCGCGGAAAGCCCGCGGAAACGCGGGCTTTTTTAATTCTTATAGAAATAAGGATCTTTTTTTGCTAATATTTGAGGAGCTTAGTGAAGATATTTCAGTAGCCGCACTATCAAAGGTAAACTTTGGACGAACGAGTAATCGGCCCGGAAAAGAACACGGAAGATTTAAACCTCGACCTGGCGCTTCGGCCGCTGTCGTTTGACGAGTACGTCGGACAGGACAGGGTCAAGGACAACCTCAAGGTCTTCATCCAGGCAGCCAGGGAGCGGGGCGAGGCGCTGGACCACGTGCTTTTCTCCGGCCCCCCCGGACTTGGGAAGACCACGCTGGCGCATATTATCGCGCGGGAGATGGGGGTAAATATAAAAACCACCTCCGGCCCGGTTATCGAGCGTCAGGGCGACCTCGCAGCCATTCTCACTAACCTTGAGAAGGGCGACGTCCTGTTCGTGGACGAGATACACAGGCTTAACCGGGTAATCGAGGAAGTGCTTTACCCGGCGATGGAAGATTACCAGCTTGATATAATTATAGGGCAGGGGCCGTCCGCCCGCTCCATAAAGCTCGACCTCCCGCCGTTTACCCTGGTGGGGGCGACGACAAGGGCGGGGCTTTTGACTTCTCCGCTTAGGGAGCGGTTCGGAGTGGCGGCCAGACTTGAATTTTATCCGCCGGAAGACCTGAAAAAAATAGTCATGCGTTCGGCGAACCTTTTGGGAATAGGCATTGACGTAGAAGGCGCGCTGGAGATTGCGCGGCGTTCAAGGGGGACTCCAAGAGTGGCTAACAGACTTCTGCGGCGGGTGCGGGACTTCGCACAGGTTGACGGGAAAAAAATCGTGGACGCCGACGCGGCGAGGAGCGGCCTTAAGAGGCTGGAGGTTGACGAGCGCGGGCTTGATTTCATGGACAAGAAGCTCCTGCTTACGATAATCGACAAGTTCGGCGGCGGGCCCGTCGGGGTGGATACTCTTTCCGCAGCAATAGCCGAGGAGCGGGACACGATAGAAGACGTTTACGAACCTTTCCTTATCCAGGAGGGACTGATAGAGAGGACGCCCAGGGGCAGGCTTGCGACGCTGGCGGCCTATAAACATTACGGCAGGGAAAAAGGCGTCCAGGGGAGGCTTCTATGAAAATTCTTATGCATATATGTTGCGGTCCCTGCCTGGTCTTTCCGCTGAAGTCGCTGCGGGAGGAAGGGATGGAGGTGGATGGATTTTTTTACAACCCGAACATCCAACCATACACCGAGTTCAAGAAAAGGCTGGAAACCCTGGAAGACTATGCCCGTTCGCAGGAAATGACGCTCGCGAGCGAAGTAGGATACGACATCGAGGAGTTTTTCAGGAGGATTGTCGGGCATGAGGGAGAGCGGTGCGCGGCCTGCTACGAAATGCGTCTAAGGAAGGTCGCACAGGCGGCGCGGGACTCCGGCTACGACGCCTTTTCCACGACGCTCCTTTACAGCAAGTACCAGAAGCACGACTTACTCGTCCAGGTCGCGGATGTCATCGGCCGTGAACTGGGCATTAAATTTTTGTACCGCGACTTCAGGAAGGGCTGGAAGGAAGGACAGGAATTATCTCACGAGACCGGCATGTACCATCAGAAATACTGCGGCTGCGTATACAGCGAAAAGGAACGGTACTTAAAAGAAAAGAAGCCGGCTGCCGTGCCGGAGAAGGCGGGGGGATAATCCATGGACCTTATGGAGGCGATCCGCGGGCGGAGGGCGATAAGGAATTTCAGGCCGGACCCGGTCTCGACCGAGCAGATTGACTTCCTGCTGGAAGCCGCGCGGCTTGCCCCGTCGGGGGTGAACTCCCAGCCGTGGAAGTTCAAGGTGGTTACCGACCCGAATCTCAAAGAGCAGGTATTCCTGGCCTCCAAAAACCAGTACCACATCAAGCAGGCGCCCGCAGTGATAATCGTCTGCGGAGATACGATGTCCTATTCCAAGACCCTCAAGGAGAGGTTCAGGGAGCTATTGGATAACGGTGTGGTTTCGCAGGATGATTTAAAAAAGATGGGTCTCAACCTCCTCACGAAAGACGAGGAGGAAGAGCTTATGAAATATAAAGAAAACGCCGCATTCAATACCGCTATCGCCACGGAGCACATCGCGCTTGCCGCGACATCTTTGGGATTGGGGACCTGCTGGGTTCATCTCTTCGACAAGGAAAAGATTTCCTTGCTGCTGGGCCTGCCGTCCTGGATATTCCCGGTGACGCTCATGCCCGTCGGCTATCCGGCGGAAGTGCCGGAGCCGAAGCCCAGAAAGACGATTCAGGAAATACTTCTATAACAAAGCCGTAGGATATCCGCTTCATTCCCTTGTACGCGGGAATCTGGTGATTTCAGCCTGATTTGTCTATTGAAAATCAGGCTTTTTTGCTATATAATCATTCGATTTAAAACCGAAAATCAAATCAGGAGCGTAAGTGTCGCTGGAGCAGTTTCTGGAAAAAGCAAGGGGCCTCAAAAGCGGCCTGGAGGGCGCGGAGAAGCTGACTGAACTGATACCCCGCATCTCGGACGGGCTGGGTGCGGAAGAGGTCATAAACAAATATGCGTCCTCTACGGACGACCTGAAGGCCATTGAGCTTGAGCTTTTTGGCAAGAAGGGCATAGTCTCCATCCTCCGTAAGAAAATTCCTCAGGAAGCCCCTGAAGACCGCAAAGAGGCGGGACGTCTCTTAAACGAGCTGGCCGGGCGCTATGAGGCCGCGCTCAAGATTAAGGGCGAGGAACTGGCGGCGAAAGAGCGTTCGGAAAAACTTGCCGCGCAGAGAATAGACATTACTCTGCCGGGCAGGAGGCCGGGCGTGGGCAGGCCGCATCCCATAACTTCGGTCACTCTGGAGGTTGTGGAAATTTTCCGCGACATGGGGTTTTCGGTCGCGGAAGGCCCCGAAGTTGAGCTGGATTATTACAACTTCGAGACCCTGAACATGCCGAAGGACCACCCCGCCCGCGATATGCAGGACACGTTCTACGTGTCGGACGAGGTAGTTCTGCGCACCCACACTTCCCCGGTGCAGGTACGGGTAATGAAGTCGCGCCGCCCGCCGGTGCAGGTTATAGCGCCCGGAAAAGTCTACCGTTGCGACGCGGACGTATCCCATACGCCGATGTTCCACCAGGTCGAAGGGCTGATGGTGGACAGGCATATCAATTTTTCGCACCTGAAGGGCGTGCTGGAGACCTTCATTTCCCGGATGTTCGGCTCCGGGACGGCCACTCGCTTCAGGCCAAGCTTCTTCCCGT
Organism: Nitrospirota bacterium; assembly: GCA_049801375.1. Taxonomy (GTDB): domain Bacteria; phylum Nitrospirota; class JACRHJ01; order JACRHJ01; family JACRHJ01; genus JBARKJ01. The sequence continues at coordinate 110,351 of JBARKJ010000042.1, read as the reverse complement.
TTACGGAACCTTCAGCCGAAGTTGACATCCGCTGCGTGATTTGCGGCGGGAAGGGATGCCGCGTCTGCAAGAGCACCGGGTGGCTGGAGATACTCGGTTCGGGTATGGTGGACCCGGAGGTTTTCCGCGCCGTAGGTTACGACCCGGAAGAATTCACCGGCTTTGCCTTCGGCCTTGGAATGGAGCGGATAGCGATGCTGAAGTACGGCATCGACGATATCCGTCTCTTCTATGAAAACGACATGCGCTTCTTAAGGCAATTTTAATGCGCCACGGCCGGATGTTCCTCTCCCAGAAGAGGATGAACGAGGTCATCTTTTACTGCGTCGGGGCGGATATCATCCTGGGCTACCTGCTTAAGAGGTTCCACGGGCCGTATACCGCCGCGCCTCTCGCGCTTCTCTACGTCCTGAATATTATCGTAATAATTGCAATATACCGGTTCTGGAAGTTCCCGGTTTTCGACTGGAATGAAAAAAATTTCACGGTTTACGGCATAAACCCCTGGAAAAGGGAACTCTGCGGATGGGACAAGGCGCAAAAGGCCGGTTTCAAAGCCGTGCGGAACAAGAAGGGACATGTGCGGGAGTTTTTCCTGATCGACTACTCCACGCCGAAAGGTGTCGTGAAGACGGGCGTGATACCTATGGACATGGTAGGTTTTGCCAGTAACATCAAAAAGGACCTGGAAGACTTCCTTAAGGAGAAGTCTATAAAGCCGTATTAGAGGACACTAAATTGCGGATAAGCTTTAACTGGTTAAAAGAATTCGTCGATATCGAACTGACGGTACAGCAGATCTCCGACAGGCTGACGATGGCCGGTCTTGAGGTGGAGGGCCTTGAATATTTAGGCGAAGGCATCCAGGGTGTTGTCGTTGGCCGGATAATGTCCATGAACCCTCACCCCAACGCAGATAAACTGACGCTCTGCGAAGTGGATAACGGGGCGGAGATACTGTCCATAGTCTGCGGCGCGAAGAATATGAAGGCGGGGGACAAGGTCCCGCTGGCCCAGGTCGGCGCAACGCTCCCCGGCGGGCTGAAAATAGCGAAAGCCAAGCTCAGGGGTATCGCCTCTTTTGGGATGTTATGTTCGGAGAAAGAGCTTGGGCTGGCCAAGGATGCCTCCGGACTGATGATACTCCCGGAAGATGCGACTGTGGGCGAGGATATTGTTAAGGCGGTGGGCCTGGACGACTGGGCGCTGGAGATAAACGTCACTCCGAACCGGCCGGACTGCCTCTGCACCCTCGGCATTGCGCGAGAGGCGGCGGCACTGACCCGCCAGCCTCTTAACGTTCCGAAATTCACGATAACCGAGACGGGCGCGCCGATCAGCGGGCGGATGAAAGTCACGGTAGAGGACGAGGAGCTTTGCCCGCGCTACGCCGGAAGGCTTATTACTGGAATCAAGGTGGGACCCTCTCCGCTATGGATGCAGAGGCGCCTCCAGGCAGTCGGGGTGCGCAGCATAAACAACGTGGTCGACGCGACAAATTTCGTGATGATGGAGGTGGGACAGCCACTCCATGCCTTCGATTACCAGCTTTTAGCAGGCCAGGAGATAATCGTTCGCGGCGCGCAGAAGGGTGAATTATTTACTACCCTGGACGGCGTGGAGAGGGAACTTTCCGAAGGTATGCTCCTTATCTGCGATGGCAAGGGGCCGGTAGCGCTTGCCGGGGTCATGGGAGGCCAAAATTCCGAAGTGACGGAGGATACCACCGACATTTTCCTGGAATCCGCATATTTCAACCCGTCGAGCGTCCGGAAGACATCCAAAAAGCTCGGACTCCACACCGAGGCGTCCCATCGCTTCGAGAGGGGAACGGACCCGGAAGGGGTAATAAACGCACTCGGCAGGGCAACGGCCATGATCGCACTGCTCGCGGGCGGTGCGATAGCGACCGGTGCGATAGACGAATATCCTAACCCTGTAAAGATGCCGACGGTCTCTCTCAGGACTTCCAGGGTGAACGCCCTTCTCGGGGTGGACCTCGAAAAGGACGAAATCGCCGACATAATGAAGCGGCTCCGGATAAAGATTCACGAGGAAGGGCCGGAATCGCTCTTACTCCAGGCGCCGACTTTCAGGCCGGACCTGACGAGGGAGATAGATTTTGTCGAGGAGGCCGCGAGGGTCCACGGCTACGGCAAGATCAAAAGTTCGATGCCGGAATACATGATGGCGGCGGAAGAGCGGGACAAAGCGCGTGCCGCGTCGGAGCGGGCCAGGGAGGCAATGTACGACTCCGGCTTTTCGGAAGTCATCAACTACAGTTTCATGGACCCGCGCGACTTCGACAAGCTGGGCCTGCCTGAGGACGACTTCCGGAGGAAGACCGTAAACCTTCGGAACCCGCTCTCCGTAGAGCAGTCCGTTATGCGAACCTCGCTTCTGCCGAGCCTGCTGAATAACCTCTCCTGGAACCTGAGCCGCGGGGTCAGGAACCTTAAAATTTTTGAACTCTCCCGCGTGTTCCTGCGTACCGGGACGGGACTTCCGCATGAGCCGTTTAATATCGGCGGGCTGGCCTGCGGAATAAAGTCGGCGGAGCTGTGGGAAGGCAAAGACAGGAGCGTAGACTTCTATGACATGAAGGGCGCGGTGGAGCAGCTGCTGGACGCTCTGAGAGTGCCGAATGTAGTATTTACCGCCGCGGAGGACATGCCTATCCTGCACCCGGGTAAGGCGGCAAGGCTGATGGTAGGCGGAAGCGGAGCGGGATATATAGGGCAGATCCACCCCGACGTCATCGGCAGGTACGACCTTCCGCCTGAGGTCTATGTATTCGAACTTGACCTCCAGTCACTTATCGAGGTCGGCCCGGAGGAGGTATCGTACAGGCCGCTTCCCAAGTATCCGGCCGTGGAGCGCGATATTGCCGTGATAATCCCGGCGGATATCACTTCATTTGCCGTTTTAAAGACGATCGAGTCTCTGAAGCTGGATCTGGTTGAAGGCGTAAGGCTCTTCGATTATTACGAAGGGAAACCGATACCGGCCGGTATGAAGAGTCTGGCGTATAGCATCACATATCGTTCACCGGAGAGGACGCTGACGGACGAAGAGGTCAACCTCGTTCATAAAAAAGTCGTCGAGGCGCTTAAAGACCGCCTCGGGGCGGAGATAAGGGAGCAATAAACACGTGAAAAAAATTCTGGCGTTAATCTTCATCTCCGCTTTTCTCTTTTTGCCTGTACTTTCGCATGCCCAGGGGACGATAGAGCACCCGAAGTTCATGAAGGAGTACTCTAATTATGTTATCGACAGGCTGAACCATGAGGCCGAGATCCGCACGTCGTTGCGGAAATATATAGAAGAACACCGGGCCCAGCTTTCGGAAGGCTTCGGATTTCACCCGGAGCTTCTGCCGGATATGTTCCGGCTCGCGGGTGCGGAGAGGCTGAACTGTATGTCAGGTAAATATTATGAAAAATTCCTCCTCGGACTGAATAACGAAGAAAGGCATACGTTCTACGAGACCGCCCAGGAGTTTTCCTGGTGGGTGGTCTGCCTCGCCGAGGAAGAGGCGGACAACATGAACGTCAAGAAGATGAACCCGCCCATCTCATTCCGCCAGCACGGCGACAACCCGCTTTATATCAAGCAGGACCTCAAAGACGAGCTTTCGACTTACACGAAAGTGGATACCGCAGGCGATAAAGGCCTGAGCTTCACCGACCTGCAATGCAATGAGTGAAAAGGTCGCGGTGCTTATTACTGTTCCGGACGAGGAGAACGCGGCGAGGATTGGCCGGGTGCTGGTGGAGGAGCGTCTTGCGGCCTGCGCGAATATCGTGAAGGGCATCCGCTCCATATACAGGTGGAAGGAAGAAATATTCGACGAACCGGAGTGTATGCTGATAATTAAGACCGTCGCGGATAATTTTACGCTGCTTGAAAATAGGGTCCGCGAACTACATCCGTACGAGGTGCCTGAGGTTATTGCCGTCAAGATATCCGAAGGCTCAAAGCCGTACCTCGACTGGATTGAAGAAAATACCCGCCTTGGTTGAACCGGTTTTAAAACATCCCTGGCCCAAAAATTACAAAGACGCCGTCCGCGTTCAGGAAAGGCTCAGATCGCGGCTTATCACGGAAGACCGCATCGGCGATGTCCTCCTTGTCGCCGGAGCGGACGTGTCCTATGACAAGGGAAGCGAATATTACCACGCGGCGGTAGTAGTGCTGAAACTCCCGGATATGGAGACCGTAGAGGAAGCACATGCCTCCGCGAAGGCCCCGTTTCCATACATCCCCGGCCTGCTTGCGTTCCGGGAGGGTCCGATAGTCCTGCGGGCGTTCCGGAAGCTTAAAACCAGGCCGGACGTGGTGCTGATAGACGGCCACGGCGTCGCCCATCCGCGCGGCTTTGGACTAGCGTCCCATATGGGCGTCCTGCTCGGCATCCCAGCCATTGGGTGCGCAAAGACCGTCCTGGTAGGGGAGTTCAAGGAACCGGCAAAAGAGCGTGGTTCGCAGTCTCCGCTGGTTTATAAAAATATTGAAGTCGGGCGAGCGCTCCGGACGAAGGACGGGATAAAGCCGGTATTCGTTTCCGTGGGGCACATGGTGAGCCTCGATAAAGCTTGCAGGATTGCCCTTGAATGCTGCACAAAATACCGCATCCCGGAGCCGACCCGGAGGGCGCATATACTGGTGAATAAGATTCGCAGGGAAGCTCTCTACTTAAACCCTCGCCCCAAAGCTGCCCCTTCCTTATTAACCTCCACACACTCCGGGGAGGGAAGGCCGAAGGCCGTGGAGAGGCCAGGGAGAGATGATGTCATCGACATTTTTAATATTCTCCTGAAACATTTCGGCCCCCAGCACTGGTGGCCGGGAGAGACTCCTTTTGAGGTAATGGTCGGCGCGATACTCACGCAGAATACGAACTGGACGAATGTCGAGAAGGCAATCGGCAACTTGAAACGGGCCGGGGCGCTGGCACCGGAGACTATAGACGCAATGCCAGCGGCCAAGCTCGCGGAGCTGATAAAACCGTCAGGTTACTTCAATATAAAGTCGAAAAGGTTAAAATCTTTCATATCGTACTTCATGGAGAAGTACGGGGGAAGCATTAAAAAAATGAAAAAAAGGGAGCCCTCGGAACTCCGGGAGGAACTCCTGTCCGTGCCTGGAATCGGCCAGGAGACGGCGGACTCAATCATGCTATACGCCCTGGACATGCCGGTATTCGTCGTGGACGCGTACACAAAACGAATTTTTTCCCGGCATGGCTTTTTTTCGCCGGATTCGGACTATATCGAGGTGCAGAAGCTTTTTATGGATTGCCTGCCGAAAGATGTGAAGCTGTATAACGAGTACCACGCTCTCATCGTCCGCCTTGCGAAAGAACGCTGCGCAAAAAAAGCCGGGGAGTGCGAAATCTGCATTTTGACCCGCACAGAAATTCCTTGACATCCGCTTCTTCCCTGTGGTAGAAAATCTGCGAGTTTTACGAAAGGAGGACATCTTTTTGCTCCAAAGACTAAGGGAGAAGTACGAGCTTTTCAGGAAGACCGCGAGCGCCAGGAAAAAAGAGTACTTCACAATCGTAATCCTGCCCGGGCCGAACTCCAGGGTCCGCAAGTTCAGCATATCAAAGTCCCTGCTCAGGAACTCGCTGATTGCCGCGGCTGTCCTTATCCTGCTCTCCACCGGGCTTTTCGGGGAGTATGTCAGTATGGCCGGAAAGGTGATGGAGCTTAACTCGCTCCGCCGGGAGGCCTCCTCGCAGCGCGCCCAGCTCATGCAGATTGCGGCGAGCGTAGTGGACATGAAAACCCGGATGGCAAGGATAAAAGAGCTGTCCGATAAATTAAGTTCTGCCGCCGGAAACGTCGCCGGAAGGAGTTTCGGGGTCAAGGGGACGGGCGGGTCTTCGGAGATAGGCGCAATAAGCATCGAGGAGTTCGGCAGGAAAAGTCACGAAGAGGCTGCCGCGCAGATGTCCCAGGAACTTCAGGGCCTCAAATCCGACGCCTCATCCGAGGAGGCCAGGATAAAGAAGCTGATGGGATATTTCGAACACAGGAATTCCCTCATCGCTTGCACCCCCAGTATTTGGCCTGTCAAGGGCTTCATAACCTCCGGTTTCGGGTACCGCAACTCTCCAATCTACGGGACGACCGAGTTCCACTCCGGGCTTGACATAGCCAACGACGTCGGCACGCCCGTACACGCTACGGCGGACGGGACGGTATTGGAAGTCGGCCTCTCGTCAAGCTACGGCAGGTTTATCAAGCTCCAGCACGGGTACGGGATAGTCACCATGTACTGCCACCTCTCGAAGACTTCCGTGCATGAGGGGGAGCGCGTAAGTAAAGGCGACGTAATCGGCGCCTTGGGGACCACCGGGAACTCTACCGGCCCGCACCTGCATTATGAGGTACGGGTGAACGGCGTACCGGTAAACCCGATGAAATATATATAACATGAGGTAAGGGAGAGCGATGGGCTCTCCAAATCTGTACAAGGCATCATTGAAAGGGGTATTGAGCATGGCAACGGGAAAAGTAAAATGGTTTAACGCCTCCAAGGGCTACGGTTTCATTGAGCAGGAGAGCGGCGAGGATGTTTTCGTTCATTTCTCCCAGATCCAGGAAGACGGGTTCAAGTCGCTCAATGAGGGGCAGGACGTCGAGTTCGAGATAACCCAGGGCGACAAGGGCCTTCAGGCAAAAAACGTTGTAAAGCTCTAATTAAAAATTAACGAAGAAAACCCCGGCCGGGCGACCAGCCGGGGTTTTGTTATTTGAAGCGGGTGTGGACGGCAAATAAACCTTTGGAAATTTGCCGGTTTTTATAGTATAATTCCACATTTGTTGAAAAACCCGCCCGCTTTGGGCTAATCCTTAAAAAATCAGAGAAAAACAAAGAAATGTTATCAACGATATTCAGTAAAATTGTAGGCACGAAAAATCAGCGGGAGCTCAAGAGGATGCAGCCGCTGGTGGACCGGGTAAATTCTCTTGAGGCGGAAATATCCAGGCTGACGGACGCGGAGCTTCGTGGGAAGACGGACGAGTTTAAAAAACGCCTCTCCGATGGAGAAGTGCTGGACGACCTCCTGCCGGAAACGTTCGCCGTGGTGCGGGAAGCGTCGAAGCGGACTTTGGGGATGCGGCATTTCGACGTCCAGATAATCGGCGGCATAGTCCTGCACGAAGGCAAGATTGCCGAGATGAAGACCGGTGAAGGAAAGACGCTGGCGGAGACGCTCCCGGTATATCTGAACGCGCTGGAAGGCCGGGGCGTGCATGTCATTACAGTGAACGATTACCTGGCGAAGCGCGACTCGCAGTGGATGGGGGAGATATACAGCTTCCTTGGACTTACCGTGGGCGTTATCACCCATGAACTGGACGACCGCCAGCGCCAGGAAGCCTACGGCTCCGACGTAACCTATGGCACGAACAACGAGTTCGGTTTCGACTACCTCCGAGACAACATGAAGTTCGACCTCAAGGACTACGTCCAGAGGGAGCTGAACTACGCCATCGTCGACGAGGTGGACAGTATACTTATAGACGAAGCCAGGACGCCTCTTATCATTTCCGGACCGTCCGAGGAATCCACAGATCTCTACTACCGCATCAACGAAATAATCCCGCGCCTGACTAAAGAAGAAGATTACACTATCGAAGAGAAGACCAAGACCGCCGCCCTCTCCGATTCCGGAAACGAGAAGGTGGAGAGGATGCTGGGCGTGCAGAACCTCTACGACCCGGTAAATATCGAACTTGTCCACCATGTAGTCCAGGCGCTTCGCGCCCACGCCATGTATAAAAGGGATGTGGACTATGTCGTGAAGGACGGCGAGGTCATAATCGTGGACGACTTTACCGGGAGGCTCATGCCCGGCAGACGCTGGAGCGATGGGCTTCACCAGGCGGTCGAGGCAAAGGAAGGCGTCAAGATCGAAGCTGAAAACCAGACCCTTGCGACGATCACGTTTCAGAACTACTTCAGGATGTACAAGAAGCTTGCCGGCATGACCGGCACCGCCGATACGGAAGCCGGCGAGTTCGCTAATATATACAACCTGGACGTTATGGTCATCCCGACCAACCAGTCGATGGTAAGGGTGGATTATCCCGACCAGATATACAAGACTCTAGGCGAGAAATATAATGCCGTCGTGGAAGACGTTATCGACTGCAACAAGCGAAATCAACCCGTATTGGTGGGCACTGTCTCCATTGAAAAATCCGAACATATCTCTTCCCTTCTGAAGAAGAAGGGGGTAAAGCATAACGTCCTGAACGCTAAAAACCATGAAAAGGAAGCGGAGATCGTTTCCCAGGCCGGACACTCGGGCCAGGTGACTATCGCGACGAACATGGCCGGCAGGGGCACCGACATCCTCCTTGGCGGGAACCCCAAGATGATAGCAACCCATGAGCTTATGAGCAAAGGGGTGAACCCGGACGAGATCGAGCCTTCAGCCGTGCAGGCCGAAATAGACAGGTGGAAAGCCATGACCGACGAGGACCACAAAAATGTGGTCGAGGCCGGCGGACTGCATATAATCGGCACGGAAAGGCATGAATCAAGGCGTATAGACAACCAGCTTCGAGGCCGTTCCGGACGCCAGGGAGACCCGGGTTCTTCCCGCTTCTACCTGTCGCTGGAAGACGACCTGCTCCGCATCTTCAACTCCGAGCGCATCGCCGCGATAATGAGCCGCCTTGGCATGGAAGAAGGCGTGCCCATCGAGGCCCGGATGGTGAGCAAGGCCATCGAGAACGCCCAGAAGAAGGTCGAGAGCCATAACTTCGAAATACGCAAGCAGCTTATCGAATACGACGACGTGATGAACAAGCAGAGGACCGTCATATATGAGCAGCGCAGGCAGGTCCTCGCGTCCGATAACCTGAAGCAGGACGTCCTGGAGATGATGGAAGAGGTATCCGCCTCTCTTGCAGGCACCTTCTGCGAACAGGGAAAGCATTCCGAGGAGTGGGATTATGACGGACTCGCCGACGCAGTCAACAAACATTTCGGCGTCCGGCTGGACTTGGCGAAGCTGAAAGGCATGGGAGAGATATCCGAGCTGAAGGATGCGCTCTACGCTACGCTCCAGGAGGCGTACGAAAAGAAGGAGCAGCAGGTCGGGACCGATTTCCTCAGGTGGCTTGAGAAACGCGTCATCCTTGATATGATAGATTCGCTCTGGAAAGAACACCTCCTCAATATGGACCACCTGAAAGAAGGCATAGGCCTTCGGGGCTATGGACAGAAGGACCCTCTAGTGGAGTATAAGAAAGAAGGGTTCGAGATGTTCATGGAGATGGTGGACCGCATAAAGATGGATACCCTGGAGCGGCTTTCGAAGGTGCAGGTAGTACAGCAGGATGCTATGACGCACGAAACAAGGCGGCGTCCGCAGAAGGTAGTGATGAACCGGGGCGATGGAGACGAGCAGAAAAAGCCGGCAAAGTCGGAAAATAAAGTTGGCCGTAACGACCCCTGCCCGTGCGGCTCGGGGAAAAAATACAAAAAGTGTCACGGAGCATAAATGAGATTTAAGATTGCGGGCATACAGATGTCCTGCTCGGACAATACCGGGAAGAACATGAATAAGGCGGTGGAGATGGCCCACTACGCCCTGGAGAACGGGGCGAAGCTGATAGTCTTCCAGCAGCTCTTCCACTTGCCATGGTTCCCTGCCGAGGCGGCCGAGAATGCCTTTTCCTTTGCGGAGGCAGAGGACGGCCCGGCGATATCGAAGATGAAGGAACTTGCACGGGAGGGCGGCGCGGTCCTCGTCTGTCCCATTTTCGAAAAATCGCCTGATGGAAAATTTTTCAATACCGCTTTCGTAATCGACGCCGATGGGAGCGTCGCCGGGAAATACAGGAAGGCGCATGTGCCGGACATACCGCTCTGGCGGGAGAAATTTTATTTTTCTCCTGGCGACACGGGTTTTCCGGTCTTCGATACAATGTGCGGGAAAATCGGCGTCCAGCTTTGCTGGGACGTGTTTTTCCCGGAGGGTTTCCGGGCGCTAGCGCTCAAAGGGGCCCAGCTTGTCGTGGCTCCGACGGCGGCGGCTTTTGCCTCCGCCTCCAAGTGGGAAAAGATGATAACTTCAGCCGCGATAGCGAACGGGATATATGTGTTCCGGGTGAACCGCGTCGGCGGCGCGGAACGCCAGCGCTTCTACGGCAAGAGCTTCCTGGCAAACCCCTTCGGGGAGATCGCCATAGAGCCGACGGGGAAGAGCGACGCAGTAGTCATGGCGGAAGTGGACACAGACGAGGTAGGGGAGGCGCGCGAACTTTGTAATTTCCTTGGCGACAGGCGCCCCGAGGCGTACGGAGATCTTCTGGAGGGGCTTAAATCAAGTGGCCTGGTTTAAAAAAGTTAAAGCCCCAAAGGCTCAGCAGCCGGAGAAGAAGGTCAAAATTCCGGAGGGCCTGTGGGTAAAATGCGACAATTGCAAAGAAATCGTCTATAAGAAAGAAATCGACAGGAACCTCAAGGTCTGCCCGAAATGCGATTACCATTTCAGGATAACCGCGAAAGAGCGCCTGGAACTGGTCGTAGACGAAGAGAGTTTCATCGAGATATTTTCGGACATTTCGCCGAAAGACTTCCTGGAGTTCAAGGACACTGTCCGGTACAAGGACAAGCTGAAGGCATCGCAGGGCGCGACCGGACTCAAAGACGCCATAATATCGGGCGAAGCGACAGTGGGCGGTTATCCTGTTACCGTCGCAGTACTGGACTTCGGGTTCATGGGCGGGAGCATGGGTTCCGTCGTCGGAGAAAAAGTCTGCCTCGCGGCGGAGAATTCCCTGGAGAAGGGTATTCCGCTCATTACCTTTTCGTCGTCCGGCGGGGCAAGGATGCAGGAGGGGCTGGTCTCGCTTATGCAGATGGCGAAGACTTCGGCGGCGGTTGCGAAACTGGGGGAAGCGGGTTTACCATTTATATCCGTCCTTACGGACCCGACCTTCGGCGGCGTGTCAGCGAGTTTTTCAAGTCTTGGCGATATTATAATCGCGGAGCCGAAGTCGCTGATCGGTTTTGCGGGTCCGAGGGTAATCGAGCAGACGATAAAGAAGCAGCTCCCGGAAGGGTTCCAGCGCGCGGAGTTTCAGTTGGAGCACGGTCAGGTAGATATGATCGTGGACAGGAAAAACCTGAAGGAAACGCTGGTGAAAATCCTGGCATTCTTCCGCGGGAACGGAAAGTGATGGATTTCAACCAGACGGTCGATTTTCTGTTCGGCCTTCAGAAGTTCGGGACGAAGCTGGGTCTGGAGAACACGCGCCGGCTCCTTGAAATACTTGGACACCCTGAGCGCGGCAGAAAATTCCTGCATGTGACCGGGACCAACGGCAAGGGCTCCGTATCCGCGCTGTGCGCGTCCGCACTGAAAGAAGCAGGATACCGGACTGGTTTATATACCTCTCCACATCTTGTCAGCTTCACCGAAAGGATGAGGCTGGGCGGGTATGAAATATCCAGGAAAGAAGTCGTTGCGCTCGCGGACAGGCTCCGGATGCTTTTGGAGAAGCATGCTCCGGAGATGAAGCCCACATTTTTCGAGTTCACCACCGCAATGGCATTTGACTACTTCAGGGATGCGGGTGCGGAGGCGGTCGTCCTGGAAGTCGGGATGGGCGGACGGCTTGATTCGACTAATGTAGTGGTCCCGGAATGCGCCGTGATAACGAACGTGGAGATGGAGCACCGGGAATATCTTGGAGATACCATCGGCGCAATAGCACGCGAGAAGGTAGGGATTATAAAGGCGGGCGTGCCTCTTGTGACGGCGGAGAGAAAACCGGAGGTTGTCGATTATTTAAAAGGCGTCTGCCGTGAAAAAGAGGCTCCTGTTTCCATAATAGACGAAGACTACGGCTACCGCTTTTTGGACTATCATTGGGACGACGGTACAGTCATCCAGCGTTTCGACTGGTGGGGGCCGGGCGGTGAGATAAAGGGACTGACCGTGCCCCTCGCCGGAGAGCACCAGCTCGAAAATGCGGCGGCCGCCGCTTGTGCGCTATCCGTGATATCCCAAAACGGTATGAACGTCCCGGAAGAAGCGCTAAGGAAAGGTTTTGCGGAAGTTAAATGGGAAGGCAGGCTGGAGACGGTATCGCGGCACCCCCTGATAGTGCTTGACGGGGCGCATAACACGGATTCGGCGAAAAGGCTTGCCGGAGCGATACGAAAATATTACTCCGGCCGGTATAAAAGATTAATCCTTGTCATGGGGATTCTGGCGGATAAGGATTTCCGCGAGATGGCGGATTTCCTCATGGCGCCGGCGGACGAGGTAATACTTACACAGGCGGACTACGGGCGGGCAATGCCAGCCTCGGAACTTGCGGAAATAATAGGCGGCGGAAGGAAAATCGAGGTCTGCCCGGACGTGCCGGGGGCGCTTAAGAAGGCGCTCTCGGAGGCAGGACCGGACGATATGGTGCTGATAACCGGCTCATTGTATGTGGTCGGAGAGGTGAAGGCCTGGCTATCACAAAGGGAGCAGTTCCTGAAGGCATGAAAAGTCTCTTCGGCGTCCTCATTGCGATGACAATCCTTGCGTCCATTTATTTTGCTCCGCCAGCCTCGGCGGATGAGAATAAAATTGGCGGTACATTGAAGTCCATAGCCGGCTCAAAAGAGCCCGTGACAATCCAGGCGGACAGCCTCCGCTTCGACCGGAAGACCAATACGTACTTTGCCGACGGCAACGTTAAAATTACACAGAAAGACTATACGCTGACTTCCGAGAAGGCGACTCTCAATGAGGAAACCGGAGACGCCGAGGCCAGGGGCAAAGCGAGGCTCGTTTCGCCTGACAACGTCGTTTTCGCGGACGTCATAAAAGTTAATTTCAATACGAAGCTGGGCGTCGTAGAGCAGGGCAATATATTTGTCAGGAATGGAAACTACCGCATCAAAGGAAACCCCCTGAAAAAGGTGGGAGACCAGGAATATATAATAACCGGCGGAGGACTTACCACCTGCGACGCCGAAAATCCTTTCTGGTATATGAAGGCTAAATCCCTGGACGTCCGTATGGACAGGGATGTTTATGGCAAGGGGGCCGTATTTTACATTAAAGGTATTCCCGTTTTGTATATGCCGTATGTCTGGCTCCCCATGCTGAAGCCCCGGACGAGCGGTTTTATGATACCGTCGGGCGGATATAACACGACAGACGGAATCAGGTTTGTTGAAAGCTATTATTGGGCGCCGATCGATAATTTCGACAGCACCCTGACACTCGATTACAGACAACTCCGGGGCCTCGGCGTCGCCGACGAGATCCGCTACGCGCAAGACAAGGATACCCTGCTAAGAATGTACGGCTATTACATGAGCGACCGTATTGTCCATGGCGACAGGTACAACCTTTTTTTAAAGTATCAGGAGGTATTTGCTCCGGATATTTCCGGGAGGATCGATATAAACCTGAGCGACAAGAACTTCTTCCGCGACCTGACCGATACCGCGCGCGAGAGGACGCAGAGGGCCCTGGACTCAAATGTATGGCTTACCGACCGCTGGGACTGGGGCAGGGCGTATCTGTTCGGCCAATATACCGAGGGGCTGGACCCTACCCAGAACAATGACGCCATAGTCCAACGCCTTCCGGAGGCTGGTTTCAACGTGGTCAAAAAACAGCTGCTGGGCCAGCCGCTTTATTTTAGCCTGGACTCCGCCGCGACGAATTTTTATAAGGTGAAAGGCGTCTACGGCGCGAGGTTCGACGCGTTCCCAAGCCTGTCATACGACTTCAATCTGGCGGGAATAAATTTTGAGCCGCAGGTCGGGTATCGCGAAACCGCATATAATCTGGACGATAATAATCCGGCCACAAAGTTTGATCCCGCAACGGGCAAAAATGACCTTTCAATCGATAAAAACGACACCGAGCGCGGGATGTTTGGAGCGGGGATAAAACTCCAGACTGATTTGAACAGGCTGTTTCTTTTCAGCGGCGGCCCACTGGAAGGCGTGCGGCATACCTTGGTCCCGACCTTCGCCTATAATTATGTCGCAAGCCGGGGAGGTAAAAATTTCCCTGACTTCGACGACGTTGACACGCTTGACACCGAAGAGGTTTTGCCCGCCGGCTCACCCGCCGGCTCACGTATAAACGTATTGCCCCCCAGGCGGAGCATGATAACCTACTCCCTCGCTAACCGGTTCGTCCTGAAGTACCGAGACGGTAGTTCGGAGCCGAGGGTAGATTACCTGACCGTCAAATTCAGCCAGTTCTATGACTTCTACGGCGATACGTTCATAGGCACGAACAGGCGCAACTTTTCCAGCCTCTACAGTGATATCACGTACAGCTCCAGCCTGCGCCTTACGTTGAATAACGATTTCCGCTACGACTTCTACCAAGGCAGCATACGCTCGGTGGACACCGACCTCCGGTACGACTCCAAGGACAAGCTCTGGCATGTGGGAATCGGTCAGAGATATTCGCTTGATGCGGAACAGACTTTCATGTCCCCTTCGCGTTTTGATTTCTTCACGCCCAGCACGGACTTTTTCAACAACTTCAATATCGATAAAGCGCAGGAAGAGAGCACCGTGAATTTTCTGACGCTGGAAGGCGGCGTCAAAATTGGCAGCCATTGGGATATTACAGGGAAGGCGTGGTACGACTGGCACACCGGCAATTTCCGCGAGACAGACGGGACGGTGACTTACAGCTCGCAGTGCTGGGGAGTGAGCTTCGACTACTTCAACGGTCCAAGTAGAAAGCAATATATGGTGATGCTGAACCTCAAGGGCATGGGGAACGTAAAGTTCTAAGACGGAGGACGCTTATGAAGGGGCTGATACTTTCCGGCGGCAAGGGCACGAGGCTTCGACCGATAACCTATACCAGCGCGAAACAGCTCGTGCCGGTGGCGAACAAGCCCGTGCTGTTCTACGGTATTGAGTCTATAAGGGATGCAGGCATCACTGACATTGGCATCGTAGTCGGGGATACGAAGGAAGAGATAAAAGCGGCGGTAGGGGACGGCTCCGAATTCGGCGTCAAGGTCACTTATATCGAGCAGCCGGAGCCGCTTGGGCTCGCCCATGCGGTGCTGGTCGCGGAGGAATATTTAAAAGACGACCCGTTTGTAATGTACCTTGGGGACAACCTCGTTCTGGGGGGCATCAGGGAGCTTGTCGGGGAGTTCATGCGGGACAAGCCGAACGCGCAGATACTCCTGGCTAAGGTATCAAACCCGAACCAGTTCGGCGTCGCGGAATTGAAAGAGGGAAAGGTAGTCCGTCTGGTGGAGAAGCCCCAGGAGCCTAAAAGCGACCTGGCACTGGTCGGGGTATATATGTTCGACAGCAATATCCTTAAAGCCGCGAAGAGCATAAAACCTTCGGCGCGCGGGGAACTGGAAATAACAGACGCGATCCAGTACCTCATAGACCAGGGGTACGCCGTGCACCCGCACATGGTCAACGGCTGGTGGAAAGACACAGGAAAACTTGAGGACATGCTGGAGGCGAACCGCATGGTGCTCGACAACCTGACGACCCGCCTGGACGGCCATGTCGACACCTCATCGAAGGTAGAATTTAAAGTCGTGGTGGAAAGCGGTGCGGAGGTGATCAATAGCGTAGTCCGCGGCCCGGCGATTATAGGCAAGGGAGCGCGAATCATAAACTCTTTCATCGGCCCCTTCACCTCGATAGACAAGAACGTGCAGGTGCTGTCGTCCGAGATAGAACACAGCATCGTCCTCGAGGGGAGCGTAATCAAAGAAGTGGACAGGCGGATTGAGGACAGTTTGGTGGGCAGGAACGTCGAAGTGGGAAAGTCTCCGCTGAAGCCCACGGCATACAGGTTCATGCTGGGAGATAATTCCAAAGTCGGATTACTATAGAGGAGAATCGTAAATGATCGACGGCGCAAAGGTAAAGAAGCTTAGAGTAATCCCGGACGAGCGCGGGCGGCTTATGGAGGTCCTGCGTGCGGACGACCCGGAGTTCATAAAGTTCGGCCAGGTGTACGTAACCACCGCGTATCCCGGCGTCACGAAGGCATGGCATTACCATAAGAAGCAGACGGACAACTTCTGCTGCATAAAAGGGATGATGAAAGTAGTATTGTACGACGACCGGGCGGGCTCGCCGACGATGGGCGAGGTCAACGAATTCTTCCTGGGAGAGCATAACGAGATAATGCTTCAAATACCGCCTTTCGTCTGGCACGGGTTCAAGTGCGTAAGCGATACCGAGGCTATGGTGATGAACTGCTCCACCGAGCCCTACAACGCCGCCAGCCCGGATGAGTTCCGAAAACCTGCCCACGAGAGCGACATTCCCTATGACTGGGCGAGGAAGGACGGATAAATGCGGACCCCCAGGAAAATAATGGTCACCGGAGGGTGCGGGTTCATAGGCTCCAACTTTGTCCGGTACATAATAAATAATTATCCGGAGGCGGAAGTTGTAAACCTCGATGCCCTTACTTATGCCGGTACCTTAGAGAACCTGCGGGACGTGGAAAAAAACCCGCGTTACAAGTTTATAAAAGGCAGTATATGCGATCCCCATGCTGTCGCGGAAGCGATGGAGGGAGCGGACGCGGTGGTCCATTTCGCCGCGGAGTCTCATGTGGACAGGAGCATCGAGGACCCGGCGGTTTTCGTGATGACGAACGTAGTGGGGACTCAGGTGCTTCTCGATCGGGCCATGAAATTAAACCTCGAATTCTTCGTCCAGATATCTACTGACGAGGTTTACGGCTCTTTGGGGCCGGAAGGATATTTCACGGAGACCACGCCGCTTTCCCCGAACAGCCCTTATTCTGCGAGCAAGGCCGGAGCGGACATGCTTGCGCTGGCCTACCAGCATACGTTCGGCCTGCCGGTCGCCGTCACACGCTGCTCGAACAATTACGGCCCCTACCAGTTCCCGGAAAAACTTATACCTCTCTTTATCAACAACGCCCTGAAGGACAAGCCAGTCCCGCTGTACGGCGACGGCCAGAACGTGCGGGACTGGCTCCACGTCTCCGATCACTGCAAAGCGGTGGACATGGTGATGCGAAAGGGCGCGTCCGGCGAGATTTACAACATCGGCGGTAACAACGAGAGAAAGAATATAGAGATAACGGGGCTTATACTTAAGGAGCTTAAAAAACCAGATAGCCTGATAAACTATGTTACGGACCGCCTGGGCCATGACCGGCGGTACGCGATTGATTCTTCCAAAATCCAGCGCGAACTCGGCTGGAAGCCGGAGGTCTCTTTCGAAGACGGCATCGCGGACACTATCAAATGGTATACGGATAACCAGAAGTGGTGCCGCCTGGTGGGTAAAAACCAATAGGATACCGATGAAGATAATAGTGACCGGTGCGGCGGGTATGCTGGGAAGCGATCTAGCCCGGAGGCTTTCGGTGGGGCACGAGGCAATAGGGGTGACCCGCCGGGAATTCGACATAATGGACGAGTTGAATATACTGAAGACCGTCGGCGAAATCCAGCCGGACTGGGTGATACATTGCGCGGCGTACACCAATGTGGACGGCTGTGAAAAAGAACCGGATAAAGCATTTAATGTGAACGCCGAGGGCGCGAGGAACGTCGCGAAAGCCTGCTGGGGCGCGAAAGCCAAAATGCTCTACGTCAGCACGGACTATGTGTACGACGGTAAAAAAACAGAGCCTTACGTCGAGACGGACCCTGTCGGGCCGCTGAACGTTTATGGACAATCGAAGCTGAAAGGGGAACAGGAAGTTTTAAAAGTCCTCCCCGATGCGTTGATAGTGCGGACTTCCTGGCTCTTTGGCAAGAACGGTCCCAATTTCGTGGAGGCCATACTAGCGCAGATAGGAAAGAAGGACGAGCTGTCTGTCGTTTCGGACCAGGTCGGCAACCCGACGTATACGGTGGACCTGGCGGATGCCCTGACGAGACTTGTCGAGGTGGACGCCTCCGGTATTTTCCACGCCGCCAATAACGGGCACTGCTCATGGTTTGAGTACGCGAAGGAGATACTCAGGCTGCACGGGGTGGAGGGAATAACGGTGAAGCCTGTTACCACAGCGGAACTTGGAAGGCCGGCGCTTCGCCCGGCATATTCGGTCATTTCCAAAAAGAAATACGAAGATGTCACCGGACACCGTCCCCGGTATTGGGAAGAGGCCCTGAAAGATTATTTGAAACACAGAGACGTTTAAAAGTTCAGAAACGCGGATTAAATAAAATTTTTTTAATTTGTGCTATTCTGTCTAAGAACCAGCGGTTAATTATATCCATTTCTTTTATCGGAGGGCCCTTTATAGATGAATATATGTGTCGTTGGATCCGGCTACGTAGGGCTTGTCACGGGCGCCTGCTTTGCTGAATTCGGACTGAAGGTAACCTGCGTCGATAACGACGAAAAGAAAATAGCCGACCTGAAGCAGGGCATAATACCGATATACGAGCCGGGACTTGAGGAGATGGTCAAGAAGAACGTGAAGGAGGGGCATATCTCATTCACTTCCAACCTGGCAGAGGCGGTACAGAAGGCGCTGGTGGTTTTCATCGCCGTGGGGACGCCGCCCAGGGATGACGGCTCCGCGGACCTCTCATACGTGGAAAAGGTGGCCGAGAGCATCGCCCAGAACATGAACGGCTATAAGGTGGTAGTTACCAAGAGCACGGTCCCAGTCGGGACGGGAGAGAAAATACGCGCCATAATCAGCCAGAGCCAGCGCGAGAAGGTTGATTTCGATATCGTATCAAACCCGGAGTTCCTTCGCGAGGGTTCGGCGATAGAGGACTTCATGCACCCGAACAGAGTAGTAATCGGCGCGGACTCCGACCAGGCGATGGCGATCATGAAGGACCTGTACAGCCCGCTCTACCTCATCGAGACCCCTTTCGTACTGACGAATGTGGCGACGGCCGAGATGATAAAATACGCCTCCAACGCCTTCCTTGCCACCAAGATATCTTTCATAAACGAGATAGCCAACATCTGCGAACTGGTGAGGGCGGATGTGCACAAGGTGGCGGTGGGCATGGGGCTGGACAACCGCATCGGCTCAAAGTTCCTGCATCCTGGCCCCGGTTTCGGCGGCTCCTGTTTTCCGAAAGATACCCAGGCCATCGTACAGATAGCCAGGGAACACGGATATGATTTCAAGATAGTTCAGGCGGTGCTGGACGTGAACTACGCACAGCGGATGAAGATGGTGGATAAAATACGCGGCGTTCTGGGCGGCAGCCTTGCAGGGAAAACCATCGCGGTGCTGGGGCTTTCGTTCAAGCCGAACACCGACGACATGCGGGATGCGCCTTCCGTGGTCATAATACAGGCCCTTCAAAAAGAAGGCGCCTCAGTCCGCGCGTACGACCCGGTGGCGATGGAAGAGGCGAAGAAATTCCTGCCTGATATCACGTACTGCGACGGCTCTTATTCGTGCGCGGAGGGGGCGGACGCCCTGGTGTTCATGACCGAGTGGAACCAGTTCCGTATACTGGACCTGCAGAAGCTCAAGCACAGCATGAAAAGCCCCATAGTCATAGACCTGAGGAATGTCTACGAGCCGTCGAAGATGAGGGCGGAAGGTTTCAGATACGCATGCGTCGGCAGGCATTAAAACGCTAAAAGGAGGCTAAAGTGGCAAGGATACTAATTACCGGCGGGGCGGGCTTCATTGGCTCTCACCTGGCTGACCGGTTTCTGGCGGACGGGCACGAGGTAATCTGCGTTGATAATTTGATCACCGGCGACGTCGCGAATATCTCGCATATCAAGAGCGACAGGTTCACCTTTATGAAATACGACGTCACGAATTACCTGTTCGTGGATGGTCCGCTGGACTATATCCTGCATTTCGCTTCTCCGGCATCGCCGATAGATTACCTGGAACTGCCCATCCAGACGCTGAAGGTCGGTTCCCTGGGCACGCACAAGGCCCTGGGGCTGGCAAAGGAAAAGGGCGCGGTATTCCTGATCGCTTCCACCTCCGAAGTCTATGGAGACCCTCTCATTCATCCGCAGACCGAAGACTACTGGGGGAACGTGAACCCCATCGGTCCCAGGGGAGTCTACGACGAGGCGAAGCGTTTTTCCGAGGCCATGACGATGGGGTATCACCGTTACCACGGGGTCAAAACCCGTATCGTGCGGATATTCAACACCTATGGCCCAAGAATGAGGATACGGGACGGCCGGGCGGTGCCGAATTTCATGTGTCAGGCCCTTAAAAATGAAGATATTACCGTTTACGGCGACGGCTCTCAGACCAGGAGTTTCTGCTACGTTTCAGATGAAGTCGATGGGATTACAAGGCTTTTGTTCTCGGACGTGGACACGCCGGTAAATATCGGAAACCCCGCGGAGATGAGCGTGCTTCAGATGGCGGAGACTATCGTTAAAATTACCGGCTCCAAGAGCAAAATTGTATTCAAGCCTCTGCCGGAGGACGACCCGAAGGTCCGCCAGCCGGACATAACCAAGGCAAAAGCACTGCTTGGCTGGGAGCCGAAGGTGGGGCTTGAAGAAGGTTTACTCAAGACGCTCGATTATTTCAAGAAAAAATTGGGAGTATAGGGGGGGTGTTTAAACACTTTATGCGAAAATTTTTTTTAGTCGCACTTCTTTTTGCCATTACGGCGACTCCCGCCTTCGCCGCGGACCTGGATTCTAAAGACATCTTCCTCAAAAGCCCCTATGAAATCGGCTTTTTAGCCGGGTATGGCTGGGCTATGGACCACCACGCCGTCCAGCCGTGCATAGAGGACGCGGTATTCATGCCGTCGTTATCTATTCTCCTGACAAAAAAAGAAATGGGGACTTCATTTTTCCGGGGCCTGGTCCAGTACCAGGCGGAGCCAGTAGTGGGGGTGATAACGCACCCGAACGGAAAGGTTGAGGCAGGGCTTTCGTTTGCCGGTTTCAAGTACAACTTCACAGCTCTTCAAAGCAGGTGGTCGCCCTATTCGACGTTTGGCTTTGGGGCGATTTACGAGCCGATAGGGCACCAGGTGCAGGGGACGGATTTCAATTTCATAATCCAGACCGGGCTCGGAGTGCAGTATTTCCTGGACGATAAGCGGGCCATAAACATCCAGTACCGCTATAGGCACATCTCCAACGCCCATATAAAAGCCCCCAACTCGAGCATTAATTCGAGCTTCCTGCTTGTCGGACTTTCCTTCTTTTGATTTCGCATTCCGGGAAAATTATGATGAAGTCATTTGAAGGGCCCGTGAATATCCGCAGGTCTTCGTTATAGAATTTCGCCACTCCGCTGACCATGCCCTTAAAGAGGTAGTAGGGCAGGTCTTCCCATTCGTCGAAGCCGATGCAGCTCAGCATCAGCGTGTTCTCATCCTTCCAGTTATAATGAAAAAACGGGAGGGTCTTGCCGTCGGTCGGGGACAGCGAGTGTATCTCGTTTAATTTTAATAAAAAAGATCTGGAGTTATTAATATCCGCCCCGAGATAGGGCGTAATCCTGGGGATATAATGCCTGAACCAGTGCTCGCCATAGACTTCCGCGGTCTCTCCAAGTGGAATATTTAACGTTCTACAAAGGTTTTCCAGTACTTCCAATAGTGCCTTTGCCGGGATTTCGGGCGAATCGAGGACCGAAAAATCGGTTATACCGGAATGCATTAAAATTTTCTCCAATGAGCCCTCACCGGCTTTCGCAGCCAGCACGTCCTTCATCCCATTCAGCATCCCTCCGACTAATTCCTTCATCTCGCTCCTTTCTCATGATGGTTTTCTCTAAGATTAAAATGGATTAATAAATTAATATAGTACATTTAATATTTTGTCAAATAAAATAAAAATATTAGTTTTATTTATTTTTGCATATTTCATCTGGAAATATGCAAAAAGATATGCCGAAAGTATTTTTTTATTAAAAAAATTATGTTGTTATGCTATAATTTTAAAATCGCAGCAAGGGATGGGGCGTAAGATTCTTGCGCCCCTTCGTTTTTTTGGAAAATGGCAAGAGGAGTAAATGGAATCGCTGGCAATCCCCCCCGTTCTGAGCATTATAATCATCGTAATATGCGTTTTGTTCGTGGCCTTTTTCTCCAGCTCCGAGGCGGCGTTGATCTCAGTCAACCGTCTTCGGATAAGAAGCATGGTGGAGAAAGGGAACCCGAACGCCAAATCGGTCCAGAGGATAAGGGAGGAGCACGGCAGGCTTTTCGGCACCATACTCCTTACGGAAAACTTCTTTATAATCCTGGCATCCTCCCTGGGCACCGCGCTCGCCATATCTCTTTTCCCGGCATACCGGCCAGTAACGGTGATCGCCTCGGTCGTAATGACGGTCTTCATCGTCATGTTCGGCGAGATAACTCCAAAGACATTTGCCGCCTCCAACGCCTCGCGGGTGGCGCTTATGGTTGCCAGGCCGATGGAATTTGTCATAACCCTGATGCATCCAATCGTCTGGGTTTTTACCAGCGTTACCAATGTGATTATCAGGCTGTTGGGCGGAAAGGTGGAGAAATCGCCTTTCGTGACCGAGGACGAGATAAAGGCTATAATATCCATAGGGCAGGAGGAGGGCGCGCTGGACGTGGAGGAAAAGGCAATGCTCCACAAGGTATTCGAGTTCGGCGATACCCTTGCCCTTGAGGCCATGCGCCCGAGGACGGAGATAATCTCTATCCCTAACGACGCGAAGGTCTCGGAAGCGCTTTCCCTCGTGGCGGAGCACGGGCATTCACGTTATCCGGTAATCGAGGAATCCGTGGACGATGTGCAGGGCGTCCTTTATGTAAAAGATCTGGTTATCGCATTATCCCGCGGCGAACTGGATGAAAATGATACAATAAAAAGAATGGTCCGGCCGGCTTATTTCATCCCGGAGACAAAGAGGGTACGGGAACTCCTTACGGAGATGCAGGACCAGAAGATACAGATGGTCATCGTCATAGACGAGTACGGCGGCACGGCCGGGCTTATAACGCTCGAAGACCTGCTGGAGGAAATAGTCGGCTCCATACACGACGAGTTCGACAGGGAGGAGAGCGAAGTCCAGATAGTCGACGAGAAGAACTTCGTTGTATCAGGCGCCGCCGACCTCGATGAGGTGAGCAAGGAGACGGGGATAAACATCCAGTCAAAGGACTTTAACACCATCGGAGGCTTCGTCTTCGGGCTTTTCGGCAGGATGCCCCACCCTGGCGAGACCCTGAAATACAAGGAATTGAAATTTGAAGTGCTTGAGATGGATGAGAGGAAGATTGGAAGCGTAAAAATCACGAAACCGTAATTCAAAAAGGAGGCGGCCTTGCAGAAAAGAAACAAAATAACGGTAATTGGCGCCGGTAATGTCGGAGCCACCGTGGCCCAAAAAATGCTGGAAATGCGCCTGGGCGACGTGGCGCTGGTGGACGTGGTGGAGGGGGTGCCCCAGGGAAAGGGCCTCGACCTCCTTGAGTCCGCGCCGATTGTGGGAATAAGCGGAGATATCGTCGGGACGAACACCTATGATGAAACTGCCGGCTCAGACCTCATAATCATCACGGCCGGGATGGCCCGCAAGCCCGGAATGAGCAGGGACGACCTGCTGGCCGCGAACGTCAAAATCGTATCCGAAGTCACGAAGGCCGCCGCGCCTCTCTCACCTGATGCCAAGATAATAGTCGTGACCAACCCCATGGACGTCATGGCCTACGTGGCGTGGAAAGTCAGCGGCTTCTCCAAGGAGCGCGTCATCGGGATGGGGGGCGTGCTGGACGGCGCAAGGTTCCGTACATTCATCTCCATCGAGCTTGGCATCTCCGCGGACAGCATCCAGGCGTTTGTTCTGGGCGGGCATGGCGACCAGATGCTTCCGCTCCCCCGTTATACCACCGTCGCCGGGATACCCATTACCGAACTTATGGACAAGGAGTCCATCGATTCCGTTGTTGAAAGGACCAGGAACGGCGGAGCAGAGATAGTCTCGCTGCTCAAGACCGGCAGTGCCTATTATGCCCCGGCCGCAGCCGCAGCAGCCATGGCGCAGGCGATACTTCTCGACCAGAAGAGGATACTGCCATGTTCCGTCCTCCTGGAAGGAGAATATAACGTCTCCGGCGCATTCACAGGTGTGCCGGTTATCCTGGGCATGGACGGTGTGGAAGAGATACTCCAGGTTACTCTTACGGAAGAGGAGCGCGAGGCTTTCGACAAGTCTGTCGAGGCGGTCAAGAAGGGCCAGGAAACCACCGGTTTCTGATGTTCGCGCCCCGCAGGCGTACGGACCCGGAGCTACTCGACCTGCCTTTAGAGGCGCAGGATGAGCGTCAGCTATCAGGCAGCCTGATGGACATCCGCCAGGTGAATCTGCGGCTGGGAGGGATAAATTCCGCCCTGCGCGATTTGGATCTCGTCCTTCGCCGGAGGGAAGTAAAAAGAAAAAGTGGGGCAGAATGGCAAATAAACGAGGTGAAAAATAGTACCAAGTGGGGCTTGAAATACAAAAATGAGGCCGGGCGAGATCTGAGAATCCTGGATGTTGCTGCAGGTTCGGCGGACGTAACCGCCGCGATGGCAAGACATGCCGGGAAGATGGGCTTCAAGGTACTTGCCGTCGCGGCAGATTTAAATTTATCCGTCCTCGGGCAAGGGAGGGCCTGGAACCGTGAGTTTCATGAAATTTCATACGCTCTGGCGAATGGCCTCAGTCTCCCTTTTCCCGACGATAGTTTCGATATTGTCCACTGCTCGCTGGTCCTGCACCATCTGAGCGAGGAAGACGCGTTACGTTTCCTCAAGGAGATGGCGCGTGTTTCACGTTTTGCCGTAATCGCGGGGGACTTGAGGCGAAACCTTATCCCCTGGGCGCTCATCTGGATAATCTCCAGGCTCTTCACGAGCAATAAGTACACCCGCTATGACGGGCCGTTATCCGTCCGCAGGTCCTTTACTCCAGGCGAGATGAAAAGGCTCGCCCAGGCTTCGGGGTTAAAGGAATTCATGGTCAGAAGGCGGCATTTCTGGAGGATGTCCCTTGTGGGGTTCATCTGATGCCCGATCTAAAATTTTCCGTCGCGGCCTGCTTCGAGGAAGGATTTTTAGAGGGACTTTCCGGGCTGCCGGTCTCGGAGCTTTTCGGCAAGCTCCCCTCAGACCCTGTCGGCGGCGGCAGGGCCTCGTTCATGCTCGCTCCCCTCTCGGCCCGCGCCCTTCGTAACTATATTGAAACCGCGAAGAAAAAAGGCATCGGCTTCAACTACCTCTTAAACGCCGCCTGCATGGACAATATGGAGTATACGCGGAAAGGCCAAAAGGCCCTGCGGGGTGCGCTGGATTTCGCGGAGTCCATAGGCGCCCGGAGCGTCACGATATCCCTGCCCTCGATCCTGCCCGTGATAAAGCGGCATAACCCCTCCCTGACGGTACGAGTTGGGGTTTATGCGCGGGTGGATTCCATTGCCAAGGCTAAGTTCTGGGAGGAGATGGGCGCGGACTGCATTACGCTGGAATCCATTTCCGTGAACAGGAACTTCAAGCTACTCACGGCAATCCGGAAAGCCGTCGGCCTGGAGCTTCAGCTTATCGCGAACTCCAACTGCCTGATGTTCTGCCCGCTATCCGGCCAGCACATGGTAAACCTGTCCCACGCTTCCCAGAAAGGGCACCGGAGCGGGGGGTTTATGATAGACTGGTGCGCCCTAAAGTGCTCTTGTCTGAAGCTCCGGGAGCCGGTGAACTTCCTGCGTTCGGAATTCATCCGCCCGGAGGACCTGGGACAATACCGGATTTTAGGTTATAATAACTTTAAGATACTCGAACGGGGCGCTCCGGCGGCGGCGATGCTGAAAAGGATACGGGCATACGCCGGAGGAAGCTTCGAGGGAAACCTGCTGGACCTCATCCAGCCATACGGCTATAAAGAAAAGCCGGCTGGCGGGATTAAAAAGGCCGCGCATTTCTGGAAATATTTTTTCCGCCCCGGAGATGTGAAGCTCACGAGGCTTATGAAAATAAGGGGGCTCGCGCTAAAGCGCGGACTTCTTGGCGCTCCGGAAGGCGAGCCGGTTTATATCGACAATAAAAAGCTGGACGGGTTTTTAGGGGGGTTCAGGGACAAAGACTGCCGTACGACCGACTGTTCCAACTGCGGTCACTGCGAGCGCTACATGCGTAAAGCCGTAAGGGTCGAGAAAGAGTTCAGGACCGGAGTTCTGGAGGAGTACAGCAAAATTTTTGACGATATGGATTCCGGGCGGACGTGGGGAATTTATTGAGTTGCGGGTGATAGACTGGAAGAACGTGGAGACGAGGAGAGGACGCCGTGTTCACTGAAAATACCATCAGCATAAACGCGTCGGCGGAAGATGTTTATAACCTTGCCTGGGACGTACTGAAATGGCCGGCGAGGCTCCCTCATTACCGGCGGGTGACGCTCCTTAAAGAAGAGGGAGACCACAGAGTGGTGGAGATGGCGGCGAGCCGGGACGGCATACCAGTGAGATGGATATCCATCCAGAAACCTCTGCCTGAGATGGGCAAGATAATCTTCCGGCATATCGGCGGCCCCACCACCGGAATGTACGTGGAATGGATCATCAAAGAGAAGACGACTGAGCGGGGGAAGGTGACGCAGGTCAGGATAATCCACGAGTTCGACCCGGATTGGGGGCCTGTCCTTGGGACGTTTGTAGCAAAATATATCGTCGGCCGTTTCTTCGTCCATAATATCGCTTCAAAGACACTGAAAAAAATAAAGGAAATCGCCGAAGGCGGCGGGAGAGAACAAGTTGCCTGACGGCAGGAGAAGGGTCGCAATTACCGGCATCGGCGCGTTGACGCCAATAGGATTTGGCGTTTCCGGGCTTTGGGACGGTATTCTCCAGGGCCGCTCCGGGATAAGCGGGATAACCTCATTCGACGCCTCCGGCTTCAGGACGAGAGTCGCGGGCGAGATAAAGGCCTTCAGCGCCTCCGATTTCGTACGCGGAAAGGTTTTGAAAAGGATCGACCGCTTTGCGGCGTTCGCGGTCGCATCCGCCCGGATGGCAATCGAGGACGCTAATCTCGATGTCTCACGCAACCCGCAGACAGGCATCGTCATAGGCTCCGCCCTGGGCGGCTTAGCATTCGCGGAGAGCCAGCACGACGTGTACCGGGAGAAGGGCCTGAAGGGCGTAAATCCTGCCCTCGCCACACTTGTCTTTGGCGCGTCGTCCTCCTGCCATATAGCTATCGAGCTTGGGTTGACCGGCCCGAATATCACCAATTCGAACTCCTGCTCATCGGGGACGATGGCCGTGGGAGAGGCGTTCGAGATGATCCGCGCGGGCCGTGCCGACGTGCTTATCGCGGGGGGGGCGGAAGCGCCTCTCTCTCCGCTTACATTCGGCTCGTTCACGTTAATCAAGGCAATGACTACAAGGAACGACGACCCGGAAGGCGCGTGTCGCCCGTTCGACGGCGGCCGCGACGGGTTTATAATGGGCGAGGGGAGCGCGGCGCTGATTCTGGAGGAGATGGGTCATGCGATGGAGCGCGGCGCGAGGATATATGCGGAGGTCCTTGGCTACGGCCTCACCAACGACGCCTACCACATGACTTCTTCGCGCGACGACGGCGAATGCGCGGCGCGTGCTGTTACAATTGCGCTCGGTCAGGCGGGTATTAAACCGGAACAGATAGGCTATGTCAACGCCCACGGAAGTTCTACAATGATGAACGACAAAAACGAAACTACCGCCATAAAAAGAGCCCTTGGCGAACACGCGTATAAAGTCCCCATCAGCGGGACGAAGCCCTTCCACGCGCATCCACTGGGCGCGACCGGCGCGATAGAAGCCGCCATCTGCGCACTGGCGATTCAGAACGAATACCTCCCGCCGACACTGAACCTCACCGACCCGGACCCGGACTGCGACCTGGACTACATATCGAATACCGGACGCAAGGCGAAAGTGGATTACGTGCTGTCCAATGCCTTCGGCTTCGGCGGGATGAACGCGGCGCTGGTTATCGGGCGGGTATAAAGTACCTGTCCGACCACTTCGCTTGCCCTTTGTGCTTGAAAATGGTTCCTGCTTCCTATACCATCACCGCATATGAAAATTTTAGGCATAGACACCTCCACCATGATGGGCGCGGTGGGGATAGTGGACGATGAGCTGCTTATTGCGGAGATGCGGACGAATATCTCGCTGACGTATTCGGAGCGGCTGATGGAGCATATCGACACGCTCCTGAAATCCGCGCGCCTGACGCTGGACGACATCGACGGCTTTGCGGTAAGCGTCGGCCCCGGCTCGTTCACGGGGCTTCGCATCGGTATTGCGGCGGTTAAGGCGATGGCGTACGCTTCGGGGAAACCTGTCGCGGCGGTGAACAGCCTGGAGGCTTTGGCGGATAACCTTCCGTATTGCCGCCACCAGGTCGCGCCAGTATTGGACGCCCGGAAAAAGATGGTATATTGCGCAATTTACAAGATAACGGATACGGTGAGAAGGGTCATCCTGCCGCCGTCCGTGATTACTCCGGACGAACTGGTGGACGCGATAGAGGAGCCTACGGTTTTCCTTGGCGAGGGTGCGTACGTCTACCGGGAACTTCTGGGAGGACAGTTATGCTGTCAGGCGCTTTTCGCTCCGAAGGCATACGGATACCCATCGGGCGCGACGGTGGCCTTCAGGGGACTGAAGGATATAAAGGCGGGAAATGCCGCGGACCCGATGTCGCTGACGCCGTTATATATACGGAAGTCGGACGCGGAGGAGAAGGTGGGTTAACAGCGATATCCGACCGCCCTCTATTATTTAATTAATTTCGATATCGCCTTGAATTCTTCCGTCCCTGCCTCTTTCAGCAGCTGAAAGAGCGCCGCCTCCGTGCAAGTGATTACCGCTCCCGTGTCTCGCATCATCTCTATACCGGTCTTCCAGTTCTCTTTCGTACGCGAGCATACGGCGTCCGATACGACGTGGGGAACATAACCGGAACCAAGCAGGCCCAGGACGCTCTGGAGCACGCAGATATGGCTCTCCATGCCGGTGACGATTATTTTATTTCTCCCGCGTTTTTTAATCTCGGAAACGAAGCCTTGCTCGCCGCAGCAGTCGAATGATATTTTCTCAATCGGCGCGTAAACGGGAAGCGTCTCCTTTATTTCAGCGACTGTGTGGCCGAGGCCTTTCGGGTACTGCTCCGATACCACCACCGGGATGTCCAGCATCCGCGCAAGCTCGACAAGCAGGTTCACGTTTTTTGCTACCTGCTCGCGGTACTTCATTACAGACGCCAGACGTTCCTGGATGTCCACGATGAGCAGGAGGGAATCGTCCTTGTCCAATATGAAATTTGATATGTCCATGAATTTAGAATGCCAGATTTCGCCCTCCTTTTCAAGGCCCTTGAACATTCCCGCGTTTTCTGGTAGGTATATCGCATGGAGATAACGATAAGCGAAATGGGGTCGGACGACCTCACGGAGGTCATGGAACTGGAGCGGGAAATATTCTCCTGGCCCTGGACCGAGGAACTGTTTCTTGACGAACTGAACAGGGATTATTCTTTTATACTTCTTGCGCGCGAGCCGTCCGGCTTCCTTGTCGGCTTCATATGTTTCTGGATGCTTATCGACGAGATGCACATCCTGAACCTTGGGGTCCGGACGCGTTACAGAAGGCTGAAGGTAGCCTCAAAACTGGTGCGGGAGGGTCTTCGGTTCTGCTATGAAAGGGGCGCGCGGGCGGCTACGCTGGAAGTCCGGGAAAAGAACCATGCGGCTATAAGCCTTTATAAATCCATGGGATTTCAGGAGGCTGGCCTTCGGAAGAATTACTATGAATCGCCGGGGGATAACGCCGTTATAATGTGGCTCTCCGATATCCGGTCCGTCCTGGAAAAAAGCCCTTGAACTTTGGTTACAGATGTGTTACATTTCCAACTATAATATTGGGACTGAAAGAGCCTCTTAACCTTCAAGGACAAAATTGAGGAGGTAAAGATGGAGGACAGCGAAGAATTGATCGGTTATGCCAGGCGGGAGAACGAAGAGTTCCGCCGCTTGGAAAAAGAGCACAGGGAACTTGACGAGCAGATTAAGCAGCATTTTGAGAACGTAAAACATCTCACCCCAGTCGAAGAAGTCGAAAAGAAAACCCTCCAAAAACAGAAATTAGCCAAAAAGGACAGGATGTTCGAGATATTACACGATCTTAGGGCAGTCGTATAAAAATAGGCCCGGCACGAATCCGGAAGGGAAGGGAAGAGCCTTACAAGGTTCTTCCCTTCTTTTTTATTCGTTGACTTAAGTCTTTTAAGTATGGTAAAAAGTTAATTCCCGATTTTTTTCAAATAGAAAGGTACCAAATGAGGAGCGACAGGATAAAAAAAGGAGTGGAGAGAGCTCCAAACCGCGCTCTCCTTTTCGCCACCGGGATAACCAGGAAGGGTCTGGAAAAGCCGCTAATCGGAATCGCGAGCAGCTTCACGGACCTTATCCCCGGCCATATAGGCATGAGGGACCTGGAGCGCTACATAGAAAAAGGCGTCCATTCCGGCGGCGGGTATTCCTTCATCTTCGGCATACCAGGCATCTGCGACGGCATAGCCATGGGACACGCCGGGATGCACTACTCCCTGCCTTCCCGCGAGCTTGTCGCCGATATGGTAGAGTCCATTACCCTGGCGCATGCCCTTGACGGGCTTGTGCTCCTTACGAACTGCGACAAGATTACGCCCGGAATGCTTATGGCCGCGGCGAGACTGAACATTCCGTCTATAGTGGTAACGGCCGGGCCGATGATGTCCGGCAGGCTTGGGATGGAGAGGCAGAACCTGACCTTCAGCACGTTCGAAGCGGTCGGCCGCTTCCGCAAGGGTGAGATAAACGAGGCCGAACTCTGCGCATTGGAAGAATGCGCCTGCCCCGGCCCCGGCGCTTGCCAGGGGCTTTACACCGCGAACACGATGGCATGCGTCACCGAGGCGATAGGGATGTCGCTTCCGGGCTGCGCCACGGCGCTCGCGGTATCCAGCAAAAAGCGCAGGATAGCCTATGAATCGGGCGAGCGGATCGTCGAGCTGGTAAAGAAAGACATCACGCCTGATAAGATTCTAACTAAGGCGGCGTTCGAGAACGCAATAGCCGTGGACATGGCGCTTGGCGGGTCCACGAATACCTGTCTGCATATACCCGCCATAGCGCATGAGGCCGGTATAGACATAACGTTATCGGCGATTGACGAGATAAGCAAAAAGACGCCGCACATCACGGACCTTCTGCCAGCCGGCAAATACTATATGGAAGATTTAGACGCGGCGGGCGGCATCCCGGCAGTGATGTCAAGGCTTATCTCGCGCCTGAAGGACGGGATTACCGTATCCGGGTTCAAGGTAAAAGAAATAGCAAAGAACGCGAAGCCTGAAAGCGACGAGATAATCAGGACGGTCGAGCGCGCCTATCATAAAGAAGGCGGGATAGCCGTACTTACCGGGAACCTTGCACCCCTGGGTTCCGTCATCAAACAGACCGCCGTCTCCGAAAAGATGATGAAGTTCAAAGGCCGTGCCAAGTGCTTCAATGCGGAAGAGGATGCGATGGCCGCAATCCTCGGCGGGAAGATAAAGTCTGGCGATGTGGTCATAATCCGGTACGAAGGCCCCAAAGGCGGCCCTGGAATGCGCGAGATGCTCTCTCCGACGGCGGCCATAGTCGGCATGGGGCTTGCGGATTCGGTAGCCCTGATTACGGACGGGCGCTTCTCCGGCGGGACCCAAGGCCCCTGCATCGGGCACGTGAGTCCGGAAGCGATGGAGGGCGGGCCGATAGCGTTCGTAAAAGACGGGGACGAGATAGCCATAGACATCCCGGCCAGGAAGATAGAGTTAAAAGTGACAAAGGCCGAGCTTGCGAAACGCATGAAGGCGTGGAAGAAGCCGGAGCCTAAGATAAAAACCGGGTGGCTGGCGCGGTATTCCCGCAACGTCACTTCGGCCAATACCGGCGCGGTTATGAAGTAGTTGTTATTGGTTTAGCCCAAAACAGTTTTTGCTTTTCAATGCAAAAGTTTTTGGCACCACCTTTTTTCAAAAAGGTGGCGGTTTTGACAGTTGATTTTCATGGAGGTTTTGATTTGAAACTTTCAGGCGCGCAGATACTGATAGAGTCCCTGAAGAAAGAGGGCGTGAAATATATATTCGGCTATCCGGGAGGGGTGGTACTCCACATCTTCGACGTGCTGTATGACGAAAAGGACATCCAGCTCATCCTGACCCGGCACGAGCAAGGCGCGGCGCACGCGGCGGACGGATACGCCAGGGCGAGCGGCAAGGCCGGCGTGTGCCTGGTAACGTCCGGCCCCGGCGCGACCAACATCGTAACCGGTATAGCGACGGCATACATGGACTCCATCCCGATGGTGGTGATTACCGGGCAGGTGCCAACCATGCTGATCGGGAACGATGCCTTCCAGGAAGCGGATATCGTCGGCATCACCAGGCCGTGCACGAAATACAACTTCCTGGTTAAAGACGTAAGCGACCTCGCCCGGACGATAAAGGAGGCTTTCTATATCGCCACCACCGGCAGGCCCGGCCCTGTCCTGGTTGACATTCCGAGAGACGTTTCCACAGGCAAGGCGGATTTTAAATACCCGGACAAGGTGGAGCTCCGGAGCTACCGCCCGACCTTCAAAGGGAACCTCTGGCAGGTGAAGCAGGCGGCGGACGCGATATCCAAATCCAAAAAGCCCGTGATAATCGCCGGCGGCGGAGTGATAAGCTCCGGGGCGGCGGCGGAGCTTAAGGACCTGGCCGAGACGGCGAAGCTTCCTGTTACGATGACCATGATGGGCCTTGGCGGCTTCCCCGGAGACCATAAGCTCTCACTGGGCATGCTGGGGATGCACGGGACGTATTTCGCCAATATGGCAGTGCACGAGTCAGACCTGCTTATCGCCATCGGGATGCGTTTCGATGACCGGGTGACCGGACGGGTGGAGGATTTCGCGCCCAGCGCGAAGATAATACATATAGACATCGACCCGACTTCCATACGCAAGAACGTTCGGGTGGACGTGCCTATCGTGGGCGACGTGAAGAACGTGCTTAAAGATTTGAACAAGACCATCCACGACGCGGCTGAGCAGGCCAATCCGCACCGTAAGGTCTGGCTGGACAGGATAGAGGACTGGAAGGCCGAGCATCCGATGGACTACGACCAGGCGGACGTGATAAAGCCGCAGTTCGTGGTGGAAAAAATTTATGAGATAACCAAGGGCGACGCCATCATAACGACGGAAGTGGGCCAGAACCAGATGTGGGCTGCGCAGTTCTTCAAGTACAAGAAGCCGCGCACCTGGATATCCTCCGGGGGCCTGGGCACGATGGGATACGGTTTTCCGGCGGCCATCGGAGCACAGTTCGCCTTCCCGAATAAGCTCGTATTCGATATTGCGGGCGACGGCTCCATACAGATGAACATCCAGGAGCTGTCAACGGCCGTGCTCCATAACCTGCCGGTTAAGGTGGCTATACTGAACAACTGCTTCCTCGGCATGGTCCGGCAATGGCAGGAGCTGTTCTTTAATAAACGCTACTCCTCCACATGCCTCACCGGGACGCCCGACTTCGTGAAGGTGGCGGAGGCTTACGGCGCGGTTGGGCTCCGGGCCCAGAAGCCTGCGGACGTGGAAGGCGTGATACGCGAGGCGATAAAGGTAAAGAGGCCGACGTTCATGGATTTCGTATGCGACCAGTCGGAAAAGGTTTACCCGATGGTGCCCGCCGGTGCGGCGATTAACGAGATGCTGTTCCGGCCCCGTGACTGCCCGCCTGGCGAGACGCTGATATGCAAAACCGTGAAGCAGGAACTCAAATGCAAGTGCGTACGCGCGAAGAGGGGGAAGTGAGATGCGCCACATAATATCCATAATGGTGGAAAACAAGTTCGGCGTGCTCTCCCGCGTATCGGGGCTTTTCTCCGGCCGCGGGTACAACATCGAGTCCATCTCGGTCGGCCAGACGCTGGACCCGTCGGTTTCGCAGATGACCATCGTCACGTCGGGCGACGACAATATTATTGAGCAGATAACGAAGCAGCTCAATAAGCTCCTGGACGTGATAAAGGTGACGGACCTGACCGAGTTCGACCACGTCGAGCGAGAGATGGTTCTGGTAAAGGTCCAGCCGAGGCAGGAGCACCGGGCGGAGGCTCTCCGCGTGGCGGAGATATTCAGAGGCGTGATAGTCGATTCATCGGCGAAGACTTATACGATACAGGTGACCGGGGACGAAAAGAAGCTGGAGGCGATGATAGACCTCCTGAAGCCTCTTGGGATAAAAGAGGTGGTCCGCACGGGGAAGGTCGCGATTGCCAGGGAAGCGAAAAATTAGCTTTCATTTATAAATCGGACGAGAGGAGCCAAAAGATGGTGAAGTTGTATTACGATAAGGACGCGGACTTAAAGAACCTGAAGGGAAAGAAGGTGGCTATAATCGGCTACGGCAGCCAGGGCCACGCCCACGCCAATAACTTGAAGGAAAGCGGCATCGACGTCATAATCGGCAGTCACAAGGAAGGCCCGAGCTGGGATAAGGCCAAGAAGGCAGGCTTCAAGGTGATGACCGCAGCCGAGGCCGCGAAGGTCGCCGATGTGCTGATGATACTCCTCCCGGACGAGTACCAGGGTTCCATATATAAAAACGAGATTGCCCCGAACATGAAAAAGGGCGTCTTCATAGGCTTCGGGCACGGCTTCAACATCCATTACGGCCAGATAGTCCCGCCGGCGGATGCGAATGTCTTCATGGTGGCCCCCAAAGGCCCCGGCCACCTGGTCAGGAGCGAGTTCACGAAGGGCAGCGGGGTGCCCATGCTTATCGCGGTGCACCAGGACCCCTCCAAGAAGTCGAAGGCGCTTGCAATGGCCTACGCCTCGGCGGCAGGCGGCGGAAGGGCTGGCATCATCGAAACGACCTTCAAGGAAGAGACGGAGACCGACCTCTTCGGCGAGCAGGCGGTCCTCTGCGGCGGACTTTCGGCGCTTATCACCGCCGGTTTCGAAACGCTTGTTGAGGCTGGCTACTCGCCGGAGATGGCGTATTTCGAGTGCCTGCACGAGACGAAGCTTATCGTTGACCTGATGTATGAAGGCGGCATCGCCAACATGCGCTACTCCGTCTCCAACACCGCCCAGTATGGCGACATGACCCGCGGGCCGCGCGTCATAGACGAATACGTCAAGGACGAGATGCGCGAGATACTGCGAGAGATACAGGACGGCTCCTTCGCGCGTGAATGGATATTGGAGTGCCAGGCCAATAAGCCGGTGTTCAACGCCCTGACCAGGATGGGCGAGGAGCACGAGATAGAAAAAGTTGGAGGGAAGCTTCGCTCCATGATGAGCTGGCTTGGCAAGTCCAAGCTCGTGGATAAGACCAAAAATTAAAGGAACATATTGGGACATAGCAGTATAATAGCCCTCGAGGGCCTGCCGGTAATCGGCGTATTTGCGGCGATTACCGCAGCCCTCTGGATAGCTGGATGGTACAAGGCCGCCGTAATAATGACGGCCTTGACCGTTTTTGCACTTTCGTTTTTCCGCAACCCTGAACGGCATGCGCCGGCGGGTGAGAACCTCGTGGTATCTCCGGCGGACGGGACGGTGATTTACGTGGGCGAGGTGGACGAGCCAAGGATTCTGAAGGGCCGCGCGGTTAAGGTATCCATCTTCATGAGCGTCTTCAATGTCCACGTCAACCGGATGCCGGAGAGCGGCAAAATTATGGAAATACATTATAATAAGGGTAAGTTCATCTCCGCAAACAAGGATAAGGCCTCTCTGGAGAACGAGCAGAATGCGCTCGTGATGGAGACGGACAGGGGCCGGAAAATCATGTTCGTGCAGATCGCCGGTCTGGTCGCGCGTCGCATAGTCTGCTGGGTAAAACCCGGCGACCACTTGAGGCGAGGGGAGAGGTTCGGCCTTATCATGTTCGGCTCCAGGCTGGACATATATCTGCCGGTGGGGAGCGAAGTGAAGCTGAAACCAGGCGACAAGACTAAGGCGGGCGAAACCATTGTCGGGGTGCTGAATTGAGGAAAGGCATCTACATACTCCCGAACCTCCTGACGGTCGGGGGGATGTTCTTCGGTTTTTTCTCCATAGTCGCCTCCATAAAAGGCGACTTCGACATGGCCGCGTGGGCCATACTTACCGCCACCATTTTCGACGCGCTGGACGGCTGGGTGGCGAGGATGACCAAGACCACCAGCCAGTTCGGAGTCGAGTTGGACTCGCTCTCGGATTTGGTCTCGTTCGGCGTTGCGCCCGCAGTGATGTTCTATATCTGGGCACTGATGCCTTTCCATCGCTGGGGCTGGGTAGGCGCGTTCACTTTTGTCGTATGCGGTGCGCTTCGGCTTGCGCGGTTTAACGTGCAGAAGGTTGGTTCGGAGAAGAAATGGTTCACGGGCCTTCCCATTCCCGGCGGTGCGGCGGCCCTGGCGACATTTGTCATATTCTGGACCGACGTTGTTTCCGTTATACCGCCGCAGAACTTCCTCGTCCTCATTATGATCTATATAGTCGCATTACTTATGATAAGCACCGTTCGCTTCCATAGCTTAAAGGAACTGAACGTCCGGGACAGGCGTCCTTTCTGGATGCTCCTGGTGGCGGTGGTCCTTCTGGTGGCTGTCGCGGCGAACCCGCCGGTGGTGCTTTTTATCCTGAGCATGGCATACATCGCCTGGGCCCTGGTGGAGTGGGTATTGACATTCCGAAAAAGACGGGTTAAGATGAGGCCACAAGCATAAAGGCTGAGAAGAGGAGTAGTAGGCGGCAAGCGGCCAAAGAGAGCCGGTGGGTGGTGTAAACCGGTGCCGACTTCCGCTGAACTCGCCTCGGAGCCGGGGGCGCGAGGGGGCATATACGCAGCGAACTAAAAATACGCTGGCTATCCCTCATTAGTTCCCTCCGTGAGTCTGCGTAAAAGACGAATCAAGCGCGGCGGTAATTAACTTTACCGTTGAATTAGGGTGGTACCGCGGGGGAAAATTTATCAGCCCTCGTCCCTTACTTTAATCAAGTAATGGGCGGGGGCTTTTTAATTATGGACACTTCTGTTAAAAAAGTGAGGTTCATGGCCTTCAGGCGATCCCTGTCGGCCTGCGCGCTTGCTTGAAATTTGTCGTCCCGGCCGCAGTTGAGGGACTCACGGTTGACTTTTTAAAGCAACCGCAGATTCCTTATCTACGCGGAATGACCGCTTATCCTGAATTTTTTCATTTACGGTTTTCTTTGTGTTACTTTCTTTTTTCCAAAAGAAAGTAACGGTTGAAATAAGGAGGCATTGAATGTCCCGCATCATAAAAATATTCGATACGACCTTACGCGACGGCGAGCAGTCTCCGGGCTGTTCCATGAATATCGAGGAGAAGCTGATGGTCGCCCGGCAGTTGGCCAGGATGAAGGTGGATATAATCGAGGCCGGGTTCCCTATCGCATCGGAAGGCGATTTCGAGGCGGTGAGGCGTATAGCGCAGGAGGTAAAAGGACCGGTGATATGCGGTCTGGCGCGGACGACGGACAAGGATATCGACCGTGCGGCCG
Organism: Nitrospirota bacterium; assembly: GCA_049801375.1. Taxonomy (GTDB): domain Bacteria; phylum Nitrospirota; class JACRHJ01; order JACRHJ01; family JACRHJ01; genus JBARKJ01. The sequence continues at coordinate 72,810 of JBARKJ010000042.1, read as the reverse complement.
AGGCGATAAAACCCGCCGGGCGCGGACGGATACATACGTTTCTCGCGACCTCGGACATACATCTGAAATTCAAACTCAAGAAAACGCGCGAGCAAGTTCTGGAGATGGCGATTGCGGCGGTGAAGCGGGCGCGCAATTATACGGACGACGTGGAGTTCTCCGCGGAGGACGCGACACGCTCGGACATCGATTATCTCTGCAAGGTGGTGGAGGCGGTGATTGCGGCGGGCGCGACCACGGTTAACATCCCCGACACCGTGGGCTATGCGATACCGCAGGAGTACGGCGACCGCATTAAGGCCCTATTCGACCGTGTCCCGAATATCGACAAAGCGGTTATCTCGGTGCATTGCCACAACGACCTGGGGCTTGCGGTGTCGAACTCTCTGGCGGCCGTCCTGAGCGGAGCCGGGCAGGTGGAATGCACCATCAACGGCATCGGCGAGCGCGCGGGCAACGCGTCGATGGAAGAGGTCGTGATGGCGCTACGGACGCGGGAAGCTTACTTCGAGGCGCGTACGGACATAGTGACGGAAGAGATAATGGCTGCGTCCCGCCTGGTCAGGAGCGTAACGGGAATGACCGTGCAGGCGAACAAGGCCATAGTCGGAGCGAATGCATTTGCGCACGAATCCGGCATACATCAGGACGGGTTCCTGAAGGAGAAATCGACATACGAAATAATGACGCCGGAGTCGGTGGGCCTGACGCAGAGTACCCTGATATTGGGGAAACATTCCGGCAGGCACGCGTTCCGGAACAGGCTGACTCAACTTGGATATTCGCTTTCCGAAGATGAACTGAACGGGGTGTTCGAGCGGTTCAAGAAGCTCGCGGACCAGAAGAAGGACATATTCGACGAGGACCTGGAAGCGCTGATTGCGGAGGAGGTTTTCCGGATACCTCAGGCGTACGAGTTGAAAAAACTTTTCGTGCGGAGCGGAACGGATACGAAGCCGCAGGCGGATATTGTCCTGGCAGTGGACGGTAAAGAGGTGGAGACGTCCTCTACCGGCGACGGGCCGGTGGACGCCGCGCTCAGGACAATCGCGGAGGTGGTCAAAACCGGAAGCACCATGCTCGCCTATGAAGTGAAGGCCATCACCGGCGGGACGGACGCGCAGGGCGAGGTCGTGGTGCGTCTAAAGGAAGGTGATTTTACGGTGATGGGCCAGGGCTCCGATACGGACATCATCGTAGCGTCCGCGAAGGCTTATATTAACGCCCTGAATAAGCTCGCATATCTTAAGAAACGCGGCGAAAAAACGGTTGAAAAGATGTGCGAGTGATGATAATATCAGCAGTTTAACGGAGGTTTTATACATATGCCAATGACTATTACCGAAAAAATCCTGGCCTTCCACTCTCGCAAGAAAGAGGTCGTACCGGGAGAGCTGATAAACGCGAAGGTGGACGTGGTTCTGGCAAACGACATTACCGCGCCCATTTCTATTAAAGAGTTCCGCAAGTCGGGCGCAAAAAAGGTCTTCGACAAAACTCGCATCGTGCTCGTCCCGGACCACTTCACGCCTAACAAGGACATCCAGTCCGCGGAGCAGTCCAAGCTCCTCAGGGAGTTCGCCAAAGAGCACGCCCTGACGAATTACTTCGAAGTCGGCAGGATGGGAATCGAGCACGCGCTCCTTCCGGAGCAGGGGCTGGCGGTATCCGGCGACGTCATAATCGGTGCGGACTCCCATACTTGCACATACGGCGGCCTCGGCGCCTTCGCGACGGGCGTCGGCAGCACGGATGTCGCCGCGGCGATGATAACGGGTGAGATATGGTTCAAGGTGCCGGAGAGCATCAAGTTCGTGTACTTTGGCAAGCTCAGGAAATGGGTATCCGGGAAAGACCTCATCCTGGCAACCATCGGCGACATCGGCGTGGACGGCGCGCTTTATAAAGCGATGGAGTTCACGGGCGAGGTAATCGACAGGATGGATATGTCAGGGCGGCTCACGATGGCGAATATGGCGATCGAGGCTGGGGGGAAAAACGGCATCATCGCGCCTGACGACATAACCAGGGATTACGAAAACGGTAGGACGAAGAGAAGGCCGAAGTACTACAAGTCGGACAAGAAGGCCAATTACGCAGAGGTGCGCGAGTACGACTGCAGGGAGATAGAGCCGCAGGTGGCATGCCCGCATCTGCCGGAGAACACGAAAGGCGTAAGCCAGCTGTCCCATATAAAGATCGATCAATCCGTCGTCGGCTCCTGCACTAACGGAAGGATCGAGGACCTGCGGATAGCGGCTAAAGTGCTTAAAGGCCGCAAAGTCCATCCGGACGTGCGGATGATAATAATCCCGGCCACCCAGGCGATATACAAGCAGGCGATGAAAGAAGGACTTTTCGATATATTCCTGGACGCGCAGGCGGCGGTTTCCACGCCCACATGCGGGCCGTGCCTCGGCGGGCACATGGGAATACTCGCCAAGGGCGAGCGTTCAATCGCAACGACGAACAGGAACTTCGTCGGGCGCATGGGACACCCGGAGTCGGAGGTATATCTCTCCAACCCGGCAATCGCGGCCGCATCGGCGATATTGGGGCGCATCGGCAGTCCGGAAGAACTTTAAGTCGTTACTTTTCTAGTACGGTTTTCTTTGTCCACTTTCTTTTTTCCAAAAGAAAGTGGGACCTTGGAGGCATGATGAAATTAAAAGGAAAGGCCTGGAAGTTCGGCGCGGATATAGACACAGACGCGATAATCCCGGCGAGGTATCTGAATACGTCGGAGCCGTCGGAGCTTGCGAAGCACCTCATGGAAGACTCGAAACAGCCGGATTTCATTAAAAAAATGGGCAAGGGCGACATCATCGTGGCCGACAAGAACTTCGGCTGCGGCTCCTCTCGCGAGCACGCCCCGATAGCAATAAAGGCGGCGGGAGTCTCGTGCGTCGTGGCGAAGACATTTGCAAGGATATTCTACCGCAACTCGTTCAACATGGGTCTTCCGATATTTGAATGCCCGGAAGCCGTTGACGGAATTTCGCAAGGGGACGCAATCGAGGTGGACGCGGAAAAAGGGATAATAAAGAACCTCACGACAAAAAAGACCTATCAGGCCAACCCCATACCGCCGTTCATGCAGGAACTGATTTCCGCGGGCGGACTGATGGAGTGGGTAAAGAAAAAGGTCGCGTAATTAAAAATCGAAGGGAGAAATTTCAGGATGCCAAAGAGCTATAAGATTGCGCTCATGCCCGGCGACGGGACAGGGCCGGAGGTTGTTGCCGAGGCGGTGAAGGTAGTCAAGGCGGCGGCAAAGAGGGGCGGTTTTTCGCTCAGTTTCAAAAGCTTCAATTACGGCGGGGAGCGATACAAAAAAACCGGCGAGACTATCAGCGATAAGGAAATAGATGGGCTGAGAGAGTTCGACGCAATACTCCTGGGCGCAATCGGACACCCGGACGTGGCTCCCGGAATTCTTGAGAAGGGCATCCTTCTCAAGACCCGCTTCGCGCTGGACCTCTACGTGAACCTCCGTCCGGTCAAGCTTTTCCCCGGCGTTGAGACCCCGCTCAAGGACAAGGGGCCGAAAGAAATAGATTACGTGGTGGTGCGGGAGAACACCGAGGGGCTTTATGCCGGCGCTGGCGGAGTGCTGAAGAAAGGCACGCTGGACGAGGTCGCGATTCAGGAGTCCATCAACACGCGGAAGGGCGTGGAGCGCTGCATCCGGTATGCGTTCGAGTACGCAAAAAAAAGCGGGAGGAAGAAGGTCACGCTCTGCGGAAAGACGAACGTCCTGACGTTCGCGTTCGACCTTTGGGAGCGGGCATTCTATGAAGTGGCGAAGGAGTACCCGAAGATAAAGGCGGATTACGCGCACGTGGACGCGACGACGATGTGGATGGTGAAGAACCCGGAATGGTTTGATGTTATTGTTACGGACAACATGTTCGGCGATATCATTACGGACCTTGGCGCGATGACGCAGGGCGGCATGGGTATCGCCGCCGGCGGCAACATTAACCCGAAAGGCGTCTCGATGTTCGAGCCGATCGGCGGCTCCGCGCCTAAATATACGGGTCTAAATATTATTAACCCGCTCGCGGCCATATGTGCTGCTCAAATGATGCTCGACCACCTGGGCGAGACGAAGGCGGCGGGCTGGATAGAGAAGTCGGTTATAAAGGCCATCTCGAAGATGGACAGCCTTGCCGCGGGCAAGATGGGCATGGGCACGAGCGAAGTCGGCAGTATGGTGGCGAAGTTCGTTAAAGAAGCATAAAACCCGGGGGTTTAGGAAATGCTTAAGAAGAAGGAAAAATATGTCGTTGCCGTAGTCGGCGCGACCGGCGCGGTCGGCGTCGAGATGCTTGCCATGCTGGAGGAGAGAAATTTCCCTGTATCGGAACTAAAGCTTTACGCTTCCGAGAAGTCCGAGGGGAAAAAGGTCGAATTCAAGGGCCACGAGCTGACCGTCCACAAGCTGGATAAAAACTCCTTCAAAGGTGTTGACATCGCGTTATTCTCCGCCGGGGCTTCGAGGAGCCTGGAGTTCGCACCGATTGCCGCCGCGGATAACTGCATCGTGATAGACAACTCCAGCGCGTGGAGGATGGACCCGGACGTGCCCCTCGTAGTGCCGGAGGTGAACCCGCACCACTTGAAGTCCATCCCTAAAGGCATTATCGCCAACCCGAACTGTTCCACTATACAGATGGTCGTCGCGCTGAAGCCCCTGCACGACGCAGCGAAGATAAAGCGCATCGTCGTCACCACCTTCCAGTCCGTCTCCGGCACCGGCAAAAAGGCGATGGACGAGCTGATGGAGCAGACCGTCGCGCTGATAAACTTCAAGCCGGTCCAGAAGAAGGTCTATCCGCACCAGATAGCGTTCAACTGCCTTCCGCACATCGATTCCTTCCTGGAGAACGGCTATACCAAGGAAGAGATGAAGATGGTCAACGAAACGCATAAAATGCTCGACCCCGATATCAAAGTAACCGCGACTACCGTGCGCGTCCCGGTCTTCAGGAGCCACTCGGAATCGGTGAACATCGAGACGGAGAAGAAGCTCACGGCTAACGAGGCGAGGGCGATACTCTCCACCGCGCCGGGGGTGGTAGTGATGGACGACCCGTCCAGGAATATCTACCCGCTCGCGCTCGACGCTATGGGGCATGACGCGACGTACGTGGGCCGCATCCGCGAGGACGAGTCCATCGACAATGGCCTGAACATCTGGGTCGTCTCAGACAACCTGAGGAAGGGCGCGGCGCTTAACGCGGTTCAGATAGCGGAAGAGCTGATAAAATAAACCGTCACTTTTCTTTCTGTCTTCGCTATCGCTTTGGACAGGTAAATCATCTCGCGAGAAAGAAAAGTGACGCAAAAGAAAGCGAAACTATGTTAAAATTGGGGGGATAAAATTTTATCCCCCTTTTTTATTATGGAAAACGAATTGGACTATTCAAAAATACTGAAAGCCGCCCTCTCGCGGGGAGGCGAGTACGCCGACCTGTACGTAGAGCATACGGTCCCCACGGCGATTGCGCTCGAAGACGGCAAGGTGGAAAAGGTCATCTCCGGCGTCGAGTCCGGCGCGGGCCTCCGCGTCATTACGGGCTTCAGGACGATCTACGCCTATACGAACGACATGACGGAGAAAGCGCTCCTGGCGCTTGCGGCGGAGATAGCGCGCGCCTGCGGGGGCGCCGGGAGCGGGGACATTGTCCTGGACCTCCGGGAGAAGCGCCCGCCGGTGGTGCATAAGATAATCGACCCGCCGGAAGGCGTCGCGGTGGAGAGGAAGCTTGCGCTCGTCAAGGAAGCGGACAGGGCGGCGCGGGCGGTGGACCAGAGGGTTGCGCAGGTCGCCGTGCAGTACCGGGATACCTTGCAGAAGGTAACTATCGCCTGCTCCGACGGGACGCTCGCCCATGACGAGAGATATTACCTGGTGGCGGCGGTGAACGCCGTGGCGAAGGACGGAAGCACGGTGCAGACTGGCTATGAGTCCGCCGGAGGGAATATCGGTTTCGAGCTGTTCAGAGATTTCCCTGCCGTTTCGATTGGGGAAAAGGCGGCGAGGCGGGCGGTGATGATGCTCTCGGCGCGGCCCGCGCCCGGCGGCAGGATGCCGGTGGTGCTTTCGAGCGAGGCTGGCGGGACTATGGTGCACGAGGCGGTCGGGCACGGCCTGGAAGCGGACCTCTCGCAGAATGGACTATCCGTTTATACGGGAAAGGTAGGCCAGCAGGTGGGCTCGCCACTCGTAACGGTGGTAGACGACGCTACGCTCCCGAACAGGCGCGGCTCATTCCGGTTCGACGACGAAGGAGTCGAGGCGCAGAAAACCGTGCTGGTAGAGAGCGGGGTTCTGAAAGGTTTCTTGTACGACAGGCTTACAGCGATGAAAGACGGAGCCTCCTCCACCGGGAACGGCAGACGCGAATCATACATGGCCCGGCCCATTCCGCGCATGACTAACACTATGATCGTGCCGGGCGACAGCGATCCCTCCGACATATTGCGCTCGTGCGACAGCGGCCTGCTGGTGAAGAAGATGGGCGGCGGCCAGGTCAACACGGTGAACGGGGATTTCGTATTTGAAGTAAGCGAAGGCTACCTGATAGAGAAGGGCAAGATGGGTGAGCCGGTGCGCGGCGCCACTCTCGTGGGGAACGGGCCGCAGGTGCTCTCCAGCATTACGATGGTCGGAAATGACCTTGGATTTGCCATCGGGACATGCGGCAAGGACGGTCAGGGCGCGCCAGTCGCGGATGCCCAGCCGACGCTTTTGATAACGGATATAATTGTAGGCGGTATGCACGGATGAGAGATGAGCAGGACGCTGTAAAGAAGTCATTTAATTTTTTCGAGCGAAACAGACGTGTAATCACTGGCGCATTCCTGCTGGTCGGGCTTCCGCTGATACTTTTTATTCGGCACGGCTGGCCGGAGGGCGGGACAATTGACCGGGCGTTCTATTATGGCGGAGCAGCGCTGATATTCGCGGGCCTCGCGGGGCGGGCGTGGTCCACCATGTACATAGGAGGGCGCAAAAACAGCCAGTTAGTACAGGACGGGCCGTATTCCATGTGCAGGAACCCGCTTTATTTTTTCTCTTTCCTGGGGGGGCTGGGCGCGTCCATTGTCTTAGAGAACCTGGCGGTAATAATCCTTTACCTCGTGGTTTTTTCGCTGTATTACCCGTTCGTTATCAAATCGGAGGAGAAGCGCCTGGAACTGCTTTTCGGGAGCGCGTTCACCGCATATAAAGAAAAAGTGCCGGCCTTTCTGCCAAACATTTTTGGTTTCCATGCGGGAGAGAAGGCTCCGGCAAAGCCTAAGCTCATGGCCAAGACGCTTCTGGACGGAACCATGTTTTTGCTTTTTATTCCGCTGGCGTATTTTATCGAGAGGCTCCAGGCGAGCGGGATATTGCACACATACTGGAGAATACCTTAGAAAAGGTCTTGACTAAGACCCCTAAATATAGTATAAATTCCGAGCTTTCCGGATTTTGATATAATTCCAAGTTGGGGGACGTAGCTCAGTTGGTTAGAGCGCCTGCCTGTCACGTAGGAGGTCGCGAGTTCGAGCCTCGTCGTCCCCGCCAACAAATAAAAAAGCCCCCGGTTCCTTCAGGGGCTTTTTTCATGCCGATTTCATTCTCTAAGCGCTATCCTGTTTCTCTTCACATGCCGGTTATCGCCCGGAATACCTTCCATGCCGGAGCCGCAGGCCGGGCGCCGGTTTTACTGTTAGGTTCTCCGGAAAGCGGGTCATTGTTGCACGTCGGTTAACTCTCAGGTAAAATGAGGATATACGATATGTTTTCAGAAAGGAGCCGATAGATAATGATAAATGCAAATGGCGTCATCGTGTATGAGGACCTGGCGGAAATTATCGACCCTAATCATTCGTGCCTCATCGTATGGGATGTCCAGAACGGCCTTGTGGACAGAATATTCAATCAAGAGGAATTCTTAAGCAACTTGAAACCGCTTGTGGAGACATTAAGAAATAAAATGCCTGTCGTCTATACCCTGATAACTCCCTTACCAAGGAAGTTTCAGTCGTCCTGGGGTATATACAACATTATGCGGCGTTTTAATGTAAAGGAAGTCGACAAACTGCCTGACTTCATGTCATCAGGCTGTTGGGAAAGAGAAATATCTGAAACCGTAAAACCGGCGCACGGAGATATCACTCTGGAGAAAGCGACGGCAAGCATTTTTATCGGCACGAATTTCGAGAATATGATGCGTAACAGGCATATAACTACTTTGATATTCACGGGCATATCCACCGAGATTGGAATCGAGTCGTCGGCGCGTGACGCCTCAAACAGGGGGTTCTATCCGGTGGTTGTCTCCGATTGCGTATCTTCGAGTGACCAGGAGGCGAATCTGCGGTCTTTGAAAAATCTTGAGAAAGTAGTCATCGTAAAAAACTCGGAAGAAATAGTAGAGAGTATTGGAAGCCAGGGAGGAAATTTTCATGGACGTCATTGATGCTTTGAACTCACGGTTTACGGCCCGCGCTTTCAAGCCTGACCCCATCGACCGCAACACGCTCGAAAATGTCATGGAAGCGGCGCTCAGGGCGCCTTCCTGGGCCAATACCCAGCCGTGGGAAATCTATCTGGCCAGCGGCGAGGTCTTGAACAGACTACGCGAGGCCTACGTTGCAAACCTGAAAAACTGCGTGGCGCGTAATCTCGATCTTGCCGCACCCAAGGAGTGGCCGCCCGCGCTCCAGAAACGGATGGAAACCCTGCGGTCCGAACGTTTGGCGACCCTTGAGCGGGTTTGTCTGGACAAAAGTGAACTGAAAGACTTATCCGAAGTGAATTATCATTTCTTTAATGCGCCGGTGGTCGCGTACATTTGCATGGACCGCACTCTTACCCCGTGGTCGCTATTCGACCTGGGCCTTTTTTCCCAAAGCCTCATGCTGGCGGCGCGTCACTTCGGCCTCGATTCTGCCCCGGCCGTAACCCTTGTGGCCCATCCCGACCTTATCCGGAAAGAACTGAATATTCCAGACGACCTTATGATAATAATCGGGATAGCTCTCGGTTATGGAGACGCCGAAGACCCGCAGAACAAGTTTCGAAGCCCCAGGAGGTCCGTTCGGGAAGCGGTCACGTTCAAGGGGATATAGGCGTAAGGCGTAACACTCCGAAGGTTAAAGTTAGATCGAGAGATGTTCTCACGAGTAATCGAGCAACGAAAAACAGGTGAGCATGAAGAAAAAACAGCGCAATAAACCTCCGGACCCGTTATATAGAGTTAAATCCTGCACTGGTAAAAAGAGGTACAGGTCTGAATCGGAAGCCATGGCCATGTTAAACACCCAACAAGAGTACGGAGAAGAAATAGATGATATTCAGCCATACAAATGTGAGTTCTGTAAACAATGGCACCTTGGGCACAAGATGATGTAATAAGGAGTCCTGTCCAGATTGATTACTTGGAAAAATATCATTTCTTATCTTATCCAAGCCTGAAATCCGCCGAATCAGATAATTTTACCTATAGCAAAAATTTTTGGACTTCCTATGCCCTAAAGCCTATAATGTTTCAAATTGAAAAATGAGGCGCTCCGTGTCCCTGAAAAAGAAAATAACATTTGGATTCCTCATCAGCGCGTCCATTATCGCCCTCCTTATTATTTTCGAATACGTCAATTTCGTTCAAATGCGAAACGAGATTATCTTTCTCGAACTGACGGATACCCTTCGCACGAATTCCCTTCAGATAAGAAGGCATGAAAAAAACTTCTTTCTGTACGGCCCGCAGAAATCGGCTGAGGAATCAGCCGAGGTGCACAGATATCTAAAGGAAATTCAGGATACCCTCTCGGCGACGAAGCGGACGGACGCGGGAGGGAAATTTTTAAGGCTTCAGTCCCTGACAACGGAATACATAGCCCAATTCGACCGGATTGAAGCGTCGCTCGCCTCGCTTGACAGGGATATGCAAAAGCGGAGGGAACCGGCAAATTCGAAATACGGAAAGGCTATCCCCCTGATAGAGATGACTTTCATGGAGCGCCCCCTCGAAAGCTCGGAATACCTGACGAAGAACGTCGGTCTGCCGCCGGATGATAGCCTTGTAGCGGGCCTTAAGTCGGTAGACGGCGACATCAAGGGGCTCAGGAAGACAGGCGAAGATATCATAGACAGCATCAAGGAACTGGACAGGGCGGCGAGGGACAGGGTCGAGCACACTATCAAGCTCTCGCAGCGCGCCCTGCTGATCGTGTTCCCGGTCTTCCTTCTGATAGGCCTGGGGTCGATTTTTTTGATACTCAGCAGCGTGACGCTGAGGCTTGAAATGCTGACAAACGTAGTCGAGCACACCGGTAAGGGGGTCTATCCGAGGGTGCCGCAGGTCACTTCGGATACCACGCACAAGGACGAGGTAGACGTTCTGGTTGAGAAGTTTAACACGATGGAAAAAGAGCTCGCGCAAAGGGAACGGGAACTTGCGAAGAAAACCGAAGAGCTGATGCAGACGAAGAAACTCGCCGCGATAGGTACTCTCGCATCGGGCGTGGCGCACGAGCTTAATAATCCGCTGAACAATATATACCTGTCGGCGCAGGTGCTCGCGGAACAGGTTAACGACGATTCGCCGCCAAAGATAAAAGAGGTAATCGGAGACATAGTAGGACAGACCGAGCGCGTGAAGGGAATAATCGGGGACCTCCTTGAGTTCGCGCGGGGGCAGGAGCCGAGGCTTGCGCCGACTAATATCGTGCCTCTGATACGGGAGGCGTACGGGCTGGCTAAGAATGCCAGCGCACGTAGCGGCGAAGGGATAAAATTCCGGCTTGAGGCCCCGCTCGCATGCGTTATTCCGGTGGACCCCGGCCAGATGGAGCGGGTATTCATAAACACTTTCGCAAACGCGATGGATGCGATGGCGGGCATGGGCGAACTGGCCGTGACGGTACAGGACGCCACGGACGCCGTGAGGATAACGGTATCAGACACTGGTCCGGGGATTTCCCCGAAGCACTTGGAAAAAATATTCGAGCCGTTTTTTACTACCAAGGACAAGGGCACCGGGCTTGGTCTAGCGATAGTATTCAATATCGTGAAAAAGCACGGCGGGGAGATAAAGGCCGGCAACAAAAACGGCGGCGCAGTGTTTGAAATAACGTTGCCAAAGGAAATCCAGGAGACAAGAACAGATGCCGTATGACATCCTGATAGCCGAGGACGAGGAGATAACGCAGAAGCATTTGAAGAGCACCCTGGAAAGGGAAGGCCACAGGGTGATGTCCGTATATAACGGGCTGGACGCCTGGAGGGCGCTCGAGGAGCGTGATTTCGACCTTCTCATCGCGGACATAAAGATGCCGGGGATGACGGGTCTTGACCTGCTGCCCAAAGTGAAGGAGAAACACCCGGAGGTCGATGTAATTATAATAACTGGCTACGGAAGTATTGATTCGGCGCTGGAGGCGATCAAGCTCGGGGCGCTGGATTATATTACGAAGCCTTTCGTGCTGGACGAGCTGGTTGCGACGGTCAGGAAGATCTTCGAGCGGAAGGGGCTTGTCAAGCAGAGCCTGCCTGTCCGCACAATATCAAGCGAACAGCGAAAGATTTCCATAATCGCCAAGAGCCCCAGCATGAACGAGATCCTCAGGATCATCGAAAGCCTGAAGGAATCGGAATGCAACATCTTCCTGACGGGCGAGTCCGGCGTGGGCAAGAGCCTCCTTGCCAAGATAATCCACTATACGAGCCGGAGGCAGGATGCGCCTTTTCTGTCTCTGAACTGCGCCACCCTTACGGAGGAGCTGCTGGCGAGCGAGCTGTTCGGTCACGAGCGGGGAGCTTTCACGGGCGCGGTAAAGAAAAAGCAGGGCCTGGTCGAGATTGCGGACACCGGCACTCTTTTTCTAGACGAGATAGCCGAAATGGCGCCTAGCCTCCAGGCGAAGCTCCTCAAGGTCATCGAGGAGGGCGAGTTTTACCGGGTCGGCGGGACTAAGACGGTAAGCGTCGATGTCCGGTTCATAGCCGCAACCAACCGGAACGTGAAGTCCGTCATAGCCGAAGGCAGGTTCCGCGAGGACTTGTACTACCGGCTGAACGTGATGGAAATATTCATCCCGCCGCTTCGCGAACGGAAGGACGATATAGAGCCTCTTGCCAGGTTCTTGCTCGAAAAGCACCTGCCGAAGTCCCGCAAAAAAATTTCCGGGATAAACAAGGCCGCGATGAAAATCCTTAAGGATTACACGTATCCGGGCAATGTACGGGAGCTTGAAAATATTATCGAGCGCGCTACTATCCTTGAAAGAAGCCATGAGATAACCCCGGAGAGCCTGCCGCAGAGTCTCAAGATGTTTCAGATTGATACATTCGAGCCTGGCGAGATAAAGACCATCGACGCTTTGAATCGGGCTTATGTAGAAAGGGTTCTGGATATCCTTGGAGGTAATAAAACAAAGGCTGCGGAGGCATTGGGGATATCCCGCACGAGCCTTTGGAGGATAATGAAAAACGAATAAGCCGTTCAAAGTAGTTTCATATTGCAACAATACCCCTTCTTGTACTTCTAAGTAAAACCCTGTCTTTTCAATTATTTACATTCTGGCATCCTTATTGCTACATAACTGATTAGTTTAACCGGGAGGTGGGAATGAGGAGAAGCCTGCTATTTGTAACTTACCAGAACGATGACGGGCTGTCTTACGCGATAGAGCTTGCCCGGACTCTCGACAAGGACCTGTCGATCCTTTTGATACAGTCTCCCGCGTCCGAATCCGAGACAAGCGCCAGGCCGCCCGGTAACGGCAACGGCGGAATAAAGACCGAAATAATCAGTTCTGAAAAAGAATTTCTCCCGGCGATACGCGAGGCCTTGAAGCAGTTGAACGTCGAGACGGTGCTGCTGGGCGCGACCGTGACCGGAAATGAAAGGCTTTCGACAAGAGAGCTGAACAGACTTTTGAAATCAGCGACTACGCAAGTGGTCACAATCGCCAAGCCGGCAAAATCGGCATAGGCGGGCCCGGATTCGGGACCGGCCTCAAAAACATGGAGGATTAAAATCATGCACCTGTATCTGCCTGTCGCACTCACAAGCATAAACATACTGGTCCCGGTCGGTCTAGGACTGGCCGTCGGGCTTCTTTCCGGCCTATTTGGCGTGGGCGGCGGATGGCTTATGACCCCGCTCTTGATAATGTTCGGGATACCTTCCACGGTCGCGGCGGCGACTGACTCGAACCAGATAGTGGCGGCCTCGTCTTCCGGGACTTACGCGCACTGGAAGGTCGGCAACGTTGATTTCAAAATGGGCGCGTACCTCCTGGTGGGCGGCTTCACCGGCGGCCTTTTCGGCGTGCAGGCCATGAAGATACTGAAGGCCACGGGCAACGCGGATTTCGTAATCAAAATGACTTATGTGATAATGCTCGGCATAATCGGCACCTATATGTTCTATGAGAGCTTTTCCAGCATGAAAAAGAAAAAGGCGCCAGCCGCAGCGGACGCAAGCAAGGCAAAGCCTGCCAGCGAATCGGGGATGGTCAGATTCCTGGCCAGTCTTCCGCTCCAGAGCCGGTTCGAAAAGTCGGGCGTCACGCATTCCTTGATCGTTCCGATCTTCTTCGGCTGGATTGTCGGCGTCCTGGCTGCAGTTATGGGTGTGGGCGGCGGCTTCCTGATGGTCCCGGTAATGGTCTATATCTTAAGGATGCCCATGCACGTCGTTGTCGGCACGAGCCTTTTCCAGATACTGTTCACGTGTATCGAGGTCACGTTCCTGCAAGCCTACACAAACCACACCGTGGACTTTGTTTTAGCCGTCCTGCTTCTTCTGGGTTCGACACTTGGCGCTCAGGTAGGGACTTACTTCGGCAGAAAGCTGAAGGCGGACCAGTTGAAGATACTGCTCGCGGCGATCGCGCTCATCGTAACGGTAAAAATGATATTCGACCTCACGCTTACGCCGTCACTGCTTCTTGGTATGGGAGGAGGCCATTAATAATGAAAATTAAAATATTATCTCTTGCTTTGACGGTTTTATTTATAGGGGCGTTCTCGACGGGGGCTTCTGCGTTTCTCACCGCGGAAACAAGCCAGGACCATATATCCATAGGCTTCTTTTACGCCGGGAGCGAGGTCAGCGTCTCAGGCCTCTCCGACCCGGGGGATGACTATATAATAGCCGTGACCTCCCCGGAATGCCACCAGGCACTCAAGATGAAAGGCAAGGTAGCCGGAGCGCTGTGGATGAATGTCGGCGAGCTGAAATGCGAGAAGGTGCCTAACCTGTATTTCGTCCGCTGTTCAAGAAAGCTCGACGAGATGCTGGCCGTATGCGAACAGGACCGCTGTGTGCTCGGCTATCCCGCCCTGGAACGACACATGAACATGGAGCCGGCAAAAGACCAGGCGGAAAAGAACAAGTGGTTCGGCGAATTTATAAGGTATAAGGAATCAAAGAAACTTTTCGCTAATTCCTTCGCCAATTTCCAGATATCCAGCGAAGGCGGCAAGCAGAAGTATTCCATGAAGTTCGCTTGGCCTTATCAGGCGCCCCCCGGAGATTACCTGGTCACGGTCTATGCGGTAAAGGACAAGAAAGTAGTTGAACAAGCCTCGTCCAAAGTGACCGTGGAGCAGGTGGGTGTTGTGAAGAAGCTTGCGGATATGGCCAAAAACCAGGGCGCTTTGTACGGCATACTTGCCATCGTCTCGGCGATAACCGCAGGCTTCGGCGTCGGGATCATTTTTGGGAAGGGTGGGGGTGCGCATTGACGGTTTAGTCGGGAAGGAAGTTTAATCCTGTGGTTGGCACGTATCGCATGACGGCCGCTTTCCTGAAGCCAGGCCGGGTTTTAACATAGCCTGCCGCCTGAGGGATATATGAAAATAGAGCAGAAGATAGTGACGTCCAACATTGTAAATGTTGGCCTCATGATGCTGATAGGCTTTTTTGCCGTTCAGTCGCTGAATGTCGTGCTCACGAAGCTTCGCTTCGTGGAGATTGCCGACGACTTGAACGCCTCCTTCCTGGAGATGCGGCTCTCAGAGAAGAACTACTTCCTCTACAATGACCAATCCGCGCTGACCGAAATACAGGACAAGTTAAAAACCGCTAAGAGTACCGTGGAATCAGCGAGTAACGATATTTCCCGCGCGGTTGGAAACGAAAACCTGCTTACGATCAAGTCAGACATCGATGATTACTACCGTGCGGTCAGCGAGTCCATCATAACTTGCGATAATAAGGACCGGAAATGCGAGACAAAGCTCAGGGCCGAGGGCAAAAAACTTCGGGAATTCTCTGAATCGATGACCCATTTGGAGCGGGCAAGGGTAGGGAAAATCCTCTCCAGCACCAAACAGATTATGCTGTTTTCCGTAATAGGCATAATCCTTTCCGCGATAGCAGTAAGCCATCTGGTTTCGCAAAAAATTTTAATATCGCTCAGAAAAATAGAAGCCCTGGCCAACTCCATAGCGTCGGGTAATTTCGAAAAGATCGACGGAGTGGAATCGAACGACGAGCTTGGTTCCGTCATAAAAGCGGTAAACTCCATGTCAGAGGAATTGAAGACCCACGAAGAGGAACTGCTTCAGTCCAAAAAGCTGGCCTCGATGGGCATACTGACCGCGGGCGTGGCGCACGAGATAACAAACCCGTTGAACAACATATCCATGATAGCCCAGACTTATGCCGAGGTCTATGACAGCATGGGCCGGCAAGACCGCATCGAGTTTATGAAGAAGGTCGAGTCCGAGGCAGACAGAATAAAAAAGATAGTGAGGAACCTGCTTGATTTCTCAAAGCCCAAGATGGCGGTTTTCGGTGACGCCGACATTAAAGACGTTATCCGCACCTCCCTTAACCTTGTGCAGAACATGCTGGATATAAACAAGATAGAAGTACATACGAACCTAAGGAACAAGCTTCCTCACGTCATGGTCGACCAGCACCAGATACAACAGGTCCTTGTAAACCTTATGGTAAATGCATCGCAGGCTATGCCGGAGGGCGGCTGGCTGAATGTCGGGGCAAAACATAATAAGAAAAAGGACATGATCGAGATTTGCGTAACGGATACGGGCCTGGGGATATCTCCGGAATTTCTACCGCATGTATTCGACCCGTTTTTCAGCACCAAGGGCGTGGGAGGCACCGGCCTTGGTTTATCCGTCAGCTACGGCATAATCAAAAACCATAGCGGCAATATCAAGGTTGACAGCGGATTGGGGACCGGCACTACCTTTTCTATAGAGCTTCCAACCAGTAAGGTGGTAAAATGATTGAAAAGGGACCCCGGAGCAATCCATGTTTAACCTTAAAAGTTTTTTAACTGAAAAGTTTAACGGGAAGAAAACTCCATGGCAGGACCTGTTCAAACTTTTTAAAGAAATCATAGACAGCAACAACAGGGCCCTCGATATCATCACCGACCTGGGTGAGAAACTCGGCGGAGACTACCTGTTCGACATAATTTACATCAAGTCGGCCTATCGCAAACTCAATAGTGCCGTAGGCACGTCAATTCAAAAATTCGACACGCTCACCCAGAAAAAGTATTCACGTCTCCAGGAAACTTTTGACGGCATAGACTCCCGGATAAATGCGGCTATAAAAGACACGGCGGTCATTTTCGGGAAGGCTGTCGTATCATACGATGATATAGGCTGGGACATGGCGCACGAGGTAGGCGGCAAGAATCTGAACCTCGCGGAAATGAAAAACCATCTGAAACTGAACATCCCGCCCGCCTTCGCCATAACGACCCACGCCTACGAAATATTCATAGAGCACAACAACCTCGGACGGATAATAGAAGGCTTGGCCGGCGCGGGCTCTTTGGAGGATGAACAGCTCGACAGGCTGCGCGCGAAGGTCATAAATGGGGAAATCCCTCCGGCAGTCTCGGATGATATAGGCAACGCGCTTGAAATTTTAAAATTGGGTCTTAAGACCCCATGTTTTGTCGCGGTGAGAAGCAGCGCGGAAGACGAAGACGGCGAATTCACTTTTGCCGGACAGTTCAAGACCGTCCTGAACGTGCCAGCCGAGAAAAATTCGGTAGAAGCGGCCTGGAAGGAGGTAATGGCAAGTCTGTTTTCCAGCGAGGCGGCCGCATATATAAAGAATACGGGCCATGACGCGGGAAGCATGAAGATGGCAGTTGGGTGCGTCCTGCAGATAGATGCGGTTTCAAGCGGCGTGATATTTTCGGGCAGTCCCGATGACGCGGCGGATATAATGATCAACGCCTCGTGGGGGCTCGGCGTCTCGGTGGTAGATGGGGCGGTGGAGCCAGACCTGTTCATTGTAAAAAAACCTGTTGATAAGAATTCGGCCTTTAAAATAACGGATAGGAAGACCGGCAGAAAGAATTCTATGGCAGTGCTTACAAGCGGCGGCGGAATAGAAGTCATGGCCACGCCTGCCGATAAAATTAATACGCCTTGCCTGACAGACAAGCAGGTATACGAGCTTGCATCCCAGGCCGTTTTAATAGAAAGGCATTTTGGAGGGTTGCAGGATATTGAATGGGCGGCAGACAAAGATGGCGTTATATATATTCTCCAGGCGAGGCCGCTTCGGTTTGAGGAGGGCCGGGAACGGGACCAGGATATTTCCATACCCGCCGAAGCCGCTGTCATAATGGAAGGCAAGGGAACTGTAGTTCAGAGAGGTACGGGCGCAGGGACGGTTTTCATAATAAACCGTGACGATGAGATCGAAAATATCCCCAGAGGGGCTGTACTGGTCGCCAGGAACGACTCCTCGAAATTCGTCAAAATCATGCCGTACATTTCCGCCATCATTACGGATACGGGCGCGCCTGTCAGCCACATGGCTTCAGTCTGCCGTGAATTTAAAATCCCGACTCTGGTCAATGCAGGCAATGCGACAAAAATACTAAAGGAAGGCCAGGTCGTAACCCTGCATATCGATAACGAAGGCAATGCCAGAGTTTATGAAGGGTTTATCAAAGAGCTGGTAAAGGCCTCCAAGGAAAGCGTGTTCGGCATGGAGAGCATCGGCGAGTATCGAAAGAAAAGGCAGATTCTGAGATATATCTCGCCCCTTCATCTTGTTGACCCGCTGATGGAGGACTTTACGGTGGAAGGATGCCGTACTATCCACGATGTGCTGAGGTTCATGCACGAGAAATCGGTTACCGAGCTTATCGATGAAGCGAGGCACAGAGGCGTAAATACAAATAGTCAGGCAACCGTCAGACTTGAACTTCCGATACCGGCGGCATTGATGGTGGTCGATATCGGCGGCGGACTCACTCTTCTTGACAAGAAAGATAAAGTCGGAATCAAGCAGGTGTCGTCCCTGCCCCTTGCGAGTATATTAAAGGGTATGACCTATCCCGGCGTGTGGCATTCGGAAACAGTCTCGCTGAATGTCAGGGATTTTCTTTCAAGCATGGTCCGTATGCCCGATATCAGGAACGATGCGGAAAGTTACGTAGGATACAATCTGGCCGTGGTTTCGAGAGAATATGTAAGTTTGAACCTGCGGTTCGGCTATCACTTCAACATGATTGACTGCTACTGCAGCGAAAAAGCGCGGAATAACCACATTTACTTCAGGTTCGTCGGAGGCGCCACCGATATCGTGAAGCGCTCAAGAAGGGTGAACTTCATAGCCGAAGTTTTAAAGGAGCACGGGTTCGGCCTTAACATAAAGGGAGACCTTCTGGTCGCCAGGCTCTCTAATATAAGCCAGGACAGGGTTCAGGAATTGCTCGACCAGCTCGGCAGGCTAATATCTTACACCAGACAGCTCGATGCCATGTTGCACTCCGACGAACTGGTAAATCGGTACACTGCTGATTTTCTTGCCGGAAAATACGGGTTGAATTAAATGGTGGGGGAGGAGATCGAACCCACAACCTACGGCTTGTAAAACCGTAGCCCTTCAGACTACCTTTACTATGCATCATACCCGGATAACGCCAAATCGAATTGCATATAATGACACATTCATGCAGTGTTAGCCTATTGCAGCTACACGAAATCAACAACTTAGAGCCTTGTTGGTGCGTTAGATGATGCGGGGGTGGGTGGATACCCTAATTCTCTATCCAAATTTAACTAATTCCGGGAGACAAAGTAAAAATTGATAAAATCTTGATATCCTTTCCTGGTTTATTGACACCAATTTGACATACCGCAAGCTATACTCTTTAATTATTAAAACAGCACTTTATTGTCGTAAAACGGAGGATTTGCAATGAATCTTTTATTTTGGCTTCCGGCAATGTTCCTTTTGGGCCTGGTGGGGATGGGGTTGTGTGCCCTGTTCCTGGTGGGCTGCGAGAAAATTTAAAGGGGGTAAGCTAATGATTTATCTGACTGTGGCCGTAACGGCCTTTATATTTGTTTATCTGGTCACGGCCCTGATACGGCCTGAGTGGTTCTAAAGAAAAAGGAGCTTAAAACAAAATGTTCATGCAAACATGGTTTATCCCTATTGGCCTTCTCGTCGCGGCGACCTTGATTGCGTTCCCGTTGAGCCGGTATCTGGCCTGGATAATGGACGGAAAGTACCGACCCATTCCGGTATTTGGCTGGTTTGAGAGGCGCCTTAACAGCGGGCCTCAGAACTGGAAGCAGTATGCTGGCTCGTTGCTCCTTTTCAATACGCTAATGTTCGTATTCGGCTATATAGTGCTGTCGCTCCAGCCATGGATGCCGCTTAACCCCGACGCGAAGACTATACTGGCACCGAGCACTATATTCCATAGCGTAGCATCATTCATGACGAACACAGACCTCCAGCACTACTCCGGAGACCAGCACCTGTCGAACTTCAGCCAGATATTCTTCGGCATATTTAATTTGTTTGTGTCGGCCGCGATAGGCCTGTGCGCTCTCACGGCGATCATCCGGGCCTTACGCGGCTCATCCACTATCGGTAACTTCTTCGTGGACATGTGGCGCGTGCTGGTATATATGTTCGTGCCGGCGGCTTTTGCCGTCGCCCTGTTTTTTGTTGCCCAGGGCAGCCCGATGACCTTCAAGAGCTACCATGAAGTCTCGACGCTCGAACCCGCGGCCATGGGGACCACGGACAAAGGCGAGGTCAAGAAGCAGAAGATCGTGGTCGGGCCGGTCGCGGCATTCGAGTCGATAAAGATGCTCGGCACCAACGGGGGCGGGTTCTACGGCATGAACTCGGCTCACCCGTATGAAAACCCGACCGCGGCCTCCAACTTCGTAAACACCCTCTCCATGATGATATTCCCGTTCGCGCTCGTGATGATGTACGGACGGATGCTCGGGCGGCCCCGGCATGGCTACGTCATCTTTGCCGTCATGCTGTCGCTGATGGCAGCTACCATAGTATGGTCTGTCTATTTCGACACCCTGAAGCCAAACCCCGGCCTGACGGCTCACCCCGCGGCAAGGACCTATTACGTCCCAAGCAAGACGGCTCCAGGCGGAAAGCGCGTGGTAACCCTGCCTGCGGTCGCGGGCCTGCCGGTGGACCAGCATACGGGCAACCTCGAAGGCAAGGAGATGCGCTTCGGCACTTCGGCTGGCGCCACCTACGCGGCGGTTACGACGGACGTGACGTGCGGGGCTGTAAACGCCGAGGCGGACAGCCTGAACCCGGTTGCCGCACTGGCGCCCATGACGGGGATGTGGCTTAATAACATCTTCGGCGGCAAGGGCGTCGGTATGATAAACATGCTGCTGTATATAATAATCGCGATATTCCTGGCCGGTCAGATGGTGGGCAGGACGCCCGAGTATCTGGGCAAAAAGATCGGAGCCCGCGAGGTGAAGCTGGCGGTGCTCGCACTGCTGGTACACCCTATGATGATACTCCTTCCCACGGGACTTTTCGCCGCGACGGACTGGGGACAAAAGGCCGTGAGCAACCCAGGTGCGCACGGTTTCTCGCAAATGCTTTATCAGTTCTCTTCTGCCTCCGCCAATAACGGCTCGGCCTTCGACGGACTGGGGGTTACTTACGGTTTCTATAACAACCTGACTCCCTCGCCTGAAGCTATCCCCTGGGACATCGCAACGGGCCTGGTTATAATATTCAGCCGTTTTCTCCCGATTATCGCGCCCTTGGCAATGGCGGCATACCTCGGTTCAAAGAAGCAGGCACCGTTCGGACCGGGGACCTTGCGCGACGACAGCCCTACATTCGGGTTCCTGATCCTGGGGACGACCCTCATAATCGGCGCTCTGCTCTTCCTGCCGGTCGCAGTACTGGGCCCCATAGCCGAACATCTGGGCCCGATCCCGTTCGGGGGCTAATGGAGAGTCGATATGTTTTTGAATTTTATAGCAAGATCCTTTTAATAAATAAAAGTGCAAAAAGGAGTGCGATATGATTGAGCCAAATACGGCTGATTTATTTTCAGGACCGCCGCAGCCAACGCGCCGCACACGGCAGATAAAGCTGCTGGACGCCGGGACGGCGAAGTCGGCGCTGAAGCGCGCTTTCGTCATGCTTAGGCCGGACCTCCAGTGGAATAACCCTGTTATGTTCGTCGTGGAGATCGGCGCCATCCTGACCTTGCT
The DNA here is from genome assembly GCA_049801375.1 of Nitrospirota bacterium. Classification (GTDB taxonomy): domain Bacteria; phylum Nitrospirota; class JACRHJ01; order JACRHJ01; family JACRHJ01; genus JBARKJ01. The sequence goes on along the minus strand of JBARKJ010000042.1, from coordinate 51,284 downwards.
GTATATAGTGAAGGCCGCGGTAAGCGGCTCGACGAGCCAGGCGCCTGTAAGCTATTTTATAACGCTTGACGCATGGCTTTTCCTGACCGTGTTGTTCGCTAATTTCGCCACGTCCCTGGCCGAGGCACGCGGCAAGGCGCAGGCCGACTCGCTGAGACAGGCCCGTCATGACACGGTGGCTTTTCGCCGGAAGAACGGCGGAGCAATAGAAGAGGTATCTTCGGCGGTTTTGAAGCAGGGAGACGTCGTCGTCGTCGAGGCGGGGCAGACCATCCCGGGCGACGGAGACATTATTGAAGGCGTCGCCTCTGTCAACGAGTCTGCGATAACAGGCGAGTCCGCGCCGGTAATCCGCGAGGCGGGCGGCGATCGCTCCGCCGTAACGGGCGGCACGGTAGTGCTTTCCGACAGGATCGTCGTACGCATTACCCAAGGCGCCGGCGAATCATTCCTGGACAAGATGATTGCCCTGGTCGAAGGCGCTATCCGCCAGCGGACACCCAACGAGATAGCCCTTACGCTCGTGCTGTCGGCCTTTACGCTCGTGTTCCTTATAGTGGTCATCCCGCTCTGGCCCATGGCCGCGAACGCCGAGCAGTATATGATGGGCTACCTTGGCCTGCAGGAGCCGTTGAAGAGCCTCGGCACAGACATACCGACTCTTATCGCGCTCCTGGTATGCCTTATTCCCACAACCATCGGCGCATTGCTCGCGGCCATCGGTATCGCGGGCATGGACCGCGCTCTGCAGGCCAATATCATAGCCAAAAGCGGCAAGGCCGTGGAGCTCGCCGGCGATATCGATATCGTGTTGCTCGACAAGACGGGCACTATTACCATGGGTGACCGCCACGCGACGAAGTTCCTGCCGGTAGGGAAGTTTTCAGCCGAAGAGGTCGGAGAGCTTGCCGCGCTTGCTTCCGCAGCAGACTTGACGCCTGAGGGCAAGAGCATCGTAAGGCTTTTTGAGAAGGAAAGCAAAACCTGTATAAGCGTGCCGGAGGATGCGCAGTTCGTGCCCTTTACTGCGCAGACCCGCATGAGCGGCATCGACCTTGCCGGCGGCCGGCAGGTTCGCAAAGGGGCCTCAGATTCCATTATAAAGTACGTGGAAGGCAATAATGGCAGCATACCGGAAGGGCTCGTCGAATTAGTTAATTCCGTCGCATCCAAGGGCGCAACCCCCCTGGTTGTGGCCGACGGGTCCAGCGTCGCGGGTGTCGTAGTGCTGGAAGACATCCTTAAACCGCATATGCGTGCACGGTTCGAGCGGCTCAGGAAGATGGGCCTGAAGACCGTCATGATAACCGGGGATAACCCGCTCACGGCTGCTACCATTGCCGAGAAGGCCGGGGTGGACGACTTCATCGCCCAGGCCACGCCTGAGACCAAGCTCGCTTACATACGCAAGGAACAAGCCGAGGGCAAGCTGGTGGCCATGATGGGAGACGGCACCAATGATGCTCCCGCCCTGGCGCAGGCCGACGTGGCCCTTGCCATGAACGCGGGAACGCAGGCGGCCAAGGAGGCTGCCAACATGGTGGACCTGGACAGCGACCCGACCAAGCTGATCGAGGTCGTGGAAATCGGCAAGCAGCTTCTTATGACCCGCGGCTCCCTGACCACCTTCTCGATAGCCAACGATGTGGCGAAATACTTCGCGATCATACCGGCGCTTTTTGCCGGGACCCTGCCGTGGCTGAAGGCGGTCGACGTCATGAACCTGCACTCCCCGACCTCCGCCATCCTGTCCGCGGTGATTTTCAACGCGATCATCATCCCAATGCTCATCCCGGTCGCCTTAAAAGGAGTGCGCTACCAGGCGCTCGGCGCGGACGCGCTGTTAAGGAGGAACCTGCTGGTATGGGGACTTGGAGGCGTGGTTGTACCCTTTATAGGCATAAAGGTGATAGACATGGTCATGGTGGGCCTGCATCTGGTCAGCTAACTAAAATGTTCCGGAGAAATAGTATGTTAAAATATCTTTCTAAAAGTATTCTTCTTCTCGCGCTGGCAGTGTTCATCTGCTGCTGCATCTATCCGCTGGCGGTGTGGGCGGTCGGGCAGACCATTTTCCCGTTCCAGGCCAACGGAAGCATGCTGAAGGGGCCGGACGGCAAAGTGGTCGGCTCAAAGCTTATTGCGCAGCCGTTTACAAAGGACGAATACTTCCAGCCGCGCCCGTCCGCTGCGTCTTATGATGCCTCGGCCTCGGCCTCGTCGGCCCTGGCTCCTTCAAACTACGCCCTGCGCGACCGGGTCGCCCGTATGCTCGGGCCTATCGTTAACTACAAAAGCGGCCCCAAGGCCGGAAAGCCTGTCGCGCCTGACATCGAAGAGTGGTTCCGGAAGGACATATTCCAGGGCGGCCCGCATATAGTCGCCCAATGGGCGGACATGCACAACTCCCTCGCCCAGGCCTGGGTTGGCGCTGACCCGAAAAACGGAGCGTACGTGGACACTTGGGCGAAAGCGCACCAGGCCATCGTTGCGCAGTTCGTCAAGGACAACCCGGGCACACCGAAGCCTAAGTCTGCAGACCTGGCGGTAGTGTTCTTCGAATCTTTCTCGAAGGAGAATCCCGGCAGGTTCCCGTCTGCTGTTACCCACACGGGAGCTGACGGGAAGAGTGTGACCGGCATCGAGCCGGTCAAGGAAGGGTCGGACATCCAGTCCATATTTTTCGACATGTGGCGGCAGGACCATCCGGATGCAGATTTACAGGACGTCCCCGGCGACATGGTGACCGCTTCCGGCTCCGGGCTCGACCCTCACATATCGCTCCAGAACGCAGAGCTTCAGCTCGACCGGGTAGCTTCCAAGTGGGCGGCGGACGGGAAACGCAACCCGGACGGCGTCAAAAAAGAGATTGAAACTATACTCCAGAAGAATGCCTCCGCGGCGTTTGGCGGGATAGTGGGCGAGAAGTTTGTCAATGTGCTCGAAGTCAACCTCGAACTGTGCAAGATGTACGGAGAGCCGAAATAGCTTAAGGGATTTACTCGGATATCTCAGGTTACAAGATATTTATCACAGAGGTGATGGAAGTGGTGTTTTGAATTTCGAAAAGGAGGCACTAAAGATGAGAAGGACGTTTATCGGTATCATGCTGGCGGGGGTGTTAATGGCTGCTTTAACCGGGACGGCTTTTGCCACTCCATCCACGCAGGTATGGATACCATCCACGGACATTCAGCCGTTCAAGACGCTCCATCTGGACATCGACGACTATATCCGGACGGAGAAGAACCCGGACGGAACGTACTCGCCTATAGCTTACGATGCGGGCATCACTGCGGGCGTCCTGCCGTTCGACAAGATTCAGGCGGAGATAGGCGTGGACTACATCCGTGGCTTAAGCGCCGCAGCGGACGACAGGCCGGTATTCTTCAACGCCAAGCTGGCTACGCCGGAGGACTCTTTTTTTAAAGGGCAGCCCGCCTTCGCGGTAGGCTCTTACGACCTGGGATACTCCAGCAAGACGAACTACGCCATCTCGTACGCACTTGCCGCAAGGACGTTCCCGATTGTCGGCAGGATATCCGCCGGGTGGTACATCGGCAACGCCGCGCTTCTTAAGAACCAGTACGGCAATACCGACAATAACGGCGTGCTCCTATCCTGGGACCGCACCATGACCGAGATTTCCGACAAGCTCTGGATGGCGGTTGACTATCAGGGCGGCGACAACCTTTTCGGCGCGCTGAATTTCGGCGTCTCCTGGAACTTTACAAAGAACGTGGCGGTTATCGTAGGCTACGACATCTATAACAGGAAGGCCACCGGCGGCCAGCCGACTTTCAATACCCAGTTGGATGTAAACTTTCCATAGGATCATGAGGTGCAAGGATGGTTGAAAAACCGCGTCCAGACCCCGACGCCCTCTTAGCACGGGTCGAAGCCGAGGAACAAGGCAGAGAGAGGGGCAAGCTTAAGATATTTTTCGGCTATGCCGCCGGCGTGGGGAAGACTTACGCGATGCTCGAGGCCGCGCGCCGACGGAAGGCCGAAGGTATAGACGTTGTCATCGCATATATCGAGACCCACGGTAGGACTGAGACGGAGGCCATGCTTGAGGGCCTTGAGATAATCCCGAGAAGGCAGATGGAATACAAAAGCGTTACTCTGCCTGAGCTGGATACGGATGCCGTTCTTGCGCGCAAACCGAAAATAGCCTTAGTTGACGAGCTTGCCCATACCAACGCCCCCGGCTCCCGCCACCTTAAACGTTACCAGGATGTAGAAGAATTGCTTTCCGCGGGAATAGACGTTTATACGACATTGAACGTCCAGCACCTGGAGAGCCTGAATGATGTCGTGGCCCAGATAACCGAGATCGTCGTCAGGGAGACTGTCCCGGACCGCCTGCTTGACGAAGCCTCCGAGATCGAGCTCGTGGACATCCCGCCCGAAGACCTCCTTCAGCGTCTCAGGGAGGGGAAGGTCTATGTCCCAGAGCAGGCTGCGAGGGCGATCGACAAGTTCTTCAAAAAAGGGAACCTGACGGCTCTTCGCGAGATATCGCTTCGGCGGACGGCCGATAGGGTGGACGAGCAGATGCGGGCCTACATGGAGACCCTCTCAATTCCCGGCCCCTGGCCCGCTAAAGAGAGGCTCCTTGTCCTTTTAAGCGGCAGTCCGTTCAGCGAAAAGCTTATCAGGAGGACCCGCAGGCTGGCGGACGAGTTAAAGGCCGAGTGGTTCGCGGTTTACGTGGAGACACCCGGAAGCGACAAGTTTGTCCAGGAGAACCGCGAAAAAGTATGGCACTATTTAAGGCTTGCGGAGAGCATGGGCGGGAAGACAGCGACTCTTACCGGTACGCAGGTGGCTGAAGAGGTCATTGATTACGCGAAAAAGCACAACGTGACCAAGATAGTAATGGGCAGGCCCATTCGACCAAGGTGGCAGGAGCTTTTAAAGGGCGCGGTAGTAGATAAGGTCATACGGCAAAGCGGGCCGATAGACGTGTATGTGGTGAGCGCTTCCCCCGCTGGAAAAAACAAAAAAGTCGTTAGAGAAATGCCGCAGGTAACGGCGTCCTGGCCAGACTACTTAAAAAGCCTCGCGCTTGTAGCGGCCGCTACCCTCATAGGAGAGGTTACAAGCCGGTTCCTTTCTCCGACAAACCTCGTGATGTTGTACCTGTTGGCCGTGGTACTCGCGGCACTGCGTTACGGTCTTGGTCCCTCCCTGGCAACGGCCCTCATCGGCGTATTGGCCTTTGACTTCTTTTTCGTGCCTCCGCACCTCACCTTTGCAGTGACGGACACCGAGTATTTCATTACCTTCGCAGTGCTCTTGATAGTTGGCGCCGTCATAAGCACCCTGGTTTCGAGGGCAAGAAATCAAGCTGAGGCGCTTCGCATCAGGGAGGCGCAGACAGCCAACATCTATGCCTTGAGCCGCGATTTGGCTGCCGCAACAGGCCTTGAAAAAATCCTGGCCGTAATAATCCAGCACGTGAGCAGCAATCTTAATTCGATGACGGCGATCCTGCTTCCCGAAAAAGGGCGGCTGGATGTAAAAGCATCAAGCCCTGGAGTAGTGCTTGACGAGAACGAGAAGTCCGTGGCGCTTTGGGTATTCGAGCATCGAAAAGCCGCGGGCCGGTTTACGGACACGCTCCGGTCTTCCAATATGCTCTATGTGCCCTTACAGACGGCAGGCAATGTGGTCGGAGTTATAGGGATAGACCCTGGAGAGGGTGGTCTGTCCCCTGAAAAGCGCCAGTTACTCGAAGCATTCGCCAATCAGGCCGCGGTCGCCATAGAGCGCCGAAAAATGGCCCAGGAAGCCGGTAAAGAGCAAGTAATGCAAGCTACGGAGCAGTTGGAAAAGTCCCTGCTCAATTCCATATCCCACGACCTCCGTACGCCTCTTGCCTCTATTACAGGAGCCCTGAGCAGCCTGAAGGAGGAAGGGCGCCGCCTGGACCTTGATGCTAAAGTCGAGCTTATAGACACCGCTCTTGGAGAAGCGGGCCGCCTAAACCGTTTTGTCAGGAACCTGCTCGACATGACCCGCATCGAATCCGGCGCGCTAAAGGTCCACAAGGAGCTGAACGACGTTCAGGATCTGGTCAGCTCGACTCTTTCCGCCCTTGGGCTTCTGACAAGCGCCAAAGTTAACGTCAATGTCCCTGGAAATCTGCCATTCGTGCCGATGGACTTCGTGCTAATGACGCAGGTGCTCGTCAACCTCCTGGACAACGCCCTCAAATACTCTCCGGTAGACTCCGATATAGAATTGACTGCGAGAATAAAAGGGGATATGTTGGAGGTTGCCGTGGCCGACCATGGGCTTGGGATACCCGAAGAAGACTTGCAGAGTGTCTTTGATAAGTTCTACCGCGTCCATCGCCCTGAAGGCGTCAGCGGCACCGGGCTTGGGCTTGCCATCTGCAAGGGCATCGTTGAGGCGCATGGCGGGCTGATACGCGCGGAGAACAGGAAAGATGGCGGGGCGAAGTTTACAGTCGCGCTTCCTCTGGCACCTGAGAAGGAAAAGTGAGGCAAGGCGAGTGAGCGAGAACCTGCCGAAAGTCCTTATAGTAGACGACGAGAAGGCCATCCAACGCTTTCTGAGGAACGCGCTTAGCGGGGGGGAGTTCTCGCTCCATGAGGCGGGCACTGGCCAGGAGGCGCTCGCGGCGGCAGCCCAACTCCGGCCGGACCTCATCATCCTCGACCTGGGGCTCCCGGACATGGACGGTTTGGAGGTCATACATCGTCTTCGTGAGTGGGCCAAGACACCCGTAATCGTACTAACGGTACGGGAACGCGAAAGCGATAAGATTTCCGCCCTCGACGCCGGGGCAGATGATTACGTTACGAAACCTTTTGGCATAGGGGAGCTGTTGGCGAGGATGCGCGTGGCCTTGAGGCATTCGGTGCAGGAGGCCCCGGCGCCCGTATATAAAATTGATGAGCTTGAAGTGGACCTGCCCAAGCGCAGGGTTCTCGTGAAAGGGAAGGAGTTACAGCTTACGCCGACGGAATACGACGTGCTGAAGGTATTGGTCACTCATGCCGGTAAGGTGCTCACGCACCGCCAAATACTCAGCCAGATATGGGGTGAAACATACCTTGAGCAGCCGCATATCCTGCGCGTAACTATCAGCAAGCTCAGGCACAAGCTCGAACCGGATCTGGACCGCCCTTGTTATATCCTTACCGAGCCCGGAGTCGGTTATCGTTTTAAATCCAATTTCTAAAAGGCTTACACCTACATTGCGGTGGACGTAGGCAACGCCGGCAGCGCGGTCGTATAGCTCCTCCATCTCGCACCTCTGGTACTTGCTCCGCCGGAAAGCGTCCGGCGTATCGCAGTCTTCAAAGCGTGAAGACCCCCTCGACTTCAATCGTAACGGGTATTGGGATAATTGCACGGGGGCTGGCTACCCTTTCTGGAAGTATCGCAGTAAACTATGACTGCCAGTAGTTCACAACGGTTTAGAATTCAGTTCCCGTAATTTACCTTGAAATTCAAGCATCTATGTGATATTTTTTAAGGACCCAAAGAACGAAAAATCTGACAAGGGAAGATCCGTGCTGCTACTGGTCTTTAGTCTCGATGACAAACGTTATGCGCTTCACCTTACCACCGTGCAGACGGTTGTCCGCGCAGTCGAATCAACGCCTCTGCCCAAGGCCCCCGATATTGTAACAGGCATAGTCAACATGCATGGAAATGTTATCCCGCTGGTGAATGTCCGCAAACGTTTTAGGCTGCCCGAGCGGGACATTGGCCTGAGCGATCATTTGATCGTCGCGCAGACGGCGAGGAGGGCGGTTGCTCTTATTGCAGACAATGTGGAGGGAGTCATTGAACATCCGGACGAATGGATTACAGCCCCTGAGACCATAATGCCCCAAATGGAATACATTGAAGGCGTGGCGAAGCTTGCAGACGGCATGGTCCTTATCCACGATCTCGACCGGTTCCTTTCTCTCGATGAGGAAAAAGCCCTGAACGATGCCTTAAAGGAACAAGGTAAATGACCGGAAAAACCTCCAAAGAGCTTCTTGGCCGGCTTAGCGATTATATAGCTGAACGGATAGGTCTTCATTTTCCGGAGGAACGGTGGAGCGACCTGGAGCGGGGCCTAAAGAGTGCGGCCCTCGATTTCGGGTTCGAGGACGCGGAGGCATGCGCCAGATGGCTACTGCTGTCTCCTTTGACGAAGCAGCAGATCGAGACTCTGGCGCGCCAGCTCACTGTGGGCGAAACGTATTTTTTCCGCGACAAAAAAAGTTTCAAGCTCCTTGAAGAGGAGATCCTGCCCGAAATAATCCGGAAGAGACGCGAGGCTGGAAGGTTTCTTCGGATATGGTCGGCCGGCTGCGCCACGGGGGAGGAACCGTATTCAATCGCCATGCTCCTTCGCAGGCTGATTCCGGATATCAAAGACTGGAACATTACAGTCCTCGGGACCGACATAAACGCCTCTTTTCTCCAGAAGGCGGCGAGTGGAATTTACGGTGAATGGTCTTTCCGAGATGTTCCCTCGGGAGTAAAGGAGGAGTTTTTCAGAAAGTCCGGCAAAGATATTTTTGAGCTGCTCCCCGAGGTGCGGAAGGCGGTGACCTTCTCTTATCTCAACCTCTCGGAGGACGCCTATCCGTCCCTCACGAACAATACTAACGGAATGGATGTCATACTTTGCCGAAATGTGCTTATGTACTTCACCGAGAAAAGCCAAAGGAAGGTTGTCGGAAAACTTTATCGCTGTCTTGTAAAAGGCGGCTGGCTAATGGTGAGTCCGGCAGAAATATCCTCGCTTCAGTCTTTGCCGTTATCACATGCGCAATTTTCAGTATCGACTCTTTGGAAAAACGAAGTTGCAAGGGAAGGTGCATTCAAATACGAGGGCACAATCTGTCCTGTTACTGAGAGAACGATAAGCGAAATCCCCTTGCCGCCGTCCGCTCCCGCCGGAGGAGAGGAGTATATCTTTACTCCTCCTTTGGATGTAATGGATGAAGGAGAAGTCACGTTGAACGCTGCTCCGTCCGTTGTCCCTCCTTTTTCAAGGGAAAATGCAGACCCTTATGCCGAGGCGCTTAAATTATTTGAAAAGGGCTGCTATGCGGAAGCAGAGCAGAAAATATCAGCTTTATTAGCCGGCGCTGACAAAAACGCTCCCGCGCTGGCGCTTCTTTCACGTATATATGCAAACCAGGGACGGCTCGCAGAGGCTCGCGAACTTTGTGAAAGGGCGATAGCTGCAGGCAAACTTAACCCCGCTTATCAATATTTGCTGGCTGCCGTTCTGCTTGAGATGGGGCTGGAAGACGAATCGAAAATTGGCCTCAACCGCGCCCTTTACCTTGATCAGGACTTTGTCCTCGCCCACTTTGCCCTTGGCAATCTCGCCAGGCGGAAGGGAATGAAGAGGGAGTCCGAGCGGCATTTCGAAAACGCCCTGTCGATCCTGCGAAAATACCCGCCTGACAATATCCTTCCGGAGTCCGAGGGCATTACAGCGCGGAGGATGGTAGAGATTATCAGCAGGTCAATGACTGAGGGATCTATAGCATGAATGACACAAAGGCACACGACACTAACTCGGCCACCGACTGGAATGAAATCCATGAACGCTTGGAAAGGGTCAAGTCTGTGATCGAACAGGGATGGGTGCCCGGTCCTGAAGAAAAGAAGAATATCCTCCGGCAGAGGGCCCGGGCGCTTGCGAAGGAACCAGAAAAAAAAGGCGCCGGAGAAGAGATAGAGATCATTGAATTCCTCCTCGCCCAGGAAAGATACGCCATAGATGCTTCGCACGTGCGCGAGGTGTACCCTCTGAACGATTTGACGCCGGTTCCGTGCACCCCGCCATTCGTCCTTGGTATCATCAATGTGCGCGGACAGATCATTTCGGTAATAGACCTTAAGAAATTATTCGGACTCCCCGAGAAAGGCTTAGGCGATTTTAACAAAGTAATCATCCTCAAGTCGGACGCCATGGAATTCGGCGTTCTTGCGGACGTGATCGTCGGCTTTCGGCTCCTGCGGCTTGCCGGACTGCAGCAGGTTATTCCCACGCTTACGGGCGTGCGCGAGGAGTATCTTTTGGGTGTCACGGAGGACCGCCTGATTGTGCTGGATGCCGAAAAAATTCTGTCGGACGAAAAGATCGTGATAAACGGAGAGCCGTCAGAAATATAATTCAAGGAGGAAAAATGAACTGGTTTGTCAATCTTAAAACCCGGTCCAAACTCTTTCTTAGCTTTGGGTTCAAGATCGGCCTGTTTTTAATTATTTTTGTATTGGCTTACAGGGACCTCGAACAGATGCAGAGCCTGCAAAGAAAAATATCCGAGGTGGAATTTGCAAATGTGGTCGACCTTCAGGATATCAGGTTTAATCAGGACAGTATCAGGTCAACCACTCTGTCGATGTTAGTACTTAAAGACCCCCAGAAACTCGCATCCTTACGCAATAAGGCTGATGAGCTTGTGAAGAATAATGACGAATTGATTCAAAAGGTCCTCGAACGTGAAACAGAGCCGAATCATATTGCCCGCCTTAAAGAGTTCGACGAGATACGGAGGGCGTTCAACGATACAAGAGAGAACCAGGTCATGCCATTGGTTTTCGCGGGAAAGTTCGATGAGGCAAAAGGCGTGGTGACCGGTATTCAGGCCGACAGAAATGAAAAGATCGGGTCCATTATCGACGAGCTTGTGGTAGGAGCGGAAGGCGACGCCAAGGCAGCCGTAGCCGAATCCAGCCGGAATGTGAGTCTATATTTAAATATCCTTACAGTACTCTGTATCGCAGTGGTTATAATAGGCACAGCGATTGCAATCTATTTGAGCCGGATTATTGCCGGTCCGTTGCAGGGGATATCAGAAACCGCCGAAAAGATAGCTTCCGGCGACCTGACAGTCGTCGTATCTACCGCTGACCGTAAGGACGAAGTGGGCGATCTCGCGCGGACATTCAGGAAGATGATCGGGAACATGCGGGAGGTGAATCGCGGGATACAGGAGTCTGTGAGCGTCCTCGCGGCATCGGCCAGTGAGATCCTCTCCTCCACAACCGAGGTCGCCTCCAGCGTGACTGAGACGGCGACGGCGGTGAACGAGACGACGACAACCGTGGAAGAAGTCAAACAGACCGCTCAGGTCTCGAACCAGAAGGCGGAATATGTCTCCGAAGCCGCCAAAAAGGCGGTGCAGGTTTCCCAGACCGGCGGGAAGGCGATGGAAGAAACAGTGGGGAAAATGAACCGCATACGGCAGCAGATGGAATCCATAGCGGAAAGCATCGTGAGGCTGAGCGAGCAGAGCCAGGCGATAGGTGAGATCATTTCCACGGTGAACGACCTGGCCGAGCAATCAAACCTCCTTGCGGTAAACGCCTCTATCGAGGCCGCAAAGGCAGGCGAGCATGGCAAAGGTTTCGCAGTTGTGGCGCAGGAAGTGCGGAGCCTGGCCGAGCAGTCGAAGCAGGCAACCACGCAGGTGCGGACCATACTGAACGATATACAAAAGGCGACGGGCGCAGCCGTGCTCGCGACCGAACAAGGGAGCAAGACAGTCGACGAGGGCGTTAGGCAATCGGCGCAGGCGGGCGAATCAATAAAGGCGCTGGAGTCAAGTATCGCGGAGGCCGCCCAGGCCGGGATGCAGATTGCCGCATCGAGCCAGCAGCAGCTCGTGGGCATGGAACAGGTCATCACCGCGATGAACAATATAAAGCTGGCCAGCGAGCAGAACGTCGCCGGCACGAGACAGACCGAGACCGCGGCCCGGGGCCTGCACGAGCTCGGACAGAAGCTCAAGCAACTGGTGGACCAATTTAAGGTATAAAGAACTTAATCTAAAAAGTCCGATGGATAAAAACGACGAATTTTTAAAAAGACTTCTGGCGACATTCAAGGTCGAGGCGGCGGAGCATATCGCCGCGATCTCGTCGGGATTAATCGAAATCGAGAAGTCGCCTTCCCTTGAGAGGCAAGCGGAGATTATAGAGGCTGTCTTCCGCGAATCCCACAGCATGAAAGGAGCTGCGCGGGCGGTAAACCTCCCGGTTTTTGAAAGCCTTTGTCAGTCCTTTGAAAGCACCCTTTCCGCCCTAAAGCGTAAAGAGATTTTGCCCGACAGGGAACTGCTGGATCTACTTCACAGCTCCGTCAATTTACTTGAAGGCCTTTTATCCTCTATCGGAGAAGAGGGCCATCCTCCCGGCAAGGCTAGGATTAAAGACATAATCCATGAGCTTGACAGAGCGGCAAAAGGAACGCATCCCCCAAAGCTAAGCCGGGCAGATGATGAAACGCATGCGGAGCTTTCTAATCGTTCTTCCGAGGAAGCGGCGTCTCCGGTCCAGAGGGCAGCATCAGAGACGATGAGAATATCCAAGCAGAGGCTCGATTCCATACTGCTTCAGGCCGAAGGGTTTCTTTCCGTAAAGCAGCTGATGGCCCAGCGCATCTCGGAACTGCATGAAATAATCGCGGAGGCAGCAACTCTGAAAAAAGAGTGGGAAAAAATCCGGCCCGAAATGCGAAAAATTGTAGATTGGGGGGAATTAAGCGGCAAAAGAACGCAAGTGGAGAAGATGCTGGATTTTTTGGATGCTAAGGGTGAACGCGTTGCGAAACTTCACGCCACTCTCGTCTCAATCGGCGAGGCTTCGGAGCATGACAATCGATCTGTGGCCACAATGGCCAACAGCCTTCTCGAAGACTTGAAGTCCGTCTCGATGCTCCCGTTTTCATCGCTTCTTGAAATTATGCCGAAGGTCGTCCGAGATCTTTCGCATGACCGGGGCAAGGAGGCGTCGCTCGCAATGCGCGGAGGCGATATCGAGATCGACCGGCGCATTCTCGATGAAATGCGGGACCCTCTCATCCATCTTGTCCGAAACTGCATCGACCACGGAATAGAAAAGCCGCAAGAACGAACCGCCATAAACAAGCCTCCCGCAGGCACCGTCTCAATCGATGTCGCTCATAAGGAGGGTAAATCGGTTGAGATCGTTGTATCGGACGACGGAGCAGGCTTGGACGCCTCAAAAATCAAAAACTCCGCGGTTCGGCTCGGCATTCTTTCGCAGGAGGAAGCGGGCGAGGTGGACAAGGCAAAGCTGCTTTCCCTCATATTCCACTCGGGCGTGACGACAAGCCCGATGATTACCGATATTTCGGGACGTGGCCTCGGGCTTGCCATTGTGCAGGACAAGGTGGAAAAGCTGGGCGGTTCGATATCCTGCGATAGCACAGAAGGGAAAGGAACTACATTTCGCATCCTTCTGCCTCTGACCCTTGCAACTTTCCGAGGAGTCCTCGTGCAGATAGACGACCGCCGTTTTATTATCCCGATTAAAGGCTTTGACCGCACGGTAAGGGTCGGCAGGGATGAAATAAGGACCGTGGAAAGCAGGGAGACGATTACCGTTGAAGGCCGGACAATTCCTCTTATTCCCCTCCGCTTGGTACTGGAACTGCCGCGCAAGGAAAAAGGCGGGACCGGTTCGGAATTTATGCAGGCGGCGGTGCTTGGCTCGGCTAATAACCGCATAGCCTTTGGCGTCGACAATATCCTTCATGAGCAGGAAGTGCTCGTGAAAGATCTCGGCAGGCAGCTTGCCAGGGTGCGTAATATTGCAGGTGCAACAGTGCTCGGAACGGGAGAGGTCGTGCCCGTGCTTAATATATCCGATCTGCTGAAATCCGCAGTCAGGATATCGCCCGGCATTGAGGCTCCTTCGGTTCCGGAGGAAACGCCGGCAGAGAGAAAGCCCGTACTTGTCGTTGAGGATTCGATAACCGCGCGGACGCTGTTGAAAAATATTCTTGAAGCCGCGGGATACGATGTTCAGACGGCGGTGGACGGAATAGACGCATTAACCTTTTTGAAGACGGGCCGATTCGAGATTGTGGTCTCGGATATAGACATGCCGAGAATGAATGGACTGGACCTTACGTCGAATATACGGGCCGACAAAATGCTTTCAGATATTCCTGTAGTGCTGGTGACAGCCCTCGAATCGCGTGAGGACAGGGAAAGAGGAATCGACGTTGGGGCGAATGCCTATGTAGTGAAGAGCAGCTTCGACCAGTCTAACCTTCTGGAAGTGATTAAGAGGCTGATATGATAAAAGTCCTGGTTGTCGAAGATTCTCCTGTCGTTAAGGAGTATCTCGTCCATATATTGAATTTCGGACCGGGTATGGAGGTCGTCGGCACGGCAGGCAACGGAAGAGAGGCACTGGAAGCTGTCGTCCGGCTGAAGCCTGACGTGGTTACCATGGACATCAACATGCCCGTCATGGACGGTCTTGAAGCTACACGCAGGATCATGGAGACGAATCCGCTTCCCATATTGATTGTGAGTGGCGCATGGGACCCGACTGAAGTAAAGACCACTTTTAAGGCAATGGAGGCGGGCGCCGTAACAATTTTGCAGAGACCGGCCGGCATCGGACATCCCGATGCGGATAAAATGGCCGCGGAGATGATCCTTAAGGTCAAGCTCATGTCTGAAGTCAAGGTCGTAAGGCGGTGGCCTTATAAAAAAACGGGAGCATATCTCGATATGCCTGTGATCAATATGAATCCGGCAATAGACTCTGCGGACTTTGACGTTGTCGCGATAGGCGCCTCTGCCGGCGGGCCTGTCGTTATACAATCGATACTGGATTCCATGCAGAAGGATTTTCCATTTCCGATTTTGATAGTCCAGCATATCGCGGCCGGCTTCTTAAACGGAATGGTTGATTGGCTGGCCGAAACAAGCGGCGTGCCTTTGCAGATAGCCTCGGGCGGGGAAATCCTCCTTCCCGGGCGGGCGTACTTCGCTCCAGACGGCTTTAATTTAGGAGTCCGCCCGGACGGCAGAACCTTTCTGGACGACAGGGATGCGAACTTCAGGACAAGGCCTTCGGTCTCCTATCTCTTCCAGTCGGTAGCGGGGGCATTTGGCAGGAACGCCGTAGGCATCCTGCTCTCCGGCATGGGGAGTGACGGCGCCGCAGAGTTGAAACTGATGAGGTCGAATGGCGCAGTGACGATAGCGCAGGACAGGGAATCTTCGCTTATTTTCGGAATGCCAGGAGCTGCGGTCGAGCTCGATGCGGCAACGTACGTCCTTCCCCCGTATAAAATTATTGCCGCACTTAAGACGCTGGCCCGAAACAAGGAGAACCATGACAGGTAAAGATAAACCAGAAATCCTGATTGTCGAAGATAGCCCGACACAGGCAGAGGGTCTCAAGTACACCATAGAAAGAGGCGGGTACAGTGTGCGACTCGCGCGTAACGGGAGAGAGGCCCTTGAAGCGATGGAACACCGGAAACCTACCATCGTCATCACAGATATTATGATGCCGGAGATGGACGGTTTACAGCTTTGCAGGAAAATCAAGGAGGATGAAAGATTCAGGGAAATCCCCGTCATTCTCCTGACAGCCCTTTCCGATCCTGAAGACATACTGAGGGGGCTCGAATGCGGGGCCGACAACTTTATCACGAAACCCTACGATGAAAAATATCTGCTCACGCGGATCCATCACATCCTGATCAACGACGAGCTCAGGAAGGAATCAAAGATGAAGATGGGGGTGGAGATAATCTTCAAGGGACAGAAATATTTCATCAACTCCGAGCGTCAACAGATACTCGATCTCCTCATTTCCGCATACGAGACGGCAGTGATGAAGAACCGCGAGCTGAAGACTGTCCAGGAGGAACTGGAATCTCTGAACGAGAGCCTGGAAAAGAAGGTTGAGGAAAGAACAGCCGCCCTTGTGGCCGAGAGCGAAGAGCGTAAACGCGCGGAGGAACGGGCGCTTCAAATGCAGAAACTTGAAAGCCTTCGTGTGCTGGCTGGCGGGATTGCGCACGATCTGAACAACCTCATGGTCGCAGTAATGGGAAATGCGGGACTTGCGCTGCATGCGCTCCCTAACGGTTCCCCGGCGCGCGAATACGTGGCCGATATAGAGAAGGCGACGGATAAAGTAACGAACTTCTCCAAACAGATACTGAGCTTCACCAGCAAGGCGCCTGCGAAAAGAGAGCCCGTCCAAATAAACGATGTCGTAAGCGATACCGCCCACTTCCTGCTGGCCTCGATTACAAAGAGCGCCGAACTTGAATTCAGGCTATCGGAAGACCTTCCTGCAATAATGGCCGACCCTCAGAGCATGCAACAGATAGTTATGAACCTTATAATCAACGCCTCGGACGCAATCGGAGATCGCAAAGGGAGCATAAGGGTCTCGACCGGGAAAATGTATGCGGACCGAAAATACCTTGACAGCCTGTACAAACACGGCATCTCCGAGGGGGAATATGTTTATGTCGAAGTCGCGGACACAGGCTGCGGCATGAGCCCGGAGACGCGGAAGAGGATTTTCGAGCCTTTTTTTACCACGAAATTCACAGGCCGGGGAATTGGGCTTTCGGCAGTTTTCGGGATAGTCTGCGCGCACGGCGGGACCATCGCTCTTGAGAGCGAGGAGGGTTGCGGTGCAACGTTCAGAATACTGCTGCCTGTCCCCGCGAAGGCGGTGGAAGTAGCTGCGGCGAAACCTATTTCCAAAGACATCTGGAGCGGCAAGGGCACTATACTACTCGCCGACGATGAAAAAGACTCGCTGTTGATGGCGAAAAAAGTGCTTGAGGGCGCGGGTTACAGCGTCTTGACGGCGGTGGACGGGACAGAGGCTATCAAAATCTTCGGTAAGAATTCAGATACTATATCTGCCGTGATTCTAGACCTGATTATGCCGCACGTACGGGGAGACGAGGCGGCGAAAGAGATCAGAAGGATAAGGGGAGACGTCAACATCCTGCTCCTTAGCGGTTACCATGAAATTGACCTGATGGAAATAAACAACGGACCGGGCAAGACCGCCATCCTGGAGAAGCCTTATAAAATTACGAAACTTCTCGGCGCGGTTCACGAAATGTTGAAGGCTTGACCCTTTTTGACTCACCTAAAAACCGAGACAACCGTGGTGCAATTTTTATGGAACTAAAACTTTAACGTTATACAGCGGCCGTGACGCTATGCTCGCGGAACATGTCCACCGCTACTGACGGCAGATGGATATAGAATGTGCTTCCCTTTCCTAATTCGCTGTCAACCTCGACATGCCCGCCGTGCGCTTCTGCCACGGCTTTGACTATCGTAAGCCCCAGTCCGGCGCCCCTTACGCCTCCGGTATTTTGAGAACGAAAATACATATCAAAAAGCTGTGAAATCTGCTCCGGCGGTATTCCAGGACCCGTGTCCGATACGGACATGACCGGGAAACTCCGATTCCCAATTACGTGATATTCGGTTTTAAGAGATATCCGTCCTCCTTCGGGCGTGTAATTGATTGCGTTTTGCAGAAGGTTGTCAATCGCTCTTTCAATAAGTTTTCTATCCAGAAAAGCAAATGGGAAGCCTTCTGCAAGCTCCATCTCGATTATCTGGCGCTTTTTAGCAGCCTGGACAGAGAATTCTTTTTTTACTTCCTTTAATACTGCATTTAAATCTGTAGAGGCAAATTCAGGTGTCAAAACGCCGGATTGCAGTTTTACATGAAATGTGAAATCGTCCACCATTCCCAGCAGCTTTTCCCCGTTCTTTAGTATGTGAGCGCACATTTCCGAGAGATTGCTATCCAGACCTTCATGCGTGGCTATCAACTCGGTGTAGCCCATCATGACTGTAAGGGGCGATTTAAAATCATGCGTTACCATGGCCAGAAAGTTATTTCTTTCTTGCTCAACCCATTTCTTCTCATCCGGGGAAACTTCAGACGGCGGGTCATATTTAACTTTTTCGGTTTTCACGGGGGGGGGTGTCCTTTCCAGCCCAGATAGCAGGTTCAAAATTAAGACCAACTGATGATATTAGGTACTATTATAACAAGTTTTCATTAAGGAATTATTAAAACGGAATTAATTTTAATTAACGGGATTTGACAAACCTAATGAATCTCATTATATATTTAAAACATAATGAAACTACGATACCGCTTCATAATGGCTTTCGCTATAATGTTTTTATACCTGTTCCCGATTTCGGGAATGGCGCAGGACTCCGCCATTTCCAATGGTGACCTCCTGAAGATTACCGTTTACGGCAATGACGACCTCACCACCGAAACGTTAGTAAGTTCAGAAGGTACAATAACCTTCCCGCTCATAGGGGAAGCCAATGTTGGCGGGCTTAGCGTGCACCAAGCGGAGAAGAGGATAGCCAATCTACTGTCCAAGGGCTACATTCGGAACCCGCATGTCAACATCCTGATCACTGAGACGAAGAACGTGGTTTATGTAACCGGAGAGGTACAAAAACCCGGCTCGTACAAGGCGGATCCCGATACGACTGTGCTTAAGGCCATTGCCCTAGCAGGGGGCCTGACTGATAAAGCGGCCCCCGGCAGGACAAAAATAACTCGCAGGGTGGACGGCCAAGAGTCCACGATGAGCGCCAATATGAGCGACCCTGTCAAGCCGGACGACGTGATAAACGTCCCGGAGAGCTTCTTCTAAGCAATACACCCCGCATTTTTCAAAAAAGCATTTTCAGGCGGCTTTCAAGAGCTTCTCGATTGCCTCCTCGCTTACTTCCACGCCCATGGATTTTAAGGTCATCAACACGCCCTGTTCATAGCTCCGCGCCTTCATGGCGTAGCCGAACATGTCTATGGCCCTAATGCCCGGCACTCTCGTCGATGAAGACATGCTCTCAGCCTGAATCCAGCCGAACTCCTTGGCGTAGGTGTTGAAGTCCACCATCTTCGGCTCCGGCAGGCCCATGAGCGCTGTTATATGGCTCATCAGGTTCCTTTGAGTGACCGGCCTGTCGTCGGACAGCGTGAAGACGTCGCTGTTGTTCACGTTCTCGACTATCTCGGCATATAGTCCGGCTACGTCGTCGATGTGGATGAGGTTCAGGTAGTTGTCGCCAGGCTCTACGAGCTTCGCCTTACCCGCCTTCAAGTTCTCAATCAGCCCCTTGAACCATCCGCCGTTTCCGTAGACCATCGCCGGAAAGACCCTGATCGTATTCAGGCCCGTTTCCTCCGCCAGTTCATCCACTACCTTCAGTGAGCCTTCAATCGGCCTGCAGAACCCGATCGGATCGACCGCGTCGGCATCGGATGTCCATTTGCCGTGACGGTTGCCATAGCAGTCCGTATGAAAAGTCGCAATGACCGTCTTTGCATTGCCGTCGGAGGCCGCTTTGATAAGGTTTGCCACCTCTTCGGTATGCTTTCTCGAATATGCTTCGACCTTGTCCCTGGGAATTTTTTCGGCGGCATCGAACGGGTTGATAAGGCTGATTACCTTATCCGCTTCCCTTATCTTGTCGCACCACTCCCCTGATTCCAAAAGGTCGCCCTTAATATAGTTAACTCCCTTTTGTTTAATGGACTTATATTCATCGGTCTGGACCAGACCGGTGACGTTATGCCCTCTGTCGGCAAGTTCTTTCGTTACGGCCGAACCCAGAAAGCCGCTTGCCCCTGCAATGAATATCTTCATGACCTTCCTCCTCTACTATCTTTTTTTGCCGTGCCGATACACCTGTTATTAAGTATAGCACTTATTCCTATTATTGTGTTTTTGCCCGTATTTACCTGCTTTTCCATTGATATTTCATGCTGTTTATGCTAATTTCGTAAACATGGAAGAGCAGCTTATTAATGCGGAGATACTGAATCTTTTAAATGAGAAAAAAGAGATAAGCCATGTCCTGGAGCAGATTGCACTAAAACTTAAAGATTACCTGGGATGCGGAGCGCTTGGAATAAGGATAAAGGACAGTCAAGGCAATATTCCATACGCTGTAGCTGTCGGTTTTAACGATAAATTCCTGGCCAGGGAGAATTTTTTAAGCGTAAGAGCCCACAGTTGCGAATGCATCGAAATAATAGAAGGAAAATACGACCCCGACCTGCCATTTTATACTCCCTACGGCTCCTTTTTTACGGATAATTTACAGTCATTGACGCCTGTCCTGGATGGGATGCGGACCGGAAAGTTCAGGGGTGAGTGCGTCCGATGCGGCTGGGAATGCCTGGGTGTTGTGCCTGTCCGTTTTGCCCACCGGTATTTCGGTGCAATTCATTTCGTGGCCAGGGAAGCAAGTGCCATTCAGAGAAGACAGGTCCAGTTTATAGAAAATGTCGCCTCAGAGATTGGTCTTTACATCCACTCAATTGCCGCCGGTAAAGAAAAGGAAGGCGAGCTGCTGGCTGTCGTCCAGCGGATAATACACGATTTAAGGAGCCCGCTCACGTCGATAAAGGGTTTTTCGGAGCTTATCACCTTAAAATATTCGGACCGGCTTAAAGACGATGTCCCGGTAATGGTCGAAAGGATTTACAGTAACGCCGAATACATCGAGCATCTCATCGCGAGCTTCGGTGATTTCGCGAACTCGACCGGACGCGTAGAAGAACATCCTGAAACCATAGATTTAAAGGAATTCGTTTTGAACCTCGTCTCCGAAATGGACCTGCCAACAAAAGAGGACGTCGAAATAAAGTTTGAGGAAAATATCCCGCTTATAGAGTATCCTCCGTTCAGCCTCAAGAGGATATTGTCCAACCTGATAAGCAACGCCGTCAAATATACTCCCGGCGACCGCAGGCCGGTAATTGAGATCGGTTGTCAGGAAAAGGATATCTTTTATCAGTTCTCGGTGAAGGATTCCGGTCCGGGTATAAATACGGACGATTTGGAAAAAATTTTCTACCCGCTTTACCGCTCCCGCGAGGCGGCGAATATTCCCGGCTCGGGGCTCGGCCTGTCCATCTGCAAAAAACTTGTGGAAAAATGCGGCGGCACGATATGGGCCTATTCGGACAAGGGTAAGGGCAGCACCTTTTATTTCACGGTGCCCAAGGTATAAAAAAGCCGTAAACACGGCCAGACCGCCCTGACTAGGCCACACTCCTTTTTACCACGTCTCTCTTTCGTCGTTTCTACCGCCCGATTTTATTGATAATTCCCTGATAATAATGTAAAATTAACGGTTGGTACCTAATATTTTCCCCGGAGCTATTATAAATGGCCGACGAAGACTTAAATAAATTAAGGATAGAGAAAACGGGAACAAAATCGGGCATACGCAAGCGGAAGCGGCCATTTGTCTGGGTGGTAGTCGCGTTAATCATCATTGCGGCAGTTCTTGCGGCGACGGGAGTCCTTACTCCTAAAGTCGAGGTCAGGACCGCCGTCGTGTCAATGATCTACCCGACACAGACGTTCACCAGCCTGGACGCGAGCGGGTATGTCGTAGCGCAGCGCAAGGCGGCCGTGGCGGGCAAGGTGACGGGAAGGCTTGAGTGGCTGGGCGTAAAAGAGGGTTCTCACGTGAAGAAGGGCGAGATAATCGCGCGTCTTGAAAAGCAGGACGTGCTTGCGGCCGAGGCCCAGGCGAAGGCAAATCTCTCCAGTTCCCGCGACGCGCTGAAACAGGCTTCGGCGAACGTAATAAACGCGATGGCGGCGCTCGACCAGGCACAGGCGGAACTAAACGACGCGAAGCTGAACATCGACCGTCAGAGAGACCTCTTGAAGAAGGGGTTCGTCGCAAAGTCCGATTACGATTCAGCCGAGGCGAGGTATAAAAAGGCAATCGCCGGCGTCGAAGGCGCGAAGGCCGCCATACGCGCGAACGAGGCGGCCAAAAAGGAGGCAGGCGCGGCGATATCGGGCTCCGCCGCGGCGCTGAAGGGGGCGGAAGCGAACGTGGAATATACCCTCATCCGGGCGCCGTTCGATGCGGTGGTCCTGACGAAAAACGCGGATATCGGCGACATCGTAACGCCCATAGGGGCCTCAGTCAACGCCCAGGCCGCGGTGGTTACAATCGCCGACATGAATTCGCTTGAGGTGGAGGCGGATGTCTCGGAGGCGAACCTCGAACTGGTTCACGAAGGACAGCCTTGCGAGGTCCAGCTCGACGCCCTGCCCGGCAAGAGGTTCAAGGGCGAGGTATCCGTAATCGTGCCCACCGCGGACCGGACTAAGGCTTCGGTCATGGTGAAAGTAAAATTCCTGGAGAAGGACCCGCGGATACTGCCGGAGATGAGCGCGAAGGTGGCGTTTCTCGCGCATTGGCCAAGCCCGGAAGACGAGAAACCGCTATTGGCCGTAAACCCCGCCGCACTGACCAACCGGAACGGAAGGCAGGCGGTCTTCGTGATAAAGGAGGGGCGGGCGGTCTATACACCTGTAAGCATCGGCAAAAAACTGGGGGACTGGGTGGAAGTAACCTCCGGCCTGAAGACGGGTGACAAGGTCGCGGTAAGCAACGTGGACAAATTAAAGAACGGCTCCAAGATAAAAGAAGCCGTGGAATAACGATGGCGAATAATAAAGAGCCTGTAGTACAGGTAAGTAACGTCACGAAGTCCTACCGCCGGGGAATCCAGGTTGTGCCGGTGTTGCAGGATTTGACTTTCGATATATCGGAAGGCGAGTTCGTCGCCCTGATGGGGCCGTCCGGCTCCGGCAAAAGCACGCTCTTAAACTTAATCGCCGGGCTGGATAATGTGGACAGCGGGAGCATTCATGTAGGCGGGGTTGATATCACCGAACTTTCGGAAACCGAGCTTGCCGGGTGGCGGGCGTCGAACGTCGGGTTCATATTCCAGTTCTACAACCTGATCCCCGTATTAACCGCTTTGGAGAACGTAGAGCTTCCGCTGGTGCTTACCGGACTTTCAAAAAAAGAGCGGCGCGAACACGCCGATACGGCGCTTCGAGTAGTGGGTCTTGAGGATCGCATGGACTACTATCCTTCCCAGCTTTCAGGCGGTCAGCAGCAGAGAGTCGCAATTGCGCGCGCGATTGTCACGGACCCTGCGATACTCGTCGCGGACGAGCCGACCGGTGACCTGGACAAGGTCTCAGCGCAGGAGATACTGGGTCTGATGGAGCGCCTGAATCATGAATCGAACAAGACGATAATCATGGTGACGCACGACCCCAGAGCCGCAGAGAAAGCGCACGTCCTGAGGCACCTCGAAAAGGGTATCCTCACCAATGCTGATTAAGCTCCTGTTTAAAAACCCCTTCCGCCACAAGCTCCGGTCCATCCTCACTATTACGGGCATCGCTGTCGCCATATTGTCTTTCGGGATGCTCCGGACAATCGTCGGCGCATGGTATTCGGGGGTCGAAGCGTCATCGGCGACGCGCCTCGTCACGAGAAATTCAGTATCGATAATTTTCCCGCTCCCGCTTTCCTATAAGGAAAAGATACGTCAGGTATCCGGCGTGAAAGACGTATCTTACGGGAACTGGTTCGGCGGGACTTACCAGAACGAAAAGAATTTCGTGGCGGCTTTTGCCGTGGACCCGGAGAGCTACTTTAAGATGTACCCGGAATACATAGTGCCGCCGGACCAGATGAAGGCTTTTTTGAACGACAGAAAGGCTTGCATAGCCGGGCGGAAGCTTGTAGAGAGATATCACTGGAAGATAGGGGACACCATCACGATCAAGGGGAATATTTTTCCGGGGAACTGGGAATTTGTACTCAGGGGTATATATAAAGGAAAGTATAAGAGCACGCCCGAAGACCAGTTCATGTTCCACTGGGACTATTTAAACGAGACAATGAAGAAGGAAGAGCCATCGAGGGCGGACCAGGTAGGATTTTATATGCTGGAAGTGGAGCGGCCCGACCTGGCGTCGTCGGTCTCGCGGGATATCGACAAGATGTTCAAGAACTCCATGGCGGAGACGCTGACCGAGACGGAGAAGGCATTCCAGTTGAGCTTTATCGCCATGACCGAGGCGATAGTAATCGCGATACAGCTGGTTTCCTTCGTTGTCATAATAATCATCATGGCCGTGGCGGCGAACACCATGGCCATGACCGCGCGCGAGAGGATAGGGGAGTATGCGATATTCAAAACCCTGGGTTTCGGGGGATGGGACATCGCCTTCCTTATTTTTGGAGAGTCGGTCATTCTGTCGATGACCGGATGCGCAATAGGCATAGCATTGACGTATCCGGCGGCGCAGTGGTTCAAATCCGAGCTGAGCAACTGGTTCCCCGTCTTCAACGTCGAACGGAAAACCATTTATATGGATATCGCGGCCGGGATAATCGTGGGATTTTCGGCCTCCGTCTTTCCGGCGTGGCGGGCGATAAAGCTACGGATTGCCGACGGCCTCAGGAGGATAGGATAAAATGTCGGGGATTTTCTTTTTTTATTCCTTCCGCAACCTCTGGACCAGGAAGCTCACGACTATCCTGACGGCGGGCGGTATGGCGCTCGTCGTTTTCGTGTTCGCGTCGGTCCTTATGCTGGCGGCCGGCTTGAAGAAGACGCTGGTGGATACCGGCTCCTTTGATAACGCCGTCGTCATCCGCAAGGCGGCGGATTCCGAAGTCCAGAGCGGAGTGGAGCGCGACCAGGCGTCCATCGTGGAGAGCCAGCCGGAAATCGCGACCGGTCCGGACGGAGAGAAGATGGTGGCGAAGGAGCTTGTCGTGCTGATAAACCTCTTGAAACGGGGGAGCGACAAGCCGTCCAATGTAGAGATACGCGGCATAGGCGGAGAGTCCATGGCGCTGCGGCCGCAGGTAAGAATAGTCGCGGGGCGGATGCCAAGGCCGGGCTCGGCGGAGATTATGGCCGGGCAGGGCGTTGCGGAACGCTTCCAGGGCGCGGGCCTTGGAGAGAGTTTGAAGTTCGGGATGCGGGACTGGAGGGTCGTGGGGATTTTCGACGCGGGCAACACCGGGTTCAATTCGGAGATATGGGGGGACGCCGACCAGCTTATGCAGGCGTTCCGCCGTCCGGTTTACTCCTCGGTCATTTTCAAGCTGCGGGACTCTTCCGAATTCGGCAAGGTAAAGGCGAGGCTTGAATCCGATCCGAGGCTGACTTTAGACGTAAGGCGCGAGACGCAGTATTACAAGGACCAGTCCGAGCTGATGGCGAAATTCTTACGGATTATGGGGCTTTCGCTTACGGTGATATTTTCCGTGGGCGCGATAATCGGCGCGATGATAACCATGTACGCCGCGGTGTCGAACCGGGTGAGCGAGATAGGGACGCTCCGGGCATTAGGTTTCCAGAGGAGGGACATTACGCTGGCGTTCATACTCGAATCCCTTCTGCTGGGGGGCATCGGGGGGATGGTAGGACTTTTTCTGGCTTCCTTCCTCCAGCTCTTCACCATATCCACCATGAACTGGCAGACATTCTCCGAGCTGGCGTTCACTTTTACTCTTACGTTTGAAATTTTCTGGAAGTCGCTGGCGTTCGCGCTTGTAATGGGCCTTATAGGCGGAGTGCCGCCGGCAATCCGCGCCGCACGGATGAATATCGTGGAGGCGCTCAGGACAAGCTGATAAACAAAAGTGAAAAAAATCCCATAAAAAAAAACCCCCGGAATTGCTTCCGGGGGTTTATGGTTTTTCGTTTTGGAGGCGCTTACGCGCTCATCACGTTAACCGCCTGCGGACCCTTCGGGCCGTTCGTGACTTCGAACTGGACTTCCTGTCCTTCGCTCAAAGTCTTGAAGCCGTCCATCTTTATCTCGGAGAAATGCACGAAAACGTCTTTGCCTTCCTCAGGAGAGATGAAACCATAACCCTTGCTCTCGTTGAACCACTTTACTGTACCCTTCATCAACAAAACCCCTTTTTCTTTGGGCTGGCGCACCCTGCGCATCGCCCGATTAACCTGTCAAACTTTTTCAACCCTAAGTAAAGCGTTCAACCTCTTAGCTATGAAAAATCGCAGGCATAAAAAAAAGCCACGGCGCTGTGCCGTGGCACCACTTGTTAAATACTACTCGCATGTTTGAAAGATGTCAAGGATAAATATTACTAATTTTTAATGAACCTGTCCCTGAATTCACGCGCCTCCGCGGGCGGGACGTTCTTCGCGTTCTCCAGCCTCTTAAGCGTCCCCGCCGGGTCGTAATGCACGCCCTCCACGACCTTTTGCACCGCGGTCGCAAACCGCGTGATCCGCGCATCCACCTTTGCGGGGAAGAGCTTTACCAGGAGTTTTAAAGCAACACCGGCAGCGGAGTTATCCACCATCATGTAGCCCTTGGCCTTTGCATCGAGCTTTCCGTAGCCGGTCTCGCGGTACTCCACCAGGAGGGCGATCCTTCCCTTCAGTATCACGCCCATGATTATCTTCCAGTAGCCGTCTATATAGTACAGCCTTCTGCCGGGTCTGGAGTTTATAAGCGTCATATCGCCGACCAGCTGCTTGGTGTCGTCGATGTGATATACCTCTGGGCCGGTCTTCGTTATCTCGTACTTATCGAGCGATTTATGCATTTTTCCGGCGAGGGCGACGGATGTGCGGGGCCGGTCCAGCAGGAACTCGAAATCGGGCGCGGTGGTGGGCAGGGCCTTGAGGTCCGCCTCCCTGTAAAGGGTGGGGTCGTTAAAAAGCTCTTTTGCTTTCGCGCCCTCCTTGGCGGTGAGGGCTCCGAAATCAGGATCAGTCGTGCCTGAAAAAGTGAGGGTCGGAAGCAGGACGACCAAGACCACCGCGAAGAGGAGATAATACTTAATTCTCATAACTAATATTAGTAGACGCTCCGTATGGCGAAAAAGTTTACATTTTTTATTGTAACCTATCTGACGATGAATTTCTCAAGCTTTTTTCCGAAAACGGACGAAAGCCGGTAGAAATCCTCCGCCTCCTCCCTGGTTATGCAGTCTCCTTCGAGCATTTTTTTAGAGTACGATTCAATTGCGGATGCTTCACGCTTCATGTCCGCGAACTGCTCGCGCAGACTGCCGTTCATTTGTTTAAAAGATTCGGAGAGGCTTTTTATCTCGTCCCTGGCCCGCAGGTCGAAACTCCCCGTAAGGTCGCCATTACCTATTCTTTCCGCCGACTTCCCCAGCCGGAATATAGGTCCTGCAAGTCTGTGAGATATCACCAGCACCACTATCGATACCGCCGCGAGAATCAGCAGGGCTACCAGGAGATTTACTTTCAGGAGGGCGGGGATAACCAGGTCCGACGTGCTTTTCAGCCGGAAGTGATTGCTGTAGAAGAGTTCCTCCGCGCTCTTTCCCGCGGAGCGGTAAACGAGGTATCCCGCCGCCGCGAACCCCGCTACGGCCACTATCAAAAACCTGGCCACGAACCGCGACTGAAAACCTTTTTTTACGAAATAGTTCCGTCTTCTCCAGTCATTTTGCATAAATTCCCTCCTTCACTTCGAATGGCAGGCGAGGCAGAGGCCCTGGAAATTCCCATGGGCGCCGATTACCAGCGTCTTCCCCTGGCTCGCGTAAGGGTCGTGGCAGGTGCAGCAGCCGATTTTCCCGTCGAAAAGCCGGAGCCTCTTATCCAGGTTCTCTTCCGGGACGAAACCGGCTTTCCCTATCGTCGCCACCGAATAATCGACGCCTATCGGGTGGGCGAGCCCGATGCCGGAAGCGGTATGGCGCCAGACGCCGGACCGTAAAGTGGTCTTGGGGGATGCGCTGTCGTCATGGCAGTCCAGGCAGGCGAGCGAGAGCGGGTCCAGGTCCGTGTTCTGGTCCAAGACCTCGAAATGAGCGAACCCGTGGCTCTTGTCCATCACCGGTCTGTGCGATGGTATCAGGGCCGTCTTGTTCACGTCCGGCAATATCGAAGCCAGTTGAATCTGTTTTATGCCTTCTTCCGTATCGTGGCAGGATATGCAGAAGTTCTTGCCTATGACGTCGCGGCGGAGGAAATATGTCCTCTGGCCGGTCAGGGGATTGAGGTAGGCCCTGTGGATGTCGTGGCAGGTCACGCAGGTCATCTTTCCGTCCGTGTCCAGCGGCATGTCCCTGGGTATGTTCACACGGTCCGAGGGCTTCATGTCCACCTGGTGAGAGATATTCCTGGACATATCGTGGCAGCGGGCGCACATGTTCGAGACAGTGTCCGTGAACCGGAGCGGCTCATCGGGCGGTGTACCCTCGGACGGGAGGGTCAGGTGGCAGTAGAAGCAGTCCGTCTTGGTGAACTCGTGCGGGTTCGACCTGTTGTCGAATTCTATCGCGTAGGCGGCGACGGCGACGGCCGCCGTTAAAAGTCCTATGATGTAAATGCGGCGCATCCTTTTGCCCCCGTTAGTTTGATGTCTTTATGGCATCTAATCTCTCGACGAGTTCGCCCGCGGCGCGGTTCACCTCGGACACGGTCTCGGCACATTCCGTTGCCGACATGCCGAATGGTGATTTATCTCTCAGCCTCCGGGCGCTGCTGTTCAGCCTGAGGTATGCCTCCTCTACCCCGCATACCTTCTCCCTGAGTCCTTTCACCATGCCGTTCACCTGCCGGGCGAACTCCTGGACCTCGTCGTTTTCCCTCAGGGTAAGGTTGCCGGAGAGGTTGCCATCCGCCACCATACGAGCCGTATTCTCCACCTTCCAGAGCGGCCCGGCCAGCTTGTGCGACATCAGGATACCTATTACCGCGATGCCAATCGCGAGGACGGGCAAAGCGGCCGCCTCGGACAGGCCGATCGCAAAAGGCAGGCTGAACTTAAAAGACCTGACGGTTTCGAGAGTGGCCGGGAATCCGCCTCGAATATCTTTCTTAAGAACAAAATAGGCGGCGGAGCAGAAGAGGATTTCAGAAGCCATGGTAAGTATAAAGGCTTTCCTTACCACCTTTGATTGAAAGCTTTTCCCGATAAAATATCTTCTCATCCCGATCCTCCCTTGCCTGGGTAAAAAGCTTTAAGTCCTTGACACTTAAACCCGAACGTGTTAAGTTTCCAGTTCTCGGGAGTTGCGGAAAAGTCTCGGTAAAAGTAAAAAACTTATATTAAGTAAAACAATACAAACTTTATTTGTCAAGCCTATGTATTATCCGGATATACAGGAATTCAAGCAAAAGGCCAGGCAGGGAAACCTCGTCCCCGTATATCGCGAAATGCTCGCGGATATGCTTACCCCCGTCTCCGCCTTCCTGAAAATAGATTCAGGCCGGTATTCGTTCCTCTTAGAGAGTGTCGAGGGCGGCGAAAAATGGGCGAGATATTCCTTCCTCGGAGCCGACCCGTCCGTTATCGTCCGCACCTCCGGCAACAAGGGGTTCATAGAAAAAAAAGGGTCGACCGAAGAAAGAGAACTTACAGGCGACCCGATAGAATTCCTGAAGGAGGCGATGGGACAATACCGCCCGGTCCCGGTTGAGGGCCTGCCGCGCTTTTTCGGCGGCGCGGTCGGGTATGCGGGCTACGACGTCGTGGGCTTCCTGGAGAATATAGGTACGAAAGAAAAACCGGGCGTGGACTGCCCGGACCTCTTCTTCATGCTGACGGACACGCTGCTGATATTCGACAATGTCGCGCAGAAGATAAAGGTAGTGGCGAACGCGCACGTCGGGGATGCGGGGCCGGAAGCGGCCTACGAGGAGGCGAAAATCAAAATCGACGCCCTCGTTGAAACCCTGAAGGGCAAGCCGCCGAAGCGTAAAAAACCCAGGGCCAGGATTACCGGAAAGCTTAAGTCCAGCTTTACTAAAAAGAATTTCGAGAACGCCGTAAGGGCCGCGAAGGAATATATCAAGGCGGGCGATATCTTTCAGGTAGTGCTCTCCCAGAGGTTCGAGGAAAAGGCGACGATCGATCCGTTCGACGTGTACAGGGCGCTCCGGGTGGTAAACCCGTCGCCTTATATGTTCTACCTGAACTGCGGCGACTTCATCCTGTCCGGCTCATCGCCCGAAGTGATGGTCCGGGTGGAAGGCAGGCGGATAGACCTGCGGCCTATCGCGGGGACCAGAAAAAGAGGGGCGACCGAGGAAGAAGACGAGGCGCTGTCGAAAGAGCTGCTCGCGGACCCGAAGGAGTGTGCCGAGCACATAATGCTGGTCGACCTTGGCCGTAACGACGTGGGCAGGGTATCAAAGCCTGGCCGTGTCGCCGTGA
Organism: Nitrospirota bacterium; assembly: GCA_049801375.1. GTDB lineage: Bacteria > Nitrospirota > JACRHJ01 > JACRHJ01 > JACRHJ01 > JBARKJ01. The sequence goes on along the minus strand of JBARKJ010000042.1, from coordinate 21,406 downwards.
ACGAACTGATGGTCATAGAGAAATATTCCCACGTCATGCACATAGTCTCGAACGTCCGGGGCGAACTGAGTGATAGCATGGACTCATACGACGTCATGAAGGCGTGTTTCCCGGCGGGCACCGTGTCCGGCTCGCCCAAAATACGCGCCATGCAGATAATAGAGGAGCTGGAGCCGACGCGGCGCGGGCCATACGCGGGCGCGGTCGGGTATTTCAGCTTCACCGGCAACATGGACACCTGCATCACGATAAGGACGCTCCTCTTCAAGGACGGCAAGGTCTATGTGCAGGCGGGGGCGGGGCTGGTAGCGGACTCCGTGCCGGAGCAGGAATATATAGAGACGGTGAACAAGGCCGCCGCAATGATGAAGGCGCTCGAAATGGCGGAAAAAGGGTTATAAATATGCTTTTGATGATCGACAACTACGACTCCTTCACGTACAACCTCGTCCAGTATTTCGGGGAACTGGGCGAAGAGCTGAAGGTCTTCAGGAACGACAAGATTACGCTTGACGAGATAGCGGGCCTTCAGCCGGAAGGTATTGTCATATCCCCGGGGCCATGCACCCCGAAAGAGGCGGGCATCTCGGTTGATACCATAAAGCGCTTCGCGGGAAAGATACCAATACTTGGCGTCTGCCTGGGGCATCAGTCCATAGGCGAGGCATTCGGCGGAGACGTCGTCCGGGCAGCTCAGCTCATGCACGGCAAGACGTCCATGATCCACCACGACGGCGGGACGATATTCAAAGACATCGAGAATCCTTTCGAGGCCACGCGCTACCACTCCCTGATTGTAAAGCGTGAGACTCTGCCTGATTGCCTGGAGGTTTCGGCGTGGACGGAGCAGGACGAGATAATGGCGCTTCGACATAAGGAATATTTAGTGGAGGGCGTTCAGTTCCACCCGGAATCCATCCTGACCCGCCCGGGCAAGGACATACTCAGAAACTTTCTGAGATTGATGAGGGCCAAGTGATAAAAGAAGCCATATTAAAAGTCGTCGAGCGCCGGAACCTCTCCCAGGAGGAGATGGAGGCAGCGATGCGCGAGATAATGGAGGGCGAAGCCTCTCATGCGCTGATTGCCTCGTTCATTACCGCGCTCCGGATGAAAGGCGAAACCATCGACGAGATAACCGGCGCGGCCCGCGTTATGCGAAAGAAGGCCACCCGGATTCATATCAAATCCCGCCCCGTATCCATCGACTGCGACGATATTAACCTGGACGAGGAAACTATCCTCGACACCTGCGGCACCGGCGGGGACTCCACCGGCACTTTTAACATATCCACCACCTGCGCCTTTGTCGCGGCAGGTGCCGGGATAAAGGTGGCGAAGCACGGGAACCGCGCGGTATCGTCTTGCTGCGGGAGTGCGGATGTCCTGGGCGAGCTTGGCGTGAACCTCGAGCTTTCTCCGGAAGAAGTCGGCAGGTGCGTGGATGAAATCGGCATAGGCTTTCTCTACGCTCCGCTTCTGCACTCGGCTATGAAATACGCCCTCATCCCCCGGCGCGAGATAGGCATCAGGACAATGTTCAACCTCCTGGGCCCTCTCTCCAACCCGGCGGGCGCGAACGCCCAGGTGATGGGGGTCTACGAGGCCGACCTGACGGAAAAGCTGGCGCACGTGCTCTTAAATCTGGGCACGAAGCGGGCAATGGTGGTGCACGGGATGGACGGGCTGGACGAGATTACCGTCACGCGCGAGAGCAGGGTCTCCGAGGTGAAGGACGCAGGCGTGCACACGTACATCCTGGACCCGCGCGATTATGGAATAGAACTTTCATCAGCCGAAGGCCTGCGCGGCGGAGACGCGGCGAGTAACGCGGCGATTACGCTTTCGGTCCTGAAAGGCGAGAAAGGGCCGAGGCGCGATATCGTACTTTTAAACGCGGGCGCGGCGATTTATGTCGGCGGCGGCGCGCCGTCGCTTGCCGATGGGATAAAGAAAGCCTCCGAGTCGATAGATTCCGGGGCTGCATTGAATAAACTGCAAACGTTGATTGAGTTCGTGTGAGTGGCGGGGAAGCCTGACGCAGTTTGTCAGGCACGGTAGTAACAGGTAAAAACAGGAGGAGGAGTTATGAGCATGACGAAAGAGCACGAAGCAGTAATGATGGACCTTGACGATTTAAGGTGCGTTGAGGAGACGAAGAAACAGGAACTTCATTCCGCGATACTGGCGAGTTTATAAGAGGGACCCGCATGTAGAACGGGCTAAGCCGGGGGAGCCGCCGTTTGAATCCGCTTGAAGACCTTGCGGCGGGTCCCTCAGGCTTACGCTCGTGATGGCTGGCTGTTGCATTTCACTTTGAGGTACAGGTGATTTTAGACAGGATAGTTGCGGACAAAATAGAAGAGCTTAAGGACGTTAAGGCCCATGTGCCGCAAAGTGAAATAAAGGCGATGGTGGCCGAAGGACGTCCCGTTATGGATTTCGCCGCCGCATTGATCAACCCGGACGCGGTTTCGATAATTGCCGAAGTAAAGAAAGCCTCGCCTTCCAAGGGCCTTATCCGCCCGGATTTCGACCCCGTCACCATCGCCCGCACGTATGAAGATAACGGGGCGCGGGCAGTGTCCGTACTCACGGAGAAGAAATATTTCAAGGGCGATATCGGCTATCTCAAATGGATATCCGGCAGCATAGGAATCCCGGTGCTTCGGAAGGATTTTATATTCGACGACTACCAGGTATACGAGGCGCGCGCCAACGGCGCGGACGCCTTTTTACTCATCGCTTCCATCCTTGAGCGGGACCGCATGGAAGACCTCTACCTCCTGGGGAAAGAGCTTGGGATGGAGGCGGTTGCGGAGGCGCACGACGAGGACGACCTGGAAAAAATACTGGACCTGACGTTTAAAATAATCGGGATAAACAACCGCGACCTGAAGAGCTTCGAGGTGGACATAAAGAACACGGAATATTTGATTGAAGATATACCGATGGACCGGATCGTGGTGAGCGAGTCCGGGATATCCACGAGGGACGATTTAAAATTCCTGAAATCGGTCGGCGCGGACGCGGCCCTAATAGGCGAGGCGCTCATGCGCGAGACGGATTTCGGGAAAAAACTGCGGGAACTTACCAGCCCGCAGGCGGCGCGTTAATCATAGCGGAGGATAAATGAGAGAGACAAAAATTATCCTGACAGAAAAAGAGATGCCGAAGAAGTGGTATAACATAATGGCGGATATGCCCAACAGGCCGGCCCCGCCTCTCCATCCGGGCACGCATCGGCCCATAGGGCCCGACGACCTCTCGGCGATTTTCCCAATGGCGTTAATCGAGCAGGAAGTCTCCACGGAGCGCTGGATAGATATACCGGAAGAAGTTATGGAGATATATTCCCTGTGGCGGCCGTCCCCGCTTTACCGCGCCCACAGGCTTGAGAAGGCGCTGGGTACCCCCGCAAAAATTTATTATAAGCACGAGGGGTTGAACCCTACCGGAAGCCATAAGCCGAACACCGCAGTCCCGCAGGCGTATTATAACAAGCAGGCGGGCATCAGGCGCATTGCAACTGAGACCGGCGCGGGTCAGTGGGGAAGCGCGATGTGCTTCTCAGGCGCGTTTTTCGGCCTGGACGTGACGGTATATATGGTGAAGGTCAGCTACAAGCAGAAACCGTACAGGCGGATAGCGATGGAGACCTGGGGCGGCAAGGTTTTCGCATCTCCCAGCAACCACACGAACGCCGGACGGCAGGCGCTAGCCGCCGACCACGAAAATCCCGGAAGCCTGGGGCTGGCCATAAGCGAAGCGGTGGAGGACGCCGCGACACATGCTGACACGAACTACGCGCTCGGCTCCGTGTTGAACCACGTCTGCCTGCACCAGACGATAATCGGACTGGAGGCGCAGGAGCAGTTCAAGAAAGCCGGCGATTACCCGGACGTGATACTCGCCGCATGCGGCGGCGGGAGTAACCTCTCAGGCGTATCCTTTCCGTTCATGCGGGACAAAATTAACGGAAAAGACCTGCGCGTAGTCGCGGTGGAGCCGGTGTCCTGCCCCACTCTGACTAAAGGCGAATTCCGCTATGACTTCGGCGACACGGCCCAGATGACGCCGCTCATGATGATGTATACTCTGGGGCATAATTTTATTCCGCCTGGGGACCATGCGGGCGGCCTTCGCTACCACGCGGATTCGCCGATAATCTGCCAGCTATACAAAGACGGGCTGATTGAGGCGGTGTCGTATCACCAGACCGAGATATTCGAGGCGGCGTTGACCTTTGCCCGGACCGAAGGCATAATCCCGGCGCCGGAGTCCTCGCACGCGATAAAGGGCGCGATAGACGAGGCGATAAAGGCGCGTGAAGAGGGGAAGGAGAAAACGATTTTCTTCAACCTCTCAGGCCACGGCATCTTCGACCTCGCCGCTTATGACGAGTACCACTCCGGAAAAATGAAGGACACGGAGTTCGACGTGGACAAGATGAAGCAGGCTCTCTCTGAACTGCCGGTAATATAAATGACTAAAGTAAAAATATGCGGCATCACGAACCTTGAAGACGCGCTGTTCGCCGCCGAGTGCGGTGCGGACGCTCTGGGGTTCGTTTTCTTTAGTGAAAGTCCGAGATACATTGATCCAGTCAAGGCTGGAGAGATAATAGACGTCCTGCCGCCGTTTATTTCTACCGTCGGCGTCTTTGCCGACGCGGAAGAAAACTTCGTAAAGCATGCCGTCAATGAAAGCGGCGTGGGGATTCTACAGTTCCACGGCTCCGAAGGCCCGGAGTACTGCTCTTCCTTCGGGATGCCCTCTCTCAAGGCTTTCAAAATCCGGGGGATGGAGAGCCTGGACGCGCTGAAGGTTTATCAGGACACCGCGGCATTTCTGCTGGATACTTATTCCGAGAAGGAGATGGGCGGTACGGGCGTCGCCTTCAACTGGGAAATAGCCGTTGCCGCGAAACCTTTCGGCAGGATAATACTCGCGGGCGGACTGACGCCGGAAAACGTTGCCGAGGCCGTCCGGAAAGTAGGGCCGTACGCGGTGGACGTGTCTTCAGGCGTCGAGGCAAGTAAAGGGAAGAAGGACTCGGAGGCAGTCCGGAAATTTATATTGGCGGCAAGGGCCGCATCATAAATTCTTATTCCTTGTTCCCCCTCTTAAGATTAAGAGGGGGTGCAGGGGGCGTTATGAAAGAAGGTCGTCAAGATGCTGCCAGATAAAAGCGGGCACTTCGGGCCATACGGCGGGAGGTACGTGCCGGAGACGCTTATGCCCGCGCTGTTAGAGCTGGAAAAAGAATACAACAAGGCTGCGAGGGACCCGGCCTTCAAGAGGGAGCTTGATTACTACCTCGCCAATTACGTCGGAAGGCCGACGCCTCTTTTTTATTGCGCGCGCCTCACGAAAAAGCTCGGCGGGGCGAAGATATACCTGAAGCGCGAAGACCTCGCGCATACCGGGGCGCATAAGATAAACAACGCGCTAGGCCAGGCGCTCCTCGCGGTACGCATCGGAAAGAAGCGCGTGATTGCGGAGACCGGCGCCGGACAGCATGGAGTGGCTACGGCTACGGCGGCGGCTCTTCTGGGCCTTAAGTGCGAAGTTTATATGGGCACGGAAGACATACGGCGACAGGCGTTGAACGTATTCCGGATGAAGCTCCTGGGAGCGGAGGTCGTACCCGTGGACCTGGGCAGCAAGACGCTCAAGGACGCTATCTCCGAGGCGCTCAGGGACTGGACGACAAACGTCCGCACCACGCATTACATCATGGGCACGGTATTCGGCCCGCACCCGTACCCGGTAATGGTGCGCGATTTCCAGTCCGTCATCGGGAAAGAGGCGAGGGCGCAGATATTGAAGGTCGAGGGGAAACTGCCGGACGTGCTTATCGCATGCGTGGGCGGCGGGAGCAACGCGATGGGGCTTTTCTTCCGCTTCCTGAAAGACGATATCAAAATGGTCGGCGTCGAGGCGGGCGGCAAAGGCATAAAATCAGGAAAACACGCCGCCCGGTACGCGGGTGGCTCTCTTGGCGTGCTGCAAGGCACGAAGAGCTGGCTTCTGCAGGACGACGAAGGCCAGATACTGGAGACGCATTCGGTATCCGCGGGGCTGGACTACGCATCCGTAGGCCCGGAGCACAGCTTCTATCGCGACAAGGGCAGGATTGAATATACCTATGCCACGGACGATGAAGCCCTGGCCGCCTTCGACCTGCTCTCGCAGACGGAAGGGATAATACCGGCGCTGGAATCCTCTCATGCGGTTGCGGAAGCGGTGAAGCGCGCGCCCAGGATGAAGAAGAGTCAGGTTCTAATCGTGAACCTGTCTGGCCGGGGTGACAAAGACGTGAACCAGGTCGCGGAGATGAGGGGGGTCAGTCTGTAATGTCCCGCATAGAAAATAAGCTTACCGAACTGAAAGAAAAAAGACAGGCCGCATTCATCCCGTACGTCATGGCGGGGGACCCGGACTTAGGGACTACGGCCCGGATAGTACTGGAACTGGAGAAATCCGGCGCGGACATAGTCGAGCTCGGCGTCCCTTTTTCCGACCCGCTCGCGGACGGTCCGACAATTCAGCGCGCGGCAATACGCGCGCTCAAACAGAAAGTGAATTTAAGAAAAACATTCGCGCTGGTAAAGGAACTCCGGAAATCCTCCGAAATCCCGGTCATCCTGATGCTGTATTACAACCTCGTCCATAAATACGGCGAGGAAAAATTCGCGGAAGACGCTATGAGGGCTGGTGTGGACGGGTTCATCGTGCCGGACCTGCCGCCGGAAGAAGCTTCCGCACTATCGGGACATTGCGAGAGCCGGGGGCTGGACCTTATATTCCTTCTCGCGCCGACGTCGGACGACGACAGGATAAACATAGTAGCCAAAAGCGGCGGCGGGTTTATTTATTACGTCTCGCTCACCGGTGTGACCGGGGCCCGCGCGAGCATGTCAACGGGCATCGATAAAGCGGTCAGGAAGATTAAGCGGATGAGCAAAAAACCAGTCTGCGTGGGTTTCGGCATCTCGAACCCGGAGCAGGCTGGCGAGATGGCTAAAATTGCCGACGGCGTAATCGTCGGCAGCGCCATAGTGGGAAAAATAGAGAAGGCGGCCAGCCCCGAAGAAGCGGTGAGGGAAGCCGGAAAATTCGCGCGGGAGTTGAAGGCGGGGATTATAAAAGCAGGACACCGACTCCCGAAGGCCTGAAAAAAAATTATTCGAAGTACGGGTTCTGCTTCTTTTCGAAGCCTATCGTAGTGTCGTCGCCGTGTCCGGGATAAACCTTCGTATCATCCGGAAGATTGCCGAGCTTGTCCTTCAGCGAATGAATAATTGTGTTGTAGTCCCCGCCGGGAAGGTCCGTCCTGCCTATCGAGCCCCAGAATAGTGTGTCGCCGGTGAAGACTACGTGCGCCTTTTTTATGTATAGGCTGATGCCTCCGGGAGTATGCCCCGGAGTCTCGATTACCTCCATCTCGACATCCCCGACTTCTATTTTATCCCCGCCTTTCAGAAAAATGTCCGGCCTCGGAGGCTCGTCCACATTCATCCCGAAAAGCGCGGCCTGAACGGAAATATTTTTCAGAAGGGCCGCGTCCTTCTCGTGCACCATGACCGAAGCAAAGGTCTTCTCAAAGAGTTCCTTTGCCGCGCCAGCATGGTCGAAATGCGCGTGGGTTAAAATTATATATTTCAGGTTCAGACCCCGCCGGTGCAGGACAGAGGTTATTCTCGCCGCGTCGTCGCCCGGGTCTATCACCGCGGCCTCGTGAGCCGCCTCGGAGCCGACGATATAGCAATTTACCGCGAGCGCACCCACCGCGATGGTTTCAAGGATCATTTATGAAGCACCTTTCGCCTTAACGTGTTGATTATGAATGACAACTCTTCGCTTTTGAGAAAGTAGAGTATGAGGCAATAGACGGCAAAGCCGGAGATTATTGCCGCGCCGACTATCGCGCCCTTCCTGATAGTATGGCCGCTTAAGGCCCATAAATCGCCCCTGCCTATAAGATAACATACGACGCCCATCACGGCGGCGGCCAGGACGATTTTTACAGCCGATATCAAAATCTTTTTCGCCCCAATCCTTCCCATCCTTCTCCTGAAAAGGAATAGAAGCAGCGACATGTTTACCATCGAAGCAATCGCGGTGGCGAGCGCCAGGCCGCCGTGTTTCAGCGGGCCCATCAAGATAAGGCTTAACGTTGCGTTGACCGCTACCGCGAGGAACGCCCCCATTACCGGTGTCCTGGTATCGTGCAGCGAATAAAAGGCGGCGTTTATAACCCTGACCCAGGAGTAAGCCCAAAGGCCCAGGCTATAGAATTGGAGCGCGTAGGCGGTATTTACGGTAGCCGCATAAGTGAACGTGCCCCTTTGGAAAAGAAGGCTGGTTATCGGGACGCTCAGCACGACGAGGCCGACCATTGAAGGGACCATAATGAACAGAATGTATCGAAGCCCGAAAGAGAGTGTCTCTTTCAGGCCGTCATAATCGCCCACGGCGGCCTGGCGCGACATGCTGGGCAGGACAGCCGTGGTAATTGAAACCCCGAAAATTCCGTGCGGGAACTGGAAGAGGGTAGTTGCGTAAAATAGATATGAGACGCTGCCCTCGGGCAGGAAGGTCGCAATCAGGCTGCTTATGAACATGTTTATCTGGGTAGAGGCCTGGCTGCCGATGACCGGAATTGTGAGCCGGCCGACCTTCTTGACGCCTGGGTCGCGCGGCCTCATCATGAAGAGAAAACCCATCCCCTTTTTCTTAAGCGGCGGGAGCTGGATAAGCAGCTGCAAAAGCCCCCCGAACACCACCCCCAGCGCCAGTCCGACTATAGGCGTCTGCATATGAGGGGATACATAAAGCGCAAACCCGATCATAGAGAGATTCAGCATCACCGGAGAGAGCGCGGGTACGGTAAATGAGCCAAGGGAGTTAAGCATGCCCATCGTGACCGCGGCTAGGCCGATGAACATGACATACGGGAACATTATCCTGGTGAGCTTTACGGTCAGCGCGAACTTTTCAGGGTATCTGACAAAGCCATGCGCGATGGCGTTTACGATCGCCGGTGAAAAGATTATGCCAAGCGTTACCACACCTATACAGATGAAAAGCAGGATATAGAAGATGGAGCTTGCCAGTTCTCTGGCTTCCTCTTTTGATTTGGTGTGGAAGTATTCCGTAAAGACCGGGATAAAGGCCGCGGACATCGACCCTTCCGCCAGCACTTCACGGAGGATGTTGCTTATCCTGAATGCCTGGAAAAAGGCGTCTGCCACCATCCCTGCGCCGAATATCCTGGCGATTACCATGACTCGCAAGAAACCAAGAACGCGCGAGATGGCCGTCACCAGGCTTATCGACCAGGCGGCGCGGGTTACGCTAGCCTGTTCACTCATGAAGTGGGGCCGCTTAGCCGGGTCATTGCCGGGAGGCGGATGGAGAAGGTGGTGCCTTCGCCCACGCGGCTCGTCAGAGAGATGCTTCCGCCGTGCGCTTCGGTGACGGCCTTGGCGATATAAAGGCCGAGGCCCATGCCCTCTATTTTCCCTGTTGCGCTTGAGCGGCGGAATTTCTGGAACATGGAATCGACATCTTTTTCCGGTATCCCCTTGCCGGTATCGGAGATGGTTATCTCGATCCCGTCCTCCACGGCCGTTGTCGAGACCGTAACCGACGACCCGGAAGGAATATACTTCAGCGCGTTGCCCAATATATTTCCTATCACCCGGTCGAGCTGCACCTTGTCCGCCATGATGCGCGGGAGGCCCGTCCCTCTCAGGAAAGAGATCTTTACGTTCTTCTTCTCCGCCTGGGGGATGAAGAAAGTCATGGAATCCTCAATAAGTTCATTTATGCTGACAGGTTGGACGTTAAGCTTCAGCTTTCCGGCTTCGATTGCGGACGAGACCAGGAAGTTATCAACGAGGTTTAAAATCTTTTTGCCGCTCGCATACACGCTCGACATGGCCTTATGCAGCTCTTCTTCTCCGGTAAGGGTGCCCTCGCCGATCATTTCCGCATACGTAAGGATGGTGGAAAGCGGCGACTTTATATCGTGCGTTATCATGGCGTTAAAATCCGCTTTTTCCTTCTCCAGCCGGACGAGTTCATCGTTCGTCCTTTCGAGTTGGTAATTGGCGTCTTTTAAATAGTCGTTGTACTCGTTTATTTTCACGTCCCTTTCCTGGAGGGCGTTGGCCATGCTGTTGAACGAGTTCGCCAGTTCTCCTATCTCGTCCTCGTGTTTATGGGGAATCCTCAAGGCGAAATCGCCTGCTCCTATTTTGGCCGCGCCTTCTCTCAGCTCGTTGACAGGTTTTACTATATACCCGGCAAGATATCTGGAAACTACGAACGCGCCGAAAGCCGTAATGACGAAAAGCATGAAATATATCTTGAGCAGACGGTTCATCGGGTCCTGCAGTTCCGAATAATTTTCATTGACTCCCACGGACCAGCCATGCCCCTTGTATTCCCCGAAGCCCTTGAGCGGCGCGAAACCGGCCAGTTTCCTGACGCCTTTTCTGGAGGAATAATAAGCCGTGCCACTCTTCCCGCTTGTCATAGCCTGGACCATATTCTTCATATCCGGAGGCATGGGCTGCGGGTGCGGACGAAGGATTTCGTCTTGTGGGTGCGCGATAAAGAGGCCATCTTTGTTCAGGAGGAAGGCATAACCGGTATGCCCTGAAGCCTTATTCTCCTCCGCCACCGCATTCAGCATATCCCATATATATTCCAGTTTCAGGTTCGTCGTGATGATACTGACAAGCTTTCCTTGCTTATCGTAAATGGGGGCTGCAAAAGACATGGTAGGTTTGTCAGTTAAGGGGGATATATACATGTCCGATGACGTTATCTGGCCGTTCAAGGCCGGGAGATACCAGGTGTTACTGTAGTTTTTATTGCCTGTTTTTTCAGGTTTTTTTATGTCCTCGACGTTTATAATGCTTATATGGTCGTAATAAGGATATATCTTCATGTATTCGGAAAGTATGGAATTCTGGCTGCTTGTGGTGGTCTTCAGCCCGTGGAGCGAGTAGTGCAGTGCGAGCGCGCGGGTATCGTCGAACTTATCCGCCAGGTAGCGGTCCACTTTGTCAGCGAGCTCCGAAGCCATAATGGAAAGGCTGTTTTCGGTCTGGCGCTTCAGCGCATCCTTCTTCGACTGGTATGAGACGAAACCAAGCAGCAGGATAACCGAGAGGTCCATCACGAAGAATATCAGGAAAAGCTTGGTCTTAAGGCTCGTTCGTACTTTGACTGGCATAAATTAATCCTTGACTTGGAATGCGCGTTGTGTTAAATAATTTAACTTCGTTTAAAAACACCAAGGAGGTCGGATTTGGCAAACCATAAGTCAGCCCTGAAAAGGAACAAACAATCTCTCGTCCGCAGGGAGAGGAACCGCCAGGCGAAAGCGGCGCTCAGAACAATCGTAAAGAGCTTTAACACGGCTGTGGCGAAGGACCCGGAGACCGCGAAGGAGCTATTGGCTTCGGCAGTACCGGCCATAGCGAAGGCCGCTTCAAAAGGCATAATCCACAAAAACGCCGCGTCTCGCAAAATTTCACGCCTTTCTAAAAAGCTTCACAAATCCGCCACTCAGGGGGCTTAAACAGCCCCCGAAAGTTCCAGCACAAGCCGTTCAATAACCAGTCTCGGCGGCACGGGAGACCCTTTGAGGTCCCTGTCCGCCTTCTGGAATAAGCTGAAAGCGCGGACGGCATCATCTTCCGATATCGTCCTCGTCGGGGTTTTCTGCCCCTTGAACCCGCCCTCGTCGCCCGCCGACATCTTGCGCCAATGCCCCGCGAGTATTGCCAGAAGCTTCAGCGGCTCCTCGCCGTCCCGAAGGAGCTTCTCCAGCGTCTCTATCGCTTTCGACGCATCCTTCGCCGCCGCCCGGTCCGCCAATTCGAACACCGCCGGGAGACCGAAATCCCCCACCGACTCTTTAACGTCCTCCTCCTTCACGTGGCGTCTTTCGCCAAGGAGATTAAAAACTTTGTTGAGCTCCGCCTCTATCAGGGCGAGGTTGCCGGAAAGGGTCTCCGCGAGGTATAAAACCGCGCCCCGGTCTATGGTGAAACCGTTTGCCCTGACGAGCCTCTGGACCAGGTCCGGTATTTCATAATCCCGGGGCCGCCAGAAATGAACGTAGACGCCATCGTCCGGGATTAACTCCGAGAGAGTCCGTTCTTTCGAGCGGTCCGCGCCCATTGCTATCATTGCCAGGACGCAGTCCGGAGAAGGCGATTTGAGATACTCTTTCAGCGGCCCCAGGTCGCGGAGTTTATCCGCCTCTTTCAGCACCACCAGACGCCTCTCGGCCATCATCGGGAGCGTGGACGCCTGCGCCGCGACCTCTGACGCTTTCGTGTCTTTTCCGTAGAAGACATCGAGGTTGAAATCCCTGGGAGCGCCGGCCAGGGCCTTCTCCGTGATGGCTTCCAGCGCCCTGTCCGCGAAATAAAGCTCCTCCCCCGCAAGGAGGTATACCGTGGCAATCGGGCCTTTCTCCAGTTGGTCGAAGAGCGTCTTGTGAGTGAGTTTCTTCATCAGAAAATATCCAGCACTCTTATTATGAACTCCTGCGCGAAATTCTGTGAGGCGTATTTGATAGCCTCTTCCCGGCGGATCTTGCTCTTTGTTACGTCCACGGTTACCCGGTAATCGGCATAAGAAACGAAATCATCTTCCTTCCAAAGCACTTTGCCGGATTTAATATCCGAAACCTTCACGTCCAGGTGCATCTTCAGACGGTATTCGAGTACCCTGTCGTTCGGGTCGAAAGACAGCGGAGCGAATTCTATTTTCACCACCCTGCCTTTAACGAGTATATCCTCGTCCCCGCCATCCGTCAGGACCCAGCGCCCGTCCAGGGCGACCTCCTCTTTCAGCGCTTCCGTCACGTCCTTCTCGACAAGCGGCGACTCTGAGTCGTTCACGAACATCGGGATGGATACCCTGTATTTTCCGGCGCCCTTTCCGGTCACGGTGCCGGTCCTGGCGAGCTGATAGCCGCAGGCGGGCAGGGTCAACAGTAAAAATATACAGAACAATTTTTTCATGTAGAGAGTCTATACCACAATACTTACGAGTTTGGACTTCACGTAGATTACCTTCTTGGGCTCCTTGCCGTCCATGAACTGCCGTACCTTGTCCTGCGATAGCGCAAGCTCTTTAACATACTCGTCTGCAGACTCCGCGGGCACGGTAATCCTGTCCCGCACCTTCCCATTCACCTGCACCACTACGAGTATCTCGTCCGACTTGAGCAGCTCCGGGTCAAACACGGGCCACTCTACGCTCTCAAGAGGGGTATCCTTCCCCAGCGCCTCCCAGAGTTCGGATGAGATGTGCGGGGCGAACGGCGAAATAAGGAGCACCAGGGTTTCAACGGCCTCCCTGAGGGCGGCGGCGTCATCCTTGTCGCCTTTACTCAGTTCAAACTGATACAGCGCGTTAACAAGCTCCATGATGGCGGATATCGCGGTATTGAAATGGAAACTGTCCTCTATATCTTCCGTCACTTTTTTTATAGCCTTATGGGTAGCGCGGCGCAGGTCCTTCACCTTCGGGGAGGCCTCGTCTCCCTGATTGAGAGGTGCGGTCTTGATGACGTCCAGGTTCTCGCGCACCAGCCTCCATATGCGCGACAGGAACCGGAAAGAGCCGTCCACGCCCTGGTCGGACCACTCCAGGTCCTTTTCCGGCGGGGATGCGAATAAAGAGAACAACCTCGCGGTGTCCGCGCCGTACTCACGTATAAGCTCGTCCGGGTCCACCACGTTGCCCTTGGACTTGGACATCTTCGCCCCGTCCTTTATTACCATCCCCTGGGTAAGGAGGTTCCGAAACGGCTCGTCGGCATCAGTCAGGCCCAGGTCCCGAAGGACTTTATTGAAGAAACGCGCATAAAGGAGGTGAAGCACCGCGTGCTCGATGCCGCCGATGTACTGGTCCACGCCGCCGCCGGCCATCCAATACTTCGCGTTCTCTTTTTTAAACGGCGTGTCATTGTCCCAGCCGGTGTAGCGGAGGAAATACCACGACGAATCCATGAAGGTGTCCATCGTATCCGTCTCGCGGCTGGCGTCTGCCCCGCACACGGGACATTTCACGCTCAGGAATTCTTTTGACGTCGTGAGGGGAGACGCGCCCAGGCCGGTAAAAGTTACATCCGTCGGAAGCAGCACCGGCAAATCTTTTTCCGGCACCGGAACGGTCCCGCATTTATCGCAGTAGATTATGGGTATCGGCGTACCCCAGTAGCGCTGACGGGATATGCCCCAGTCCCTGAGGCGGTAGTTCACGGTCTTCTTCCCGATGCCTTTTGACTGGAGGTAGTCCGCGACCTTCTCCTTGCCAATGGCATTGGGAGTGCCGTCGAATGAGCCGGACGATGTCATCACTCCTTCGTCCACGAACGCCGCCTGCATATTGTCGGCCTGAAGAGTCTCTCCCTCGGGCTGGATTACCACCCTTATTGGCATCCCGTATTTTTTTGCGAACTCGAAATCCCTCTGGTCGTGAGCGGGGACGGCCATTACCGCGCCGGTCCCGTATTCCGCCAGGACGAAGTTCGCCGCCCAGATCGGCACAGGTTCTTCAGTTACCGGATTTATCGCATACGCGCCGGTGAAGACCCCTTCTTTCTCGCCGGTTTCGGCTGTTCGCTCTATTTTGCTGGTGCGCTTTACCTTCTCTATAAACGCCCGGACTTCCGCCTCCTGCCGTTGCCCTTTTATAAGCTCTGCTACCTGCGGGTGCTCCGGGGCGATGGACATGAAAGTCGCGCCGTAGAGGGTGTCGGCGCGCGTGGTAAATACGGTAATTTTATCTATTCCGGGTATGTTTTTAAGTTGAAAATCTATCTCGCAGCCGATGGACTTGCCTATCCAGTTCCTCTGCATCGTAAGGACGCGCTCCGGCCAGCCGGGGAGCTTATCGAGGTACTCAAGAAGTTCCTCAGCGTATGCGGTTATTTTGTAGAACCACTGCGGAAGCTCCTTCTGCGTCACGACCGATTCGCACCGCCAGCACTTGCCGTCCTCCACCTGTTCGTTTGCGAGCACGGTATTGCAGGACTCGCACCAGTTCACGTTTGCGAGCTTCTTGTACGCAAGGCCCTTCTCAAGCATACGCACGAAGAACACCTGGTTCCACTTGTAATACTCCGGCAGGCAGGTGGCGACCTCGCGGGTCCAGTCGTATGAAAGGCCCATCTGCTTAAGCTGGCTGCGCATGTATGCAATGTTTTCAAGCGTCCACTTGTTCGGATGGATGCCGTGCTTTATGGCGGCGTTCTCGGCGGGCAGGCCGAAGGAGTCCCAGCCCATCGGGTGCAGGACGTTGTAGCCGCGCATCCTTTTATATCGCGCGATTACGTCGCCGATGGAGTAGTTCCGGACATGCCCCATGTGTATCTTCCCGGACGGGTAGGGGAACATTTCGAGGACGTAATACTTTTCGCGTGACAGGTCTTCTGTGACCTTGAAAGCCTGGGTATCTTCCCAGCGCTTCTGCCATTTTGCTTCTATTATCTTTGGGTTGTATCTCTCATCCATAAGGACGGAAAGCCTCCGGGAGTAATCTGCTGTAAAACAAAACAGTATAATTTACCATTTTAAGAATTTGTAGGCAAGGGGAAAGAGGGGGAAGGTACCCTGGGTATTTTACGGATGCGGGATTCCAAATAAATAATCTTTGATTAAAGGCGCGCGGGAAAGGGAAAAGGCGGCAGATACGCCAATGTGAGTCTTTATTTTTCAACTACTTACAGAGATGAAAATTGAATTTTTCGTGAATTTAAAATCGGCTTTTTAGGCGATGTAACTCATTGTTAATTAAAATTAAAATGTTATTTTTACCGTTTAAAAATGACGTATCAAAAACCCCTCCCTGACCCCCTGAAATAGCATCGTACACAGGGGAAAATGTAGTTATTTTGATACCCCATAAAATTTCTCCCATAAAGCCGCTTATATATGCAGGGCCATTAAAAATTGATGGTTTGGCCGGATAATCAGGAGGTATTTCAAAGAGAAGAATGGGAATAGTTATTTTTGCCTAAAAAATAGGCAGAAAAGGATTGACATGAATTGGGGTTTGGAATATATTCTTTAAATCAATATAAGGCCCGACTGTCGGCCCAGAGATGCGCTTATCTTCTTGTAAGGAGGTATATATAATGATTAAAGATTTCGACAAACTTAAAATCGAACTCAGAGAGCTGGCGGGTATAATAAATTCTTTTAAATCGGAAGCGGTGCAGTTGAAAATTGTTGAACTGTTATTTAATGATTTAACCGAAAATGAAAAGCCGGGCAACGCAGGAGAGGGTACTGGCTCCACTCCAAAAAGGAAAGCTCGTAAGGCAAAAAAACCAAAAGCACCAGAAACAGAGACATCCTCTAAGTCTGGCGAAGCGAAAAAGAAAAAACCTTCTGCAAGCGGTCGGCCAGGACCTAAGGCAATGATAGAAACATTGCTAGCGGATGATTTCTTTAAAAAAGGGAAAATAGTAAGCGACATCGTTAGTCACTGCAAAAAAACTATGGGCTATTCTTACACAACCAGCGAGTTGGCACCTGCATTTACAAGATTAATTCGAGATAAAAAATTAACACGTGAGCAAAATGCCGAAAATCAGTTCGTCTACATCAAAAAATAAGCTCCTCGATTCTGCTTTAGCAAATATTCCTGGAGACTTCAGAAAAAGAATTGTTGAATCATATTTGGAGATCAAGAATAGATTCTCCAAGTCTTTGTATAGTGCAGAATATGATACCGCAGGACTAAGCGTAGGTAAATTTACAGAAACTGTACTACGTTTCGTACAGCAAGAAGTTTCCGGAACTCATACCAAATTCGGCGTTCACATACCTAGCTTTCCCGACGAATGTCGAAAAATAATCACAGCTAAAAATAATTCAGTACATGAATCAGTCCGCATTATTATACCCCGAGCATTGGTTTTTCTTTATACTATGCGAGGCAAGAGAGGTATAGGACATACGGGGGGTGATGTAGAAGCAAATGTTATTGATTTAAAAACGATTACACGAGTAGCTGATTGGATAATCTGTGAACTAATACGGATATATCATAACCTTTCTTTAGAAGAAGCTCAGGAGGTAGTAGATGCTCTTTCTGCAAAAGAGCTTCCTGTAATATGGGAAGTTGCAGGGAAAAAGAGGGTCTTAAATAAAACACTTTCTGCAAAAGAGAGGACTCTTTTGTTGGCATATACAGACGTAAAAAGCGGCATTTTGACCGAGGACCTTTTTTCCTGGGCCGAATACAGCAGTTTGGGAGATTTTAAGCGTAAAGTCATTAAACCTTTGCATAAAGAGAAGATGATTGAATATGATGAAGATTCTGAAATAGTCTTTTTATCGCCCATAGGCATTGAAGAAGTCGAAAGTAGGCTTATGAAGATTTCACTTCAGAACAATGAATAAGAAAGGGCCGACACACGGGTCGGCCTCTACATAAGGAATAAATGTCTCATAAAATCCTAATCGTTGACGACGACGAATCGATACGGTTTGTCCTGAACAAGACCCTCAAGAAGGAGGGCTACGAGGTCCAGGAGGCGAAGGACGGCGTTGCCGGGCTGGCCCTCCTGAAGAAGGGACAGTTCCCGCTGGCGTTCATGGACATAAGGATGCCGGGGCTGGACGGCCTCTCCGTGCTCAAGCAGATGAAGGAGGACCAGCTCGATACCTGCGTGATAATGATGACCGCCCAGGGCACGATGAGCACCGCTATCGAGGCCATGAAGCTGGGCGCGTTCGATTACATCACGAAGCCCTTCGACGTGGAAGAAGTAAAACTCCTGGCGTCTCGCGCGATGGACAACCGGGCGATGGTCGCGGAAGTGGAGAACCTGAAGGCGTCGCTCCGCGAGCGTTACGAGGTCGGGCAGATAATCGGCCAAGCGCCCTCGATGCGCGAGATATTCAAGGACGTCGGGCGCGTCGCGGGTACGGACGTGACGGTGCTTATCACGGGCGAATCCGGGACCGGCAAGGAGCTTATAGCGCGGGCGATACATGCGCACAGCAAGCGCGTCGCGGGGCCGTACGTCGTCGTGAACTCGGCGGCGATACCACGGGAACTGATGGAGTCCGAGCTGTTCGGGCATGAGAAGGGGGCTTTCACCGGCGCGGTTGCCCGGAAGATCGGCAAGTTCGAGCAGGCCGCCGGAGGTACCCTTTTCCTGGACGAGATAGGGGACATGGACCTAAACCTTCAGGCGAAGCTGCTGCGCGCGCTCCAGGAGAAGGAGTTCGAGCGCGTCGGCTCTACCGAGACCATAAAGGCGGACGCGCGGATAATCGCGGCGACGCATGTAGAGCTTGAGGATGCGGTGAGCGAGGGGAAATTCCGTGAGGACCTCTTCTACCGCCTGAACGTGGTAAGCCTGCACCTGCCGCCTTTAAGGCAAAGGAAAGAAGACGTGCCCGCGCTCGCGGAGCATTTCCTGGAGAAAACCTCTCAGGAACTCGGCGCGCCGAAGAAGAGGCTGACGCCGAAGGCGCTGAAGCGGTTGATTGAGTACGAGTGGCCGGGAAATGTCCGGGAGCTGGAGAACTGCATAAAACGCGCTGTCGTGCTGTCGAGTTCCCTGGCCATCCTCCCGGAGGACGTGGAAGTCCTGATGAAAGGGGAGAAGGAAGGCATAAGGATAACCGACGGCATAACCTTCGAAGGGCTGCTGGAAGAACGTATACATTCTTTCCTGAAGAAGAACAAGAAGCTCGATAAGAGCGATCTCTACGACTCGGTAATCGCGCTGGTCGAGAGGCCGCTTATCATGAGCGCGCTTTCCGAGACGAATTACAACCAGTTGAAGGCCGCGGATCTGCTCGGGATAAACCGGAACACGCTTCGGAAAAAAATATTCGAACTGCGCATACCGAACAAAAAAAACCCTTGACAACCGGGCATCCGTGAGAGATACTGCACCATCAATTTTCTTAGGCAATTATCAGTAATTCGATTTTTAAGAGAAAGGAGGATTACAAATGACAAAAGCGGAAATGATCGAGAAAATGGCGGACTCTGCAGAGATCAGCAAGGCGGCCGCAGGCAAGGCTCTCGCAGCCTGTCTTGACAGCGTTAAGGTTTCCCTTAAGAAAGGTCAGAAAGTATCCTTGGTTGGTTTCGGCACATTTTCTGTTACGAAAAGGAAGGCGAGAAAGGGCAGGAACCCGAAGACCGGCGAAACCATAAAAATCGCCGCCGCGAAGGTGCCCAAGTTCTCCGCAGGCAAAGGTCTCAAGGACGCCTTAAAGTAAGTCGGCGCGGCAAGCCGGGCAAGACAAACTTACCTGGCGTCTCCCGCGAGTCTCATGGACGCCGTAAAGTAAATCGGCGACGGAGACAGTCAGGGGAACGGTTATTGTTTTTATGAGGGGGGGGCGGTTTTAAGCCCCCCTTTTTATCATTTTTAAGCCCCCCCTTTTATATACTTGACAAACGGGCCGCTTTAAATTTAGAATCTGCTCCTGCACGGACTGAAGGCGCGTAGCTCAGGGGGAGAGCGCTTGCTTGACACGCAAGAGGTCGGCGGTTCGAAACCGCCCGCGCCTACCATTAACCGTATGAAAAAGCTTGACAAGGCTACCCTTTGCTGATACCTTTGAACTGTCGGCGCGGCGGTATCGCGTATTTATTTTAACCCTGGGGTATTTTCAGTTGTACAATTCCTAATTTTGTTTAGGCGTCATTGAAAGGTACCCCTTTTGGTGATGCCTTTTTTAATTTCGGGGAAAAGTTTGCCTACCATACAGATTACATTGCCTGACGGCACTAAAAAAGAGATGGAAAAAGGCGCATCGGCGGCTGATCTCGCGGCGAATATAGGCAGCGGACTCAAGAAAGCCGCGCTGGCCGCTGAGGTCAACGGCGCGAAGGTGGATTTAAAAAAGCCGGTCGAAGGAGACGCACAGGTGAAAATAATCACCTTCGATTCTCCCGACGGGAAAGAAGTTTACCGTCACAGCGCGTCGCATATCATGGCCCAGGCGGTGAAGGAATTATACCCGGAGGCGAAGGCCACGATAGGCCCGGCCATCGAAGACGGTTTCTATTATGACTTCGATTTTGAACGCGGTTTTACGCCTGAGGACCTTGAGAAGATAGAGAAGCGGATGGCCGAGATAATCAAGGCCAACAAGCCGTTCGTCCGCAAGGAGATGCCGAAGGCGGAAGCGGCCCGGCTCTTCGGCGAGATGGGTGAGCCGTATAAAGTCGAGATCATAAACGAGCTGGAGTCGGATACCGTATCTCTTTACGACCAGGACGGCTTCATAGACCTCTGCCGAGGCCCGCACGTCCCGTCCACCGGCTATATAAAGGCGTTCAAGCTGCTGAACTCCGCGGGCGCGTACTGGCGCGGGGACGAGCATAACAAGATGCTCCAGCGGATATACGGCACGGCATGGCAGGACAAGGAACAGTTGAAGTCGTACCTCGACCGTCTGGAAGAGATAAAGAGGCGGGACCACAGGAAGCTAGGCCGCGAGCTGGAGCTTTTCTCCCACGAGGAGGAGACCGGCGCGGGGCTGATACTCTGGCACCCGAAAGGGGCGACAGTGCGCCGGGTGATAGAGGACTTCTGGAAAGCGGAACACGTGAGCGGCGGGTACGAGCTTGTTTATACCCCGCACATGGCGAAGCTCGACATCTGGAAGAAGAGCGGCCACTGGGATTTCTACCGGGAGAGCATGTTCTCCCCGATGGAGGTGGAAGGGCAGGAGTACGAGATCAAGCCCATGAACTGCCCGTTCCATATCGCGATATACAAGTCGAAGAAGCGCAGCTACCGCGACCTGCCGATGCGTTTGGCGGAACTGGGGACGGTCTATCGCTTCGAGCGCTCCGGGGCGCTCCACGGACTTATGCGGGTACGCGGCTTTACGCAGGACGACGCCCACATATTCTGCACCCCGGATAAGCTCCAGGACGAGATATTCAAGGTACTGGACTTCACGCTCTTCGTGCTCCGGACGTTTGGCTTTTCGGACTACGACATATATCTCTCGACCCAGCCTGAGAAGTCCGTCGGGACGCAGGAGAACTGGGACAGGGCGACGCAGGCGCTCAAGAGCGCACTTGAGGCCAAAAATTTGACCTACAGCATAGACCCCGGCGAGGGCGTGTTCTACGGGCCGAAGATAGACATCAAGATAAAAGACGTCCTCGGGCGTTCATGGCAGTGCACCACCGTCCAGGTGGACTTCAACCTGCCGGAGCGTTTCGGGGTCGAATATATCGGGGAGGACGGGAACGTCCATCAGACGATAATGGTGCACCGTGCGCTCATGGGCTCCCTGGAGCGTTTTTTTGGGGTGCTCATAGAACATTATGCGGGTGCATTTCCCGTATGGCTATCGCCCGTGCAGGC
>JBARKJ010000041.1:0-13232 GCA_049801375.1 Nitrospirota bacterium | reverse complement strand
CCGTATATGATAAACTTAGCCCAGGTGGTGGAGACCGTCCATTGCCTGGAGGAAGCCATAAACACCATAGACGGCCTCCTGACTAAGGGTATCAGGCGGGAAATCGCGGACTCTGTCCCAAGGGATGGGAGGGGCGTGGGCATTGTTGAGGCCCCCAGGGGGGCGCTCTTCCACGACTACACCTACGACGCGGACGGCAGGATTAAAGACGCGAACTGCATAATG
Source organism: Nitrospirota bacterium (assembly GCA_049801375.1). Lineage (GTDB taxonomy): Bacteria > Nitrospirota > JACRHJ01 > JACRHJ01 > JACRHJ01 > JBARKJ01. The sequence continues at coordinate 13,007 of JBARKJ010000041.1, read as the reverse complement.
CCGACCGGCCAGAACGTCGGCAACTTGGAGGAAGACATGCGGGCCATGATGCCCCGGATAATGGACATGCCCCAGGACGAGATGACACGCAGGATAAAAATGCTTGTCCGGGCCTACGACCCATGCATATCCTGTGCGACTCACGAAATAGGGGTAATTATAAACCGGTAACCGGATCGGTCAAGGAGGTCGTCATGGTCCCAGCCGATACGTTGAGGAAACTGGATCTCTTCGACGGGCTGAGCGCGCCTGAACTCGAAGAACTGGAAGACATATCCGACCTGGTAGATTATCCCAGGGGCGCGTTCATTTTTACCGAGAACGAAGAGGCCAGGAAGCTCTACGTCATGTTAGACGGAAAGGTGGCTGTCCAGTTCGAGACAGCCAGGCATCAGGAGGCCGTGGTGCATATAGCCTCGTCCGGCGAGGCCTTCGGCTGGTCTGCGATGGTGCAGCCGTACCGCTTCACCGCCTCGGCGCGGGCCTTGGAGGACTCGAAGGTGGTCACAGTGGACGGGGAACGTTTAAGGATGTTCCTGAAGGACGATTGCCATATCGGGTTCGTTATAATGGAGAAGCTCGCGCAAGTAATATCGAGCCGTCTGCGAGAGACGAGACTCCAGCTTATAAGCTGCATACACGGATGATATAATTCAGTATCCGATTCTCTGGAGCATGAAGACCACGACCGAAATGCAGATGCAGTAAAAGCCGAAGACTTGCCACTTGCCCTTCTCCAGCCAGTTCGAAAGCCAGCCAAGAGCAAGTAATCCTGAAATAAAGCTAAGGCACATCCCCAACAAGCTCGGATAGAATATTGAAAAATTTATCCCGCTCGCCGGTATTACATCCTTAGCCTTAATCAGGCGCAGGACTTCGCGGGCGACGACCGGCGGCGTAAGCACGACGGCGAGCGCAAAACTGAACTCCTCCGCCTTGTCCTTTGCGATATTCAAAAGAAGTCCGACGGATATTGTCGCGCCGGAACGGGAAAAACCTCTAAACGGAAGGCAAAGGCCCTGTACCGCACCAATTAACGAAGACTCCCGCAGTCCCAATCTAGCAATCCTTCCCCGATGCTTCCCCCTTATCCCGGCCAGTATTATTAACACGCCTACTGCGGCCAGGGACACGGCAATCAGCGTCAGGTTGCCGAAAAGTAGCTCGATCTGGGCATGGGGGACGTCTCTGAACATGTATTTCTCGATAAAATACTTTATCGTCAACCCGACTGCCCCCGTAATTGCGGTAGCAACTGCAATATATTTAACCGCTTCCCAAAACTTTTCTCGCGAGGAAAAGAAGCTTGCCCGCCACGACTTCCAGAAATAGACTATCACCGCGAACATCGTGCCGGTATGGAGCATCACCAGTAAAAGGGTCATACTTGGGCTGGTCGGGTCGAGCCCCATCAGCCTCTCGGCTATAATGACGTGCGCGGAGCTGGAAACCGGCAAAAGCTCGGCGGCCCCCTGGATTACCGCGAGTATCAAAATCTTCAGAAACAATGGATAAACCTCCGTGTATAAGGAGAGTGGAGTGGCTATTTTTCTTTACCGTGCCTGTAGACCAGGACCTTCGCCCGCTCCACCGTGACCAGCCCTTCATCCATCATCCGGTCCAGGTCCGGCAGGAACGTCTGTATCTTCTCCGTCGAATCCACTATCTCGATAACCACCGGAAGGTCTTCCGAGAGCCGGAGCAGCTTCGCGGTGTGCATACGGCTGTGCGCGCCGTACCCAAGGAGGCCGCGGAAGACGGTAGCCCCGCCGAGGTTCTGCCGCCGGGCCTCTTCGACAATGGCTTCGTAAAGGGGTTTGCCCGCATACCTGTCGCTCTCGCCTATGAATATCCTTAAAAGCTCCGCCTCTTCCGGCAGTTTCATATGGCCCCCGCACTCTAACGTATGGAAAGAGTTAAATTATTTTCGCGACCCATGACCCGGTGACTATCGCCCCGAAACCGAAGATGCAACTGACGATAACATTAACGAAAGCAATCAGATACTGGCTGTCCCTGACGTAGTTCATCGTCTCGAACGCGAACGTGGAGAACGTCGTAAACGCACCCATGAAGCCAACGAGTATGACGGTGCGGGCAAGGACGGATATGGCCATCCTTTCCTCGGATAATGTCCAGACCAGGCCGAATAAAAAACAGCCGACGACGTTAACCGCCAGGGTCCCGTAGGCGAACCTGGAACCCATGACCTGGTAAGTCAATCCTGAAACCCAGTAACGGGATAAAGTACCGGCCATCCCGGCGAGGGCAATCAGAATAAGCTTCGACCACATACCTCTCCCGGCCTCCGAAAGGGTCTTGCATAAAGAATAAAACTATCGGATAAGCCTACTGAATACTCCATTCGATGTCAAGCGGATACCGCGAAATGCAGGCCATTTTCAAGTTTCTTATTGGCAGGCGGCGGCTTTTTAACGTCAAATAAAAATCTCTTTATCTAATCGCGCGGGGACGGGAAATCTGCGAAAATGTTCCGATGGAAATCCTTATTTTTCAATTAGTTGCAAGGGGCGAAACGGCGATTTTTTGTTTTTCGGAATTGAGCAAAATACGGGTGTAAGTACTTGTAATATAAAAGAAAATGTCCCTGAGGCATCTTTAAAGAAGATGTCTCCGTAACCCACCCTTTATGTATCAAAACCCCCTCCATATGATGTTGTAATGCCGCAAATTCGATACGCGATAAAATCCGTCCATAAATCCACTTATATTTGAATCTGCTTTGAATAATGACGGCTTGGCGCGGGAATCAAGAAAAGCTATTAAGAGCACGACTTTCTTATTTAAAAGTGAGTTTTGACAGAAATCCAATATCGTGTATTATTGAAGTACGCATACCTTCCGGCTTTTTAAAAGCTGTACGCATTCCTTGTCAGTCCCATAATCCATTTTAGTAATCCGCAACTGACTGACCTAATCCAAGGCATCATCGCTACTGGTGCGGGAAATCACTTGTTAAAAAGGAGGCTCCTTGTGAAAGGTCTTTTCAGGACTGGTCTTATCGCGGCGTTCATGATTTTGTTTGCCGCCGCGTCCGCATCCGCCGCTCCAAATATTCTGTCGGCTGCCATAGATTATTCTAACAACCAGATAATAATTAATGGGACGGAACTTGTTTATGGTAACGCTACTCCTAAAGTCGCTTTCGATGGCGCAAATATGGTCCCCATAGGGACTCCCACGAGAGCCACGATTACGGCTTCGCTGCCGGAAGGTCTTGCGCCGGGCACATATGAACTCAAAGTCCAGAACGGATATGGCACGTCTGCCGGTTTCGAAGTAACGTATGGTGTCGGTGGCCCACAGGGTTCGCAGGGAATACCGGGGTCCGCCGGCCCCATGGGAGCCGCAGGTGCTATGGGCGCGCAGGGTCCGGAGGGGGTTCAAGGGCCGAAGGGTGATGCAGGTGACGCAGGCCCCGTGAGTCCGTCCGCCATGAGGGCGGCGCTAAAGCAGTGGTATCCCCAGACGTTCCCAAATGGAGGCTCCAATGCCGTAGCATTCGACGGCGCAAATATCTGGGTGGTAAACAATCAAGAGTCGAGTGTAACCAAGATGAAGGCCAGCGACGGCTCCCTCGTTGGCACCTACAGCGCGGGATACCAACCCATGGGCATAGCCTTTGACGGCGCAAACATCTGGGTGGCGAGCTACGTCAGCAATACCGTGGCCAAGCTGAGCGCCAGCGACGGGTCCCTCCTGGGCACATATAACGTAGGGAACAGACCAACTGGCGTAGTCTTTGACGGCGCCAATGTCTGGGTGGCGAACTCGCTCAGCAACACCGTGACCAAGCTGAGCGCCAGCGACGGGTCCCTCCTGGGCACCTACACAGTGGGGAGCATGCCCTATGGCTTAGCATTCGACGGCGCAAACATCTGGGTGGCGAACACATGTGGCGGCAACTTCGGCACTCTGACCAAACTGCGCGCCAGCGACGGGACTGTACTGGGCACCTTCAACGTGGGGAGAAGTCCCCAAGGCATAGCCTTCGACGGCGCAAACATCTGGGTGACGAACCTTAATAGCAATAGCGTGACCAAGCTGAAGGCAAGCGATGGGAGCGTGGTAGGCACTTATACAGTGGTTGGTCCCTATGGCTTAGCATTTGACGGCGAAAACATCTGGGTGGCGAACTGGGGCGGCAACACTGTGACCAAGCTGAAAGCCAGTGACGGCTCCCTCGTAGCCACCTACACCGTGGGGAGCGATCCGGTTGGCGTAGCCTTCGACGGCGCAAACATCTGGGTGACGAACATGTTCAGCAACAGCGTGACCAGGATTCCCGCGCAGTAGTTATTTATTCTTGAACGTCGTCAGCTCCTTCGCCTGCGGAAGCGTTGAGGCGTCCCAGCCGCCGCCCAGTGCCTTGATAAGCAACACGCTGGCGTTTAAACGCTGGCCGAGGACGGTTATCGCGGTCCTCTCGTTGCCAAGCTCCGCGGTCTGGGCGGTTATGACGTTCAGATAGGCGGCAGTTCCCGCCTTGTACTGGTTCGTGATTATCGCGGTCGTCTTCTGAGCGGACTTGACCGCCGCGTCCTCAGCCGCAGCCTCTTCCTCCAGTATCCTCAAAGCGGCCAGGTTATCCTCGACCTCCTGGAAGGCCACGAGCGTGGTCTCGCGGTAGCTTGCGACGTTTATGTCATATGCCGCCCGCGCTTCCTCCGTCTGTGCCTTCCTCAGGCCCCCGTCGAATATCGTCCATTCCACCGACGGCCCGAACGACCAGAAGCGGCTCGGCCATGTAAGCCACTTGGACCAGCTCGAACTCTGGAAGCCGCCCGATGCGCTGAGCGTGACGGACGGGTAATATGCGGCCTCGGCAACGCCTATCTGCGCATTCGCCGCGGCCATCTGACGCTCCGCCGCCGCGACGTCCGGCCTCCTTTCGAGTAGCTCGGACGGCACCCCGACGGGGACCATCGGGGGCGTCGCTTCCAGCGGCAACGGGGGAAGCGAAAAACTGGACGCCGGAGTACCGGTGAGCAGGGCGACCGCATGTTCAAGCTGCGCCCGCTGCACGCCGATATCGATGGCCTGCGCCTTTGTGGTCTTGAGAAGCGTGTCCGCCTGGGCAATGTCCGCCTCGGACGCCACGCCCGCGTTATAGCGGTTGGTCGTCAAGTCAAGCGACTGCTGGTAGAGCGCGACCGACGAGTCGAAGAGATTCTTCTGGGCGTCCAGCGCGCGAAGCTGGAAGTAATCCTGCGCCAGCTCGGTCTGGAGGCTCAGCCTTGCCGCCGCGAGGTCCGCCGCGCTCGCCTGTGCGTTCGCTCGGTTGGACTCGACGCTCCTTCTCACTTTGCCCCAGATGTCCGGCTCCCAGGAAGCGGTCACCGGCAGGGAGTAATCCGAGTTATTATGTATAGGTATCCCGGGTGATGTAGTTGCCGAGTTACTCGACCGGGTGAAGGAAGCGCCTATCCCGATGGTCGGGAAATAAGCGGCCCGTGCGGCCATGACCAGCGCGCGCGCCTGTTCGAACTGCGCCTCCGCCACCTTGATGTTCTGGTTCGATACGTTTACCTTGTCCTCGAGGCTGCTCAGAAGCGGGTCGCCGTAAATCTTCCACCACGGCCCCTGTATGCGGTCGTCGCTGGGGCGGGCGACTTTCCATCCGCTCATCTCCTTGAACGCCGGAGGCATCACCTTCACCGCCGCGGGCCTCACGTAATCAGGCCCGACCGCGCAGGCTGTCAACATCGACAAAATCAAAACCGCGAAGAAAATTCTAAGTTTCATAATAACCTCCGGAAAGCCGTTACTTTCTTTTCCTCCGACCCACGCTTCGCGCGGGTGCCCCGAAAGAAAGTAACACAAAGAAAAGCGGGACAGTTTAACATTTTTTGGTGTTACCTTTTTAAAAAAAGGTAACGGTTTATCTTTTTCCTTTCAGGCCGTTCATCCACAGACGGAAACGGTCGAGATACAGGTACACGACCGGCGTCGTGTAGAGGGTCAGCATCTGGCTGAAAATGAGCCCGCCCACGATAGTGAGTCCGAGCGGACGGCGAAGCTCGGCGCCGACCCCGCCTCCAATCGCGAGCGGCACCGCGCCGAGAAGCGCCGCCATCGTCGTCATCATTATAGGACGGAACCTCAAAAGACACGCCTGAAATATCGCGTCCCTCGGGTTCTTGCCGTCCTTGCGTTCCGCCTCCAGGGCGAAGTCAACCATCATTATCCCGTTTTTCTTCACGATGCCGATCAGGAGTATACAGCCTATTATCGCTATGATGCTTAAGTCCGTGCCGGTCAATATCAGCGCGAGGGCCGCGCCCACGCCCGCCGAAGGGAGCGTGGACAGTATCGTTATCGGGTGCACGTAGCTTTCGTAGAGGATGCCCAGGACGATATAGACCGATAAAAGCGCGGCCAGTATCAGGAGCGGCTCGTTGGCGAGCGAGGTCTGGAAGGCCTCGGCCGTGCCCGAAAAACTGCCGTGAATATTGCCGGGAAGGACAAGCTTCCGGGCCGCGCCCTCGACCGCTTTCACGGCGTCGCCCAAAGACGCGCCGGGCACGAGGTTAAATGAAGCCGTCACCGAGGGGTACTGCCCCTGGTGGTTCACCGCGAGGGTCGTATCCGTCGGCTCGTAGTGCGTGAACGCGCTTAAGGGCGACAGGGTCCCGGCAGGCGTTGGGACGTATATGTCCTTGAGGGTGTCCGGATGCTGCCAGAAGCGCGGCTCGACCTCCATCACGACGTGATACTGGTTCAGGTCCGTATAGGTAATCGACACCTGCCTCTGGCCGAACGCGTCGTAGAGGATGTCGTCAATCGTCTGCGTGGTGATGCCGAGGCGGGCGGCCGTGGGGCGGTCAATCACGAGCGTGGCCTGAAGACCCTTGTTCTGAAGGTCGCTGTTCACGTCCGCAAGCTGGGGCAGGGTGCGCATCTCCTGCACCATGCGCTGCGACCATTTCGTGACATCCGGCTGGCTGTCCCCCTGGATGGTATACTGATACATCGCGCTGCTGATCCTGCCGCCGACGCGCAGGTCCTGCACGGGCTGGAGGAACGTCGGCGCGCCCGGCACTCCGGCGAGTCTTTTCCGCAGCCGGACCATTACCTGCTGCATGGTGGACTTGCGCTGGGCGAAAGGCTTAAGCGCAATGAACATCCTCGCGGTGTTCGTAGTGGAGCCGCCGCCGCCCGTGAACCCGATGACGTAGTCCACTTCGGGGTCCTTTTTGATTATGGCCACTACGTTCGAAAGCTTATCTCTCATGGCCTGAAAAGATATATTCTCCGCCGCCTGTATATTTCCCACGAGACGCCCGTTGTCCTGCTCCGGGAAGAACCCCTTCGGGACGGTTATGAAAAGGTATATGCTGGTCCCGACGGTAGCCAGAAGCAGGAGTATCATAAACAGGTGGTGCTTGAGCGCCCAGCCGAGGCTCCGTTCGTAGTTCCGGTGCATCCAGTTGAATATCGACTCGCTTATCTGGTAGGCCCGCTTGTGCCGGTAGTGAGACCCCGGCCTAAGCATCACCGCGCACATCATCGGCGTTACGCTCAGAGACGCCACGAGAGAGACGAATACCGCCGACGAGAGCACCACGGCGAACTCCCGGAACAGGCGGCCGACTATGCCGCCCATAAGGAGCAAGGGTATGAACACGGCGATGAGCGAGAGGCTCATGGACAGGACGGTGAAGGATATCTCTCGCGTCCCCACCAGTGCCGCCTGGAAGGGCTCCTCGCCGTTCTCGATATGGCGGGTGATATTTTCGAGCACGACTATAGCGTCATCGACCACGAAACCGGTCGATACCGTAAGCGCCATGAGGGAGAGGTTGTCCAGCGAATAGCCGCAGAGGTACATTATGCCGAAGGTGCCGATTACGGACACGGTAATGGCCACGCCGGGTATGACCGTTGCGCGCACTGTCCGGAGGAACGCGAAAACGACCAGGATAACGAGTATGCCTGCAAGGATGAGTGTCTCTTCCACATGACTTACGGAGGCCCTTATCGGCGGGGTGCGGTCCAGGACGACGGACATGTCCACATTCTGCGGGACGTCCGCCTTGAGCGCGGGCATAATCGCCCTGATGCTGTCCACCGTGTCTATTATATTCGCGCCGGGCTGGCTGAATATGACCAGCATGACAGCCGGTTTTCCGTTCACGAACCCAGCCGCCCGCACGTCCTCGACGGAATCCTGCACGTCGGCGACGTCTTTTAACATTACCGCGGAGCCGTTCCTGTACGCGAGGACGAGGTCCCTATACTGCGCGGCCTTGTGCAGCTGGTCGTTGGTGTATATCTCCCAGGTCTTGCCTCCGTTCGTCAGCTGCCCCTTCGGCCTGTTCGCGTTGGTGCCGGCCAGCACGGCCCGCACTTCCTCAAGGCTTATGCCGTAACTGGAGATAGCCGTCGGGTTCAGGTCCACGCGCACCGCCGGGAGCGCCCCGCCTCCAACGAACACCTGCCCCACGCCCTTGACCTGCGAGAGCTTCTGCTGTAGGACTGTCGAGGCTATGTCGTACATCGCAACCTTGGGGACGGCATCCGAAGTCATCGCGATTATAAGGATTGGTGCGTTGGCGGGGTTTACCTTGCGGTAGGTCGGGTTGCTGGGCAGGTTCGCCGGCAGGTACCCCCGCGCCGCGTTTATCGCCGCCTGCACGTCGCGCGCGGCCCCGTTGATGTCGCGGCTTAAATCGAACTGCAGCGTAATCGAGGTCGCGCCCCGGTTGGAAGTCGAGGTCATCTCCGTTACGCCCGCGATACGCCCGAACTGACGCTCAAGCGGCGCGGCCACGGCAGTCGCCATGGTCTCCGGGTCGGCACCCGGCAGTCCCGCGGATACCGAGATCGTCGGGAAATCCACCTGCGGCAGGGGCGATACGGGCAGGAGGCGGAACGCAACCACCCCGGCCAGGATTATCCCGGCGGTCAGAAGCGTCGTCGCGACAGGCCTCTTTATGAATACTTCGGAGATGTTCATTTAAAAAACCATGAGTTGAACAGGGGCCATTTGGACTCGCTTCATGAGGATTCGTTTGTCCGCTCGTGCCAACGGCCCCTATTCGGCTTTTCCTTTCTTTATCCTTCTCGCCAGGCGGTCGAAAGCGAGGTATATGACCGGCGTCGTATAGAGCGTCAGCGCCTGGCTTACGATAAGGCCGCCGACGATGGAAATGCCTAACGGGCGTCGGAGTTCCGAACCCACGCCGCTGCCGAGCGCGAGCGGAAGCGCGCCGAGTAGCGCCGCGAAGGTGGTCATCATTATCGGGCGAAACCTCAAAAGACACGCCTGATAAATTGCCTCGGTGGGGGTTTTACCCTCGTTCCTTTCCGCATCGAGCGCGAAATCCACCATCATGATCCCGTTCTTTTTCACGATGCCTATGAGAAGGATGATGCCTATTATGGCGATTACGCTCAAGTCCTGCCCAAAGAACATCAGGGCAAGAAGAGCCCCGACGCCGGCCGAGGGCAGTGTGGAAAGTATGGTTACCGGATGGATATAGCTCTCGTACAATACGCCGAGAATTATGTAGACGGTTATAAGCGCCGCCAGTATAAGGATCGGTTCGTTGGTCAGCGACGCCTTGAATGCCTGGGCCGTCCCCTGAAAGCTGCCCTGAATGCTTGCCGGCAGCCCAAGCTCTTCCGCGGCGGATTCCACCGTGCCCACCGCCCCGCCAAGGGATGTCCCCGGCGCAAGGTTGAACGAGGCCGTCACCGCGGGAAACTGCCCTAACCGGTTTATGACGAGCGGGGCCGTATTCTCCGAGGCCCGGGTGACCGCGCTGAGCGGTACTTCTCCGCCGCCCGCGCTCCGGAGATATATCGACTGAAGCCCGCCCGGGTTCTGTTTGAACTCGGGCTTTACCGACAGCACGACTCTGTACTGGTTCAGTTCGGTGAACATGGTGGATACGAGCCTCTGGCCGAAGGCATCGTAAAGCGTATCGTCTATATTCTGCGGCGAGATGCCGAGCCTCGAGGCCGTGCTCCTGTCGATGTCGAGAGAGGCCTGGAGCCCCTTGTCCTGCTGGTCGCTGCTCACGTCCGCAAGCCCCTGAAGCGTGCGGAGCTTATCGATAACTTTGGGCGCCCATACGTTAAGCTCCTCGCCGTTCGGGTCCTCCAGCGTGTACTGGAACTGCGTGCGGCTTTGGCGCACGTCGACGGTCAGGTCCTGCACCGGCTGCATGAAGAGCGTTACGCCGTCTACCTTCGCGAGTTCCGGCTGAAGGCGCCGGATGACATCGGTCGCGCTTAAGCCACGCTCAGAAAGCGGCTTCAGGTTTATAAGCAGGCGCCCGTCATTCAGCGTGGTGTTGGTCCCGTCTATCCCGATGAAGGACGAAAGGCTCTCGACCGCCGGGTCCCGCAGGACTACCCTGGCCAACTCCTGCTGGCGCTCGGCCATTGCGGGGAAGGATATGGTCTGCGGCGCCTCGGAGATACCCTGTATCACCCCCGTGTCCTGGATGGGGAAGAACCCCTTGGGGATGTAGATATACAAGATCACCGTGAGCACGAGAGTGCAGGCCGCCACAAAAAGCGTCGCCTGCTGATGGCCGAGCACCCAGCGCAGGGTCCTGCCGTACTCCGCGATTATCCTGTCGAACATCTCCTGGGACCAGCGATAGAACCTTCCCTGCCTTTCTTCGGGCGTATGCTTAAGCAGCCTCGCGCACATCATCGGCGTGAGCGTAAGCGAAACGAACGCCGAGATGAGGATGGTAACGCCCAGGGTTAAGGCGAATTCCCTGAACAGCCGTCCGACCACGTCTCCCATGAACAGGAGCGGGATTAAGACCGCGATGAGCGATATAGTCAAAGACATGATGGTGAAACCGATCTGCTTTGAACCTTTGAGCGCGGCCTCGACAGGCGTGTCGCCCTGCTCGACGTACCTGTGGATGTTCTCGATCATGACGATAGCGTCGTCCACGACGAAACCGGTGGATATAGTGAGCGCCATGAGGGAGAGGTTATTGAGCGAAAAGCCCAGGAGGTACATCACGCCGAATGTCCCGACCAGGGACAGGGGGACGGCGACGCTCGGTATCGTTGTCGCGGAGAAGTTCCTGAGGAACAGGAAGATCACCATCACGACGAGCGCGATGGCGAGAAGCATCTCGTACTGCACGTCCCTCACCGATGCGCGTATGGTAGTCGTGCGGTCGGTGAGGACGGTAACGTTTATGGAAGGGGGCAGGGAGCCCTGGAGCTGGGGGAGGAGCTTCTTTACCCGGTTAACCACCTCGATTACGTTCGCGCCCGGCTGCCTCTGGATATTGACTATCACCGCCGGGGTGTTGTTCATCCATGCCGCCTGCAGGACGTTCTCCGCGTCGTCTTTCACGTCCGCCACGTCGGATAACAGCACCGGCGCGCCGTTTTTATATGCGACAACCAGCGACTGGTAGTCCTTGCTCGACAAGAGCTGGTCGTTGGCCCCGATAATATAGGACTGCCTCGGGCCGTCGAAGCCGCCCTTGGCCCTGTTGACGTTCGCGCTTGAGATGGCGGTGCGGAGGTCTTCAAGGGTCATGCCGTAAGAGGCCAGGGCGGCAGGGTTCGCATTTACCCGGACCGCGGGCCTCTGGCCGCCGCTGATGCTGACAAGCCCCACGCCCGGGAGCTGCGATATCTTCTGTGCGAAACGCGTATCCGCAAGGTCCTCCACCTGCGGCAGGGGCAGGGTTTTTGAGGTGAGGCCCAGGGTCATGATAGGCGCGTCGGCGGGGTTCACCTTGCTATAAACCGGCGGGTTCGGAAGGTCGCTGGGCAGGAGCTGAGTTGCCGCGTTTATTGCCGCCTGGACTTCCTGCTCGGCGACGTCGAGGCTTAAGTCCAGACTGAACTCAAGGGTTATTACAGAGCTGCCGCCCGAGCTTGCCGAGGTCATCTGGCTAAGCCCCGGCATCTGGCCGAACTGCCGCTCCAGCGGCGCGGTCACTGAAGATGCCATTACGTCCGGGCTGGCGCCGGGGTAGAACGTGCGCACCTGTATGACCGGGTAATCGACCTGCGGCAGTGCCGAGACAGGGAGCTGGCGATAAGCCACCGCCCCGGCCAGCAGGATGGCGACCATTAAAAGCGTCGTCGCTACCGGGCGCGTTATGAACGGGCTTGAGATATTCATTTTTTGCGCGCTGGCTTCCCGCCGCCGTTGCCGCCCGGAGCGTTGGGAGTCCTTATCTCTACGGTTGCTCCCTCCTTCAGCCTGTCCGCGCCGTCAGTTACCACGACCTCTCCCGGCGACAGCCCGGCGGTTATGGCAACCATGCCGCCTTCGGTATCCCCGGTCGTGACAGGCCGCATCTGTGCGGTGTTACCCGGCTTTATGACATATACATACGAACCGTGCTGCCCCCTCTGGACGGCGACGACCGGCACGGTGACCGCGTTGTGAATTGTGTTAACTAACAAAAGCGCATTGACGAACTGGTTGGGGAACAGCTCGTTTTGCCTGTTTTCGAAAATCGCCTTGATCTTCACGGTCCCTGTGGCCGGGTCTATCTGGTTATCTTCGGTCAGCATATAGCCGGAGGAAATCTCTCGCGTCATCTCGCGGTCGTAAACGTCAACCGGCAGCCGTCCTCCCTTCCTTAGCCTCGCCTGCAACTGCGGCAGGTCGTCCTCCGGGATGGGGAAGACCACGGTAATCGGCTGGACCTGGGTTATGACAATCAGCCCGTTCGTGTCGGTCGCGTGGATGATATTGCCCGCGTCCACCAGGCGAAGCCCCACGCGGCCTCCCACGGGCGCGGTTATGCGGCAATAAACGAGGTCCAGCTTCGCGGCGTCTATCGCCCCCTGGTCGGTCTTCACCACCCCGTCATACTGGCGGACCAGCGCCGCCTGCGTATCGAGCTGCTGCTTTGGGATGGAGTTCTGGGACCATAAGGTTTCATAACGCTTGAGGTCCGTCCTGGCGTTGTCGAGGATTTGCGTGTCGCGTGCCATCTGACCCTCGGCCTGAGTCAGCTGGACTTGGAAGGGCCGCGGGT
>JBARKJ010000040.1:0-4243 GCA_049801375.1 Nitrospirota bacterium | reverse complement strand
CCTGGTCGTCTTCGAAAAGCCTCAGGCAGTCCACGAAATCGGTGCCTATAAGGGAATCACCCCCGATGCCTATGCAGGTGGACTGGCCAAGACCCAAAGCCGTCAGTTGAAAGACCGCTTCGTAAGTGAGAGTGCCGCTCCGCGAGATTACGCCGATATTCCCTTTCTTGTGGATATAGCCGGGCATGATGCCGATTTTGCATTCACCCGGCGTGATAACGCCGGGGCAGTTGGGGCCGATCAAGCGGCAGGGAGAATTTTCAAGCGCCCTGACGACTACCAGCATGTCGTGTACCGGTATCCCCTCCGTTATGCATACGACAAGCCCGATACCCGCGTCCGCGGCCTCAAGTATTGCATCGGAGGCATATGCCGCCGGGACGAATATTACCGAAGCGTCCGCACCCGTCTGCTGCACCGCCTCGTGCACCGAGTCGAATACCGGGAGGCCCGACACATCCTTACCGCCCTTGCCCGGCGTAACACCACCCACCACGCGCGTGCCGTAGTCCAGCATCTGCTTAGCGTGGAAGGAGCCTTCGCGCCCGGTCAGCCCCTGTACGATTACCCGCGTATTTTTATTTACGAGGACGGCCATTCACTGTCGCTCCTATGCGTTGCTTCTTATCGAATGCACCGCCATCTCGCCGGCCTCGCGCATCGTCGCCGCAAAATGAATCGGAAGCCCGGAACTCTTCAGTATCTTCTCGCCCTCTGACTTGTTCGTTCCTTCCAGCCGCACCACCATCGGGACGCTAAAATTCAGCTCCTTTGCCGCCCGCACTATCCCTTCCGCCAGGACGTCGCACCTGAGTATCCCGCCGAATATATTCACCAGGACAGACTCGACGTGCGGGTCGGCAATCAGTACCCCTAGCGCCTTTTTTATGTGTTCCGCATCCGCGCCGCCTCCGACATCCAGGAAATTCGCGGGCTCTCCGCCGGCCGATTTTATCAGGTCCATCGTGGCCATCGCGAGTCCCGCGCCGTTTACCATGCAGCCGATGTTGCCTTTCAATTTTATGTAATTTACCCCGGCCTCTCTGGCCTCATATTCCTGCGGGTCCATGTCCAGGGGCTCGGCCAGCTTTCTAATGTCGTCATGCCGGAAAAGGGCGCTGTCGTCCACAACCATCTTCGAGTCCAGCGCCACGAAACGCTCTTCCTCCGTCTTCACGAGCGGGTTTATTTCCGCGAGTTCGAGGTCTGAGACGAGGAAAATTATATGGAGCTTCAAAAGGACGTCCACGAATGCCTGCGCCAGATTACCGCGGATGCCAAGCCCGTAGGCTATTTTTCTGGCCTGGTACGGCTGGAGGCCGAATACAGGCTCGATATGTTCCTTTACCACCTTCTCCGGCGATTTTCTCGCCGCTTCCTCTATGTCCATGCCGCCGGAGGCGCTGGCTATTACCACGGGCCTTCCGCGTTCGCGGTCGATGGTTATCGCTACGTAATACTCGTTCTCCGCCGGCACGCCTTCCTCGATGAGGAGCTTGCGCACCGGAGTGCCTTCCGGTCCGCTCTGAGAGGTGATAAGCCTGCGCCCCAGCATCTGCGATGCTGTGTGCTGGGCCTCTTCCGCGGAGTGCGCCGTTTTTATCCCTCCGGCCTTCCCGCGCCCGCCGGCCAACACCTGCGCCTTCAGGACGACAAGGTGCGACCCGAGGTTTTCATAAGCCGCCTTTGCCTCGCCCGGAGTGGATGCGAGAAAGCCTCTCGGCACCGGGATGCCGGTCTTCTGCAGTATTTCCTTTGCCTGGTATTCGTGCAGGCGCATTATTTCTCCAGCCATCTGCGGAGGCCGTCGATTATCGCCTCCCGGTTAAGCCACGCAATCGAATCCACAAGCGGTATCTCCTTCGGGCAGACTCTCGCGCAGTTCTGGGCATTCCCGCAGTCGCCGACGCCTCCCTTGGCGCGCACTGCAGCAAGCCTTTCGCTCCTGTTCATGTAGCCCGTCGGGTGCGAGTCCATAAGCGTCGCCTGGTTCATTACCGCCGCGCCCATGAAAGGCGAGCGGCTATTTACCTGCGGGCAGGCCTCAAGGCAGTTCCCGCAGGTGATGCAGCGCGAAAGGGGATATACCTTCCTCTGGGTCTCCTGGCTCACCCTCGGGCCCGGCCCCGCGCCGTATGTCAGGTCCACCGGGATCCAGGCATGGATTTTTTTGAAGTTCTCGAATAGCGAGTGACGGTCCACGACCAGGTCCTTCACCAGCGGGAACTTGGTCAGCGGCTCTATCGTAAGCGGCGTTGTAAGGCCCGCTATCAACGTGCTGCACGCCTGCCTGGGCACGCCGTTAATTATCATCGCGCACGCCCCGCACACTTCCTCCAAGCACGAGCATTCCCATGAGACGGGCTTCGTCTTTTTGCCTTCGCGGGTGATGGGATTTCTCTGTATGTCCATTAGCGCGATGATGACGTTCATGCCAGTCCGGAAGACAAGCTCGAACTCCTCCCAATACGGTTTGGAATGAGAGTCTTCCTGCCGCTTTATCTTCGCTATGAACTTCTCGCCCGGGTTCATTTTTAGGGTGCCCTTTTTATTCAATTTCGTAATGCCGCTCGCGCGGCTCCAAAAGTGATATGTCCACCGGCTCGTACTCGAAACGCGGCCCCTCAGACGTATAAAAAGCCTTCGTAGTCTTCAGCCATTTGCTATCATCCCGTTTTGGAAACTCCGGCTTGTAGTGCGCGCCGCGGGATTCGTCTCTCTCAAGCGCCGCGAGCGTTATCACCCGCGCGAGGGTGAGCATGTTAAAAAGCTCCCGCGCGAACACCAGGCACTGGTTTACCTTCCCGGAGTCGTCCAGCACGTTTATATCGTTGTATCGTTCCAGAAGCTCATTCAGCTTCGTATCCGTAGCCCGGAGCTTGTCGTTATGCCGCACGACCGTCACGTTCTCCCGCATCACGTCGCCCATCTCATGGTACAGCGAATGCGGGTTCTCCTTCCCGTCTTTTTTGAGGAGCCGGGAATTTATTTCGGATTGCTTTTTAACCTCCGCCTCGAATAGCGATGCGGGCAGTTCCTCTGAGCGGTTTTTGAGCCCGGAGGCGTATGCGACCGCCGAAGGCCCGGCCACGATGCCGTCGTAGATGCACGAGACGAGCGAGTTCGCGCCCAGGCGGTTCGCCCCGTGGTGCTGATACTCAGCTTCACCGGCGGCAAAGAGGCCCGGTATATTGGTCCCCATGTCATAGTCCACCCAGAACCCGCCCATGTTGTAATGCACCCCGGGGAATACCTGCATGGGGACCTTGCGCGGGTCCGCCCCGGTATATGTTTGGTATATTTCCATTATCCCGAACAGCCGCGTTTCAAGCTGCTCTTGCGGGAGGTGCGAGATGTCGAGATAGACCACAGGCTTTCCGTCCACGCCAAGTCCCATCTCGTACACTACCTTGAATATCGCACGCGAAGCCACGTCCCTGGGGACGAGGTTCCCGTAGTCGGGATACCACTCCTCCAGGAAGTACCAGGGCTTCCCGTCCTTCGGCACCCAAACCCGGCCGCCTTCGCCACGCGCGGATTCCGATATCAGCCGGAGCTTGTCCTCGCCGGGCATGGCCGTTGGATGCACCTGCACGAACTCCGGGTTGGCATACACGACCCCGGCCTGATAGAGGATTGACGCGGCGCTCCCGGTGTTGACGATGGAGTTGGTGCTCTTGCCGAATATCGCGCCGATGCCGCCGGTGGCCGCGATTACCGCGTCGGCGGGAAATGCCTTAAGTTCCATCGTATATAAATCGAGCGCGACTATTCCCCGGCAGGCCCCGGAATCGTCCAGTACGGGGGAGAGGAACTCCCAGGTCTCGTATTTCTCCACAAGGCCGGCCGCCTCGAACCGCCGCACCTGCTCGTCCAGCGCATAGACCAGTTGCTGGCCGGTAGTGGTGCCCGCGAACGCCGTGCGGTGGTATTTCGTGCCACCGAACCGGCGGAAGTCAAGAAGACCCTCCGGCGTGCGGTTGTACATCACGCCCATCCGGTCGGTCAGGTCGATGATGAACGGCGCGGCCTCGCACATCTTCAAAACCGGCGGCTGGTTTGCCAGGAAATCCCCGCTATATACGGTATCGTCGAAGTGCTTCCAGACGGAGTCGTCTTCGCCTTTCATGTTCTTCGCGGCGTTTATCCCGCCCTGGGCGCAGACGGAGTGCGAGCGGCGGGTCGGCTGGATGGCGAAAAGTTTCACCTTGTTCCCCGACTCCGCGACCTTTATCGCGGACAT
>JBARKJ010000039.1:0-14875 GCA_049801375.1 Nitrospirota bacterium | reverse complement strand
GTTGGGGAGCCGATGACGACGGCGTCAGAACTCTGAAGGTCGTCCAGGGTGGCGTCCACGACCGCCTTGAGGGCTGTCTGGGCCCCTGCCGATTTCGCGCCCTCCTCTATAAACCGGGCCATCTTTTCGGTATTCCCCGTCCTGGTATAGTACAGGATGAGCACACGGGACATTTGACGGCCTCCCTGTTATCTGCGGAGCTTCTCTTCTTCTTCCTGGGCTGTCTTGCAGTCTATGCAAAGCGTAGTGACGGGCCTTGCCTGCAGGCGCTTCATGCCGATTTTCTCCCCGCAGGACTCGCAGATGCCGAATGTGCCGTCCTCTATCCTCTTGAGGGCTTCGTCTATCTTTTTGAGCAGCCTCTGCTCGCGGCCCCGGAGCCGAAGCAACAGGTTCCTGTCCGACTCCGCGCTGGCCTGGTCGCCCAGGTCGGCGTAATTTTCCTTGTCGGGCTTCAAGCCGCCGCTTATGGTCTCCCCTGCTTCCAACAGGAGCTCCGTCCTCTGTTCTTCGAGCTTTTTCTTTAAATCGCCGATATTACGCTCCATCTCGCGGCCACCTCTCCACTTGCCCTTATGGGCGATTGAAATTTTAAATGCGAAGTTTAACAAAAAGGGCATTCATAGTCAAATTATTTCAGCACAAAAAAAGGGACCGAAGATGGCCCCTTTAATCCACACTATTGCAAGGCGGCAAAAAATTACGCCGCTTCCTTGATCTTCTTATGCTCCTCGGTCTCTATTTCGATCTTCTTGCCCTTTATGGCCTCCGCCGCCGGCATCCTGATTTCCAGCAGGCCTTTCTTATAAGTAGCTTTTATCTTATCCGCGTTCACTTCCACCGGCAACGTGACGCTTCTCTCAAAGCTTCCGTAGGATATCTCCCTGGAGAAGTAGTCTTCGTTGTTGTGTTCCTTCTCCAGCCTGCGCTCGCCCTTAATGGTGAGAAGGTTTCCGGTGACGGTAATCTCCACGTCCTTCGGGTCCACGCCCGGCAATTCGACGTGCGTAATAAGGTCGTTGCCCTCTTTGACCACGTCTACGGCAGGGTAATTAATGCCGCCAAGCAGAGGCATCATCGACCAGCGCTCGGCACGGCCGAACACTCTGTTAAAGAGGTCGTCCATTTCCCTGTGGAGCGATCCAAGCTCCCTGGCAGGGTTCCATTTTGTCAGCGGGAACATCTTTACACCTCCATAAACCGATTTATCCCGGAACTCCGCGGCGTCCTGGAAAAAGCCGATATTTATTAAGGGAATTTAACCCCACCTACTCTTCTCCCATCTATTAATTATAGCTCGTTTCCGGGAAATGTCAAACCGTAACATATTAATATTATTATACTTTTTGAAACATTCCACGGTGTTTTCGGTGTTCTTCATGCGGCTTTTCCTTTCCGAGCGACAGGTTCACTCTTGGCTTGCATTGATTTCACGAGAGCAGCAGACGACGCTCCTTCCAGCGACAGTCCGTAGCCAACTTCTCGCACGATGCGTTCCTTCAAGGGCTGGATGAAATGCACGCGGGTGTTGCGGCGTGTCACTTCCGGAGCCTTCAGGTACAGCTCGGCCAATTCCCGCGCCCGGCTGAGCGCCTTGCCGTTCGGCACAACTTCGGCAACCACTCCCCATTCGTGTGCGCTACACGCTGTCAGCGGCTGTGGGTTCAGCAGGAACGCCTCCGCTCGTCCCGCACCAGCGCGATAGCTCCAGGTGGTAAAGATTCCGTCGCCGGGCGCAACGCCCGCGGAGAAGTGGGCCACATCCTGGAAGGTCGCACCATCCGCCGCCACAATTACACTGGCAAGTAGCGCGTAGTCGGAGTGCACGTGGGCACGTCCCTCGATAGCCGCGATGACCGGCACGCGTATGTTGGCTATATTTTCCAAAACCTGAACGCCTTCATCATGAACTTGACTCCACACGCTGGGATCGGCGACGTCGCCAAAAGATGACCAAGCGACGTCGGTAATGAAGTCCCCACCGGCGCCCGTAAGGATTACGATCTTGTTCGCTCGATCTTGCGAAATCCGGTAGAAGGCATCGACAAATTCCGTGTGAGATTGCGCGGTCATAATGAACGGCCCGCCGTTGGTGTGAAATTCAGCAACCAGTACGCCTTTGTTATCTCGTGTCAGCTTTAGGTTTTGATAAGCATTGAAATAGTCACTCTGAACTTGCATCGTATTCTCCTCTCTGTGTGGGACCACCTCCATAAACCGATATCCTGGAACTTCGCGACGTCCTGGAAAAAGCCGATATTTATTAAGGGAATTTAACCCCACCTACTCTTCTCCCATCTAATGGTTATAGCTCGTTTCCGGGAAATGTCAAACCGTAAACTATTAATATTATTATCATTTTTTAAATATTCCAATATAATTGCATGAATCGTTAAACCTTTTCCGCGTTATTTCCGTCTTGAATAGTAACAGGATTTTGCCGTTCTCAACAGGAGGTGTACGAATGAAGAAGCATCTGGTAGTTGCGGCCGCCATTGCGGCCGTATTTTCGGCAGTCCCGGTATTCGCAGGAGTAAACGTTTTCATCACCCCGCCACCCATCCCGGTGCCCGTGCCGCCGCCGCCCGGACCGGTCGCGGTAATGCCGCCGCCCCCGCCGGGAGTCGTGATAGGACCGTCGTACTGGTACTGGGACGGGGACAGGGGGTCGTGGTTCTACTACGACAGGTTCCGCCATCCGCATTACGACCGCAGGCAGGGCTTCGTGAATGACGGCAGGCACTTCTATCTCGAAGGCGGCAGGTGGAGGCCCGCCAGGCATGACATGGGCAGGCACAGAGGCTGGCGCGGCGACAGAGGGCGCGGTCATGGACGTGGCCGCGGTCACGACCGGGACTAAACGGCAGTTATAACTCGGCCTTCTCCACTTCCGGGATATCGTATCCCAGGAAGCGTTCGCCGACCGCTTTGAAACGCTCCGGCGCGTCGGTTACAAAGTACCTTATGTAGCCGTCGCCGCCGGGGCCGTTCTCTAAGCCATGCTTGCCGAGTACCCGCCTCACCTCCTGCGCCGTTTCGTGCGCGGAGTCGATTAACGTAGCCTTGTCCCCCATCACTTCGCCTATCACCGGCTTTAGAAGCGGGTAGTGCGTGCAACCCAGAACCAGGGTGTCGATATCCTTGTCCTTCAGGGGCGAGAGATATTCCTTCGCGACCAGCGCGGTTATCTCGCCTGTCAGCCTCCCCTCCTCCACCAGCGGCACGAAAAGGGGGCATGGCGCGGCGAATATCTCCGTGCCGGGGCGGATGTTGCGGATGAGGCGTTCATAAGCGCCGGAGGCTACGGTGGACTCGGTGCCGATGACGCCGACCCTGCCGGTCTTCGTGGCGCGTGACGCGGCATATGCGCCGGGCATCAGCACGCCGACCACCGGGATGGGCAGGCTCTCCCGAAGCATGTTCAGCGCGGCTGCGGTCGCGGTGTTGCAGGCGACGACCAGCATCTTAATGTCCAGCCGGACAAGGTAATCCGCTATTTCCTTCGAGAAGCGGCGCACCGTCTCGGCGGACTTTATGCCGTACGGCACGCGCGCGGTGTCGCCGAAGTAGATAAGGTTCTCGCCCGGAATATGGTAGCGTATCTCCTTAAGGACGGTCAAGCCGCCGATGCCGGAGTCGAATATGCCGATGGGGTTGGAAGCTTTCATCAATCTTTATCCAACGCAGTCCTTGGCGCGAAAGACCGCGTGGTGTCTATATGCCCGGCCAGGGATTCCGGCACGCTGCCTTCGACAAGGATCTGTACCTGTTTGATATCCGGGAAGTCCTCGGTCAGAGTATTGACGATGGAATAAATCGCCAGCGTCTCCGTCCACGCGCCGCCGGGGAACTGCGTCTGCACCTCGCGCGAGAAATCTATGTAAGCCGTGCCGGTGGCCGGGTCTATGAACACGCTCTTAACCCGTGTCTCGGCAGGCAACGCGGGGGTGAGTTCAGGGGAAAGGGGCCCGCGTATCAGTTCCGTGACAAGCCCCTTTACCTCCTGGGATTCGTCCGTCGATTCGGCAACCGTTCTCTCCTCGGATGAAAGACCCTTGTCGTCGCTCGTCGGGAAATAGATCTTCAATGTAATCTTCGCGCCCTGTATGCCCGTGACTTCCTTGAAGGCAGGCGCGGCAGGGACCACGGGTTTCGGCGGCTGGCTCGTCAGCTGGAAGAAATAATACGTCCCCACGGAGAGCGCCGACGCGAGAATGGCCGCACCCACTATCCAGGGCCATACGGCCCCGTCGTGCTTCACCCTTTCTTTCAATGGACCACCCCCCTGGCGAAATCCTCTATGCCGTGAGCCATCTTTGCCGCTATCTTATCCCTGTATGCCTCGTCCGAAAATTGCTGGGCCTGGTCCGGGTCGTCAAGGTCCCCAAGCTCCGCCATAACGGCGGGCATCGCCAGCCCGTCGAAACCCGAAAGCCTTACCTCATGAAGCGCGGGCTGAAGCCCTTTTTCGGCTCCCATATCCGCAATCAACGCCTTAGCCAGCCGCAGGCTGTCCGGCAGATAAGGCGCATTCTGCTCTGGCCATACCAACGGCACCTTCGTTTTGCCTTCACTGTTCAAATCCCCGGCATCCAGCGTATAAAATGCCTGGCCCATCCCTTTTCTACCGTACGAGCCTGAGGCGTGGATGGAGATGAACACGTCCGCCTTTGCCGCGTTCGCCGTCCCCGCGCGGTCCGCGGGACTTACCTCCGCATCGCCCTCTCTGGTCATAACCACCCTGAACCCTCTCGCCGTCAGTGCATTTCTCAACCTTAGCGCCACGTCCATCGCAAGTTCCTTCTCGGACATGCCCTCCATTTTCGAGCTGCCGAAGGACCGTCCGCCGTGGCCCGGGTCTATAGCCACCGTCCGCACCGGCCTGACAAGCGGCAGGAACCCGGCATCCTGGCTCTTCCCCTTGTCATAGAAGTCCAGCACGATCCTGCCCGGCTCGCTCAGGTACGATACCCTGTACCCCAGCGCCGCGACAGGCGACAGGCTTATCACAATACCCGGCGGCCCCTCGCCCTCGGTGAAATTCACCTCCCGGACAATATCGCTGACTGGCGTGACCGGGGCGAAGGAAAGCGAGAGCGTCCCGGATTCCGGGTACAGGACCACCTGTCTCTGTATGGGGTCGTAGTTAATCTTAAACCCTTCCGGCCTCTCTCCCCCGGTATCGAAGGCCACCCGCGTAAAGGCGTAATAGCTTTTCGCGCCCAGGTATTTTACTTCTACCTGACCCCCTTCCTGGCCGAGGGCAACAGAAGCCGCCAAAATAAACAGCAGGAACGCAAATAATTTCATTGGTGATAAGTTCATGGATGAGTAAATTTAACATAAATGCGCGGTTATTTCATCTTTTTTAAGAGAAAATAAACCCCCGTCCGGAATTTAAGCGGCGGGATTTTTTTCTGGTATAATAAATGTCGAAAATCGAAGGCCGATTCAAACTTCAGCGAGGAGATAAGCATGCTGCCGATAAAGCTGGACGAGGAGATAGAGTTTAACCCGGAACGGGCGCGCACCAAGATGCTCTTCGACTCCCCGGCGTATCGCGTCGTGCTTTTCTGCCTGGAGGAGGGGCAGGCGGTCCCCCGGCACGTATCGACAGCGGAAGTGATGATGTTCCTGTACAAGGGCAGCGGGACTTTTATCGTCGGGGAGGGCGAATTTAAACTAAAGGAAGGGGAGATGGTCGTCTGCCGCCCGAACGAGCAACACGGATTCCGCTCCGAAGGGGAGCGGATGGTGGTTTTGGCGCTGATTATAAATCAGTAAATCAAAAGGCAAGTTCCGTGTATATCTTATGGAAAAGTTTAATCACGATTACGACGAAAATCGCGCCGGAAAGAAATATTACTCCCACCACAACATCCTTTACGTATTCCGGCAGGTATGGGAAAAACGGCGTCGTCAGATAACCTATGGCGAACAGGATAATCATCCAGGAAAGTCTCTTCCAGGTCTGCTTGACCTCGCCGCCTATCAATATCTTTTTCCGGAGGTCCATTACGAGGTATAGCGCGTAGAGGATTATGCATATGGCGGATGACGACAGGAGCAGAAAGAGTACTTTCATAGGCGCCTCCCTATAACGATTTCCCCATATATAACAAAATCGCTAATAAAAGTCAATGCTCCATTGTTGATAAAAAAAGCCCGGAAAGATTTCTCTTTCCGGGCTTTAACCTTTTTTAGCTCTGCCAGCCGGTTTCTACCAGCTCTTTCCCTCTTCGGGGTCTATCTGCTCATTCGGGTGCGATTCGTTATGCATCTGCACCACCGAGCGCCAGTTCTCGTCCACGAGGTCCTGGAATTTCTTGAGCATCCAGTCGTTTTCCGGCTTGAAGAGGTGCTTGAAACGCCCTTGGGGCTTCAGCCATTCCACGACTGGCCTGCGGTTTTTGCCGGGGTTGTACGTAACCGTCGCCACGCCCTCCACCACCTGATAGAGCGGCCAGTAACAGGTGTTGACGGCGAGCTTGCTGAGTGCAATCGCGTCGTTCGTCTGGGTACGCCAGCCCCTGTTGCAGGGCGCGATGATGTTCATGAACTTCGGGCCTTCGATGCTCATCGCCTTCTGGACTTTCGTCATCAGGTCTTTCCAGTTATGCGGCGAGGCCTGCGCCACGAACGGCACCCCGTGGGCGAGCGCGATCTTCGTCAGGTCTTTTCGCTTCTGGGTCTTGCCCTGCCCTACCTTTCCCGCAGGCGAGGTGGTGGTGTCCGCGCCGAACGGGGTCGCGGAGCTGCGCTGGATGCCGGTGTTCATGTACGCGCCGTTGTCGTAGCAGACGTACATGAAGTCGTGCCCGCGCTCGAGCGCCCCGGAAAGGGACTGAAGCCCGATGTCATACGTGCCGCCGTCGCCGCCGAACGCGATGAACTTTATCTTCTGGTCCACCGGGAGTTTCCCCTGGCGCTTCAGGGACTGGTACATCGCCTCCACTCCGGAGATGGTGGCCGCCGCGTTCTCGAACGCGCTGTGTATCCATGGCAGCTTCCACGCGGAATAAGGATATATCGTGGTGGCGACCTCGAGGCAGCCGGTCGCGTTCGCGATAATCACCGGCTCGTCTATGGCCATCAAAACCTGGCGCACGACGATGGGCGCCCCGCAGCCGGCGCACATCCTGTGCCCGCCGGTCAGCTGCTCCGCCTTCTTTGAGAGTTCTTTCAGTTTTAATACCGCCATCGCCGTCTCCTTTTATTCTCTTACAGTTATATACTCGTAAAGTGATTTCGCCGGGCCCTTCTCTGCTAGCGTCACCAACTCGGAATAGACCTTCCTGATGTCGTCCAGGCCGAGGTCGCGTCCGCCCAGTCCGAATATCTTGTTTATCGTCACTGGCCGGTTCGGGAGGTCGTAAAGCGCGCTCCTGACTTCTATGAAGAGCGGTCCGCCCGCCGCGCCGAAGCTGTCCGCGCGGTCCATCACGCAAAGGGCTTTAAGCCCCTTGAGTGCATCGGCTATCTCAAGGTAGGGGAAGGGCCTGAACAGCCTGGGCTTCAGTAAGCCTGCCTTTATCCCCTTCGCCCTGAACTCGTCAACGATGACTTTCGCGGTGCCCGCGGCGGAGTTCAGCACCACGACTCCCACTTCCGCGTCGTCCATCTTATAGGTTTCGAAAAGACCATACGTCCTGCCGGAGAGCTTGCCGTATTCCTTGCCCACCTCTATGACTACGTTCTTCGCCCGTTTCTGCGCCTCGTGGAGCTGTTTTCTGGACTCCATGTAGTAGTCCTGCAAGTGGAGCGCGCCGTATGTCACCGGGTGGTTCAGGTCGAGCAGCGGGTTCATCGTGCCCTTGTACGGCCCGACGAAGTCCTTCACCTGCTGGTCTTCCAGAAGCTCCAGGTTCTCGATGGAGTGGGAGATGATGAACCCGTCCATGCAGGACATCACCGGGAGGTGGATGTCCGGGTGCTCGCCGATGCGCGGCGCCTGGACGGTATTGTCATATGCCTCCTGGGCGTTCTCGGCGTATATCTGAATCCAGCCGGAGTCGCGTGCGCCCATTGAGTCGGAGTGGTCGCAGTGTATGTTAATGGGGGCGGACAGAGCCCTGTTCACGCAGGAGAGCACTATGGGGAGCCTGTTGCCTGAGGCAATGTAGAGCATCTCCCACATGAGCGCGAGGCCGTTCGCGGAGGTGGCGTTCATCACGCGCCCGCCCGCGGCGGCGGCCCCAATGCAAGCGCTCATCGCCGAATGCTCCGACTCCACCGTCACCAGTTCGGTGTCCACCAGTCCGTTCGAGACGAAGGTGGCGAACTGCTGCATTATTTCGGTGGAGGGAGTAATCGGATACGCGGCGCATACGTCGGGGTTTATCTGGCGCATGGCATTTGCCACCGCCACGTTTCCCGTCATCGCAACTTTCTTCGCCATCTAAGATTCTCCTTTAATTCGAAAGCGGGACAAATTTAAAAGTTTTTGGCGTTACCTTTTTTCAGAACGGTAACGGTTTATACTTTCACCTTGTCAGCATTTTTTTTCGCTTCGGCCATCTGCTTTGCTTTCGCCTTCGCCTTTTCAAGCGCGTCCGGCTGGGCTCCTTCGGCCTCGGTCATCATCACGATGGCCTTCACCTTGGACGGGCATTCCATCGCGCAGATGCCGCAGCCCTTGCAATGCAGGTAGTCGAACTCCCCGCGCTCTCCTTCCGCCGCAACCGTCACGGCGGAGTCCGGGCAATACACCCAGCAGAACATGCACTGTATGCAGTTCTCTTTTATCCAGATCGGGCGGTCGCTTCTCCACGCGCCGGTATTATATTTTTCGGCGTTGCCCGCTTCGTTTATAAGCCCGCCTTCCGGCAGGTCCTTCCAGCCTCTTGGTTTGCTCATTCCGCCTTCACCTCCTCATAAGCCCTGCTCGCTGCGTCCAGGTTGCTCTGGATAATCTTCTCGGAGAACTTCTTCCCGAAGCTCGCCCGGATGTCCTCTAACAGAGTCGCCAGCTTTATCACTCCGGTAGCCTTAACTACCGCCCCCAGCATCGGCGTATTCGGCATGATGCGGCCGATGGTCTCGATGCTTATACCGTTCGCGTCCACGCAGAAGACTTTCTGCGTACCGGAGAGCTTCAGCTTCCCGCGCAGCTCGCCAGGCGCCTGGGGCGTGTTTATGATGAATACGGCGTCGTCCGTCGTGCCCTCGGTCACGTCCACCGTGTCCAGCAGCGTCGGGTCAACCACGGCGACCACCGCCGGGTTCGTCACCTGGCAATGAATCGTCATCGGCATTTCGCTTACGCGGTTATATGCCCGAAGCGGCGCACCCATCCTCTCCGGACCATATTCCGGAAAGGCCTGGACGTTTTTCCCTTCGGCCATGGCCGCCTCGGCTAATACCTTGGCCGCCGTGACGGTACCCTGACCGCCCCGACCGTGCCATCTTACTTCAAGTATGCCGGCCATATTACTTCCTCCATGTTGCTCTTTATACCTGCCGCCCCTAAATTACAATTCCGTCCTGCCCTCTAAAGCCTTCGTCAGCGTGCCCGCGTCGGAGTATTCCAGTATCCCGCCCACCGGCACGCCGTATGCTATCCTTGTCAGCTTCACGCCCAGGGGCCTAAGCTTCTTCGCCACATAAAGCGCGGTGGCCTCGCCTTTCAAGTTCGGGTTCGTCGCGATGATCACTTCCTCGACGCCGCCCTTCTCAACCAGCTCTACCAGCGCCCCGACCTTAGTATCCTCCGGCCCGATCCCGTCCATCGGCGAGAGGGCGCCCATCAGGACGAAATACCTGCCCTGGTAGGAGCCGGTGGCCTCCACCGCCATGAGGTCCGAGACCTCCTCGACTACCAGCACCCTGCGGGAGTCGCGTTTTGAACTCCCACATATCAGGCAGAGCTCGCCCTCGGCGATGTTGTTGCAGAGCCTGCACGGGCGGGATTTCTCGCCCAGATCGGTCAACGCCCTGGCTAAAGCGAAGCTCTCGCCCCTTCCGGTCTTTACGAAATGGAGCGCGAGGCGCATCGCGGTCTTCTTGCCTATTCCAGGGAGCTTGGACAGCTCCTCAACCAATCTATTTAGTGATTCAGACATACTTCAAAATCCTGGGCTTCGCGCCCAGACCTGCGCAGGGGCCGTGGGCCCCTGACCCCTGTTCCATTATTTTTGTAAATGGGTCCAGGGGCTAATAGCTCCTGGTGGGGGTTCGAGGGCAAAGCCCCTGAGGTTAAAATAATCCGGGTAATCCGCCGCCGCCCATGCCGCCCATACCGGGCAGGCCGATGCCGCCGGTTACTTTGCCCATCTCCTCGTTCATCATCTCCTGGGCCTTCCTGAGCGCCTCGTTTACCGCCGCGGCCACCAGGTCCTGGAGCATCTCGACGTCGCTTGGGTCCACCGCTTCCTTCTCTATCTTTATGGAGAGGATTTCCATCTTGCCGTTCGCGGTCACGGTTACCATGCCGCCTCCGGCCGATGCCTCTACGGTTTTCGCCGCAGCCTCCTCCTGGACTTTCTGCATCTTCTCCTGCATCATCTGGGCCTGCTTCATAAGGTTGCCCAAGAGTTTTTTCGACATTTATCCTCCAGCTCTTTAGCGTTTAAGTTTTAGAGTCCTCGACTTCGACAATCTCCGCGCCGAAAAGGTCCACCGCCGCCTTCACGAGCGGGTCGCTTAAGGCCTCCTGCCGCATCTTCTCCTTGCGGGAATGCTCTTTCTCTTTCTTGTGGTCAGCGAGCGTCTTTTCCTTGCCGCTCCCGTTTATAACCTTTATCTTGAAGCCGCCCAAATCCTGTGCCGCGCCCTTTATCGCCTCAAGCTCTTCCGGCTTGAATGGCAGCGTGGACTCGGAGACGCTCAGGATGTTATTGTTGAGTTCCTTGGGAGCCGCGACTTTCATCTTCGCCGCTAAAGGCGCCTTCCCGGATTTCTTTATCTCCTCGCGGATGCGGTCCCAGAGGTCCACAGCCGAGAGTTCCCCCGCCGGCTTCGAAGGCTCGCCGGGGTTTCTGTAATATGCCTCCGCGTCAGAATCACGTTTAGCGGCGATAATTTCACACCCATCAGGTACAGACATTACTCTGCCGCTGCTTTCGGCAGTTGACCGTATGTATCCGCCCTCTTTCAGGCCCTTCACGCCTTTGATGACGTCCTCGACCGACCCTATCGGCCGGGAAGCGGCTTTAACCAAGGCCAGTTCAAGGGTAATCCTCTTGTTTGCCGCGTCCTTTATTTCTTCGACCGTGCGCGTAAGGAGATTCAGGAGCCTTATCAGTTCTTCCGGATGAATCCGCTTCGCCATCTCCCGGTACTCCGCCACGTCCGGCGCCGGAAGGTCGAGCGCGCGCTCAGGCTTCTTCGATATGCGGCAGACCAGCAGGTCCCGGAAAAAACCCATCAGTTCGGCGGCGAACCTTCTTAAGTCATGGCCCTTGTCCACCAGGGAATCCACCAACTCGAACGCGCGGGCAGGGTCCTGGGATATGACGGCTTCCGCCGCCTCCCGCACCGCCGCGCGACCGACCAGCCCCAGCGTCTCGTCTATGTCCGCCTCGCGGACGCCGCCCTCGCCGCAGAACGATATGACCTGGTCCATCAGGGAGAGAGAATCCCGGACGCTTCCCTCCGCCAGCGCGGAAAGGCGTACAAGCGCGCCTTCCTCGGCGTTTATGCCCTCCGCATCGCACAACGACCGGAGGTGTGCCTGGATTGCGGCCTTCGGAACGCGCCGGAAGTCGTAGTGCTGGCACCTTGAGAGTATCGTCGCCGGGAGCTTGTGCGGGTCAGTCGTGGCCAGGATGAATACGACATGCGGTGGCGGCTCCTCCAGGGTCTTCAAAAGGGCGTTGAACGCCGCCCCGGAGAGCATGTGCACCTCGTCGATTATATATACTTTGTAGCGTCCTCGGGCGGGCGCGTACTTTACGTTCTCCCTAAGCTCCCGGACGTTGTCCACGCCGGTGTTGCTTGCGGCGTCTATCTCCATCACGTCCACGGAGGAGCCCTGGGTAATCTCCCTGCAGGAGTCGCACTCCCCGCAGGGCGCGGGCGTGGGCCCCGTTTCGCAGTTCAGCGCCTTCGCCAGAACCCTCGCGGTGGTGGTCTTGCCGACCCCGCGCGTGCCGGAGAAGAGGAATGCGTGCGCGACCCTTCCCATGGAGAGCGCGTTCATCAGGCTCTTGGTCACATGCCCCTGGCCAACCACGTCCTCGAACCTCTGCGGACGATATTTTCGGGCAAGTACCGTGTAGTTCATCTAAACTCCAAAACCATGGGGGTCAGGGACCAGGGGGCGCAAAATTTAAATCCTGCATGGTCCCTGGCTGCTGGCTCCTGTTTGCTTCAGGCATCACAAGGGGCGCCGGACCAGGCTGGCCTGCGGCGCCCAGGAAGGTCCGCTTACCGCTGCTTCCTTCCGGACCTGACGGGGTTCACGGTTTCCTGCCGCGCAGAACCCGGCCCGGCGACCCATATAATGTCTGAAGCAGGGGCCAGGAATCAGGAACCAGCAGGGTTTAAAACCTGCCGGTCCCTTTTCCTGATATCTGCCCCCTATTTTCTGGCGGAGAGGGTGGGAGTCGAACCCACGGTACACCTTTTGGGCATACACGCGATTTCCAGTCGCGCACCTTCGGCCACTCGGTCACCTCTCCGTTTATTCAAAAACCGTTACCTTTTTGGCAAAAAGGTAACACCAAAAACTTTTATACAGTTCTGTCCGGCTTTCTTTTGGTTCTTTATCTTTCACCCGAAAGAAAAGAACGGCTTAAAAACTGGCGGAGAGAGAGGGAGTCGAACCCCCGGTGGAGTCACCCCCACAGTTGATTTCGAGTCAACCGCCTTCGACCACTCGGCCATCTCTCCACAAAAATACTGACGAATCCGTTTTTATAATATAAAACGGGTATGAAAGTCAACGCCAAAGCGGAAAAGGCCCTGAAAAAACAGAAATGGGGGCGAGTCCCCCCAATCGGTATTTTCCTAAAACCCCGTTATTTTACCAGCATTACCGACCTTATGCAAGAGCAATTATTAATAAATGCCGTGTTGAGGGCGGACAAAAATTTTAATGTTTTTTCTGTTGACAGAGTAAAAAAAATACACTAAGCTCCCTTCAACCAAAATTTTTTACCTTAACGCTTTCAGTATTAAGAAGGAGGAATGGCAATGCAGCACTACGAAGACCTGCCGGTATCATACCTGCCTGAAATTTACCGCGACGTGGTGGACAAAGTGGGACTTAAAGCGGCCCTTGCCCTGGGCGAGGAGTTCGGGGGGATGTCGCTCTACCTCCCGAAGATCGAGACGGCCCTGAGGAGGTGGCGCGACCGGAACATCATGGCGGAGTTCGACGGGACGAACGTCGTTAAACTGGCCCGGAAATACAGGGTAACGCCTTCCAGGATAAGGCAGATACTGGACGCGCAAAAGGAAAAATAACTTGACAAATTCGGGGCCCTAACCTATGATTCTGATTAGTTTCCGGGGCCCTGAAAATGACTATTACAGACGTATTCGAGAGCTACAAAAGCGATTTAATCCTTGTCGAGTCCCAGATACAGGTGGGCCTTGAGTCCAAGGCTTATCTCATCAAGCAGGTGGGCAATTATCTCCTCCAGGGTGGAGGCAAGAGAATACGACCCCTTCTCCTGATGATTTCCGCCAACCTCTGCGGGAACCCTGGCCCGGAAGCGGTCAAAATGGCCGCCATGGTGGAGTTTATCCACACCGCGAGCCTCCTGCACGACGACGTCGTGGACGGCGCCGAGGTCCGCCGGGGCAAGACGGCGGCAAATAACCTCTGGGGTAACCCGGCCGTCGTCTTAATCGGGGATTTCCTTTACTCGAAGGCCCTGCACGACTCTGTCGCCCTGGAGAACCAGGGCGTCCTGGAGTCCATATCCTTCGCCACCCAGACGATGTCCGAGGGAGAGGTGCTCCAGCTCCTGAAGGCGGGCGACCCGGACATTACCGAAGAAGAGTATATGGAAGTAATCGAGGCGAAGACCGCGGCCCTCATATCATCCGCCTGCAGGATTGGCGCGGTGCTGGGCGGGATGCCGCCGGAGAAGGAAGAGGCCCTCGCGGGATACGGCATGGACGTTGGCCGCGCCTTTCAGCTTTTAGACGACACGCTTGATTATACCGCGAAAGAGGACAAGCTCGGCAAGGCCCTCGGCAAGGACCTGGGAGAGGGGAAGCTTACCCTGCCGCTCATCCACCTGGTCCACAGTTGTCCCCCCGAAGAGTCGGCCAGGATGAGGGAGATAATAAAGCAGCAGTCCCAGAAGAAGGAAGACCTGGAATATATCCTCTCCCTGATGCGCGCCTGCCGCTCCACCGAATACGCGGTTGACCGGGCATTAAGCTACATAGAACGCGCGAAAGCAAGGCTCTCGGTATTCTCCGCCTCCCCTCACAAGGACGCGCTCTATGCCGTCGCCGATTACGTGGTTGAAAGAGAGATGTAAGGAATGGAGTCCTGCCATAACCGCCACGGGCACCACCCGCTGGTGAAGCTCGCGATAGAAGCCATAGAGACATATATTAAGGAACGTCGGGTAATAGAGCCCCCCGAAGAGACAATCCCCGAAATGGCCGATAAGGCCGGGGTATTCGTCTGCCTGAAAAAGGAAGGCGAACTGCGGGGCTGCATCGGGACGTTTCTGCCTACCGCCGAAAACGTCGCCGCCGAGATAATAAAAAATTCTATATCCGCCGCCACGGAGGACCCGCGCTTCAACTGCGTGGACTGCGGCGAGCTTCCATGCCTCGACTACTCCGTGGACGTGCTATCCGCCCCGGAGCCCGTAAAGAGCTTATCTGAGCTCGACCCGAAAAAATACGGCGTCATAGTATCCTCCGGCGGCAGGCGAGGCCTTCTGCTCCCGGACCTTGAGGGCGTGGA
>JBARKJ010000038.1:0-14079 GCA_049801375.1 Nitrospirota bacterium | reverse complement strand
GTTCAGCACCGTCATGTCAAAGGGCGTGGTAATGGTGCCCTCTTCCTTGTAGCCACGGACGTGGATGTTGTCGTGGTTGATGCGGCGGTAGGTCAGCCGGTGGATCAACCACGGGTAGCCATGAAAGGCGAAGATGACCGGCTTGTCCTTGGTAAAGAGCTCGTCGAAGTCCATATCACTCAAACCGTGCGGGTGCTCGGTTTGCGGCTGCAGCTTCATGAGGTCGACGACGTTGACCACCCGGATTTTCAGGTCGGGAAGATGCTCACGCATAATGGAAACGGCGGCGAGCGTCTCCAGTGTGGGCACGTCGCCACAGCAGGCCATGACCACGTCGGGCGCAACGTTCTGGTCGTTGCTGGCCCACTGCCAGATGCCAATGCCTTCGGTGCAGTGTTTGACGGCGGCATCCATCGTCAGCCACTGCGGTGCCGGATGTTTGCCTGCGATCACGAGATTGACGTAATGGCGGCTGCGCAGGCAGTGGTCCATCACCGACAGCAGGCAGTTTGCATCCGGTGGGAGGTACACCCGCACGACCTCGGCCTTCTTGTTCACGACGTGGTCGATGAACCCGGGGTCCTGGTGGGTGAAGCCGTTGTGATCCTGGCGCCAGACATGCGAGGCCAGCAGGTAGTTCAACGAGGCGATCTTCCGCCGCCACGGCAGTTGCGACGTGACCTTCAGCCACTTGGCGTGCTGGTTGAACATCGAATCAACGATGTGAATGAACGCCTCGTAGCAGTTAAACAACCCGTGCCGTCCGGTGAGCAGATAACCCTCAAGCCAGCCCTCGCATTGGTGCTCGCTGAGAATTTCCATCACACGTCCAGTGGGCGCAAGAAATTCGTCGTTCGGCACGGTCGCGGCATCCCATTGGCGCTTAGTCGCTTCGAATATGGCCTCCAGGCCGTTGGAGAGCGTCTCGTCAGGGCCAAAGACACGGAAATTCCGCTGCTCACTGTTCAGCTTCGCCACATCACGCAGGAAACACCCGAGCACATGCGTGTCGCCGATGCCGTTCGCCCCCGGTTGGAGCACATCGACCGCGTAGTCGCTAAAATCCGGCATCCGCAGGTCGCGGAGCAGAATGCCGCCGTTGGCGTGGGGATTCGCGCCCATGCGTCGTTCGCCCTTGGGAGCAAGTTCGGCCAGTTCCGGTTTCAGGCGGCCCTGCTCATCGAAGAGTTCCTCCGGCCGGTAGCTCCTCAACCAGTCTTCCAACAGCTTGAGGTGTTCGGGATGGGTAGCCGGGTCGGAGAGCGGCACCTGGTGCGACCGGAATGTGCCTTCAACCTGCAGGCCGTCGACCATCTTCGGCCCTGTCCAGCCCTTGGGTGAATTTAGGACAATCATCGGCCAGCGCGGACGCGCGAAATTGCCGTTGAGGCGGGCGTTCTGTTGGATTTTAATGATCTGCTCCACCGCCGCGTCGAGCGTCGCGGCCATGGCCTCGTGCATCAGCTCAGGCTCGTGGCCCTCGACGAAGTAAGGCGTCCACCCGTAGCCGCGGAGCAACTGTTCCAATTCATCGCGAGTGATGCGAGCGAGGAGGGTCGGGTTGGAAATCTTGTAGCCGTTGAGATGCAGGATCGGCAGCACCGCACCGTCGGTTACAGGATCGAGGAACTTGTTCGAATGCCACGCCGTGGCCAGCGGTCCTGTTTCCGCCTCGCCATCGCCGACGACGCAGGCGACGACGAGATTGGGATTGTCGAACACCGCCCCGAACGAATGGCTGAGCGAATAGCCCAACTCTCCGCCTTCGTGAATAGAACCCGGACACTCCGGCGATGCGTGGCTGGGAATTCCTCCGGGAAACGAAAACTGAACAAAAAGTTTCCGGAGCCCGGCCTCGTCCTTGCTGATGTCGGGATAGATTTCGCTGTAAGTGCCCTCGAGGTAAGTGTTGCCCACTACGGCAGGGCCGCCGTGTCCAGGGCCGGATACATAAATCATGTCGAGGTCGTATTTTTTGATGACCCGGTTCAGGTGCACGTAGATGAAGTTCTGCCCGGGGGTCGTACCCCAGTGTCCCAGCAGCAGGTGCTTCACATCCGCGAGCGTCAGCGGCCGTTTCAGCAGCGGATTGTCGTAAAGATAAATCTGGCCGACCGACAGATAGTTGGCGGCGCGCCAGTAGGCATCCATCTTGTGGAGGAGTTCCGGGGAAAGAGTTTTTGTCTTCATGGTTCAATTCCCTGTTTTGCAGCCAAAGCCTAGAACGCGGCAAACCGTCATGGCTATCATGCGCTCTTCGTCCGTGGGAATTACCCGGACAGCGACCCGGCAAGCATTCGCGGAAATCACGCCCGCATTGGCCACGTTTTGTTTTTCTCCGAGTTCGATTCCAAGGAATCCAAGCCCATCGCAAATCCGGGCGCGGATCGTTGGCGCGTTCTCTCCGATGCCGCCAGAGAACACCAGCGTGTCCAGTCCGCCCAACGCCGCCGCGAATGCGCCGATCCACTTCTTGACCTGGTAGCAAAACAGCGCGACCGCTTCAGCCGCCCGCACATCCTGCGTTTCACGGTAGAGCAAGTCGCGCATGTCGGAACTGGTCTCCGACACGCCGAGCAGCCCGGACTGGAAATTGACCATCTCATTGAATTGCTTCGCGCTCATTTTTTCGGTGCGCGCCAGATACCAGACCAGTCCGGGATCGAGGTCGCCTGAGCGGGTACTCATCGGCACCCCAGCTGCAGGGGTGAAACTCATGCTCGTGTCCACGGGTTTGCCGTCACGCACCGCCGCCAGGCTCGCGCCGTTGCCGAGGTGTGCGAGGATGACCCGGCCTTGCACCGCTTCCGATCCGGCCAAACGGGCCAGTTCTCCCAGCAGAAACGCATACGACAGCCCGTGAAACCCGTACCGCCGCACCCCCTGCGCTTCGTAGCGGCGCGGGATAGGCAGCAACCGGGCGACGCGCGGCAGGTCATGGTGAAAAGCCGTGTCGAAACACGCCACCTGGGGCAGCTCGGGAAACCGGCGATGAAACGCCTCGGTCAACAGGATCTCTTCCGGCAGATGATCAGGATCGAATGGACTGAGTCGGTGCAGCTCTTCAACCATTTCCGCGGTGATTCGTTGCGGCTTGCTATACTTCGGACCGCCATGCACCACGCGATGCCCCACCGCGGTCAATGCATCGCGCCCGCCACGTTCCTCGATCCAATCCATCAGAGCGCTCACCGCCGCCACATGGTCCGGGGCATTCACTAACCGCGAAAAGTTGTCCGCCGGGTCCAAGCCCTTCACCCGCAAGGTGGCCTCCGGCAGCCCAATCCGCTCAATGCCGCCCTCCAGAATCCGTTGGAGCAAGCCGCAGGCCTCGAACAGCGCGAACTTGATGCTAGACGAGCCGCCATTGATCGTCAGGATGCGCGGATTAGCTGGTTTTATTGGCGACTCCTCCGTCATTCTGCAAGCCGAACGAAGCCAGTTTCACGCATGTGGACTTGTAATCCGTGTGAAGAATGCTCCGAATCCCCAGGCCTTCCGCGACCTGGACGAACATTGCGGTGTTTTCGATATATACTACCTGACTGGCCGGAACCTGTGCTATATCGAGTGCAATATGAAAGATGTCCGCGTCGGGCTTTCGCAAGTGGACAAAGCAGGAGGAAATGAAAAAATCTACGAACCCGTCAAGCTTGAACTTTCGAATCCTGTACGCATTAAGTTCGCGTGCTTCGTTGCTGACCACGGCAATCTTCAATCCATACCGCGCCTTAATCCGGCGGACCATCTCCAACATTTCGGGATATGGCTTTGATTGCGCGAACATGAAGCGCCGAAACTGGGCCCGGGTAAACGGTCGCTTTTGGCAGAAGACAACCCGGCCTAAATATTCTTCAAGCGAGAGCTTTCCCTCCTCGTAGGTGTCGAAGGTCAGGTGATGCCGGTCCTCCATTTCGGCCAAATCCAGTTTGAAGTTCGTGGCCGCCCGTTTGCGGGCGTGATGGTCCCATCCGTCGGTGAGCAGGACGCCGCCTATATCGAGAAACAACGTCGTGATTTGGGTAGCTCTTCTCATCGTCTTTTCTTCCGTCAATCGATGCTGTTTGAAATCTCTACCTTCCTTCGCGGATGGTCTGCGGGCTGTGCACAGTTAACCGCTGCAAAATATACATTCAAAGCATAACAGATACCTATGTGCTGTCAAAACCGCCATGCCTTTCCCATGTTATGAGGAAAGATGATCTATGGCTGAAGTGAACCATGACCGCAAGGGATTCCACGAAGACCGTGGGGCCGGGCAGCACCTTACCCGCAAGATTCTGCTCGCCTATTTCCGACCCTTAAAGAGCAGTTAAGATACGTTTAAGATTTGGGCGTGGAAACTGCAGCAAAATTGTGAAAGGAAGAGAGGTTCGTCGGGGTTCTATTTTGTTCGCCCAGGGTTATTGGGGATCAGCCTGATTTATTTGAAACTGTATCCCGGACGAGGCTTACAATCTCCGCCTCAATCTCATTCAGCCCTCGAAGGCTGGAAGCAATCTCTCCTTTTACGGTAGTGCCCGCCATTCCTAACTCTTCTCCGCCATGAGTCAGCGCCTTTTCCCTTGCCATATCATCCTCCTTATCATGTGACCTTTACTTTAGGTATATAACATAACTCAATCCTCTTAAGGCCCGCCCCGCTATTTTTTCATTACCTGCCTATACTACGGGGCCTTCTTGAACTGAAGCCACGCCAGTCTGGCGCACGCCGCAGTTTTCGTGTGCTGTGAGTTTATCTGAAAGCGAATACCTTCTGCGGGAGGAGGCTCCTCGCCGTAAAGTCTTTTGTAGTCCTCGTATACGTTCCGGGTGACGGTCACCCATTTGCCAATGTCCGCTCCGCCGGAGGTTACGACGATTATTTTTACCTCTATCACGAGCGGGATGCTGAACGCTCCGACCGATCCGACCGGAGCGGTGGTGTCCCAGATATAGCTTATAGATTTACGGCCCGGGAACGCAACGAAAACCTGCGCCGCCTGGTCGTCTTTGCCGCTTTTGCGGAAGTCGCCGCCTTCCGGCAGTTCGATCGCTTTCCAGCGCCAGGAAATATAAGGGTGTTCACCAATGTTAACGTGTATCTTTCTTTGTACCGAAAAGGACGAGTTATAGCTTTTCATCTCAAAGACCTGCACGCCTTCGTCTTCTACTGTGCTGTATATGGGCTTCCCGTCCTTTACCTTTAACTGCCAACCGGTTGCGATGCCGCCCTTCCCGGCCGCGCTAAAGCCCCAGAAGAGATTCTCCCCTGCGAACAGCTCGTCAGACATTGTAAAAAGCATGATGAACATAATAAATGTCAGCAACAATCGGTTTACAGTGGGCACTTATCGATTTCTCCCGAAAAATTCTAAGAATAACATGCGGAATAATAATGCCGAAAAGTTACAAATTTATTAAAGGGCCGTTAAATTTTCGATAGCTCACCTTTTCCCAATCGAGGTTAGTTCACCGCTGCCATAGGATAGGGGCGGCTTCAAGGGGGACCGTAACGCCGGAGTAGCGCGGTATAACCCGTGCCGTATAGTCCGTCGCCGGGCGGGCCGTAGACACCGCCGCGTTGTAAAGGTAGCCACCCGACGCGTCTGCCAGTTGGCTGATGCGCTTCATCTCCCGCCGCACGGGAGCGCCGCCGTTAACGCCGTCGGCATACAGCTCTACGCACACCGCATCGGGGTCGAGGTCATTGAGATAGACCTGAATCTCGAATACATGCTGCTTCCCGTTGGTCTCGGTCTTCACTTCGCCGAAATGCAGAGTGGCCCATTTATGTTCCAGACTGTGCTGCCAATCGACTATTCGTCTGCCGATTTCGCCTTTATTGGCAGTGCGCAAATGATAGGCGGCAGCAGCCGGGAGGTAGTGTCGCTCAGTGTATTCGCGCACCGTGCGGTTGGCGGAAAAGCGCGGTGTTAACCGCGCCATGCTTTCACGCATCCGCTCCACCCAGGCAGTGGGGATGTTCTTCGTATCGCGAGTGTAGAACTCCGGGATCACCTTGCGTTCAAGCATGTCGTAGAGTGCCTCGGCTTCGATAGCATCCCACGCTGGGTCGTCGCCATGTTCCTGGCCGTCACCCAACGCCCACCCCACTTCAGGCGCGTAGGCTTCCGCCCACCAGCCGTCAAGCTCCGACAGGTTGAGCCCGCCGTTGACAAGGACCTTCATCCCGCTGGTGCCGCAGGCCTCCCAGGGCCGGCGCGGCGTGTTGATCCAGACGTCCACCCCCTGCACAAGGTGCTCCGTCAAAAGCATGTCGTAGTCACTGAGGAATATCACATGAGGACGCGCCTCGCCCCGCCGGATGAAATTTATCCATTCATGGATCAAGGCCTGCCCCGCCCGGTCCTCCGGATGGGCCTTGCCAGCGATGATGAGTTGCACCGGCCGCTCTGGATTGGTCAGCAGGCGAAGCAGCCGCTCCGGGTCGTGCAGCAGCAGGTTTGGTCTCTTGTAGGTCGCGAAGCGCCGGGCAAAGCCCAGCGTCAACGCGTTGGGATCAAATAGATGTTTTGCCCCGTCAACCGCATCGGGCGGCGCGCCTGATGCGGCAAGTTGCCTGGACAGTCGCTCGCGGGCGTATTCAACAAGAGACTTGCTGGCGTCAATACGAAATTGCCAGAGTCTGGCGTCGGAGACGCGGCGAACGTCCTCATCCAGGCTTTCCGTCATACCAAGCCAGCGGTCTTTTCCACAGGCCTTAGTCCATAGATCGTCGGCTGCCGCCGAGTCCCAGCTCGGCATGTGAACTCCGTTGGTCACGTGTCCGACGGGCACTTCGTCCGCTGGCCAGCGCGGAAAGAGAGGCTCGAAGAGTTGCCGGCTGACTTTCCCATGCAATCGGCTCACGCCGTTCACCGCCCCGCTCCCGCGGATTGCCAGATACGCCATGTTGAAGCTTTCCGACGAGTCGTCCGGGTTCTGGCGGCCCAGGGCCAGCAAGTCATTGAGTGTTATGCCGAGCTTCTGCTCGGCATAACCACCGAGGTATTGCTCGATGAGGGCCGGAGCGAAACGGTCAAAGCCGGCGGCCACTGCCGTGTGAGTGGTGAAAAGGTTTCCCGCCCGCGTGGCGGCCAGCGCAACTTCGAATGACTGCGCGGTCTCTTCCATGAAACTGCGGGCGCGTTCCAGCACGGCAAAGGCCGAATGCCCTTCATTCAGATGGCAGACTTCCGGTTGGATGCCAAGCGCACCAAGGAGTCGCCATCCGCCGATCCCGAGGAGCAGTTCCTGCACGAGGCGCAGCTCCGGCCCGCCGCCATACAGTTCGCTGGTAATCCCACGGTGAGCGGGGTAGTTCGCCGCGTCGTTGCTGTCCAGCAAGTAAAGCTTCACCCTGCCGACCTGGACCTGCCAGGCGCGCAGCCAGACCGAGTAACCAGGTAAGGCGACCTCCAACCGCAGCCACTCGCCATTCGCCTGGCGCAAAGGCGTAATGGGCAATTGGCCGGGATCGTTATACGGGAAGAGGGCCTGTTGCTCTCCGTCCTTGTCGATCACCTGTCGAAAATAGCCTTGCTGGTACAGCAGTCCCACGCCGACTACCGGCACGCCCAGGTCGCTCGCGGCTTTGAGCTGATCGCCGGCCACATTGCCAAGCCCGCCGGAGTATATGGGCAGAGCTTCGCTCAGCATAAATTCCATGCTGAAATAAGCGGCGCAGGTCAAGGGAACGCGGGGATGTGTTTGCTGAAACCACGCAGGCGCCTCCGCCGCTTGCCGCCTGGTCTGCACCAGGTCATCGACTTTTTTGCGAAAAACCGGATCGGCCAGGACGCGCTCGATCTGGTCACGCGAGACCGTCTGCAGGACAACCCAGGGGTTATTCGTTGTTTCCCACAGTTCGGGATCAAGCTGCCGCCACAGTTCGTCGGTAGCGTGACTCCACGACCATCGCATGTCCAGGGCCAGCTCGGCAAGTGGACTGAACCCCTCGACTTCCATGGGTAGAAGATTGAATATCGGGTGGCTGACGCGGGTTTGTTTGCTCATGACGTAGTGAGAACGGCGCGAAACTTCACCTTGCCGCTCATCATATGGTCGTAGGCCTCCGCCGCACGCTCCAGCGGAAAGACTTCAATCATGGCGCGTACTCCGGTGAGCAAGCTGAAATTTAGTGTATCCTGAGAATCGATCGAGTTGCCGGCTGGCCAGCCCGTGATCGACCGTCTTCCCCCAATCATCGGGATCCCTGCCACTTGCAGCGGCTCGGCAGTGACTCCTATGACCACTAACTTTCCGTTAATACCGAGACCGCCCAATATCGCGCTCATCGCTTTACTATCCGGAGCGGTCGCCAAAACCACCTTTGCGCCGCCCAGCTTCAACAGTTCCGCGGCGGAATCCTGGGTATTGGTGTCAATGTATTCGACGGCGCCAAGCTTTCGGGCAAGCGGTTCAATGTCGCTGCCTCGCCCGACGGCAACGGTCTTGAAGCCCATCTTCGCGGCGAACTGAATACCCAGGTGGCCTAGACCTCCCACCCCGAGTATGGCAACCAGATCGCCAGGCCGCGCGCCGCTGTTTCGAAGAGAGTTGAAGGTGGTGACTCCCGCACACATAAGAGGCGCCGCGTCCAAGAATGAAAGACCTTCCGGGATTGCCGCCAACGCTCCGACAGGAACGATAACGTATTCGGCGTAACCGCCGTCGTATGAGATACCAGGGATTTCGGGGGCGATTTGACAGGTAATAAAGTCCCCACGGCGGCAGGAATCACAGTGACCGCAGTGACCGCCGTGCCAGCCGACTCCGACCCGTTGGCCTTTTGTCCATCCGGCAACGCCATCGCCGACCGCATCAATTATTCCGGCGATTTCATGTCCCGGAACCCGCGGGTACTTAATGCCAGGCCACATTCCCTCCTTGGTCAGGGAATCGCTGTGGCAGACGCCGCACGCTTCTATCTTTATCCGCACGTGTCCAATGCCGGGCTCGGTGACCTCGCGCTCAACGATTTCAAAGGGGCCGCCAGCTTGAGTGACTTGCACAATACGCATCTTTGGCATAACATTTCTCCTCAGATAATTTCATGGAGGGCCATGAATCAAAGCATACCAGATACTTATGTGCTGTCAAAACCACTATGCCTTCATATGTTATGGGGGCGATGGTTTATCAAGGGCACTGGCGATAGGCGTAAGGGCCATTATACTTAAAATCAAGGGCTTCTAAAAATTACCACTTATCTCCGTGATCAGGGGGCTTTCGCCCCCTGTCCAAGTTAGCTTTTTTATAGTCCAGCCCTTTCAAAAGCCGGACACAGGCCGCCGGAGTTTCCGCTCGCGCCGGACACAAGGATGTCGGTCGGGTCAACATTTTTCCCGTAGTAGGTCAGGTTGTAATCCCTGTCGACCGTAACGACCGAACCGTCAACTGTCAGGCCGCCGTATACACCCTTGTTCTTGGAAAACACTATGAAGGACGAGGCCGGAAGGCCAGCCTGGCCTGACGCGCCTTTGCCCATCGGACCAAGCGCGGCTGAAGCGTCCGCACCCAGCTTGAACTGGGGCGAGAGCATCGCTGTAATAGCGGCGTCGTTCATCGCGAAAATTACTACCTCTGCCTTCTCAAGGCCCGCCTGCAGCCCGAAAGTCACGGAACCCATGTTATAGAACGCGGGCCCTTTGCAAAGGCCGGTGGCTTTGTCCTTGGTAAAGAAAACCCCCGTGCCGCCGGAGCCGCCCAGCATAAATCCGCCTTTTACCATGCTTGGCACGACCAATACCCCTTTGGCATCCCTCATCGCCCTGCGGAACCAGCCCATCTGCGGGTCATGCTGGAAGTCGTTCAAGGTTATCCGCGCCTGCTCCACCAGGACCTGAGCCTCTGAAGGCGTAACCGCGTACGCCTTGTAAGGCATTCCGAAACTTAATGACGCCACACCCAAGATGGCGGCTATTAGAATTTTTTTCATGGCCGATCCTCCTGAACTTTCAATATCCCCCCGCTTTTTCCTCTAACCCATCCGTGGCGGTACTTCGGCGGGAGTTATTAAGAGAACCTCCTCTTTATAAGTATATCATTCCTCCACCTCTTCGCCGGCGGAGATGGCC
Source organism: Nitrospirota bacterium (assembly GCA_049801375.1). Taxonomy (GTDB): domain Bacteria; phylum Nitrospirota; class JACRHJ01; order JACRHJ01; family JACRHJ01; genus JBARKJ01. The sequence continues at coordinate 4,018 of JBARKJ010000038.1, read as the reverse complement.
AGGATTTCCTGCGTATTCGGCGGGGCGGTCCCTTTGAAATAATCACTTATTATCGCGTGCGCCACCTCGTGCGTCAGTATTTTGGGCGTGACATCGTCCACGCTTACATAGATGGTCCTGGAACTCTGCTGGAAGAAACCGAGCACATTCTTATCCCCGCCACCCCTGTCATATTTTTTCTGCAGATCGCCGCGCTTTACAAGCAAAACTATATTAACCTTGAAATTCTTGGGATACATATCCAGGAAGGACTCGACATCCTCTACTGTCTTATCTATTTTTCGGGAAAGGTAAGGAGACGTCGGGCCGCGCGACCTGTGGAACAGGGGCGACATGTCTTGCTCAAAAGCGTCGAAGTTTTCTATGGAGTCGTAATATACGCACGTATATGCAGTACGGTAGGCTTCAGTCCCGGAGGCCTTAGTCAAATAAAAGATGAGCAGAAATGCCGTCAGGGCCGAAAGGACCTTCACCGGAATGTCCGCCGCTTTTTCATTGGACTGACGCTTCCTCAACCGCTGAATTTATCCATTCCTCCAGGGTTTCCGCCTGCTTCCTCTGCGTTACAAGCGCCTTCAGCTCATCCCAGTGCAGTTCAATAGGATGGGGTTCTCTCTTCTTCTCTATTATTCGCACGACAACGGATTTGCCCGCATTTTTCACGCGCTTCACCTCTCCAGGCTTCATCGAATAAAGTACTTTAGCGAACTTCGGCCCGATATCCTGACAGCAGATTTCTTTGGTTTTTCCATTTTCCATATACTTTATATCCGTCCCCATATAATCGGCATATTCACGAGTCTCCTTATCGTCCGCCTTAATCGTCTTCAGTTCCTCTCTTTTTTTATCCAGTAGCCTGGATATCATGGCATCTTCCCAATACCTCTCCACGGCCTTTATGAAACGGGGGTCTTCGTTGATTTTAAATTTCAGGGCCATCCTCAACAATGCTCTTCTTTCAGATGCCAGTTCTCCCGGGTCGTCCGTGCAATCTCCCGCATCCCTTCCGTACGGTTTCGGTTTGCCAGCGGCGCGTTCCAGGTCCTGTGCCGTGACCGGTTTGCCGTTAACCGTTCCGACTACCTCTTTCCCCTTTATTGCGGAGCAACCCCAGAGGGTTGAGACCGTAATGAGGCAAAGAAGCGCGTATGTCGTTTTATAGATTTTCATAAGTCCTTATTTTATTATAATATAATTTTTTTATTTTTGGGCGATTTATGCAAAAATTTTTACATCGAGTGCGCTTTTCTTGACAACAGGCTTCCCAAAATGTTAATTTTATTCACCTTGAGCAGGACTTGGAGAAATATCGTCAGGAAAACTGGCCGGGCCATCGGCGATTTCGGTCTTATTTCGGACGGGGACCGCGTCATGGTCGCCCTGTCGGGCGGCAAGGATTCATGGACGCTCCTGTACGCTCTGGACGCGCTCCGAAAAAAAGCCCCTGTCGATTTCTCGCTCCTGGCAGTGTGCATAAATCCGGGGTTTCCGGAATTCTCCTCGGACATAGTCGAGGAGAGGTTATCTTCTCTGGGTTTCCAGTATCACATCGAACAGTCCAACATCTTTAATGTAATACGTGAGAAAAAGGGCGATCAGGAGGAAGGATACTGCTCCTTTTGCGCAAGGCTCCGGCGCGGCGTGCTCTACCGAATTGCCCAGGAGAAGGGTTGCACGAAGATCGCTCTCGGCCACCATGCCGATGACCTGATAGAAACGCTCCTGATGAGCGCCCTGTATAACGGTGAGCTTCGGTCGATGCCGCCCAGGCTCCTGGCGGAAGATGGGGTGAACGTGGTAATCAGGCCGCTCTGCTATGTATTCGAGAGAGAGACGGCGGCGTATGTGGAGGAGGCGGAAATACCGGTGATCGGCTGCGGCTGTCCCGTATGTAAAGGCTCTGGCCGGAGGAGATTCAAAATAAAGTCCCTCCTGGGCGGCCTGGAAGAGATGGAGCCCGGGATAAAAGACAACCTCCTGGCCGCGCTGGGTAATTTAAAACCGAAGTATTTGATGGACAAGCGATATTATTAAACCTCCGGATATTCGAGGACGGAGAAGGAAAATTTAACTTAAGCCTACTGGACTTGAAGGGTGAGCTTATGGTAGTATCGCAGTTCACGCTGTAAGGGCTGCATGGGGTGCGTTTTAAAATAGCGGAGGGATCAGGCTGATAACGACTTTCTTTGGGAGGTAGCGAGTGCCTAAAATCCTGATTGTAGAAGATGAAGAGAGCGTAAGGCAAGCCCTTGTTAAGATACTGGAAAATTTCGGACATACGGTCCTGATGGCGGCGGACGCGCCGGAAGCGATAATGATATTCGAACGGGAAAGGCCCGATATAGTCATGACCGACCTGGGGCTTCCCGGCCCATCGGGCTGGGACCTGGCGCGGGCGATCAAGGAAAAGGACCCTAAGGTCCCGGTGGTGCTTCTTTCGGGCTGGGATGTGGAAATGGAAGATAAATCGTTGACGGGGCTGGTTGAGAAAATATTGTCAAAGCCCGTGAAAATAAAGGAAATGCTGGATACAATCGACCAACTGGCAAGGAAACCGGAGGCTAAAGTTTGAGCGGACAAAACGATGAAATTCTTCAGATATTCAGACAGAAAGGCGCCCTTTTAGAGGGACATTTTCTGCTTTCGTCGGGGATGCACAGCCCCATGTACCTGCAATGCGCCCTGGTCCTCCAGTACCCGGACATCGCAACCGAACTGTGCTTCAAGCTTGGGAGCAATTTCCGGTCCGAGAAGATTGATTTTGTCATCGCGCCGGCGCTTGGCGGGATAATCGTGGCGCAGGAGGTGGCAAAGTCGCTGGGAGTCCGGGCCATTTTCGCGGAAAGAGTTGAAGGGAAGCTTACCTTGCGGCGCGGCTTCACCATAGCCGAAGGCGAACGGGCGCTTGTGGTGGAGGACGTTATTACCACCGGCGGCTCCACGCGTGAGACGATGCGCGTCGTCAGGGAGGCCGGCGGGATAGTCGCGGCGGCGGGGGCGATTATAGACAGGAGCGGCGGAACCGCGGAACTGGACGTCGCTTACAAGGCCTTGGTCACGCTCTCCATAGATATCCACCAGCCCAATGACTGCCCGATGTGCGCCCAGGGACTCCCGTTTGTAAAGCCTGGAAGCAGGGACCTTAAAAAAAATAAATGACGAGCCTTCAATCTCAAGACGATTTTCTGAAGAACGCGGACAAGGGGCTTATAAAGCCCCTTTACTTTATGCGGGAGCTTCCAGGCTTCGACCCCGCCTCCGCGTTTTCCGCGCTCCTCGACGACAGGGAGCCTTTTCTGCTTGAGTCCGCGCGGATAAGCCCGGTCACCGGCAGGTACTCTTTCATGGGTTCAAACCCGTACATGTCATTCCGGTGCAAGGGGAACCAGGTCGAGATAACCAGGGACGGCAGACGCTCCGTCGCTTCCCGTCCGCCGCTTGCCAAGCTTCGGGAACTGATGTCCGGCTACCGCCTTGGACAAGTCCCCGGACTGCCACCGTTTACAGGCGGGTGCGTCGGGTTTATTTCCTACGATTTCGTACATAACTTTGAAAACGTCCCTTCCCATGCGGAAGACGACCTTAAAATCCCCGACGCGCACTTCATATTCATCGACCTCCTCGCGGCATACGACCATTTCGAAGGAAAATTCTTTATAATCGCCAACCCCGGGGCGGCGGAGCGGGGCCTGGGATATGCAAGCCCGGAGGCTGACAAGTGGCCTGAACTCTACGATATATCCGTAGCACGGATGCGGGAACTGGAGGAGCGCCTCCTGAGCGGGACACATGAAATAACGGATAGGTCCGCCCTTCCTTGCGCAGAAGCTGCCATCGGTGGGGGATATGCTCACCCCATAAGCGAAATTTCGAGTAATAATGGGGAAAATATCCGTAACCGCACGGGAATTGTCAATTCTGGTGGAGAAACTGTCCGCCTCGGCACGGGACCTGCCCGTCCCGGCCCGGGACTCACCGCAGAGCCGCTGATGTCCAAGGATGATTACGAGCAGATGGT
>JBARKJ010000037.1:0-4936 GCA_049801375.1 Nitrospirota bacterium | reverse complement strand
AGAATCCAGGGGGATAAGGTCTACCTGAAGATGCAGGGCGGCGAGACCGGGTTTAATAAGGACCAGATAGACCTGGGGAAGACCATCAGGGACTACGATGCATATCAGAAGATAATCGAGAAGGCGTCCAAAGCCTCCGAAGACGGCGATCACCTGGGTGCGCTGAAACTGTACCAGTCGATTGTCGCATCGGACGGGAACGACGCGCAGGCCCGGTTCCTGCACGGTAAGGAGCTGATGGCGCTGAAGAGATATGACGATGCGGTTTACGACTTGATGCGGGTGCTGGAGCTGGACTCTCATTACCCGCAGGTGAATACGCGCCTTGGCGACATATATTTCAAACAACTCAAGTACAACGACGCTATCGATAAGTACCTGCTGGCGCTAGACGAAGACCCGAAGGACAAGGAGGCGCACCTGGGGCTTGGCATGTCTTACGCGAAACAGGACATGTACGAGGGCGCGATCACCGAATTGAACCGGGCCCTGGAGCTAAGGCCCGACTACGCCCTGGCCTATGCCATGCTGGGGTACGTTGATTACAAGAAGTCAGATTTCGATGGCGCCCTTGCGGCGCTCGACAAGGCGGAAAAATTGGACGCCCGGCTCCCGGAAGCGCATTACTACAAAGGCCTTGTTTACGGCGTGCTGGGCGTGGAGACGAGGGACGTCCGGAAGCGCGGCGACTATCTGGACAAGAGCATAGAGGCGTTCAGGAAGGCCGTACAGCTCCGGAAGGACTTCCCCGAGGCCCATGCGGACCTCGGCGTGGCTTTTTATAAGCGGGGCTCGGTGGCCAGAGCCGTCGAGGAATTCAAGACGGCGCTCTCCCAGAAGCCGGACATGGCCGTCGCGCATAACAACCTTGCCGGGATATACCTCCGGCAGGGATATTACGATGATGCGGTGTCCGAGGCCAAAAGTGCCGTGACGTACGAGCCGAACATGGCGGAGGCGTATTTCATAATGGGGAACGCATACAACAACATGAAAAAATACAAGGAGGCCGCCCGCGCCTACGACAAGTACCTATACTTCTCGCCCGACGGCCCAATGGCCGGCGAGGTGAAGGCCAGGCTCGACAACGTGCTGAAAGAAGGCGGGCAATAGTTGGAAGGCCGGTACTTTAAATATTACAGGGATTCCGCATGGCAGGCGCTCAAGGCCGGGGACTACCGCAAGGCATACGATTACGCGGAGAAGGCCCTGGCAAGGAACCACTATAACCTTGAAGCGCTAAATACCGCGGCCATAGCCGCCACGAAGCTTGGATACTACGATAAAGCCGCGGCGCTCTACGAGCAGGCGCTGGTAACCCAGGGCGAGACGCCGGAGGTATACCATAACCTGGGGCTTCTGCTTGCCAGGATGGGCGACCATAAAGGCGCCATAAAGGTTTACCGGGAAGCCCTGGCCCTTGACCAGGAATCGGCGGAAGTTTATCTGTCGCTGGCCGATTCCCTGGGTGAGACAAGACAGGTGGAAGCCGCGCTCGCGGCATACGACGAGGCGCTTCGGATTGACCCGGGCATGAAAGACGCGCTGTATAACAAAGGGGTCACCTTGAACCGCGCGGAGCGTTATCCCGAGGCGGAGGCGATTTTCAAGGGGCTTTTAAAAGAAGATCCGAGCGAGCCATCTTACCTCGAAGGCCGAGCCTACTCCTTAAGCCAGATGGGACGGTACTCGGAGGCCCTGCAGCTGTACAGGAAGGCGCTGGTAGCCACCCCCGATAACCCCGGCCTGTCCTATAACGCCGCTTTAATGCTCGAAAAACTGGGGCATCCGGAGGATGCGGTGATGGCGCTTGAGCGGACGCTTGAGCTGGACCCGGGCTTTGCGGGAGCGAACCTTGAGAAGGCGAATATCCTGGGGGACATGGGGTCGGACGGGGAGGCGGTAAAAATATACGACTCCGAGGCGCTCAAATCTCCGCAGGACCCGCTGATATATTTCGACCGCGGGATATCCCTCGTAAGGTTAGGGAAACATAGGGAGGCGCTGGCCGACTTCGAACATGTGCTGGTCCTGGAGCCTGGGAATCTGGACGCGCTGAACAACAAAGGCAGCGTGCTACTCTCCCTGGGCAGGCAGGAGGAGGCGTTCTTGTGCTTCGACGAGGTCCTGAAAATAGAAAAAAAGAACGTCATGGCCAACTACAACAAGGCCTGCGCATATGCCAGGGGCGGGGACGCAAGGTCTTCCGCGAACGCCCTTAAAAGGGCCGCCCAGTCGGACAAAGGGGCGCTGGCCGAGGCGGAGCGCGACCACGATTTCGACCTGGTCCGTACTTCCCCGGAATTCCAGTCCATTTTCGGGAATCATTCTAATTCTTGACAACCGTACTGAATTTATCGGATAATCGCGCAAAATGCCAGCCTTACGAAAAAAGGGGGGACAGATGCCAAGACGTCAACCGCCGAAAAGCCAGATAGAAATGCCGCCCGCCGGTGCCGGTATAAGCAACAAACTGAAACTCTCCTATTTTGTCGCCTCAATCATCCCGATAATCGTGATGACGTACCTCTACCTGAACTACATCACGCCCGAACTGGAAAAGAGGGGAAACACCAACATCCCCGTAGTAATAGCCATACTGCTCCTCCTCACCGTATTCCTTTCCGTCATGGGCCTTATATTGACGAACCGCGCCGCGGGCGAGTCCATCAGCACGCTGAAGACGCTGAATACCAGGATGGATACGCTGCTCGACCTTACCAAGAACTTCAGGGAAAGCTTCTACGTGGACGTCCTTCTGGATTCCATCGCAAGCTCCGCGACCAAGCTGTTAAATGCCGAAGCCAGCTCGGTGCTCCTCTACGACGAGACAGGTCTGCTTAAGTTCGTCCACCTCTCCGGCAGGAACGCCGCGGCCCTGAAAGGCAGGGAGGTCAAGCCAGGCGAAGGTCTGACCGGCTGGGTCGCCCGCGAGGGGAAGCCCGTCATGCTGAACGACGTGGCAAGAGACCCCAGATTCTCCGGTAAATACGACCAGGAAACGGGCTTTAAGACCCGTTCGATGCTCTGCGTGCCCCTCGTGATGGACGGCAGGAACATCGGCGTCCTCGAGGTGCTGAACAAGAAGGACGGGGAGCTGTTCTCGGAGCAGGACCTGAAGATTTTATTCTCCCTGGCCGACCATGCCGCCCTGTCGATTTACCGGACCAAGAGCAACGAGTCCTCGCATACCGATTTCATCCAGGTGACGGAGATACTCTTGTCCGCGATGGACTACCACATACCGGAGAAGAAGGGGCACGCCCGGCGCGTGGCGCGGTACGCGGTGAAGATCGCCAAGGACATGGGTTTAAACGAGGACGAGCAGAAGAAGGTCTATTTCGGCGCGCTCCTGCACGATATAGGGCTCCTGAAGTACGACAAAGACGAGCACTGGGGACAACAGAAGTTCGAACTGCACTCGAACCTGGGATACGACATGATAAAATCCATCAGCATCTGGCAGCCCACGGCCCCGCTGGTGCTGTCCCACCACGAGCGATACGACGGGAAGGGCTATCCGAAAGGGATTTCCGGAACGGACATACCGCTGGGGGCGAGGATAATCGCGGTGGCGGAGACGTTCGATACCATAGTCAGCGCCAGGTCATACAAGCCCACCATGAGCTTCGCGGAAGCCGTCGCGGAACTTAGAGCCCATTCCGGCACCCAGTTCGACCCAAGCGTTGTGGACGTCTTCGCCGCGAATTTCAAGAAGGAAGATATAGTGGAATAAAAAAGGCGGCGCATACGCACCGCCTCTTTAGATTGTGGATAACCAGCACTCTTCGACCCAGCCCCGCCGGGTTACGGCGCGGGCTCTTCGGTAATGTCCCGGATGCAGCTCTTGCCTTCCACGTCAAGACAATACGCCTTAACGCGCTTGCCGACCTCTTCCTGATTCAAGGGCATTCCGGTTGTAGATTCCTGATAATAAAGGGTTTTCTGGCCCTCGGTCGTGCTTATGACGATCGTCTGGCCAGCCGGGTCTATAGACACGATCTGACCCGTATAAACCTTTGGAGCCGGCTCCCCGGGGGTAACGACAGTTATCCTGTTGGCGCAGAATTTACCCTCGCTGTCGAAGCAGTCTACCCGTACCTTTGCGCCAGGCTGAAGTTCAGTCATGGGCACCGGCTCGGACTTTAACGTCCCGCCCGGTACTGGCGTCAGTTTTTCGGCGGAGGCAGATTTAACCACCACCGTCATCAACTTACCCTGGTCATCCTTAAGGACCATTGTGTTGGTCGAGGGGTCGACTGAAACGACTACCCCCTCAAAAATGAGGGACGTGGAAGGCGCGGCGGTGCTTGGCGTGTTGACGGAGATGACCGAGATGCTCGTGGCGCAAGTCTTTCCGCTAGACACGGAGCCGAAGTTGGGCGCGGTTGCGCAGCTCATCTCAACGATGTCGCCGGGTTTCACGTCGGAGAACCCCTGCGCGCCCACCTGAATAACTATCGTCTTCTGGCCCTGCTCAGTATCTACAGTTATGGTCCTTCCGGTCATATCTACCGAGACGACTTTCCCCTTGATCATAGAGCCGGCGTCCTCGGCATAGGCGGTCCCGGAGACGACAAGAACTGCCATAAACGCCGCCAACAATAATCTCTTCATTTTCCCTCCCGATTGAAAGTGACGGAGGCGACAAGTTAGGTGATTATGCCTCCATCTTTAAATTTAGCAACAGGACGGGAAGCTGTCAAGGCGGGCCGGATGAGGGGCGGAGGGCAAAAAAAGGAAGGCCGCGGGTTGCCCCGCGGCCTCTTTAAAAAAACACAGAAAACTTTATAAAACTACTTCTTGTGACACTTTGCGCAGTTGTCAGCGGAAGTCGCTGCGAACGCGGTTTTGCCGTCGTGGCACCCGCCGCAGAACTTGCCGTCCTTTATGGCCGCCATGTTTATTTCGTCGGCACCCTTCTTCATCTTGAAGA
>JBARKJ010000036.1:0-16972 GCA_049801375.1 Nitrospirota bacterium | reverse complement strand
TCAGCCGTCTGCTTTGAATAACCACTCGTTACCGCCTGCTTTGGAAAACCATTCGCTTCTGCCGCACCCGGTCAAGGGATTTGCGGCAATTACCAGCCTGAGTCATTCCAAGAAAGGCTTTAAGGGCCACGATAAGTAATATTCAGAAATTAATTCATCCGGAAATAACTGGAATCAGGCTGGACGTTTTCCTGGCAGGGACAGGTCTCGGCCTGACCCGGAGCCACGCTCAAAAACTGATAGACGAGGGGCTGGTTACAGTCTCCGGCAAACCGAAGAAAGCGAATTACAAGCTTCGACCTGGGGACCTGGTGGGCGTTGTCGTGCCGGAGCCCCAGCCGGTGCTGGCCATCCCCGAGGACATCCCGATTGAGGTTCTCTATGAGGACGAGGACATAGTGGTAATAAACAAACCGGCGGGGATGGTGGTGCACCCGGCGGCTGGAAATTTTACGGGGACGCTCGTTAACGCGCTACTGCACAGGTACGGCAGTCTCTCCTCCGTGGGGGGCAGTCTCAGGCCGGGGATAGTCCACCGTCTAGACAAGGATACGTCGGGGGTCATGGTGGCGGCGAGGAACGACCGGGCGTACTATGCGCTTGCCGGCCAGTTCAAGTCGCACGAAAACGTCCGTGAATATGCGGCGATAGCCGTCGGGACCTTCAAGGACGTCGAAGGGACCGTGGCGGTAGCGATAGGACGGCACGTCACGGACAGGAAGAAGATGTCACCCGTGACCTTCCAGGGCAGGAACGCGCTTACGCATTACAAGGTGATAGAAAACTTCCCCGGCGCAGCATATCTGAAGCTCAGGTTAAAGACGGGCAGGACGCACCAGGTCCGGGTGCATATGGCGCACATCGGGCACCCCCTTGCCGGGGACCGGGTATACGGGGGCGCGGGCGCGGGGAAACTTCTGGGGATGAAGATACCCCGCCAGATGCTCCACGCGGCGCTCCTGGGCATCACCCACCCTTCCACCGGAAAATATATGCAGTTTGAAAAGGAAGTGCCCGAAGACATGGCGAAAGTCCTTCAGTTTTTACGGGCTAAATCGCTCAAATGACGAAAGCTGGAAGACGGAGAAGAAAAACAGACATAAAAATATATTGACTAAAATAAAACTTTGTTCTAAAATGACCGAAAAATTCCACCATTGATTTAGTAATTTTTATCAGCAGGTGCTTTAAGTTGGCAAATTGTAAGGTAAAGAAGGACAAACACGATTACACCATACAATCTGTTGTCCACGCGCTCGACATATTGGAGGCGTTTAAGGGGATATCCAAGGATGACCTTGGGGTTACCGAACTCGCCGAAAAGCTTAACCTGCACAAAAACAATGTCTTCCGGCTTCTTGCAACGCTGGAGACCCGTGGTTACATAGAGCAGAACAAGCTGTCCGGAAATTACAGCCTGGGCATCCGCACCTTTGAGATGGGCCAGGCATTCCTGTCCCAGACAGGGCTTTTAAAGCAGGCCCGGCCGGTGATGGACGAGCTTGTCAAGGAATGCAACGAGACGGTGTACGTGGCTGTGCTGCGATGCGATAAGGTGGTGTATCTGGATATCGCCGAGACAAGCCAGTCGGTCAGGGTGGCGAACAGGGTAGGTTCCCTCCTCCCGGCATACTCTACGGCGGTCGGGAAGGCACAGCTTGCATACCTTGACGCGGACGAGATAGAGCGTATATTCGCTGGGTCCAAGCTTCAGCGTTTTACCCCCAGCACCATCACGGACCGGGAAGAGCTGATAGCACATCTTAAAGATGTCGCAAAAAAAGGTTACGCTCTGGACATAGAGGAATACGAAGAAGAGGTCATGTGTATCGCCGTGCCTATCATGGACTACACCAACAGGGCAGTCGCCGGGATATGCATATCCGGACCGGGCTGCCGTATGACCAGAAAGAGAATGGAGACTGAACTCCTGCCTCTTTTAAAAACCGCGGCTCAGGATATTTCGCGCAGGCTCGGGCATAACAGCGCTATCTCGTCCTAAAGAGTCTTTGACAACTTCATCAAGCAGGTCGAAACCTTAAAGAGAAATGGGTGCCCTATTACCATTTTTTTCAGGGTAACCTGAAGCGTTTTGGAACTCGAGAGATTCCGCTTTTAAATACCTAAAGTCCCAATCATAACTCCGTTTATTTAATTATTACCAAATTGCTTGTATTCAGGAAAAAGTAATCTTAAAAAATTGCATTAATCCGTGATTTCTGTATAATATAAAGGGCTATTTTAATAAAAATAACGAATAAGAAAAATAAATCGTGGTATAAGGTTTACTGACATGAATCTACGTGGGCGGTCACATTTCACCGTTAATTTCCACCGGAAGGCGAGCTGATGAAAATAGCCATTACCGGCAAGGGAGGAGTGGGCAAAACCACTCTTTCAAGCGTACTTGCCAGAGCCTTTTCTGAAGACGGAAGCCATGTGCTTGCCGTTGATGCCGACCCAGATGCGAACCTCGCCCAATCCCTGGGCGTCGCACAGGAAGATATTGATAAAATCCGCCCCATCGCGGAGATGGGGGATCTGATAGAAGAGCGTACCGGCGCGAAGCCTGGGGCTCCCGGCTCAGTTTTCAAGCTGAACCCCCGCGTCGACGACATACCCGACCAGTTCTCCCATTCCCATAACGGCGTAAAACTTCTCGTGATGGGCAAATACAAGACGGGCGGCGCGGGTTGCTACTGCCCTGAAAACGTCCTCTTGAAGAGCCTCGTCCGGCACCTCATCTTAAAGCGTGACGACGTGGTCATCCTCGACATGGAAGCGGGCATCGAACATCTGACGCGCGGCACCTCCGGCTCCGTGGACGCTTTCATCGTGGTGGTGGAGCCCGGCGGCAGGAGCGTTCAGACCGCGAGGCAGGTGAAGTCGCTGGCGGACGACCTTGGCGTAAAGAAGGTGTATGTGGTCGGCAACAAGGTACGGACGGATGAGGATAAAAAATTTATCACTTCAAGCCTGCCGGGGATGGAGGTCATGGGGTTTATGAGCTACAGCCCCGACGTGATCAGCGCGGACCTGCACGGCCGGGACGTCTACGGGAACTGTCCGGGGCTTGTGGCCGAAATCAGGGCGATAAAGGAAAAGCTGATCAAGCTGGCCAAGGCGGCATGAGCGCCGAACTGAAGGCCGTGCTTCGGAGGGAACTCCTGGCGAAACGCGACGCTCTCTCACTGGATGAGCGGAGGGGCAGAAGCCTCTCAATCGCGGCGGGCCTTTTCGGTCTCCCGGAATATAAAACGGCAGGTTCGCTTCTTTTTTACGTCAATTTCAGAAGCGAAGTGTCGACCCGCAAGATGATAGAAGAGGCACTCGCGCAGGGGAAGAAGGTGCTGGTCCCGAAGGTGGACCACCGTAGCCATGAACTGAAACTTTTCGAGATAAAGGACCTCTCGACGGACCTGGAAGCCGGATATATGAATATATACGAGCCGGTGGAAAAAAGAACGCGCGTTGCTTCTCCGGAAGAGCCGGACATGGTGGTGATGCCGGGCGTTGGGTTCGACGAAAAGGGCAACCGGCTGGGGTACGGGGGCGGATATTACGACAGGCTTCTCATGAAGCTCCGGCCAGGGGTGAAGCTGGTGGCGCTGGCTTTCGAGGAGCAGGTGGTGGACGATGTCCCGAGTCTCCCGCACGACAGGAAGGTGGACCTGATAATCACAGAGGCGCGGGTCATAGAGGCTTAAAGACGAATGGACCTAAAAAAAATCGAAAAAGGCGTAAGGCTTATCCTGGAAGGCGTCGGCGAAGACCCTGAACGTCCCGGAATAAAAGAGACGCCGCAGCGGGTGGCGAAATTTTACGAGGAGATATTCGCGGGGCTCTCCGAGCCGACGGACGGCCTTTTAGCCCCTATCCGTGGTGAGACGCACGATGAGATGGTCCTGATAAAGGACATACCGTTCTTCTCGATCTGCGAGCACCACCTCACGCCGTTCTTCGGGAAGGCGCACATAGCATACGTGCCGTCCGAGGGCAAGATAGTCGGTTTAAGCAAACTGGCGGCGGCGCTGGAGATACTGGCCAAAAGGCCGCAGGTGCAGGAGAGGCTGACGGCGCAGTTGGCGGACCTTATAATGGACTCGCTGGGCCCCAAGGGCGCGATGGTGGTGATAGACTGCGAACATCTTTGCATGTCCATGCGCGGCGTTAAAAAGCCGGGTTCGCGCACGGTTACGTCGGCAGTGCGGGGGATATTCCGCTCCAAGCCTTCCACGAGGCAGGAGATGCTGGAACTGATCAAGAAGTAAATAACTGGCAAGAGGGGGAACAAATGATTATTTCGAAGTCGAAAGAAAAGCAGGACGTAATCAACATGCTGGACGGCGTCCAGAGCGTCTTCCTGATCGGGTGCAGCGAGTGCGCGTCGCTTTGCGGTACCGGCAGTCCGGAGGCGCTCGCGGAGATGAAGCAGTCCCTGGAAAATATCGGCAAGAAGGTCACCGGCACGTTCGTCGCGAAGACCGGCTGCCAGGTCCTGGGCACGAAGGTGGAGCTTAAAGGGAACAAGGAAGAGGTCGAGGCCGCGGACGCTATCCTGGTAATGTCCTGCGGCGCGGGTACGCAGTCCATGGTGGAGGTGTTCAAGGACAAGAAGGTCTATCCGGCCAACGACACCGCCTTCCTCGGCAACATGACCCGCTTCCAGCATTTCGACGAGCGCTGCTCGATGTGCGGCGAGTGCATCATAGACAAGACCGGCGGCATCTGCCCCGTCACCACCTGCCCGAAAGGCATCCTGAACGGCCCATGCGGCGGCACGAACAACGGCTTCTGCGAAGTCAGCCCGGATATAGAGTGCGCCTGGGCCAAGATATATGCCCGGATGGAGCGCACGGGCGAGCTGGACAAAATGAAAGAGATAATACCGCCGAAAGACTATTCCAAGAAACTATCCCCTAAGGTTTTCGTGATAGAGAAAAAGAAGGAGGAGAAATAGAGTATATGAAAAAGCTGAAGGAGGCACTCGAGGCAGGGGAGTTTGTTATAACGGCGGAATGCGGCCCGCCAAAGGGCACTGACATAGCGGAGATGCTGGAGCACGCGAAGCACCTGCTTGGAAAGATAAACGCCATAAATGTTACCGATAACCAGAGCGCGGTGGTGCGCATCGGCTCGCTCCCCGTTTGCAGGCTTCTAAGCGAAATGGGGCACGACCCTATATTCCAGCTCACCTGCCGGGACAGGAACCGTCTTGCCATCCAGTCCGACCTGATGGGCGCGCATATCCTGGGTATAAAGAACGTGCTCTGCATGACGGGCGACCATGTCTCGGCGGGCGACCACAAGACCGCGAAAGCTGTATACGACCTCGAGTCCGTACAGCTTCTCCAGACCGTTGCGGCCTTAAACGGCGGACACGACTTAGCCGGCAACGAGATGAAAGGCGCGACCGACCTCTACCAGGGCGCGGTCGTAACTCCTGAGGCGAACCCCCTGGAGCCGCAGATGCTGAAGTTCGAGAAGAAGATAAAGGCAGGCGCGAACTTCTTCCAGACCCAGGCTATATATGACATGGACAACTTCAAGCGGTTCATGGACAGGGCGAGGAAGTTTAACGTCAAGGTACTCGCCGGGATACTGCTCCTGAAGAACGCGGGCATGGCGAATTTCCTGAACAAGTTTGTGCCCGGGATTACCGTCCCGCAGGAGCTGATAGACAGGCTGAAGGCCGCCGGCAAGGAAGGCGCGCTCGAGTGCGGCATGGACATCGCCGCCGAGCAGGTGCGTATTATAAAAGAGCAGGGCATAGCGGACGGCGCCCACGTGATGGCGATAGGCCTCGAGAACAAGGTGCCGGATATTCTGGCGAGGGCGGGGATAGCGTAACTCTCCCCCACCCGTCACCCGGAGCAGGCGAGGGGAAGAAGGAAAAGATGGCAGTAACGATACCCGAACTATACAAGAAGAAGTCCGAGGGCAGGAAGATTACCATGCTCACGGCTTATGATTACCCCTTCGCCCAGATGGCGGACGAGGCGGGTATGGATCTAATTTTAGTTGGTGACTCGCTCGGTGTCGTAGTGCAGGGCTGGGCGAACACCCTGCCCGTGACGATGGAAGAGATGCTCTACCATACGAAGATGGTGGCACGCGCGTCGAAGAATGCGCTGGTGGTAGGCGACATGCCGTTTATGAGTTACCAGTGCGATCTCGGTCAGGGGCTGAAGAACGCGGGTGATTTCCTGAAGGCCGGGGCCGCGGCGGTGAAACTTGAAGGCGGCTCCTGCGTAACGGAGCTTATCTCGGCCCTTTCCCGCTACGACATTCCGGTCATGGCGCATATAGGCCTTACGCCGCAGTCCGTCCACAGGATGGGCGGGTTCAAGGTGCAGGGAAAAGACGAAAGCCAGGCCGAGAAGCTCATTGCGGACGCCAGGGCGGTAGAGGAGGCGGGCGCTTTCTCTGTGGTGCTGGAAGGCATACCCAGGCAGGTCGCGAAGCAGATTACGGAGGCGCTTTCCATACCCACGATAGGCATCGGCGCCGGTCCGGACTGCGACGGGCAAGTGCTCGTTATGCACGACATGCTGGGGATGTTCGACCGCTTCGTGCCGAAGTTCGTGAAGCGCTATGCGAATATAAAAGAGACGGCCATAAAGGCCATCGCGCAGTACAAGCAGGAAGTGGAAACGGGCGAGTTTCCGTCTGATAAAGAGAGCTTTCATTAAAACCGTCCTTTTTCTTTCAGGTGAAAGAAAAGGACCAAAAGAAAGCCGGACTTAAACCCGGTTTTCTTTGGTTACTTTCTTTTTTCTAAAAGAAAGTAACAGAAGGATTTTAAATGCCGGAAGCGAAATTAAAGGTAATCCTGCTGGAGCACACTCCGAACCCGGAGAACGTGGTGGCGATGGCTGCGAAGCTCTGCTACAGCCAATCCGACGTTGAGGGCCTGCGCGGAAAGATTCTGGCGAAGGACCAGAAGGATTTCGTGGAGAAGCTGGTGTCTATCGGCCACATGTCGCCGGTGGAGCATATCTCGTTCACCTTCGGTATCGAGGGCGTATCGCGAGCCTGCACGCATCAGCTCGTGCGGCACCGGATGGCGTCGTATTCCCAGCAGTCCCAACGGTACGTAAAAGAGACGGAATTCGATTACGTGATTCCGCCGACGGTGAAGAACGACAAGAAGCTGACCGCCGCATTCGGTAAATACATGAAGCAGGCCCAGAAGGCATACGACGAGATTATGAAGGGCCTGGCGGAGCAAGGCATAACGGGCGAGACGGCCCAGCAGGACGCGCGCTTTCTCCTGCCGAACGCGGCAGAGACGAAGATTGTCGTGACGATGAACGCAAGAGAGCTGCTTCACTTCTTCCGTGTGCGCTGCTGCAACCGCGCACAGTGGGAGATACGGGCAATGGCCACGGAAATGCTGCGCGAGGTCAAGAAGGTCGCTCCGGTAATATTCAAAGGCGCGGGCCCCGGCTGTCTCAAGGGCAAATGCCCGGAAGGCAAAATGAGCTGCGGGAAGGCCGCCGAAGTAAAAAAGAAGTTCAGGGAAATATAATGCCAGCATTTACGATAGCGGTCGCCGGGAAGGGCGGCACGGGCAAGACCACCCTGACGGGACTTCTTATACGGTATTTGACCGAAAAGAGGAAGGGCCCGGTTTTGGCCGTGGACGCGGACGCCAATTCTAACCTGAACGAAGTGCTTGGCGTCGAGTGCGGCGAGACGGTGGGCCGGATACGGGAAGATGTTGCCGATACCGCGGGCAGCCGTCCGCACGGCATGTCGCTCTACGAGTACCTCGACATGCGCATCGCACAGGCAATGGTCGAGTCCAAGGGCTTCGACCTGCTCGTGATGGGCCGCCCGGAAGGCCCGGGCTGCTATTGCGCGGCAAACAACGCCATAAGGAAGTACACGGACTACCTGCAGGACAGCTACCCGTACATCGTGACCGACAACGAGGCGGGTCTTGAGCACCTGTCGAGGGAGACGACCCAGAATATCGACCTCCTGCTGATTATTTCGGAACCGTCCGTGCGCGGCATACTCACCGCCGGGCGGGTAAACGGGATAGTGGACGAACTGGGTCTGAAGGTGGCCAAACGCGTGTTCATCCTGAACCGTGTGAACGGCGCGGGACTGCCTGAAGAGCTTAAAGAGACCGTGGAGAAGCAGGGGCTCTCCTTAGCGGGCACGGTCCCGGTGGACGATTTGATTACGCAGTACGACATGCAGGGGACGCCGCTGGCCAAGCTCCCTGAAGAATCTAAAGCGGTCGCGGCGTTCTATAAGATTTTAGATGGACTGGAAATACCTTGAAAAAAATTTCGATAATAGGCGCGGGCGTTGTCGGCTCGGCCGTGGGCAGAGTGCTTCGGGAGAGGGGATACGAAATACAGTCGGTCGTTTCCCGTAGCATGAAAAATGCTATGACAGCGGCCTCCTTCATAGGCGGAGGCGAACCGGGGACCGACCCGGTAAAAGGCGCATCCGGGGCCGACTGGATTTTCATCACCACTCCGGACAAGGCAATCCAGGGGACCTGCGAAAAAATAGCGCAGGGCGGCGGTTTCGGCAAGGGGTCTCTTGCGGTGCATATGAGCGGGGCGCTCGGTTCGAAAATACTGGACTCCGCAAGAAAAGCCGGGGCAGGCGCTCTATCGATACACCCGATGCAGAGCCTGGCGTCGTCCGAACAGGCGGTAAAAAATTTCCCCGGCTCGTACTTCAGCATCGAGGGCGACGCGGGAGCGGTGCCGGAAGGAAAAGAGATAGTGGAGGCCCTGGGCGGGTTACTTGTGATGATACCGGGCGAGCAAAAAGCCCTGTATCATGCCGGCGCGGCGGTTGCCTCCAATTACCTGGTCGCCGTTCTGGACTTTGCCGTGATGATCTACGAGGCGCTGGGGATGAAGCGGGACGAGGCGGTCAAGGCCATCATGCCGCTTGTCCGTGGCACGGTAAATAACGTGGAACGGGTGGGCGTGCCGGATGCCTTGACCGGGCCGATAGCGAGGGGTGACGTCGAGACGGTGGAAGGGCACCTGGAAGTGTTGAAGAAAGACCTGCCGGAGATGCTTTCGCTGTATACGGCCCTGGGCAGGCATACGGTTAAAGTCGGCCTTGCGAAAGGCTCGCTTGCCGAAGAGGACGCGGCGAAGCTAAGGGAGATTTTAAAATAACGGGCGATTCCGGGAAGAGAATTTCCGGGTTAATTATATAAGCAACGTCAGGTTCTTTTATCGCGAAAGGGAGGGCAGGAAAGATATGCTGATTATCGGAGAGAGGATTAACGTAATAACAAAGCTCCAGCGTCAGGCGATGATGGACAGGAACAAGGGCCCTATTCAGGAGATGGCCATTAACCAGGTCAAGTGCGGAGCCGGGATGCTGGACATCAACATCGGGCCAGCCGAAGAAAAGGGCGACGAACTGATGGACTGGATGGTCAAGACGGTGCAGGAAGTGGCGCACGTCCCCCTGTGCCTGGACACCACCAACCCGGTGGCGATGGAAGCGGGACTTAAAGCCCACGACAACGCCTGGGGCCGCGCCCTGATAAACTCCGCTTCCGGCGAAGAGGAGAGGCTCAACATGATGATGCCTCTGGCCGGGAAGTACAACTCGCTGATAATCGGGCTCACGCTTAACAAGCAGGGCATCCCCGCACTGGCCGAGGACCGTTGCGCCATCGCCGCGGAGATAATGGGCAAGGCCGTCGAGTGCGGCGTCCCGATGGAAGATATATATCTCGACCCGCTCATCATGCCGGTGCCGTTCTCGCAGGAGAAGAGCCTCGAGTCCATCCGCGCGATAAGGATGTTCAGGGAGCTGAACGACCCGCCAATGAAGACTGTCGTCGGCTTGTCAAATATATCGAACGGAGCGCCCAAGGAGCTCCGGCCTCTGCTCAACCGCGTATATACCGCGCTCTTGATGTACGAGGGGTTGGACTCGGCGATTATCGACCCGCTGGAGAAGGAGATGATCGACGTCATAAAGACCGTTGACATCCTGATGGGAAAAACACTCTACGCGCACAGCTATCTGGAAATGTAAAGGGGGTACAAAAAAATGGCTTTCGTCGTTCCGAAGGAAACGTATAACGGCAAGGTCTATGAAGTCGAGATCGGGACCGGACCCAGGGCAGTCAAGATAGGCGGAGAGAACACGCTGCCTTTCCTGGCTTTCGAGGGCTCCGTGCCGAACAAGCCTGTCATAGCCTATGAGATACAGGACGTGCCGCCAGAGGACTGGCCTCAGACGCTCCAGGATGTTTATAAAGATGTCAGCTCCGACCCCGTGAAATGGGCGAAGCACTGCCAGGACGACCTGGGCGCTCAGATGATAGCCCTCCGGCTTATCGGCACGCACCCGGACAGACAGAACAGGACGGCTGAGGAGGCCGCGAAGACCGTAAAAGACGTCCTGGCGGCGATAGACGTGCCGCTTATAATACTGGGCAGCAATAACGCCGAGAAGGACGCGCAGGTACTCAAAAGCGCCTGCGAGGCCGCTCAGGGCAAGAACTGTCTTATCGGAAAGGCGCAGGAAGCGAATTACAAGACCATCGTCGCGACGGCGATGGCGGCCGGACACAAGCTGATCGCGATGAGCGATTTGGACGTGAACCTGGCGAAACAGCTCAACATCCTCATCACCCAGATGGGCTTCGACAAAGGTAAAATTGTCACCGACCCGATGTCTTCCGCCCTGGGCTACGGCATAGAATATACCTACTCCGTCATGGAGAGGATACGCTCCGCGGCGCTCTTCCAGAACGATGCGACAATGGCCCCGCCGATGGTGAACGACGTGGGCATGTACGTATGGAAGGTAAAGGAGACGATGGCGCCGGAGTCCGACCAGCCGATGTGGGGGCCGGTCGAGGACAGAGGCATAGGATGGGAAGCCACGACTGCAATGAGCTTCCTTATGGCCGGGTCAGACCTGCTCATCATGCGCCACCCGAAGGCTATCGAGACGGTGGTAAAGATGATCGATGAGCTCGTTTAACGAAAGAAAGGAGATAATTTAAAATGGCTCTGTCCGGCGTAGAAATTTTCAAGCATTTGCCGAAGACTAACTGCAAGAAATGCGGCCATCCTACCTGCCTGGCGTTCGCGATGAAGTTAGCTGCGAAGCAGGCCACGCTGGATGCCTGCCCCGACGCCTCGGAAGACGCGAAGGCGTTCCTCGGCGCGGCTTCCGAGCCGCCGATTAAAGGCATTACCATAGGCGCGGGAGCGGGGGCGCTGAAGGTCGGCGAGGAGACGGTGCTCTTCAGGCATGAGAAAAAATTCGTGAACCCCTGCGGGTTTGCGCTTGCTATCAAGGATACCGACACGGAGATCGAGGCCAAGGCGAAGGCCGTCGCCGAGTCTGAAATCGAGCGCGTGGGCCAGAAGCTCCGCGTAGAGTTGATCGCGGTGGAAAATGCCTCCGGCGACCCGGCGACATTTGCCGCCGCCGTGGCGAAGGTGGCTTCCGCCGCCCCGTCCGCGGGCATCATCCTGGTGTCGGAGAACTCTGCCGCCATCGAGGCCGCGCTGCCGCACGTCGCGGGCAAAAAGCCCCTTATCTCCGGCGCGAACGCGGACAATCTCGATGCGATGGTAAACCTCGCCAAGGGTTCGGGCTCGTCTCTTTCCGTGAAGGCCGACGGGGTGGACGCAGTCTCCCAGCTTACTGAAAAGATAGTCGGGATGGGCTTCAAGGATATCGTCATAGATACCGGCGCAAGAAAGCCCAAGGACATGATAGAGCAGTATACCCAGGTCCGCCGCGCCGCTCTGAAGAAGGGTTTTAAGCCGCTGGGGTTCCCGATTATTTCCTTCGCGGTCAATTCAGACCCATACGTCGAACAGGCGCTTGCGGCCGTGGCCATCGCGAAATACGCGTCCATCATCGTGCTCTCGGATATTTCCAGGTGGAAGACGGTCGCGCTCATCTCGCTTCGGCAGAACATCTATACAGACCCGCAGGTCCCGATGCAGGTGGGGCAGAACGTGTACAAGGTGGGCGACGCGAAAGAGAACGCGCCGCTCCTTATCACGACGAACTTCTCCCTTACGTACTTCATCGTGCTGGGCGAGGTGGAGAACTCAAAAGTGCCGAGCTGGCTTGCGGTCATGGAGACGGAAGGGCTTTCGGTGTTGACAGCGTGGGCGGCGGGCAAGTTCACCGCGGCGAAGATCGCGCAGTATATCCAGGAATCAGGCATTGAAAGCAAAATCTCCCACAAGGAGTTGATAATACCCGGTTACGTGGCTGTCCTCTCGGGCGCGCTCGAAGACAAACTGCCTGGCTGGAAAATTACAGTAGGGCCGAGGGAAGCCAATGCGCTCCCGGCATTTCTCAAGAACAAGACGGCTGCCGCTTAAGCGGGCAAGGAGGTTGTATTTATGTCGAGACACATTGCAGCAGCGGCCATACGCGGCTCTCACAAGATAGTCGCCGAGGCGGAGGAAGCGCTGAATAAGGCTATAGCGGCCAAGGGAGAAGATTATAAGTTCGAGTTCCCCGACACCGCGTTTTATCTCCCTCATGTCTTCGGCATGACCGGCATGAAGGTGGAGACCCTGGGCCAGATGAAGGATGCCCTGGACTACGCGAAGGGGATGCTCTCCGCGGAACCGGCGGCAAACGAATACCTGCCATACCTGGGCGAGACGCTGGACGCGGGCCAGGCCACGCTTTTCGCGGAGGAGATACTGCTCGCGGCCAGGTACGTCCTGGGCCTGGAGCCCGTCGTAGATGGCGACCTGACTTATAACGGTTTCATCACGGACACGATACTCAGGGACCTGGGTGTACAGCTCGTCGACGGAACCATGCCGGGCTTCGCGGTTATAATCGGCAAGGCCCCGACCGACGAGATAGCCGTCGAGATATGCCGCGACCTCCAGCAGAGAAACATCCTTACCTTCCTCTGCGGCAATGTGGACGGCGATAACGTCGCCAAACAGCTCCTCAGGAAGGGCGTGGAGATAGGCTGGGACGCAAGGCTGGTCGCGCTCGGGCCGGAGACCTACCACGCGCTCTACGCAGGCGACTGGGCATGCAGGGGCGCCCTGATGTTCGGCGGCAAGAAGGGCGGCGACGCGCTAAGCGTCCTTAAATACAACAAGGACCGCGTCTTCGCATTCGCAATGGTCCTGGGCCCGATGAGCGACCTGATATGGTCCACCGGCGCGGGCGCAATCACTTATGGCTTCCCCGCGATATGCGACACGGAAGTCCCGGAAATCCGCCCCACCGGCGTCTGCACCTATGAACACGTCGTAAGTCAGACAGACCATAAGAAGATAGTCGATACATGCGTTGAGACCAGGGGCCTGAAGATTATCATAACCAAGGTCCCGGTCCCCGTCGCGTACGGCCCGGCGTTCGAAGGCGAGCGCATCAGGAAGGAAGACACCGTTTACGAGTTCGGCGGGCAGAAGACCGCCTCGTTCGAGTGGGTGACGGCGAGGGAGTTGTCCGAAATAGAGGACGGCAAGATCGAGGTCATCGCATCGGCGGAGACACTGGCCAAGATCGAATCTGCCGCGCCCGGCAAGCCGGTCCAACTCCCGATGGCGCTGATGATAGAAGTCGCGGGCAGGAAGATGAACCCGGACTTCGAGCCGGTAATAGAGCGCAAGCTCCACGACTACATAAACTGCGCCCAGGGTGTCTGGCACATGGGCCAGAGAGATGTGAACTGGATGAGGATATCCTCGCAGGCCTATGGCGACGGCTTCCGGATAAAGCACCTGGGCGATATAGTGTACGTTATGGTGAAAAATAAGTTCCCCGCCATCGTGGACAAGGTCCAGGTGAAGCTGTACCTGGACGACGACAAGGTGAAGGAAATACAAGAGCAGGCCAGAGCGGTCTATAAGGCCAGGAACGAGAGGGTTTCGACCCTGACGGATGAGTCCGTGGATACTTTCTACTCCTGCCTGCTCTGCCAGTCTTTCGCGCCGAACCACGCCTGCGTCATCTCACCGGAGAGGCTGGGCTTGTGCGGCGCGTACAACTGGCTGGACGCCAGGGCGGCCTACGAGATAGACCCGACCGGCCCCAACCAGCCGGTACTGAAAGGCGAGTGCACGGACGACTACAAGGGGCGTTGGAAGGGCGTCGACGATTACGTATTCCAGGCTTCCCACCAGACGCTTGAAGGTTTCTCGGCGTACTCCATAATGGACGCGCCGATGACCTCGTGCGGCTGCTTCGAGTGCATCGTGGCGCTGGTGCCGGAGGCCAACGGGTTCATGGTCGTGAACCGCGGCTATACCGGCATGACGCCCATCGGGATGAAGTTCTCGACGCTCGCGGGCACGGTCGGCGGCGGCGTGCAGGCCCCCGGCTTCGGTGGCATAGGAAAGTTCTTCATTACGTCCAAGAAGTTCCTGAGGGCGGATGGCGGACTGGGGAGGCTGGTATGGATGCCCAAATCTCTGAAGGAGGCCCTGCGCGAAGACCTGATAAGGCGTTCCGAGGAGGAAGGCATGCCCGGTTTCATCGACATGATATGCGACGAGACCATAGCCGAGGACAGCGAGAAGATGCTGGAGTTCCTGAGCGAGAAAGGCCACCCGGCGCTTACGATGGATTCAATTCTGTAGGAGGAAATAGAAATGAGCGAAGAGAAAAAAGAAAAGAGGAAGGCGTCGAGCATTGACAAATGCGCGGTAGACCTTCTCAAATACGCGGAGGAGTGCAATATACCTACCGCATTCTCCAGGTCTGACAACATGAAGGCCTGCCCGATAGGCTCCGAGGGCGCATGCTGCAAGATATGCGCTATGGGGCCATGCCGCCTTAAGAGCAAGGACGGCGAAGACGCCCTCAGGGGCGTATGCGGCGCGAGCCTCGCGACAGTTACCGCCAGGAACATAGCCCGCATGGTGGCCGGCGGCACCGCCGCCCATTCCGACCACGCGAGAGACGTGGCGAACACCCTGCTGGCGGCGGCGGAGGAGCATACCAAGGACTACCAGATAAAGGACGTGGAGAAGCTTCTGGCGGTCGCTAACAAGTTCGGCATAGACATCACGGGCAAGACGAAGAACGAGGTCGGGAAAGAAGTGGCGGAGTTCGCGCTCAAGGATTTCGGACAGCAGAAGGGCGAGGTCTCCTACATCCGCACCGCGACGAAGAAACGCCAGGAATTGTGGCGCGAGCTTGGTCTGGTTCCAAGAGGTGTTGACCGCGAGGTCTGCGAGCTTATGCACAGGACGACGATGGGCGTGGACACCGACCCCGAGGACATACTCGATTCGGCGCTCCGGACTTCGCTTGCCGACGGCTGGAGCGGCTCGATGATAGGCACGGACTTCTCGGACATCCTGTTCGGGACCCCGAAGCCCCTTAAGAGCGAGGACAGCCTTGGCGCGTTCCAGGCAAATCACGTCAATATCGTCGTCCACGGGCACGAGCCGACGCTCTCCGAGATGATAGTGGTCGCCTCTGAACTCCCGGACATGATAGAGTACGCCAAGTCCAAGGGCGCGGAGGGGATAAACCTGGTCGGCATGTGCTGCACCTCGAATGAGATACTGCTTCGCCACGGCATAAAGTCCGCGGGCGGCTTCTTGAACCAGGAGCTTGGGATACTGACGGGCGCGGTCGAGGCGATGGTCGTGGACGTGCAGTGCATAATGCCTGCGCTCGGTGAAATAACCAAGGGCTTCCACACGAAGCTCGTTACCACCTCTCCAAAGGGCAGAATACCCGGCGCTACGCATGTCGAGTTCGACGAGCTGCATGCGCTGGACGTGGCCAAGAAGATAGTCAAGCTCGCCTGCGACAACTACCCCAACAGGAAGGACACCCGCATACCGGAGTCGGGAAAGGCGATGGTCGCCGGTTTCTCCCACGAGTATATCAAGTACATGCAGGGCGGCAGATACAGGGGCTCATTCAGACCGCTTAACGACGCCATCATCTCCGGGCGCATCCGTGGACTGGCGGGCATAGTCGGCTGCAACAACCCCCGCATCGACCAGGACAGCCTCCATGACTACCTGGTGCGCGAGCTGATCGCGAACGACGTGCTGGTCGTCCAGACCGGATGCGGCGCTCATGCCTCCGCAAAGGCCGGACTGATGACACCAGAGACGATGGAGATGGCCGGGCCCGGCCTCCGGGAGGTATGCGAGGCGATAGGCATCCCGCCGGTTCTGCACATGGGTTCCTGCGTGGACAATTCCCGCATCCTTACCGTCCTCACCGCGGTCGCGCAGGAAGGCGGCTTAGGCGATGACATCTCCGATATCCCCGTCGTCGGCATCGCGCCGGAGTGGATGAGCGAGAAGGCGCTTGCTATCGCGTTTTACGCCGTGGCATCCGGGCTGTACGTCATCTTCGGCGTGGAGTCCCCCATCGCGGCTTCGCCCACCGTCCAGAAATTAATGAGCGAGGGCTGGGAGAAGAAGATCGGCGGTAAGCTCGAGTTTATCCCCGGAAAAGAGGAAATGCTCGCGGCTACTCTCGCGCATATAGACAAGAAGCGCGAGGACCTGAAGCTTCGTAAGTACGAAAAAGGCAAGTTCGGCGTTGAGAAGGTCCTGATGGACATGGCCGACCGCCGCAAGCTGGAGGCGTCCGCCCAGGCCCACAAAGGTACGGGTGGCATTTAAATATTAGAGGGGCGGCCTCGCTGGCCGCCCTTTTTTAAACCGTTACTTTTCTTTTGGAAAAAAGAAAAGTAACGCAAAAGAAAACCAAAGTTTTTGGCGTTACCTTTTTACCAAAAAGGTAACGGTTTGCTTTTTATTTTCCAAGAGTCCGAAAAGGAGGATTTACGGGATGGCAAAGAAAAAGGTGGGCAGCGATATAGATATAGCGCAGGCGGCGAAGATGCTGCCTATAGGACAGGTAGCAAAGAAGCTGGGACTCAAGGAAGACGAGCTTGAGTATTATGGAAAATATAAGGCGAAGGTCGAGCTGTCAGTCCTCGACAGGCTGAAGAAGAAAAAGAGCGGCAAATTAATAGACGTGACCG
>JBARKJ010000035.1:0-2588 GCA_049801375.1 Nitrospirota bacterium | reverse complement strand
CCGCCGAAATTGTTCGCAATAGGGACGTAACTCCTTTTAAGATAGGGATAAAAATACCGCCAATCCATTAAAAACGGACGTCTCACAAACCCCTCCCGGACCCCCTAATATGGATTGTAATGCCCTTACGGACGTCATGAATCCGATACCGCGTGAAATTCGTCGATTTTTCCATTTATATATGGATAAATGAGGACGGACGATGACTTGGCCGATTTAGCGGGAAAGGCTATTAAGAGCAGAAAATATGGGATGCGTGTTCCTAGCTTTTGTAGGAGGATAAAATCATTTGACACCTTACAGTGAAATGTTTTAAAGTATATTGATTTTTTTAATTTTTTTACAGGACTGTCTATGCTCAATTATTCACATTTTTTCCATGAAGCGAATGCTAAAGGGGCGCGGTCAACCGCTCTACATTCACTACAATGGGGACTAGGAATGCTATTGACCAGCATTCCGATAATCATATTTGCTGGAGCTCCCCACTGGATATTGATTGCGATTCTAATTTCCTTCGGACTTGTACTCCTTACTTACCTCTCGGCCTATATATATTTACTATTTAATGATAGGGATGCCTTGCGCTCAGAAGTTTATACTCTCTCAAAAATGGCAATTGAACGAGGTTTAATGGGAGATAACATTACCGGTCTTATAGAAGAACCACAGGAGAAGTATAAACTAATCGATTCAAAAATTGGTACAAATGAGGAAGCTCGACCGAGGAAGCTCAACGATGAGTAACCGATTTATGATAGTTGTCGATAATGCGACCGCTGAACAGCAAAATAAATTAACAGAATATTTAAAGATTAACTTCGGCTATTGGCATTGGTTTAGCGATTTGTGGTTTGTGGTTGATGCCACCGGCAATTGGACTGTTGTGACATTAAGGGATAAGATAAGTGAAATTCTTCCCAATGCTCATACTATGGTTATGCAAGCCTTTGGCGATCCTACTGCATGGGCCGGTTTTGGAAAATCAGAAATGGCAACTTGGATGCATGAAACATGGGAAAAAAATTAATTCGAAAGTAGACGAGCCAGAAAGCGAAGTAACCGCGCCCTCCTTTTAATCTTTTGCTTTTAAAGCCAGTTCTGCTAAAATCTCCTTATGAAATCCGCGATACTGATAAGCCCGAAGGTGATGGAAATCAACCGCAAGGCCCCGGTGCCGACGCCCGGTCCGGGCGAGGTCGTCGTGCAGGTGAAGGCGGCGCTCACCTGCGGCACGGACATAAAGGCGTATCTCCGGGGCCATCCGAAAATACCGATGCCCTCGCCGCTTGGGCACGAGTTCTCAGGCGACATATATAAAATCGGCGAAGGGGTGGAAGGCTGGTCGGAGGGCGAGCCTATCATGGCCGTGCATTCCGCGCCGTGCGGCGAGTGTCAGTTCTGCAAGATGGGCCGGGAGAACCTCTGCACGACCATAATGGACGAAAAGGTCCTGGGCGCGTATGCGGACTTCATAAAGCTCCCGGCACGCGTCGTGAAGACGAATATGTTCAAGAAGCCTGAGTCGCTCCCCTATCCGGAGGCGGCGATGCTGGAGCCGCTCGCGTGCGTCATGCACGGATACCGCATGACCGAGGCCGAGAAGCCGAAGAACGTCCTGATACTTGGCGCGGGTCCGATAGGGCTTCTGCACCTAATGGTGCAGAAGATGCACGGCGCGAAGGTGATTGTCGCGGGCAGGAGGGCGGATAGGCTTGAGTCGGCGAAGGACCTGGGCGCGGACGCCGTGCTGGAAGGCGACCTCCAGGACATCGCATGGAAGGTGACCGAAGAGACCGACGGCCTCGGCGCGGACCTTGTCATCGAAGCGACCGGGAACAGGGACCTGTGGGAGAACTCGCCGTCCCTTGTGAGACGCGGCGGAACGGTCCTGCTGTTCGGGGGCTGTCCGACCGGCACACGCGCCTGTTTCGACGCCGGACGCGTCCACTACGACGAGATAAAACTGATGGGCGCGTTCCATTTCACGCCCTCGGACGTCAAGGCGGCATACGAGCTTCTGCTCTCCGGCAGCCTGAACGTCTCGAAGCTTATATCAGGAAGGTATAACCTGGACGACCTCCAGATAGCGTTCGACGAGCTTATCGGCGGCCGCGGGATAAAGTTCGCGATAATACCATAAACGCCAAACCGTTACCTTTTTGGAAAAAGGTAACACCAAAAACTTTTGGACGTTTTTGGCTCCACCTTTTTCCGTAAAAAGGTGGAAAAGGTTTTATGCTCCCGTACGAAATACTCCGCAAAATAAAAAGACTTGAAATTAAAACCTCACGGCTGGTCGAGGGCGCGCTCTCCGGCGGATACCTGTCCACGTTCAAGGGGCGGGGTATCGAGTTTACGGAGGTGCGCGAATACGTACCAGGCGACGACGTCCGGGCGATAGACTGGAACGTGACGGCCAGGACGGGCATCCCCCACATCAAGACGTTCGTCGAGGAGAGAGACTTAACCGTCATGCTCGCCGTGGACGTATCGGCCTCGATGGACTTCGGCACCACAACACAAACCAAAAGAGAGCTGGCCGTGGAGTTCGCCGCGAGCGCCGCGCTTCTCGCCGCCCAGGGCGG
>JBARKJ010000034.1:0-1998 GCA_049801375.1 Nitrospirota bacterium | reverse complement strand
AATTGTTATGCTTCCTGATTTAAAGAACTGAATTTTATAAGCTGTATATTTTCTGCCTTTATCTTCCCCTGTATCTGTCCGTCCGTCACCGCGTCAAGCTCCGTTCCCCAGCCGGCTCCCCAGTTATCTTCCGCGTAATCTTCGCTCGGAAGTCCGGGATGGCACATCAGCTCGCTTGTGCCGTCCGGGAGATTTTTCAGGATGTTCAAAAGTTTTTCCGCATCAAGATTTCCCGTCTCGACGAACCCGAAGAAGTAGTCCGGGAACTTTATCCCGGCGTTTTCGAGTGCGCGCCTGTTTTTCTTTGCGATGCCCTCAAATATGGATTTCTCAAGCCGACGGACGGGCGCGACTCGCGGGTCTTGTCCGGCGTCCGGCCCAACCGGGTAGCGCATTGCGGGGATGGCGTATTCCTCCGCCAGCTTCATCACGACATCAAATACCCGCTTCATCATGTGCACGTGCTGATGGCCGTCGATATGGTCCGGCTTTATTCCCAGCGCGAGGGCCCGTTCTATCTGGGCGCGCAGTTCAATCTCCACCTCGCCGATCTTTATGGAGCCGAATAGCAGGCGGGACATAAGCGGGAACGGGCCGTTTGGGAGCAGGCCGCGGGGCACGAGGCTGCGGATTTTGGAGGGCTCCGCGACCGGCTTGACCAACGTCAGGCAGAGATGGACGCCGACACCGAGGGCCGGGTGTTCTTTTGCCAGCCTTGCGGCGTGTTCAGCCGCCTTCGCTCCGGCCATGAAAGAGGCCGATGTTATTATGCCTTCCTCGTGGCCCTTGATGATGCCGTCGTTGACGGACTCGGCCATACCGAAATCGTCCGCATTTATTATCAGCCGCTTCAAGCCGCGCCCATGCCGGGACTCTTCCGGATTTTGACAACCAGCCCCGCCTTCAGAAGCTCTGGCTGTTTTCTGATGCGCTCTTTTATAAAGCGCTCCTCTGCTACACGGTCCGCGAGCTTCCCGTCCATCTTCGCCTCGAGCAGGCTGTCCAGCAGTTTCTTGAAATGCGGGCCTGGC
This sequence comes from Nitrospirota bacterium, assembly GCA_049801375.1. GTDB lineage: Bacteria > Nitrospirota > JACRHJ01 > JACRHJ01 > JACRHJ01 > JBARKJ01. The sequence goes on along the minus strand of JBARKJ010000034.1, from coordinate 967 downwards.
TGAAGCCCCATCTCCATCAGGTCGTCGCCGGTCAAGTCCGTATGGACGTCTCTGTACTGCGTCAAGTACATCGATACGTGTTTCTTCGAGCTTGCCGTCTTTGTCTTCGCCATCATGTAAAGGAGCGCCTCCACAGGCAGCACAGAGAGCAGAAGGTAGACATGGTAGGGCGTGATATCCGGCTGGCGGTAAAACTCCCCGAGGACCCGCTTTCCTTCGCGCTTGGCCGTAGAAAGCTTTTTGGCGTGCCTCTCCGGCATCGTGAGCCTTGCCGTGAGCTCAGCCGCCTCTTTCTCCGTCAAGGGGTCGAAGAGCCCCATGAAATATACCAGCCACGAGTCCGATTCCATGTCGAGGAACAAAAGCTTGAACCATGCGAGCGTCTCCGCAATCGATGAAAAAATCGACTCCATCTCCCGCGTGACCTTGAACTTCGGATGGATGAACTTGAGAAGCCCGAAATCCTCCAGCCGTTTCATGGCCGATAGCGGCGCGGTCTCCTTGAATATCAGCCGCAGTTCGGCATATATCCTGCCCCCGGCGAGGCGGTGGAAAAGGTCCAGCTTCACCGCGCTCTTTACCAGTTCCTGCGTATGCTTCGAGATGGTGAACCCCATCCTCACCTCGAACCGTATGGCGCGAAACGCCCTTGTCGGGTCCTCTATAAGGCTCAGGTTATGCAGCACGCGTATGGCCTTGTCTTTCAGGTCGCGCTGTCCGCCGAAGAAGTCCATCAGTTCGCCGAAACCCTTCTCGTTTATCCTGATGGCAAGGGCGTTGATGGTGAAGTCGCGCCGGTACAGGTCCTTCTTTATGGAACCCAGCTCCACCGTCGGGAGCGCCGCGGGATACTCGTAATATTCCGTGCGGGCGGTGGCGACGTCGAACTTTGGGCCGCCGGGAATGATGACGACGGCTGTGCCGAACTTATGGTGGGCCCTCGCTCGCGCGCCGTATTTCTTCGCGA
>JBARKJ010000033.1:0-41918 GCA_049801375.1 Nitrospirota bacterium | reverse complement strand
TGGCCGAGTATTGTCAGGTGCGGGTTTTCCATCGCCCTGATTACCCTTTTGGTGGCCTCTTCCTCGGTCATGTTGAACTTCGAATGTATTGAGCAGACCGTGAAGTCGAGCATATCCAGTATCTCGTCCGGGTAGTCGAGCGAGCCGTCGGGCAGGATGTCCACCTCCGCGCCTTTGAAGACACGGACGCCCTTGACCTCTGCGTTTACCTTGTCTATATTCTCCTGCTGGGCGAACAGGTCGCTTACCTTCATCCCGCCTGCGTAGGCCGCCACCTGGCTGTGGTCCGTGATGCCGACGTAGCTGTAGCCGTGCCTTTTGGCGGCTTGGGCGATTTCGTAAATCTCGTCTTTCCCGTCCGAGTACCGGCTGTGCATATGGAACAGCCCGTGTATATCTTCTTCTTCTATCAGTTCGGGAAGCTTTCCCTGTTGCGCGGCCTCCACCTCGCCCATGTCCTCCCGCAGTTCCGGCGGGACGTAAGTCAGCCCCAGCGCACGGTAAATGTCGGCCTCTTCAGCACACTGCACAAGCGAGTTGTCATCTATTTTGAAAAGCCCGTATTCATTCAGTTTAAGACCCATCTTTTTTGCGATGCCCCTAAGCCTTACGTTATGGTCCTGGTTTCCCGTGAAATACTGGAGCGCATACGGGAACTGTTCGTTCGTGACCACGCGCAAATCGGCGGCTATCCCGCTTGTCAGGGTGACGCTCGATTTCGTCTCACCTGCCGCCACGATATGCTCCACGGCGGGAAGTTTCTTGAAGAACTCCATCACGCCCGCGGGGTCCTCTGAAGATGCGACGATGTCGATGTCCTTTATCACCTCTTTTTTCCTGCGGATGCTGCCCCCTATTTCAATCCTGATAATTTCTTTGGATTTCTTCAGCGGGGCGTACAGCCTTTGGGCCTCGGAGGAGGCGAACGAGTAGAGGTACTGCTCCGAATGTTTCTGGAGGAAGGCGATATTTTCGAGGATCTTCTGCTGTGTCCTTACGCCGAAACCCGGCAGGTCTATGAGGCGGTTTTCGTTGCAGGCATATTCAAGCTCGCCTATGGAAGCGATTTTCAGAGTCTCGTAGAGGGCCTTCGCTTTTTTCGGCCCCAGGCTCGGAACCCGGAGCAGTTGGACGATCCCCGGCGGCATGGACCTGCTTATCTCTTCGTAATAGCCGCACCGCCCTGTCTCGTATATCTCCAGTATCTTCTGCCGGGTCGATTCCCCTATGCCCCTGATGCCCTTTAAATCAGTATCCCTTATAATCTCTTCGATCTCGCCCGGCTGGGCCCTGAGCGCGCGCGCCGCCTTGATATAGGCCAGAGAGCGGAACTGGCTCTCCCCCTTCATCTCCAGGAGGATGCCTATCTCTTCCAGCATGGCCGCGACCGCTTTTTTATCCACAGGCCCCCTCTTTTATTGCGTGGCTATTGTGTCCCTGCGACCCGTTCCTGGCTCAGCAGGCGTGAAAGTTCTTCGAGATGCTTCTTCTCCTTTTTGGCGAACTCCTCGAACAGGACCCTCGCGTAGGAATCCTGCATCCTCTTCGCGGCCTTCTCGTAAAACACCGTGGCCTGTCCCTCCTGCTTGATTGCCGCCTTCAGGGCGTCCTCCTTGTCGAGAAAGGCAACGTCCAACTCCTTCAAGGCGTCGGATAACAGCCGCCCTCCTTCCAGGTACGGACCCTGGCTCGCCTCGGACATCTCTTCTATGGATACCGGGCAGGCCTCGTTCTCCATGCCGCAGTACAGGAGCCTTATCTCGGCCATGTGCCCTCTCTCCACTTCCGACATCGAGAGGAATACCTCCTTGCTCCTGGGGTCTTCCATTTTGGAGGCCGCGATTACATAGAAGTCATATGAGCCTTTCTCCAGCCCGAATGCAAATAGAAGCGCGTCCACCAGGTTTTCATCGCCTTTCAACATTTTTTTTCCTCCGTTTATTTTTTTATAGCCGCCCTGTAACTTGCGGCGGAATTAAGGCTTTCTTCAATTATAACAGACAATGGCGCTTTATATAGCCTGTTTTTTAGGAATCGTTATTATGAGCCCGGCTTGTCAGATGTAATATATCTGTTATATTCATAAGTAATGCATATCGATTCGATTCCAACTTGAAAAGCATTTTGCGGGAGGTGAGAGGATGAAAATATTCGTGACCGGGGGTTCCGGATTCATAGGATCTGCTATTTGCAAGGAACTTGTACGCCAGGGACACGAGGTTACAGGGCTCGTCCGGAGGAAGTCGAAAGCGGACATAGTAGAGCAGACCGGTGCGAGCGTCGTAGTCGGAGACCTGCTGGAAGCCGATTCGTGGACGGTGGCGCTTCGTGACGCCGACCTTATCATAAGCGCGTCGCAGCCGGTCCGTCACGGTGAAAAAGTCTCGCTCAGCGAGGCGAGACGGCGTTCCTATTACCACGGGCAGATGGTTGGAAACCTGTTCCTGGCGGCGGAAGGCTCCGGCGCCAAGGGCGTTGTAGTCTCATACGGCGTCCAGGGTTTCGGAAACAGGGGCGACCAGTGGGTGATGGAAAACGACGAGATTAACCCTTACGGCTACGAGCGCTCGGTATCGGGCGCATACTGGCATATAGACAAGACTTCCCGCAAGACCCGCGTGCCGCTGGTGAACGTTTTCACCGGCTGGGTGTACGGCCCGGGCAGCTGGTTCGAGACCCTTGTGCGGGGCATAAGGAACGGGACCATGCGCATCATCGGCGAAGGCAACAATTACATGAGCTTCGTCCACGTGGACGACCTGGCCCGCGCCTATGCAAAGATGGCCGAGACCCTGCCGTTCGGCGAGCGCTACTGCATAGTGGACGGAAACCCCGTCACCCAGCGCGAGATGGCCAATTTCATCGCCAGGACGATAGGCGGGCGCACTCCGAAGAACGTGGACATGGAGGCGTACGCCAGGCTCGCCGGCGACCTCGCGGCGGAATCAATGTCCTGCTCCACCCGCGTCCTGGGCGAAAGGACGAGGAAGGCCCTTCTACCAGAGCTGAAATATCCCTCGTACATGGAGGGGATGCCTGCCGTGATAGAAGAAATGGGCATACTCCACAGGGAGGAAAAAGCCGCGTAGCGGTCAATTCCCATTGCGACCTTAAAATTCCCGCCCCTTAAGAGGCGGGAATTTTTTGTCCCCCTTGCCCTTGCCCGCGCCGGTGCTATACTTTGAGTAGACAAGGGTGTCGTAGAACGGAGGTGCGTAATGAAGGTATTTCTCACGGGAGCCACCGGTTTTATCGGTTCGGCTATTATGCGTAAACTGATTTCCTCCGGTCACCAGGTGACCGGGCTGGTCCAGAGCAAGGAAAATAAAGAGAAAGTAAAGGCGGCTGGAGGGACCCCGATTCTGGGCGACCTGCTCGTGCCGGGGCCGTGGAAGGAGGCCGTACAGGACCATGACGTAGTTATCAGCGCCTCGTCTCCTTTCAAGATTACCGATAAGTTATCTATCGACGAGGCCGGGCGGCGCGGGCGAGCGCACACGGAGATGGTGACGAACCTCATAAACGCCGCCGCTCACGTTTCGAAAGTGCAGGCCGTGATCCTGACCTACCACGTCACCGCGTTCGGGAGCCACGGGGACAGCTGGGTAAGCGAGGTAATGCCGGTCAAGCCCGTCGGACTCGCCATCCCGATCGCCGAAGGGTACTGGGACATAGAGAAGGCGGCACGGAAGGCGGAGGTGCCCATAATCGAGGTTTTTCCAGGCTGGGCCTACGGTCAGGGCAGCTGGTTCCCTGAGTACCTGGTCTCCGGTCTCATGAACGACATGCCTGTCCTGGTCGGGCCGGGGCTGAACTACAAGAGCCTCATCCATATCGACGACCTGGCGGAAGGATATCGGCTTATCCTGGACAAGATGCCGGTCGGCGAGCGGTACTGTTTTGTGGATTCCCATCCCGTGAGGCAGAAGGAGTTAGTCTCTTTCGTAGCCAAGGAACTTGGGAAACCGGAGCCTCAGCCTACGGACTATACGCTTTTCGCGAAGCAGTACGGGGAGGTGCTGGCCCAGACGCTCGACAGCTCCGTCCGGGTGAGCAACAACAAGGCGAAACGCGAGCTTGGGTTTATGCCGAAGTTAGACAACTTCTGCCACGGGATTCCGGACATACTAGGGAAGATGGGGATACTTCCTGAGAAGAGGGAGCTTCCGAAAGCGGCCGGATTCTAAGAGCAGGGGCCAAGGTTCAGCAAGCCTCGGTAAACTGGATAAAAAAGGCGGCCTAAAGAAAAGGCCGCCTTTTCGCCGCTATGCGCCCTTCTACGGCGCTGTTTAAGGCATCTCCTCGAACCGTAAGCCTTTACGTTCTCCCATCTGCCTCCACATCCTTACGACATGGTCGACTCCATTCGGGGTGCGTTCAACGGCCACCGCTATTATGTCGCCGGGGGCTAATCTGGAGAGTTTTTCACGCGGGGCTTTCAGGTCTAACATCCCGCCATCAAGTTTCCGGAGCCAAAGCTCGCCCTCCCTCATATCGATGCGCCTTACAGTCCCCTCGAATCGCACTTGCAAGCCTTGGTCGAGCCTCCGCTCATTTTCCGGGGCGAGATTTGTATTCGGCCGGTAATCGGCACGAGCGAAAACCGGCCCGGTAACGAGAACTGCCGCAAGGGACGCCACTATTAAAATAAGCCTTTTCATCTGTAACCCCTCCTCACCTTACGTCCACGCCAAAGATCGAACTTCTCGTTTATCTGGAATGGCTTCCACTATATATTTTACCTCAACCGGGATATTTTCGCTGAAGGCGGGGAGAGGTCAAATGAACAAAAAAAACGGCCTATTCGCAGGCCGCCTCTTTATTGTTCAATTTTCTTTTTTCTAACCTGACTAACAAAATTCCTGAAATCAATAAAATCAGCAAAATACTAAAACCGGTCGCATAATCGGAAAACATATCGAACGGGTTGCCTGGAATAGACTTAAAGGCATCCAGTGGAAGGTCATTTCGTCCTATCATTTGCTGCCTTAACATCTGTTGTTTGAGCATCTGCTGATCGAACGTCTGCTGGTTGAATAATTTATTGGCATTTGGGTCTAATCGAATACAAACAAATGTAATAACGGTAAAAATCACCATGCCCGTTGCGGATATAAGCACGGTTCCAACCGCGGTTTTCCATTTTTTGAACCTGTTGAAGGCGACGCCGATTATCATTAAAAGGACGGCGGGTATTGCAAATATACCCATAATCCCAAATTTTGCTTTCATTGTCTCGGTCGGCATGTTTGAAAAAGCGAAAAGGCTGACGATCATAATAAAAAATCCGGCCATAACATACAAAATGATGCCTATTACTTTAAATACCTTTTTTATTATTTCGGGCGTCATTTACAATGTCTCGTCAGGGCCGGGGCGAAAGAACTCGTTCGCCTTGGGACGGAACAAAAAGAAGACTACAACGAGGAGAATTAAAATCCCAGGGATCATCATAACTTTAAAAGGTGTTATAACAATGCCGATTATGAAACCGATGGCGCCCCAGATTACATAAAGATATCTTGACCAGTTCCGGCCCTTGAGCATTGCAATTCCACAGACGAAACTGATAAGCAGACTAGACAACAGCTGAAAATATTGGACAGGTATCGGCATGGGATTCTGGCTCATTAATTGTTTTACTGCCGGATCATTAAAGCCTCTTACAGCAAAAAACAAAGCCAATGGCGATGTTGCAATCAAATACCACGCGATAATTGAAATCGAAATAGGCCTTTTCTTCATAAAGTTTCCTCCTGTGGCGAAAATTATATTAACTAATAACATCCTTTGCGATTATTTGCAAAATAAAAAGGCAACCCGAGATGGGTTGCCTTTGTAAAAAGCTGAAACGACGGATCGAAGCAATGCTCGGCATGACAAATTTCCCGCCCGATTGGCCCCTTTACTTTTGCCGGCGGCCTATCTTTTGCGGCCCCATGGCTGGAAACCACAGAGTTGGGACTTGCGCTGTTCTCCTACCCAGCCCCTTAGGTTCCCCCTGGCCCCTTTACTTGTTCATCGACATGATGAAGTCCTGGTTGGTCTTGGTCGCGCGGAGCTTCTCGATTAAGAACTCCATCTGCTCCACCGTCGAGAGCGGGTTTAGGACTTTTCTCAGGACCCACATCTTGTTCAGGGTGTTCGCATCCACCAGGAGTTCTTCTTTCCTGGTGCCGGAGCCGTTTATGTCTATGGCCGGGAAGACGCGTTTATCGACGAGCTTGCGGTCTAAGTGAAGCTCGTTATTACCCGTGCCCTTGAACTCCTCGAATATGACGTCGTCCATCCTGGAGCCGGTATCGATAAGCGCGGTGGCTATAATCGTCAGGCTACCGCCTTCTTCGATGTTCCTGGCCGCGCCGAAGAAGCGCTTCGGCCTCTGGAGCGCGTTCGCGTCTATGCCGCCGGAGAGGACCTTGCCGCTTGGGGGGACGATGGTATTGTACGCTCTGGCAAGACGGGTAATAGAGTCCAGGAGAATCACCACGTCCTTTTTATGCTCGACTAAGCGCTTGGCTTTCTCTATGACCATCTCGGCCACCTGGACATGCCTTTGCGGCGGCTCGTCGAAGGTCGATGACACGACCTCGGCCTTTACCTGCCGGACCATGTCGGTCACTTCCTCGGGCCGCTCGTCTATCAAAAGGACTATGAGGATTATTTCCGGGTGGTTTTTCGTGATGGCTTTTGCGATGGACTGGAGGATCATGGTCTTGCCGGTGCGGGGCGGGGCGACGATCATGCCGCGCTGGCCTTTGCCTATCGGGGTGACCAGGTCCATGACCCGCGTGTTCATGTCGCCCGCCACCTCCAGGTTTATTTTCTCTTCCGGGTAGAGCGGGGTCAGGTTGTCGAAGAGTATCTTGTCGCGCATATCTTCCGGCGATTCGAAGTTTACAGTATCCACCTTCAGCAGGGCGAAGTAGCGCTCTCCCTCCTTCGGGGGGCGTATCTGGCCGGCTACCGTGTCGCCGGTGCGGAGGCTGAAACGCCTTATCTGGGACGGGGAGACGTATATGTCGTCCGGCCCCGGGAGGTAGTTGTAGTCCGGCGCGCGCAGGAAACCGAAACCGTCGGGCAGGGTCTCCAGCACTCCGGCCCCGTAAATCTGGCCGTTTTTCTCGGTCTGGGCCTGGAGTATGGCGAATATCAGCTCCTGCTTTCTCAGGCCGCTTGCGTTTTCGAGTTTTAAGTCCTTGGCGATGGAGGTAAGTTCGCCAATGCTTTTTTCCTTCAGTTCCACTATGTTCATCGATGCTCCTTGCTCTTTCATGCGGTTTTTTCCTAAGGAATGGATAAAGGCTTTCTAGAGGCTTGATTTATTTATAAGGGCTTATCCTGGGAATGTTTGAATTATTCGCGGCTGCGCCAAAAGACATGACGGCCATAGAGGTTTGTTTTTTAATTGATCCGGCGCCAATTTTAAATCGCATTACTGGGTGATTGAGGCGGTATGGGAGTTTTTAGAAAACCTTGCGGGGTACCTTTAACGGGTACGACCTTGCACAAAGAATACAACATCTATCGGGCCTTTGTCAATATTAATTTTATTTAAACACCGTCAACTTCCTTGACTTTGATTTTATTCTAAATTAGAATCCTCAATTGCGGTATGTAATTTCCGCAATAACAAGGTATTTCCGATGCATCAGAACGAAAAAGTCAAGTATGGGTTGATCGGCGCACTCGTTGGCTTGAGTGCCCCGGTCTTCCATGTATTCCTGCATTATATAATTTTCCGCCGGAACCTTCCCTTGGGGCAATATCTCCAGGGGCACCTCCTGACATTCGGCCCTGGCATGGTTACCAATATATTTATCGCCGGGACCGTATTCGTAATGGGCGGCGCGGGGGTTCTGGTCGGCAAGCTCCGGGAACGCGACGCGCGGCTCCGGCAAGAGATAGAACGAAGGAGTATCCAGTACAAGCAGAGCCAGGAGGAGCTGAAGAGCCTTTCCTTCAACCTGGAGAGCAAGGTCAAGGAAGGCCAGGACGAACTGCTGGAGTACGCCCGGAAGTTAAATGATGCGAACGCGAAGCTGCTCATGCAGATAGAGATACAGAGAAAAATCGCTGGCAACGTCCCCTCGCTTCTGGCCCTGGTGGATTCCGACATGAACTACGTGGAGATGAACGAGTTCGGCGCCCGCAATTTCATAGACAAGCCTATGGGCGAGATACTGGGCCAGAAGTGCTACGTGGTGTTGGGCGGGAAGGACAACGTCTGCCACGAGGACTGCGCGGTGCGAAAGGCGTTCCTAAGCGGCAAGGAAGAGTCCCACTCCCGCACGGGAGAGCTGCTGGGCAGGACGGTCACCACGGAGAACAAGAGCATCCCCATAAAGAACGAGGAAGGGGTAGTCACCCATGTCCTCAAGATCGTCACGGATACCACCGCGAAGAAGAAGGAAGAGGACGAACTGAAGCGCCGGGCGAACGTGGACGGCCTGACGGGGGTTTACAACAAGCACTACCTGGACCTCTACCTCCAGAACGAGCAGGTCAAAAACCAGGCCGACAAGAGGAGGCGCTGTCCCTATACGATCATATACGCGGACCTGGACGACCTGAAGAAGGCCAACGACAGCTACGGGCATGAGGCGGGTGACATACTGCTTAAGAAGGCCGCCCAGATTTTCATGGACAATACCAGGCACGAGGACGTAATCGCGAGGGTGGGCGGGGACGAGTTCGTTATAGTGCTGCCGCATAGCGGGCTGGAAGAAGGCGAGGTATTGATTAACCGCTTTCGCCGCCAGAGCGAGGAGTGGTCCAGGACGAAGGACCTGTCGGAAAGCCTGTCGGATTTGACGCTCTCCGTCTCGTACGGCCTCGGCGCCTCGGCTTACGGGATGGACCTCTACGATACCATCAGGAATGCCGACCTTACGATGTACAGGGCCAAAAAGGACAAAAAGTAACCGGCGGCTTCAGGACGCTTTTCTTTCCATGTCCCTTACTATCGCTTCGAGCATTACCGGCCTCCCTCCTCCGGATGCCTTTATTATCCGGAGCGCTTCCTTAAGCATTGTCAGGGCCGCCCTCCCGCCGTCGTCCCGCAGCGCCACCGTCGCCTCGAACGCCGCCGATTCGTCCTCCGAGAGCAGGTAGGGAGAAATTGCCTCCACCGCCCTTTCCGTCCTGAAGCGCCCAATCGCCCGGACCAGGTCCGGCAGGTTTTTCCTGGGGATATGCCCGATGAGCCCTATCAGGAGGTCCAGGTCTTCAGGTATCCCCGTCTCGGAAAGTATCTCCGCGGCCGCGCTCCACAAGGGATGCGAAGGCTTTGAGGTTATCTCCCGGAACGGGCCCGGCCGTCTCAGGGCCACGGAGATAAGGGCCTCCTGAAGGACCGCCTCCCTCTGCTCCAGGCCAATCTTCGCAAGCTGGTCCTTAAGGGACAGCAGGGGCGTGACCGGAATATCCTTCCAGTGCGTTATAATTTCGTAGCAGTACCGGGAGAGCTCCGGCTGAGAGCCGGTCCTTATCCCTTCGAGGATTCGCTCCATCCGGCCCATGTCAGCCCAGCACCCGCTTGATCGTATCCTTCAGGTCTTTCAGGTCGCCGGATTTTACGACATAGGCCTCGGACGCCCACACCCCGAAGTTATGCTTGTACTCCGGATACGCCGTCACCATTATCATCGGCAGGTCTCGCTTTTTTTCCTTCAGCACCCGGAGCACCTCGATGCCGTCCATCCCGGGCATCCTGATATCCAGCGTCACGAGGTCCGGCTGGACCTCGTCCACCAGGCGTATCGCCTCGGGGCCGTCAGCCGCCAGTATGACGTCGTAGCCCTCCTCGGTCAGCTCTTCCTTGAAAAGCTGGCGGACATGCTCCTCGTCGTCCACGACAAGTATTTTTTTGGCCATAATTATTCCCCCTTTTTAACTTCTGCCGATGGAAAAACCTCCCGGCACGGAAGTTTGATATAAACCGTTATGCCAGTCCCTTCCCTGTTGTCCAGTTCCAGGTCTCCGCCGTGGTTTTTGATTATCTTGTTGGTTATCGCAAGTCCCAGTCCCGTACCGGTCACTTTCGTGGTGAAGAACGGGTTGAAGATGTTTTCCAGGATATCGGCCGGTATCCCGCCGCCGGTATCGGAGATGGAGAGGACGGCGCGTACCGGGTCTTTTTCCATGTAAGTGCGGAAGGTCATCTCCTTTATGCCGGTCTTCTCCATCGCCTGCATGGAATTGGAGATTATGTTTATAATCGCCTGTTTTACCTGCTGATGGTCCATCATTATCAGGCAGGGCTGGGGCAAAAGGTCCACCCGGCGCGTTATGCCCTTGTCGCGGAACTCGTCTTCATAGAACTGGAGCGTCTCGTTGGTTAACTGGTTCAAGTCGTACGGCTGGAAGTTGGGCTTCATCTCCCTGGAGAAGTCCAGCACCTCGCCCAGTATCTTCTCCAGCCTCCTGGCCTCGTCCCTGATTATGCGGGCGTAGCGGGATTCCTCGCCCTCGCCCTGCTTCTTGACCAACCTGGTCGCAAACCCCCCGATTACCGTGAGCGGGTTCTTTATCTCGTGCGCGATAGAGGCCGCCATCTCGCCAAGCGCCGCCATCTTCTCGGACTGTATAAGCCTGTGCTGGGCCTCTTTCAGCTCCCTGTTCGCGTGCTCCAGGTTGGAATACGCCACGGCGGACTCAACGGCCAGCCCGGCCTGGTTCGCGAACATCATCAGTATCCTAAGGTCCTCGTCCCTTATGGCCCTTCCGGTAAACTTGTTGTCCACGATGACGACCGAGAGCACCTTGTCCTTGGCCACCAGCGGCACCGCCGCGAACTCCCTCGCCCCCACCATCGCGTAAATCTCGGGCCCGGCCATCGGGTCGCTTTCCGCGTCCGCCAGGGATATGGCCCGCTTCTCCCGTATCGCGGTCGCGAATACCGACCGGTCGTCCTCGTAGGAAAACCGCAGGCCCTTCACCGTGCGGTTGAACGAGGACTCCTTCTGCGAGGCGACCTCCTTGTCCGAGATGTTCCAGTCCCGGAAGTTCACCGGCCTGTTCCCCAGCCGGGACCATATCTCGCCCGCCTCCCACGAGGAAGACGGCCCAACCCCCAGCATCCCCTGGAGTGTCTTCGTCCTGTCGTTCACAAGGAAGAGCATCGCCCGGTTAAACCCCATCCCGCCGCCCATCGTCACGGCGGTGAGTATAATGTGAAGTAACTTCTCCAGGCGGAGCGTGGTGCGCATCGCGTTCGCTATGTCGTACAGGAAGGACAGCTCGCGCGCGCGCTTCTCGTTTAAAAGGGCAAGTTCCTCGGCCCGCTCGTAAATGAACGCGTTTTCCACCGCCATCGAGGCCTGGGAAGCGAGCGTCGTCAAAAGGTGCAGGTCAACTTCGGAAAATGGCTGCTCGCCAAGCCGCGAGGGGTCTTCCTTGTCGTAGAGCGCAATCGTCCCTATTACGTTGTCCTTGGCGACTAAGGGCACGCAGATCAGGGAGCGTGCGACCGCGCCGGTGACGTTTAAGAACTCCGGGCTTTCGAAGGCGTCCGATACGAGTATGGGTGTGCCTTCCTCGGCCACCTTCCCGGCTATGCTCTCGCCCAGCTTCAGGTCCGTCCGGCGGCCCTGTTCCATCGGGAGCCCGAACGAGGCCTTTATCTCAAGCAGGTTCGTGTCCGGGTTTATGAGCCTCAGGATGCAGCCCCTGGCCCCGATGACCTCCGCGCTTGAGCGGGCTATCCGCTCCAGCAATGTCTGGAGGTCCAGCGTGGAGATTAGCGCGCGGGACATCTCGTAGAGGGCGGAGAGCGCTTCCAGGTTCTGCTTCGCGTCCTGGTATAGCTGGGCGGTATTGATTATGCCGCCCACGTCGTTCGCTATCGTGGACAGAAGCGTAACCTCGTCCGGGGAATAAGCATGGGGTTCCAGGGTCTGGACGGTCATGGCGCCTATGCAGTTCTCGTCGAAGATGATGGGGACGGAGAGCATGGACTTATACTTCTCCTCGCCCGTCTGAGGCACGAGCTTGTATCTTTCGTCTTCGCTCGCGACTTCCAGCGCCGCGGCCGCCTTGTGCTGCACCACCCACCCGGATACGCCTTCGCCCATCCGGAGCATTACCCGGTCAATCGAATCCGGGTTCAGGCCCACCGCCGCCTTCAGCACCAGGACGTCCCTGTCCTTGTCCCGGAGCACTATATAACAGACGTCGCGGGAGAGCTTCTCCGCGATCACGCGCACTATCTTGTCGAGCTTTACTCCGAAATCCTGGGTGGAATTGGCGATCTTCGATACCTCGGAAAGTATCTCCAGCTCCACCTTTTCAGATATGATCATCTAAAAACCTTCGTTACTTTTCTTTCAGGTGAAAGAAAAAGTAACCAAAAGAAAGCCGGACAGTAAGCCGTCATTCCCGAATTACGCCGCCTCTTGACGCCTATCTTTCGCCTTTGCCTCGGCCTTTTTATAGAGCTTGACGTATTCCTTCGCGGAGTTGTCCCAGGAGTTGTCCTCAATCATCGCCGACGTAACCAGCGTCTTCCAGCCGTTTTTATCATCAAAAGCCGAGAGCGCCGCCTTTACGGACTTCAGGAACGCCTTTGAGCTGTACTCGCTGAACACGAACCCGTTGCCCTTGCCCGTTTTCGGGTTGTAGTTGCTTACCGTATCCGCAAGGCCCCCGGTCTTCCTGACCAGCGGCACGGTCCCGTACCGGAGGCTTATCAGCTGGCCCAGGCCGCACGGCTCGTACCGGGAAGGCATCATGAACACGTCCGAGGCCGCGTATATCCTGGCCGCGAGCGTCGCGTCGAAGGCCAGGTTCACGGACATATTCTTCGGATGGTCCTTGGCAACTTTGGTAAGAAGTTTGTGGTACTTCTCCTCGCCGGTGCCCAGCACCACCACCTGGAGGTCCATCTTCATCATGTCGTTTATGGCGCCGGCGATCAGGTCGAGACCCTTCTGGTCCGCGAGCCTTGAGATTATGCCGAAAAGCGGCTTGTTTCCAGCCGCCAGATTGAGTTGTTCCTTGAGACCTTTCTTGTTCGCCTGCTTTCCCTTGACGTCGCCTGTGCCGTAGTTCTTGACCAAGTGTTTATCCGTCTGGGGGTCCCATTCCTCGTAGTCTATGCCATTCACTATGCCGTAGAGGTCCGCGGCCCTTTTCTTAAGAACGCCTTCGAGCCCGTACCCGAATTCGGGGGTCTGGATCTCCTTGCTGTACGTCTTGGATACCGTGTTGATTATGTCGGAATAGACGAGTCCGCCTTTCAGGACGTTTATGTCACCGTAAAATTCAAGACCCTCCGGGGTGAAATACTCCCAGCCCAGGCCCGTCAAGTGCCAATCGTTCGCCCAGAACTTTCCCTGGTATCCAATGTTATGCACGGTGAAGACCGTCCCGGTGTCCTTGAAGAAGGCGTCGTCTGCGTATAACGTATTTAAGTATAGCGGGACGAGGCCCGTCTGCCAGTCGTTCGTGTGTATGACGTCCGGGCGGAAGTCCATGGCCTTCAGGACCTCGGGTATTATCTTCGAGAAATATATGAACCTCTCCGCGTTGTCCGGGAGGTCTCCCTTGGCGGTGCCGTACAGAACGTCCCGGTCGTAGTATTTCGGGGTATCCACGAAGAACGCGCGCACCCCGCCCGGAAGAGCGCCTTCCCAGATGGCCGCCTCGACGGCCTTGCCGTCCATTTTCGCCGCGGCCTTCTTCGCGGTTTTTTTAAGTCCCCATTTCGCCCGGTCAACTACCTTGTATAGCGGCATCACGACGCAGGTCTCAACGCCAAGTTTCGCCAGCGCCTTCGGGAGCGCCCCGGCCACGTCGGCCAGGCCCCCGGTCTTCGCGAAGGGATAAACTTCGGACGATGCTATAGCTATTTTCATGGAACCCTCTCTTGAGTTAATTAAATTCGTCATTCGTACTTTTCTTTCTGTCTTCGCTATCGCTCTGGACAGATAAACCATCTCGCGGGAAAGAAAAGTACCAAAAGAAAGCGAGACTTTTAGCCCAGCTTTTCTTTGCTACTTTCTTTTCTCGAAAAGAAAGTAGGAACTTTTTATATCTTCGCCTCGCGTAAAAACTTTGCCGCCTCTTCGGGGGCGGTGGGGTTGATATAGAACCCGGAGCCCCACTCGAAGCCCGCCACCTTGGTGAGCTTCGGCATTATCTCTATGTGCCAGTGGTAATAGTCGTTGTCCGGCTCCCTGAAAGGCGATGTATGGACGATGTAGTTGTACGGCGGCATGTTCAGTATTTTATCTATGCGCCTTAGTGTGCCTTGGAGGATCTCGGCCAGGGATGCGAACCCGGGCGACTTCATGTCTTCAAAACTTGAGTCGTGGTTTTTTGGCATTATCCAGGTCTCGAACGGGAAGCGCGGAGTGTAAGGCTCCAGCGCCACGAAGTCCCTGTTTTCGCTGACTATCCTCGTGCCGGAGTTCAATTCCTGCCGGATTATGTCGCAGAAGACGCAGCGCTCCTTGTACTGGTAGTACTGTTTCGCCCCGTCGATTTCCTCCCGGACGCGTTTCGGCACGATGGGGAGCGCGATAAGCTGGGAGTGCGAGTGCTCAAGCGACGCACCCGCCGCCTCGCCCTCGTTTTTAAATATAAGGACGTACTGGAACCGGAGGTCTTTTTTCAGGTCCACAAGGCGGTCCCGGTAGGACCATAGCACGTTCTCCACGGCTTTCAGCGGCAGGGTGGACATTGTCGCGTCGTGCAGGGGCGTTTCGATTATTACCTCGTGGGCTCCGATGCCGTTCATCTTGTCGAAGACCCCTTCGCCCTGCTTGTTCAACTCCCCCTCTATCTGGAGCGCGGGGAACTTGTTCGGCACCACCCGGAGAGTCCAGCCCGGCGTGTTCGGAGCCGTCCCGTTCTCGCGGTAGGCAAGCACCTCCGGCGGTGTAGTATGCTCGTTGCCCAGGTCGAACGGGCAGAACCCCCCCTTTTTGCGGGGAGTGGATTCCTGAAAGTCGGTAGGCCTCTTGCCCCTCTCCGACGATATTATTACCCATCTTCCGATGATGGGGTCCTTTCTGAGTTCCGGCATATTCCCTCCTGGCGGTATAAAATTGTCTTTTTGATTATAACATAAGTTTGTTTAAGCGGTTGAAAAACGTTAAAAAAAACAAGGAGGGGCTTTTAAAAAGCCCCTCCTTTTGGAATCCCGAATCAATCAAGCTGTTCAATCGGCCGGAGTATGCAACCCACCCCTTGGCGGCTTTATATTTATGGCACCGCCCTGAAGACGGCCGTGACTGTTTTTGTTCTCGTGTTCATGTAAAGGTAATCCGGGCTTATGCTCCCGGTCAGGTCGCCCTCCCAGCGGACGAACTCAAACCCGGTATTAGCCGTCGCGGTCAGCTTTAACTGTTTGCCGCCCTCTTCCTGAAAAACCGAAGATGGAGCCGCGGCAATTTGCGTGCCTGCTTTTCCTTGTACTGTCACGCTGCCCATTGTAGGATCATTTATGTTAACCGTGAGCGTGGCGATGTCCCTGCCGAACAGTATTGTCACACCGCCGGGGTTTAAAGGCGTACCGTCTCCTGCATCCGCCACGGCGAGGTCCGTCGCGCCGTCTCCGTTGAAATCGTGCGCGGCGAGCGCGACCGGGCTCGTGCCCGCGGGGAAGCTGACCGGGGTCTTGCTGAAGCCCCCGACGGCCAGGCCCTGGACCAGCGTTATATCGTTCGAGCCGGAGTTTGCGGTTACTATATCAACTACCCTGTCGTCCGTCACGTCCTCCGCCAGGACGCCCGCAGGGGAGACGCCTACGGTGAAGCTTTTGCCAACGCTGAAAACTCCTGAACCATTATTCTTAAGCCCTGTGGCAATACCGTTGGCCGTACCGTTCGGCTCGGTAATGACCAGGTTGCCGCCCAGGGTCGCCACTATCGACGCCGGGTTGACAAGACCCGACAGCATGGTCCTTGCGTTGCCGAACTTCCCGTTGCCCTTGCCGAAAAGGATGGAGACGCTGCCGTTGCCAATGATAGTACCGTCGCTGCGTTTTCCCGAATTTGCCACTGCGATGTCCAGGATGCCGTCCTTATTGAAATCTCCCACGGCCATCGCCACCGGCCCGTCTCCTACAGTATAAGTAGTCCCGTATTGAGATACGACCTTGCCTTTTCCGTCGCCGAACGTCCCGTCTCCGTTGCCTAAGTAAACTGTGACGGTACCGGGGCTGTCGTCCTGGTTGCAGACCGCGACGTCCGTCTTGCCGTCCTTGTTGAAATCCGCCGTCTTTACCGCGGATGGGGCCTGCCCGAGTGGGGCCGTCCCGGCAAACAATCTCTGGGGCGAGGCGGCTGACCCGGGCAATATGAACTTCCCGTCTCCCGCCGGCAGCAGTATGGCCACGGTATTACTGGCGTGGCTGAGAGTGGGCGCGCCGTTATAAATCCCCGAATTCGCCACGGCTATGCCCGCCCTGAAATCGCCGACGGGGTGGCTTGCGCTTGACACGTTTGTAAAAACGCCTGACGCAATCCCACTGGGCGCGGAGATGGTGGAAAGCGAGGCAAACGATACCCCCGGCGCCGGAGTGTTCTGGGCAGAGCTGAAGTTGCCGAACATGCCGCTCATGTTGCCGAACCTGAACTTGCGGTTGAGCAGGACGGATATGTTGTTGCTTCCCCTGTTCGCCACCGCTATGTCCATTACGCCGTCATAGTCGAAATCGTCCGCCAGGAGCGCGGACGGGGCCGTCCCGGCCATATAGCTCGCGGATGGAATAGTCGAATAGCTCCAGAAGCCGACCGCGGTGGTAAGCGCCCGTTGGACCGTGATATTCTCGCCCACGAAGTCGCCGGATACCAGGCCGGGCAGGCCGCTCCTGTCGATATCGGCCGATGCGAGCGCCGCCGGAGTAAGGCCGGCGGGAAATACCCTTCTTGCCTGGAAAGTCCCGTCGCCCCTGCCCAGGAACACGGAGATGTCGTTGCTCGCGCTGCCGGCGACAGCAATGTCGGTATGGCCGTCCCCGTCAAAATCCTTCAATACTATTTCTTCCGGCCCGCTCGGCGCCAGCAGTCTGACTGCCTGGCCGGGAGGCGGCGTGCTGAAATTCCCGAAAGCAGTGCCGTCCAGTATCCTGACGTCGTCATTTGTAAAGTCGCCGAAGACTAAATCGATATTGCCGTCGCCTTTTAAATCGGCCGCCTCAACCGCCAAAGGGTTCTGGCCGGCGGGATATGTCTTCAAGGTGGACTGGTCGAACGCCCCGCCGCCGCTGCCCAGGAGCGTCGCGACCTTGTTGTCGCCCCAGAGCGTCACCGCGATATCCGGAATCCCGTCGTGGTTGAAGTCCGCTATGCAGACATGGCGCGGGTTGGTCCCGACGGCGTAAGGGACGGGCGCCTGGAAGGTGCCGTCTCCGTTACCGAGAGCCACGTATACGTTTTTGGAACCGAAGCATGCAATCACCAGGTCCTGGTGTCCGTTGCCTAAATCCGCCGCGCGCAGGTGCACCGGGTCCGGGCCGACTGGTATTACCGGATGCTTCAAGGTAAACTTCCCGTTTCCGTTTCCCAGGTATATCCTGACAGAATTCGTCCCCGAGTCGGCCACGGCAAGGTCCATCTTGCCGTCTTCGTCGAAATCGGCGGCAACCATAGATACCGGCCTGCTGCCGTCGGCTGTGATTTTCTGTACCGTAAACTTGCCGCCTGGCTTTCCCAGGCGGACTACTATCAGGCCGTCCGCAAGCTTGTCGGCGACCGCGACGTCCGGGATGCCGTCGCCGTTGAAGTCCGCTACGGCCACCGAAGCCGGGTTGTTTCCCGTGGCGTAAGCTGCCCTGGACATGGTCCATGAGACGGCCGACGCCCCGGTTGAGAGCCCAAAGGTGAATAAAGCCAAAAGGACGGTTATAAAGAGCCTTGATTTCATCTGGAAGACCTCCGAGTTCTCAAAAAAATTGTGCATAACTTTATAATAATACTTGAACCAAAGTCAATCTTTAAGATATGCTACACCGCATGAAACCTGCCATATTTACCGCCGACGGCGGCCGCGAACTCAAAGACTTCATAAATCTACCCTTCAAGCTGTACGAGGGGAACCCTTACTGGGTGCCGCAGCTCATAATGGACGTGAAGTCCATCCTGAGTAAGGAGAAGAACCCCTTCTTCAAGCACGGCGAGGCCCAGTACTTCATGGCCTACGACGGCCGGGAGCCGCTCGGACGCATCGCCGCGATAATCGACCACAACTACAACAAGTACCACAACACTAAAGCCGGGTGGTTCGGTTTCTTCGAGTGCGTCAACGACAAGGATACCGCAATCGCGCTCATGCGCTCCGCCTGCGGATGGCTTAAGGACAGGGGCATGGAGGTCGTTTACGGCCCGGCCTCGCCCACGTTGAACGACGAGGCGGGACTACTCCTGGAAGGATATGACAGTAGCCCTTATATAATGATGCCCTACAACCCGCCGTACTACCACGACCTTATGGCTGCCGCGGGCATGGAGAAGGCGAAGGATTTATACGCGTGGTACTTAAGCTCGTCCGTGCCGCCGCCGGAGAGGATTGCCCGGATTGTGGAGCGGATAAAGAGGCGGGACAACATCACCGTCCGCCCGCTCGACATGAAGGAGTTCCGCCGGGACCTGGAGATTGTGAAGACCATTTACAACGCCGCCTGGGAGCACAACTGGGATTTCGCGTCCATGACCGATGCGGAGCTTGAATACACGGCGGAAAAATTAAAGCCAATCATCATGCCGGAGATGGTCCGGTTCCTGGAGATAGACGGCAAGGTCGTCGCGGTGTCCATTGTCGTGCCGGACTTAAACGTCGTCCTTAAGAAGATGGGCGGGCATCTCTTCCCGTTCGGGCTTTTGAAGTTCCTGTATTACCGCAAAAAGGTTACCGAGGTGCGCCTTATGATGCTGGGCGTGCTGCCGGAGTACCGGGGCCGGGGCTTCGACGCCGTCCTGTACCACGAGATGCTTATGACGGCGAAAAAGGTCGGCGTAACCGGCGGCGAGCTTTCCTGGACGCTTGAGGACAACGACGCCATCAACAAGGGCATCGCGGCGATGGGGGCGAAGATTTACAAGAGGTACAGGGTATACAGAAAAGATCTGTAAGAAGGGAGGGCAATTAAATGACAATTAAATATTTAACTACAGAACACCAAAGGGAAGAAAGAGGTAATCCGTTTTCTTTTGCTGTCCGAGAAACTGCCGCAAAATATCATCCGCCATTAGAACCTTATTTTTACGATAAAGATCATTCTATAAAACTTTTTCATGGTGATTGTATTGAAATACTCAATAACCATGTACCTGCTAGTTGTGTTGATGTAATATTCGCTGACCCACCTTATTTTCTATCCAACGGCGGTATAACCTGCCATGCCGGAAAAATGGTATCAGTCAACAAAGGAAAATGGGACGAATCTAAAGGAGTGGCTGAAAATCATGCCTTCAATCTTACGTGGTTGCAAGCATGCCAGCGAGTTTTAAAAACCGTATATAGATGAGGTGTCGTATTATGAAGCAATACGAAGCTGTCATCAAGATTATGGAAGAAAATGGGGGTTATGCTACCCTAGGCTTTTTAAATCAGAATGTTTTTAAAATCAAAGAATGTAGATGGGAAACAAAAACTCCATTTGCGAGCATTCGCAGAATAGTTCAGGATGAAAGATTCTTCTTTAGAATCCGACCTGGTTTGTGGGCATTAAAATCTTACAAGCAGAAGTTGCCGCCGGAAATCCTTCCAACTAAAGACCAACCCAAGGAAAAACAAGAAGAATATAATCATGCTTATTATCAGGGCTTGCTCGTCGAAGTTGGAAATCTGAAAAAGCATAAGACGTATATTCCCGGCCAGGATAAAAATAAGCTTTATATAGGCAGAAAACTCTCGGAGGTTGCGACCATCACAAGCATATATAACTTTAGCTATGAAAACATTGTCCGCGCGGCCCGGACAATAGATGTAATATGGTTTAATGAAAGAAGTATGCCTTCAAATTTTTTTGAAGTCGAACATTCAACTGATATAAAAAATTCATTATCAAAATTCGTAGAGCTTCAAGATTTTAATTCCACTTTTTATATTGTTGCCAATGAAAAGAGAAGAAGAGAGTTTGAAGAAAAAATCAGGCTGGTAGCTTTTAGTCCTATTGGTAAAAGAACTAAATTTTGGAGTTATGATACCTTAGCAGAATATCATTCAAAAACAAACGAGATTGCAATAATTGAATCGAAGCTTAACATGTGATTTAGGAGATGATATATGTTTTCTGAAAGTAATGGCGATGAATATGATGTTCCTTATAAAGACCCAGAAGAGGTTAAAACTTGGCTGGCTGGTTTTATAGCCGATATTATTAATGATGGCGACCCTTATTTGACTGGCATGGGAAATATGTATGCAGAGGTGGACCCTGATTCCTTTACCGGGTACGTAAAAAAAGTCCATTTATGCAGGGGCGAAGAACACTATGAAATTAGTATTCAATAAATAAAAAATCCGAATTGAGTGTAAATGGCAACAAGTTTCAGGCTCCGTTGATGAGAAATTGCCTTATCTATATTTAAATTGTGTTGAGGCAATGCCCGAAGATTATATCATCATAATAATTGATGGGGGTGGGTTTAGAGCAGGGTCGATAACCTGGTTAAAAGAAGCAGCAAAAAGTAACAAATATAATGAAGCAGGAGTTATGAAAAGCATCTTGGTTTTTTCTCTTGCCGAGTTTATAGCTTGGGCAAATAAAAATTTACGTTAAGGGAGGAGGTATATTTTCTGCTCTTAATACCCCTTCCTGCTAATCGCGCCAAGCCGTCATTTCTTAACGCCTCTGCATATATAAATGGCCTATTCGCCGAATTTTATTCGGTATCATATCCGCACCCTTTTGACGCATCAGGGGCCATGTTTGAGCCATAGAAGGGGGGTTACGATGCTATGTGTTTTTAAAGGGTATGGGCGGATTTTTCTCTTATTCTAAATATACTTAGGCCCTATAATCGGCCATTTTTGGGCTTTGCGAAAAACGCGGTTCCGGTTTTACAAGTATCTGAAAATTAAGGATATTTTTTTGGGGAATCTCTGAATTCGCGTACCCGGAGCGGAAATATAGCTTTTTATTTATTTGAAGATTGCCGCGATCCTTTTCTGTATCGCCTCAGCCGCGGCTTTTCTGTCCGGCGCGTTCTTAATCGGCCTGCCGACGACGATATAGTCCGCGCCGTTATTGAACGCTTCCTCAATATCCACGGTCCTTTTCTGGTCGTCGATATTCTGTCTTCGCTGTGGCTCTGGACAGGTAAGGCTTTTCTCCACCGGGCGAATCCCCGGCGTGATAATAGTGAAATCAGGCCCCAGTTTTTCCCTTAAGCCAGGCGCCTCCAGGCCGGAGGAAATCACCCCGTCGCAGCCGGCTTCCAGCGCCCGTGCCGCCCTGGATACCACCAGGTCATTTACCTGTACTGCTCCCTTTATACCTGTGTCGGCGTCTATGTCGCTTTGATCGATGCTGGTAAGAACAGTTACCGCGAGGATTTTCACGTCCCCCTTCTCTCTCGCGGCGGCACGGAGAATACTGCTGTTGCCCGAATGCACGGTGGCAAACGATATTCCCCTGCCTTTTAGCTGTCTTACGGCGGAGCGCACGGTCTCCGGGACGTCGAAGAATTTCAGGTCCACGAAGATTTTCTTGCCCCTCGCCCGCATCCAGTCGATAAGCTCGTAATATCCCCCGGCCATAAACAGTTCAAGACCCAGCTTGTAGAACTGGACCGAATTTCCCAGCTCTTCCACGAGGTTATGGGCATCTTCGACAGTCGGGACATCGAGGGCAAATATGAGGCGCTCTTCCGGCGGAATATTTTTTTTGGAAAGGTGGGCCAATTTTCCTCCAATCGGATTATTGGCCCTCTATAAGACATTAACGGAGATTAGTTGTCAAGAAATTTATGCCGGTCCGCGCGCTTTCGCGGCCCCCGCCCGGCCTTCGTCCAAATTATCCCTCCTGCTGTATCGTGACGTAATATGGCCTGCCGTCCCTGATTACCTCGACCAGGATGTTCCTGCCCCGGCGCATCCTGGAATATTCCCGGTAAAAATCGGAAACGGTATTGATATCTACTCCCTCAATCTTGCGCACCACGTCTCCGAAACGAAGGCCTCCTTCAAATGCCGGGCAGCCGGGGACGACTTTAAGCACCAGCAGGCCCTTATTCTCTTTAAGTCCAAGCCTTGCCGCAATCTGCTCCGGTATCGGCTGAAGGGTTATCCCGCACTGTATCGCCACGCGCTCGGTCGCAAGCGAATGCGCCTCCAGCTCCCCTAATATCACCGGAAGGTGTATCCTGCTGCCGTCCCGCAGGACAAGGATGTCCACCTTTTTCCCGGCCGGCGAGCCGTAAATTCTTTCCTGGAACGTGCGGTCGTCATCTACCTTCCGGCCGTCAAACTCCAGCACCACATCCTTGGGCTGTATGCCCCCCGCCTGGGCCGGGCTTCCGTCGAGGACTTCCGAGACAAGCGAACCGGTGACCTGCTTCAACCCTAGCCTGTCCGCGAGGCCTTCGGTCAAGTCCTGACCTATAAGCCCCAGATATCCTCGCGAGATCTTGCCGTTCTTTATAAGCTGGTCCATCACCTCTTTTGCCCTGTTGATGGGGATGGCGAAGCCTATCATCGTGCCGGGGCCCAGGTATGCGTTGTTTATGCCGATTACCTGGCCCTTGTAGTTGACCATCGGGCCGCCGGAGTTGCCGGGTTCGATGTTCAGATCGGCCTGGATAAAATCAAAAAAGCCTATGTAGTTGGGGCCTGGGGGGCCGAAGCCGGAGATTATCCCCGCGGATGAAAAAAATTCCAGACCTAGCGGGTTCCCCAGCGCTACGACCCACTGCCCCATCTTCAGCCGGGAGGAGTCCCCCATCTCGACCGGGATGACGTTGAAATCGGGCTTTATCTTTATCACGGCGACGTCCGAGAGCGGATCCGCCCCGATTACCTTCGCGGTAAACCTGCGCTTGTCTCTCGTCTCCACGCGAAGCACCTGGGCGCCCTCTATCACGTGGTAGTTCGTCAGGATAAGGCCGCTCTTGTCCACGAAGAAGCCGGTGCCTTCCCTGGTCTGGGCTATCTCTATCTCGCCCTTGCCCATTTCTCCACCACCCCCGCCCATTTCACCGCCGCCCCCGCCGCCCCGGTTGCTGTTGCCCTCCATGCCTATAAAGTCCGGATGCCCCGCGAGGCCCTCGTTCTCGATTTTGACGAGTGAGGGCATCACCTTCTCTATGACGCCGGAGAAATCCGGCAGTACCGCCCTTTCGGAGGTATATGCGCAACTGGGGCCGCTGTCTCTCTGGAAAAAGGCAAACGCTAAGACTGCCACGGCGGCGGCGACCGCCGCTATGAATAGTGCAGGTCTTTTGTTCATTTAATCACCTTTTAGGTTTGCCCGATGCCCGCCAGATATCTGATTGACTCGGGTATCTGCCGTTTGCGTCAGGCAATCTTCCGCTTCCCGGTTTCCAGTCTGGACAGCTCCCGTATCACGCTCACGACTTCCCTCATGAATGCAGGCAGGTCGTCCGGCTTACGGGAGGATATGAGGTTTCCGTCTATGACTACCTCCGTATCGTGATATTTTCCGCCCGCGGCGATAATGTCGTCCTTTATCCCCTGCCAGCATGTGACGCTCTTTCCGGCGATCTCCCCGGCTGATACGAGCACTTGCGGCCCGTGGCAGATAGACGCCACGTACTTGTCGTCGGCGAAAAAGCTTTTCACTATCCTGAGCGCATCCTTATGGAGCCGCACCTCTTCGGGGGCCTTGCCGCCCGGAATGACCAGCAGGTCGTATTCGGCCGGGTTCACGTCCTGGAAGGTCTTGTCCACGGTGACCGAATACCCGTGCTTACCCGTTATCTGCCCCATCCTGGCCGCCGCCACGTCAACCGTCCAGCCCTCTTCCTTTATCCTGTAATACGGGTAGAGGACCTCCGTGTCCTCGAAGTTGTCCGCGCTTATCATTAACGCCTTCATTTCGCACCTCCCAAAACCGTTTATAGTTATAATATTATACCACCGGACGGGACTTCTTGACAAAGCGGCTCCGCGCGTGCTAAACATAATCGGATATGGATATTTCTACCTTAAAACCGATTTTGTCCGAGCTTGTCTCCGGGATGGAGAAGACCGTGCCGTACGCCTCTGCCCTGGCGATGGAGACCCTGGGCGAACGGGTGATGGTGATGACTAAGGAGTCCCGGTTAGAGCCGCTCGACCCTTCAAGGGGCGCCGTGCTGACCGTCTTCACCGGAAGCGAGTTCCTTGAGCACTCCACTTCCGATTTGACCCCGGACGGGCTTAAAAAGGCGGCCAGGGAGTTGACAAAGGCCGCCGAACTGGCAGGGATAGGCGGGGATATAAAAATAGACCCCGGCGAGAAGCTGGAGAAAGATTTTAATATCAGGGAGGAGATCCCGAACGCATCCGTATCCTTGCAGGACAAGGTCGCAAGGTGCGCCGAATACCGGGAAAAGCTCCAGGGGATGGACAGTCGCATAGTGAACGCTGTCTCCGTCTATGCATATACCAGGAACCGCGAGCTGTACGTGAACCGCAATAAAGTCCTGTTCCAGGATTTAAAAAGGGGGCAGGCGGTGATACAGGCGGTGATGCGCGACGGCGACAATACCGCCCAGCTCCATGAGGGGGATTCCTGGCAGGGCGGGTACGAGAACTCGGTCATCCCGAAGGCGAAGTTCGAAGCGCTGGTCCGGGACTCAGGCCGCATCCTGAAGGCCCCAAGGCTTGCCCCCGGCGTATACGACTGCATATTCTCCCCGGAGTTCGCGGGCATCACGGCGCACGAGTGCTTCGGGCACGGCACCGAGACGGACATGTTTCTTAAGGGCCGCTCCCGCGCACAGGAGTATATGAATAAGCCCGTGGGTTCGCCGCTTGTTAACATGTTCGATTCCCCGGCGGAGGAAGGCGCGGCGGCAAGCTTCTTTTTCGACCACGAAGGGGAGCTTAGCTCCCGGACGCAGATAATAAAAGACGGGGTACTGGTATCCGGCATTACGGATTTGAACTCCGCCACGCGGCTTGGCGTAAAAAGAACGGCCAATGGCCGTCGCGAGTCCTACGAAAGGAAGGCCTACGCCAGGATGACCAACACGTTCTTCGGCCAGGGCAGCGATAAGTTCGAGGAAATGCTCGGCAGCATAGAT
This sequence comes from Nitrospirota bacterium, assembly GCA_049801375.1. Lineage (GTDB taxonomy): Bacteria > Nitrospirota > JACRHJ01 > JACRHJ01 > JACRHJ01 > JBARKJ01. The sequence continues at coordinate 16,722 of JBARKJ010000033.1, read as the reverse complement.
TTCGGGTATTACCTCACACACCCGAGTAACGGCATGGAAGACCCGAAGGGCTGGGGCATACAGCTAGAGGGCTATCTGGCGGAAGAGATACGGGGCGGCAAACTCACCGGCAACGTCTTTACCCCTGTAATCGTCACGGGGTATTTGCCCGATATGTTGAATTCCATAAGCATGGTTGGGGAGAAGTCTACACTCTTTGGGCTCGGCTACTGCGGCAAGGGACACAAGGAATGGGTAAAAGTGACCGACGGCGGCCCGTTTTTAAAGCTTAAGGCGCGGCTGGCATAGCTTCCTGAAATACCGGCCTTCGACTTCTATAGTTTTTCAACTAACCCTGATAGCCGCTTTCCTTCTGTTATACTTACTTTTATGGAGCGCCTGAACATCCTCATAGTGGACGACGACCCCTCGCTTGCCAACCTTATCAAGCTCCGGATTAAGCAGGAGGCCTCCAATTTCTCCATAGCCGCCGTCGAGAGCGGCCAGGAGTGCCTGGAGTATCTTAAAGAGCATAAGGTGGACTGCATACTTTCCGACTACCAGATGCCCGGCATGAGCGGCATGGAGCTCCTGCAAACCTTGAGGGCTCAAAAAAACGACGTCCCGTTCATATTCATAACAGGCCAGGGGAACGAAAATGTTGCAAGGGAGGCGTTCACCGGCGGGGCCGCCGACTATTTCACCAAGGACTGGGGCTTTGCCCATTTCGCCAAAATCGTGAATTCCGTGGAGAATGCCGTAAGGCGTGGGCGAATCGAGCGTTCACATATGGAATGCGAACAGGCATTAAATCAAAGCGAGGAGCGATATCGTTCTTTTGTGGCCAACTGTTCGGAGGCCATCTGGCGTTTCGAACTTGACCAGCCGATACCAGTCTCCTTGCCTGAGGCCAGGCAGATAGAGTTGATAAATAAGCATGCGTATCTCGCCGAGTGCAACGACGCGGGCGCGCATATGCTGGGTCTGGCGAGTGCAGGGGATGCCATAGGTATGATGCACGACGTCATAGTCCCGCCGGACGATCCCAGAAATATCGAACATCTGCGAAGGTTCATCCGGTCAGGCTACAGGCTTGCAAACGACGAGTCATTCGTCCGGGATAAAAAAGGCAATACACGTAAGATATACAGCACCTTAAACGGCGTGGTGGAAAAGGGCCGCCTGGTGCGGGCGTGGGGCGTAAGCAATGCGGGGCTTTGCCCGATCTGATCAATGGGAGACGGCCATCCCCGGTTATATTTTCGAGTCCGCCGTCTCGCCTCTATAGCCATACCGTCCGTTCTTGATGAGGCATCTCATCCTGCCCCGGAAGTTCCTGATTGATATCAGCGAAGATATGTGCAAGAGCTGGGCGGCGCGGTAGGGTTCGCTCACTACCTCCACCCTGCCCTCCTTTATGGCCGCAATTATCGCTTCCGGGTCTTTATCCTGGGCCTTCACTATCGAATAGGTCCGTCCCATCTGCCGGGTGACGTGCGCGTCCGAGTTGCCGATCAGCGGTTTTTGCAGTTCCAGGGCGCGGGAGACCGCCCAGTTGTTGAAGTTTAAATTCTTTACGTAATAATGGCAGTATTCCACGGCATCGAATACCTCCGGGTGCCTGTCGAGTAACCTCCCGGATGCGGTAGGCATGGGGAAGTACGGGTGCGCGGCGATTACCAGGTTGTTATCCCGTTTCGCTTTTGCGATGTCGCTCAGGGAGCGGTAGTCGCCCAGCTCGCCCCGGAAGTTTATCAGGAGGATGTGCTTTCCCCTGACGGTGCGCTCGACGCCCCTGATAAGGACGACGCCTTTTTCCTTCGCATAGTCCCGGAGCCTCTCCGACCATGTGAACCGGTTGTGGTTGGTAATGGCGATGGCGTCGAAGCCCCTTGCCGCCATCATGTCGATTGTTTTGTATGCGTCGTGGGAAAGAAAGTCGTGCGGGTCTTCCTTGGTATGCAGATGAAAGTCTATTTTAATGTCCATCAATTAACCCTTCTCTTGCCTCGGGAAGTAATCATAAACTGAAGCGCTGGCGACGGCAAGAAAATAATAATTAATTTTATTTAACTGCTATCCCCATGATTTTGCTGTAAATCATAAGACTTGACCAAAATATGAAAAAACATTATACTTGTCTTACGTTTTTGGGCAGCTCCCGGTCTTTGAAAGATACACTGTCATTATACTCCCTAAAAACCCCGGAATCAATATCCGGGCGTACCATTCAACAAATTTAAAAAAGCATCACGCAATACCCGGCCAAAGTTTTCTTGACCCTTGGGGCCTTGTTGTTTTAAAGGCGGGACTATAAAAAAGAAAGGAGTCAACGATGAAGTTTATCGTTTTTGTAATTTCGGTTTTGCTTATGGTTTCCCTTGCCGCTCCCGCGCTGGCGCAGGGCAGGCTCACAAGCCTTCTGGACGCGACGGATAAGGACTACCAGACGATAAAGACGGAAATGCAGGGCGTCCGTGACGGTTCTTCTCCCGGGATGAACCCGCGGGAGCTCAAAGCGGCGGCCAACAGGATTATGGCAAGGCGCAACGCCATAGCGGACATGAGGAGAGTGGGGCTTAAGGTGCTGAGCAGGGACCAGAGGGGGCTTTTCAGGCTCCTTATCCACAACCTGGACCAGATAAACCTCTCGCTTCTCGCACTGATAGGAGATGAAAAGGGATATAAAGCCTGTGTCAACAGCACGGGCGGCGCCCCGGCGGGGATAGAGAGCTGGCAGGAGGGCATCGGGCTGATGATAGACGAGACCAGGCGGTGCCTGTACATGGCCGGCAAGGTATCCGGCCCGTTCATCATGCAGGCGCGGCTCGCCCCTATTCAGGCGCATTGATTACGTAGCGCGGCTCCGAGATCCTCTCGGACTTGCAGACAGGACAGCGGCCGGGCCTTCCCGGCCGTTTTCTTTTTGCAAAAGAAAACCCGCAGGAGTGACACTCCGACGGGATAATTCTAAACATTCCATGACCCTTTGCCGCCCCCGCACCCTTCGCGCCTGTCCCCTTTGTCCCGCCCCCGGCGCTGCCGGCCGCCGCGATGTGCCGGAGGTGGTCCAGGACCTCCTTCTCGGAAAGCCTTACCTCCTGGGAAATCTCACGCACCGTCTTCGGCCCCTGGCTGATAAATTCCCGTATTCGCTGTCGGAGCGTCTCTGGCATAAATCTATTTTATTCGGGCGGAGCTGGCGGGGCTTTCTGCTCGATAGGCTCTTTTCGCGGGATGACTACTCCCTGTCTCGCCAGTTCCAGGCGTATCTCCTCGCGCCGCTTCTCCTGCTCATTGGGCGGGAGTCCCTTGAGCGCGCGAAGCTGGGCGCGTATTTCTTCCTTTTTCCCCGGCGGCAGGGCGTTGAACTTCGCTATACCGTCCCTGTAAGCCTGCCTCTGCTGGGGGGTCAGTTTCCGCCAGCGCGACATCCGGCTCATCACCTTCGCGCGCTCCTCCGGCGGGAGGTCCTTCACCTGTTTATATTTTTCACGGAGTTCCTGCCTCTTGGCCGGCGGCAGCGCGTTGAAGATGCGATAAGCCCTCTTCAGGCGCTCGCGCCTCTCCGGAGGCATGGTCTTCCATATCTCGTAATTTTCCAGCAACTCCTGCTGTTCCTGCGGGGAGAGGTTTTCCCAGCGGTTTCTGACGGTCCTTCTCGGCGTCGCCGGCCGGGGTTTAACCTGGCGCTTTGCCGGAGGTATGCCGGGCGCTGTGGGAGGAGCTTTCTGCAGTTGGTTGGGGTTCGGCGGCGGGGGCGGCACGATTACGGGACCTTCGTTCTGCGCCGACACTATCATCGCCGCGGCCAGCAGTAATCCCGCAAGAGAAACCGCGGTTATTGTCTTTTTTATGCGCATAACCCCCGATACCGTCCGCTATCATGTTGGAGGTCGCGAGCTTGAAATGTATGTCGCCCGCCGCCCCCCAGGCCCCGGTCAGTCCCTTATCGGCCCGATCTCGTCCAGGCCGTTCCGGTCAATCTGCTGTATGACGTCCAGGTCGCCGATAACGTCCATATTCTCAAGGACTCCCCAGTCTCCCTGGGTGGTCGCCGTCGCCACCTGCATATCCTGCAGTTGACGCTGGTTCCCCATGTCCGGGAAGTAGGTGGCGAAGAATATCGCGGCTATCACCGCGGCGGCGGTCAGGTAGAGCGGCAGGAGCTTTCCGATGGCGTATGGCCTGTGGCGGAAGAGCCTGCGCATGACACCCTGGGAAGCGGCATAAACCTCGCCGGAATTCAGTTTTTCGGGTCCCGGAACATTAGAGAGCATATGGGTGAGGCCTTCCAGCTCTTCCCTGCACGAATCGCAGGAAAGGACGTGAACGGCGACCTCCGACGCCTGCTCCCTCGAGAGCTCCCCGTAGTGATATAGGACCAGCCTTTCACTGAAATCACTGCACTTCCTGTCATCCATGATGGTACCCTTTCATACTCTTTTTAAGGGCGTCGATAGCCCTGAAAAGATGCGCCTTCACGGCGCCTTCGCTTATCTTCAAAGCCACCGCTATCTCCGAGAGTTTCAGGTCTTCCTCGTGCTTCATCAGGAAAACCGCCCTCTGCCTTGGAGGCAGCGACAAAAGCGCTTTTTTAAGGGCCGCCCGGAGCTCTTTTTGCTCCAGGGGCATGTCCGGTTTCCTCGAGCGGGACGTATCCGGCGCCTGCTCCACCGCGTCCAGGCCTTCATCGTCGTCGTCCTGGGCGGCAAAAAAGAAAATCTTTTTAATGAACGTCTTCTTGCGGAGAAAGTCAAGGCAGACGTTCGAAAGTATCCTTATGAACCAGGTATAAAACGACGAGCCGCCCTTGAATGAATCCAGGGCCTTGTACGCCTTTATGAACGCGTCCTGGGCCAGGTCCTGGGCGTCGTCGGCGTCTCCGGTCATCTGCCGGGCGAACGCGAGCGCCCTCGGCATGTACTTCTTTACGAGGGCGCCGAACGCATCCGGGTCGCCCTTCCTGGAAGCCTCCACCAGATCCAGTTCGTTGAACGGCCTGGAACTGGCCGGCATCGTTTCCTTTTTATTTATTGTAAATACCGGCCCCAAGGCAAATACCGGCCAAAAAAACTCGTGGCCTTTTCCGAAATTAACCGGCCCCTTTGAAAACATATCGGCCCCTTAAATTAATTACCGGCGGCTGATCCGAGAGCCTTAGATATAGTGTCCGGTCCAATAAAAATAGTGCCCGGTCCCAATAAAGCACCCGCCCCCTGATAATGCCCGCTTCCTTTAAGCCCCCTTATTATACCTTTTTCGGACTTCGGACTCAAGAAAACGCGACATGCGGGACTATTAATTAGACGTATGGGGGATTGAGAAGGTTTACACCGGGAGGGGCGGGCCGGGGGCCGGGACCTTTTTAAAGGGTCCCGGCCTTAACATCATCAAATCTGGCCGACCGCGCTTTTCTCGGGGACCGTCACGCGCTGGGAGGGTCCCCCCAAAAAGAAAGTTACTTCTTCTCCGTGGAGGACATGTTCTTCATGCCCTTCTTGGACTTCTTGGACTTCTTGGCATGCTTCTTCGCGTGCTTCTTGACGTGCTTCTTCGCGGGTGCCTTCTCGGCGGGGGCCTGCTCGGTAGAAGCGGCCGGGGCAGTGGTGTCCGTGGTGGCGGCTTCCGCTGCGAACGCCATCGGGGCGGCCAGGAGCATCGCCATTATTGCTGCTGCGAGTATCTTCTTCATCTGTTCTTCTTCCTTTTCCGGCCCGGTGGGCCATTAAAAAATTTTGGGTTTAATCCCAGCGCGACTTTTAGACGGCTGGCCTCATGAAAGGTTTACAAAAAAATTTCATTTTATCAATATTATGCTTAAGTCCATCACGTTCGTGCCGGTTGGGCCGGGCGAGAAAAGCCCCCCGGCCTCCTTGAAGAAATTATTGGAATCGTTATTTTTCAAGTACTTGACTGCTTCCAGGTCTTTGGTTTCGGCGCTCCTGACGGTCTCGCCGTCCGCGAAAGCGCCTGCGGCGCCCGTGGGGCCGTCGGTCCCGTCCGTACCAGCGAAAAGGGCGGATAGCCGTCTGTCCCCTTTAATCTCTATCGCGAACGCCAACGCCATCTCCTGGTTCCGGCCGCCCAGCCCTTCACCCCGGACGCTGACGGTCGTCTCCCCTCCAGCGAGCAGGCATGCCGGCACCGGGCGCCTCGCCCTCTCATGCTGCGCGGCCTCATCCGCCAGCCTCTTTGCGGCGTCTCTCGCCTCGCCGGTCATCGACCCGTCCAGGACGTACGGCCTGTAGCCCAGGTAGCTCGCCACTTCGGACGCCTTGGCCAGCGCGGCGGCGTTCGAGGCCACCACAAAATTTACCGTCTCCCTGAAAACCTCGTCTCCCGGCTTCGGAGTCTCCGGGAGAAGCCCCGACGCTCCCTTCTGCAGGTGCACCCGGACGGCGGACGGGACCCGGTCGTATACTCCCCTTATCTTCAGTATCTCCATGGCCTGGAGGTATGTCGTCTCATCGGGGGCGGTCGGGCCGGACGCTATCACGCCCAGGTCGTCGCCCACCACGTCCGAGATTATAAGGCTTACTACCTTCGCCGGGAAAGCCGCCTCGGCAAGCCTGCCGCCCTTGACGGCGGAGAGGTGTTTCCGCACGCAGTTTATCTCTCCTATGTCCGCGCCGGACAATAGCAGAAGCCTCGTCACCTCCTGCTTGTCCTTCAGGCTTATTCCCTCAGCCGGAAGGACCATCAGCGAAGACGCGCCGCCGGACAGCAGGCAAAGGACAAGGTCGTCCTCCGTGGCGCTTTTTGCCAGCTCCATCACCCGGCTCGCCGCGAGTACACCCCTGCCGTCCGGGAGCGGATGCGACGCCTCGAATATCTTCACACGGGAAAGCTTCCCGCCGTGTCCGTCCTTGGTCACGGCAATACCGTCTTTAATAAGACCACCCAGTACGTCTTCTGCAGCCCTGGCCATGCCGTACGCGGCCTTTCCGGCGGCAATCAGATAAATGTTATTTATTTCGGGAAGTGAATAGCGGGAGCCGCCGATAACGAGGGCGGCGGTATCGAGGACGAGGTTTTCCCTTACGCATGAATAGGGGTCCGCAGCGGCGACCGCGGCGCGGTATATCTGGATAAGAAGTTCTTTTGTCTCCCTATCCATCAGTTCCGGGTCCTGGCCCTCATCTCCCGGACGGAGCGGATGCGCCCCAGCACCGCTTCCTTCGCGGTCCCGCCGATATGGCGCCGGGCCTCCACGGAATTTTGCACTTTCAGGGCTTCGAGCGCCGAGCCGTCGGCCTCCGGATAGAACTCCTTCAGTTCGGCGAGAGTGAGTTCCTCCATCCCGCGCCCGGACTCAACTAACTTCTTCACGATTTTGCCGACTATCTCGTGGGCGCTCCTGAAGGGGACCCCGCGCTTGGCCAGCCAGTCCGCCAGGTCGGTCGCGGTGGAGTAACTCTCGCCGGCGGCGGCCTCCATCTTCTCTCTCCTGGGCTCCATGCCCCGGATTATATCCGTCATCGCCCGAAGGCATCCGCGGACTGTATCGGCGGCGTCGAACACCGGCTCCTTGTCTTCCTGCATGTCTTTATTGTACGCGAGCGGCAGGCCCTTCATCACCGTGAGGAGCGCCATCAGGTCCCCATAGACCCTGCCGGTCTTGCCGCGCACCAGCTCCGGAACGTCCGGGTTTTTCTTCTGGGGCATGATGGACGAGCCGGTGCAGTACCTGTCCGGCAGGTCGATGAAGCCGAACTCCCCCGTGGACCACAGGACCATCTCCTCAGAGAGGCGAGACAAGTGCATCATTAAAATCGAAGATGCGGCCAGGAACTCTAAGTTAAAGTCGCGGTCGGAGACGGAGTCCATGCTGTTGTGCGTCGGCTCCTGGAAGCGGAGCATAAGCGCGACGAAGGCACGGTCTATCGGATAGCCCGTCCCGGCCAGTGCGCCGGAGCCTAGCGGCATCGCGTCTCCCCTCCCGAGCGCGTCCGAGAACCTCCCGGAGTCCCGCTCCAGCATTTCGTAATACGCCATCATGTGGTGGGAGAAGAGTACCGGCTGGGCGCGCTGGAGGTGTGTATATCCTGGCATGACGAGGTCTATATACCCCTCAGCCTTTTCCAGCAGCGCTTCCTGCATCGCATCTATGAGGTTCACCACTTGCGCGCACTCGTCTTTCAGGTAAAGCTTTATATCGAGCGCCACCTGGTCGTTCCTGCTCCTTGCGGTGTGGAGCTTGCGTCCGGCGTCGCCGATTTTCTCAACTAAGCGGGCCTCGACGTTCATGTGCACGTCCTCAAGCTCCGTGCGCCAGTTGAACTCCCCGGCCTCGATCTCGTCCAGGACCTCTTCAAGCCCGTGGACGATTTTATTTGCGTCATCGGGCGAGATTATCCCCTGCCGTCCCAGCATCCTGGCGTGGGCCAAGCTCCCGGCGATGTCGTAGCGATACAGCCGCCTGTCGAAAGGAAGCGAGGCGGTGAACTCCTCGACGAACTTGTCAGTCGGGCCCTCAAACCTCCCGCCCCAAGGTTTATCTTCGGCCATTAAATTTTATTCCCCCGCCACTCGCACTTATCGCCCAAAAGCGCCCGGATGCGTAGCCTGAGCGCGCTTATTTTGATAAACCCTTCCGCGTCGCTCTGGTCGTAAACAGCTTCTTCTCCAAACGTGGCGAATTCCGGGTGATAGAGCGAACAGGGCGACTTCCTGCCCACGGCGTCGCAGTTGCCCTTATACAGCTTCACACGCGCCGTACCCGTGACGTTTTTCTGAGTATCGTCTATAAGCTTCTGCATCAGCTCGCGCTCCGGCGCGTACCAGAACCCGTAATAGACCAGCTCGGCGTACTTCGGCACGAGCGAGTCCCGTAGGTGCATGACTTCCCTGTCCAGCGTGATGGACTCCACCGCCCTGTGCGCCGCATGGAGGAGCGTCCCGCCCGGCGTCTCGTACACCCCGCGCGACTTCATCCCCACGAAACGGTTCTCGACCAAGTCCACCCGCCCGACCCCGTTCTCACCGGCAAGCCTGTTCGCCTCCGCCAGGATTCTTCCAGGGCTCATACGCACGCCGTTAATGGCCACCGGGTCGCCCCTTTCATATTCCACTTCCACATAGGAGGGCTTATCCGGGGCTTCCTCGGCCGGCACGGCCATGGTATACATATCCCTTGTGGACTCCATCCACGGGTCTTCCAGTATGCCCCCCTCGTAGCTTATGTGTAGGAGGTTCCTGTCCGTGGAAAAGGGCTTCGATTTGGTCGCAGTTACAGGTATCCCGTGGCTCTGGGCATAGTCGATCAGGTCTTCGCGGGACTTGAAATCCCACTCACGCCAGGGCGCGATCACCTTCACCTCTGGTTTCAGCGCGTAGTACGTCAGCTCGAACCGGACCTGGTCGTTGCCCTTGCCGGTCGCGCCGTGAGATACTGCGTCCGCGCCTTCCGCCTCGGCAATCTCTATCTGGCGCTTGGCGATAAGCGGACGGGCGATGGAGGTGCCGAGCAGGTATCTGCACTCGTAAAGCGCGTTCGCCCGGAGCATCGGGAAGACGAAATCCGATACGAACTCCTCCTTCAGGTCGTCTATATAAATCTTCGATGCGCCAGTCTTCAACGCTTTTTCATTCAGCGGAGCAAGCTCTTCTCCCTGCCCCAGATCCGCAGCGAACGCGATTACCTCGCACTGGTAGTGCTCGATTAGCCATTTTATGATTACCGAGGTATCAAGCCCCCCGGAATACGCGAGGACTACCTTATTCACTTTTTTATCCACAAAGTCTCCTAAAAACCGTACTTGTTATCTTACCCATCCTGGCGGCGCGCCGGCTTTCCGGGCCTCTTCCGGGATAACCTGATGCAGCATGTTGTCCGCCTCGTCCATTTGACTCTGCGCCTCGTCCATCCGTACCCTGGCCGAGCCGCGCAGGTCCTGGTACTGCGTCACCTGGTAATTGGAGACCGAAGGGTTCGCCTGGCTGGCCCCCGCCCCCCCGCCTATTCCCAGTAGGAGGCCGTTATAGCGGTTCCAGTCGTCGTTCGCTTCCTTGTACTTAGTCGCCGCATCGTCATATTTCTTGTTCCATTCCTCGACCCGCCTCTTCCACCAGTACTGGTCGTGGCCGTTGTCATCCGTAGTCTCGCTATAAGACGGAGCGGGGCCGGGAGTAGGAGTGGGAATTAAATGCTCGCTCCCCCCGCTGGGAGCATTTTGGCCGGCCGTCTCTTTGCCGGGTGGGGGGAAATTTTTCTGCACGGTCACCTCGTCGGAGGCGACCTCCTGTATGTCCCTTATCTCGCTTTTTTGAATGAGTATCGCGCCCGCAGGGAGCATTATCCGTACGGAATTTTTCAGGATTTCATAGTTGTCCGTGTCTATCTTGCCGCCGTTTCTCAGCCTGATTACGTATTTAATTTTTTTCTTCGATGCGCCCGGCTGTTCGGTGGCGGCTTCGCCCTTCCCCCTGCCCAGGATTTTGTCAACAAAGCCCGCGATTTTGCCCTGTTCGGAATAAGCGGCGGCGGGGACCAGTACCGCAATCAACCCTAAAGCTACGATAAGTTTTTTCATAGAGCCGTACCTCTTAGCCGGTTATGAGCAGTTCCAAAAGCGCCTTCTGCACGTGCAGGCGGTTTTCCGCCTGGTCGAAAACAGCCGAATTTTTCCCTTCCATCGCCTCGTCGGTTATCTCTTCTCCCCTGTGAGCGGGCAGGCAGTGCAGCACGATTGCGCCGGGCTTTGCAATTGAAAGCAGCTCGGCGTTTATCTGAAAGCCTCTGAAATGTTTTTCCCTCGATGCCTTCTCCGACTCCTGACCCATCGACGCCCAGACGTCCGTATAGAGCACGTCCGCGCCGGATGCCGCCGCTATCGGGTCCCGGACAAGCTGCACCGATGTTCCCCCGGCCATCCCCTTTTCCTTCGCCCAGGCGAGTATCCCGGAGTCCGGGTCGTAGCCCTCCGGGCATGCAAGCGCTATATCCATGCCTGCCTTGGCCGAGCCTTCTATCAGGGAATTTGCCATGTTGTTGCCGTCGCCGATATATGCGAGTTTCATCCCCTTAAGACTTCCCAGTTTCTCTTTTATGGTTAGAAGGTCCGCCAGCACCTGGCAGGGATGGTGCATGTCCGTCAGGCCGTTAATGACTGGCACGGTAGCAAATTTCGCCATCACCTCCACGGACTCCTGCCTGTATGTCCGCACCATTATCGCGTCCACGTACCGGGAGAGCACCCTGGCCGTGTCCCGGACCTCCTCGCCCCTTCCGATCTGGGTGTCGGCGGAGGATAAAAATATCGCGTGGCCGCCAAGCTGGGTTATGCCGGCTTCGAACGACACCCGCGTGCGGGTGGAGGATTTCTCGAATATCATGGCGAGCGTCCTGCCCTTCAGCGTACTGCGCTCCTCGCCCTTTAACTTCAGCGCTTTAAGCAAGGCCGCCCTCTCCAGTACTTTAAAGAAATCCTCGTCCGGAAAAGAGGCTAAGGTAAGAAGGTCCTTAGTCATGGTGCAGCCTGCCTTCGAATACCCTGTCCAGCATCTCCATCAGGGCGTCTATCTCCTCTTCCGTGACTATAAGGGGCGGCACGAAACGAAGCACGTTTCCCATCGTGGCGTTGATGATAAACCCCTCGGAAAGCGCCTGTCGCACGATGGGCATGGCGTCGAAATCAAGCTCCATGCCGATAAGGAGACCCTTGCCGCGCACCTCTTTTATGAAATGATATTTTTCCTTAAGTTTTCCCAGCTCTTTTACGAAATAGTCACCCATCCGGGAGCAGGAGCCGATCAGCCAGCCGTCCTCCAGGATAGCCTCCAGAGAGGCAAGCCCCGCCGCGCAGGCGAGCGGGTTTCCGCCGAAGGTGGAGGCATGGTCGCCAGGCACGAAAGACTCGGCGACCTTCTCCGTCGCCAGGCACGCCCCGATGGCCGTCCCGCCGCCCAAGGCCTTGGCCAGGGTCATGATGTCCGGCTTGACGCCGTAATGTTCATAGGCGAACAGCTTCCCGGTGCGGCCCATCCCGGTCTGCACCTCGTCTAAGATAAGCAGGAGCCCCTTTTCGTCAAGGAGCGCCCGGAGTTCCTTGAAGTACTCGTCCGGCGGGACATTCACACCGCCTTCCGCCTGGATAGGCTCCATCATCACGGCGCAGGTCTTGTCGGTTATGGCTTTCTCCACCGCCCTCACGTCTCCGAACGGGACGTAAGTAAAGCCCGGCAGAAGCGGGGTGAACGCCTTCTGGAACTTCTCCTGGCCGGTGGCGGTTATGGTGGCCATGGTCCTGCCGTGGAACGACTTCAGGGCGGTTATGATTTCGTACTTCTGCCCGCTCAGGTTCTCCTTCGCGTACTTCCGGGCAAGCTTTATCGCCGCCTCGTTCGCCTCCGCGCCGGAGTTGCAGAAAAAGACCTTGTCCGCAAACGAGTTCTGGCAAAGCGCCTTGGCAAGCTTTATCTGCGGCTCCATATGGAAGTAGTTCGAGGCATGGATAAGCTTCTGGGCCTGCTTCTGGAGCGCGATAACAATCTTGGGATGGCAATGCCCAAGGTTATTGACCGCTATCCCCGCCAGGAAGTCCAGATACTCCTTGCCATCGGAATCCCAGAGCCTCATGCCGCGACCGCGGACGAACACCACGGGGAACCGCCCATAGGTGTTCATCAGGTATTTCGTTGACTCTTCTATCAGTTTATCCGTGGACATATGTATTTAAGTATTTAATTGTTTTTAATTAATTGTTATTAATATATCCGAAAGTTTTTGGGCTGCACCTTTTACGGGTAAAACTAATTGATAACACAAGGGGTTATAAAAATCAACGGGAAAAGTAGACACTTCAGGCCCGGCTTTACACAAATAGCCCTCGCTGCTACACTTTATTCAACAGCCAATCCGTCCGTTCCTGCAGGGCCGGTTTCTTTGCCGCGGTCTTAAGTTTAAGGCCATCGCGGCCATGTAACCGCCCCTGCAGTTTTGTTTTGTGGAGGTGCATCATGATAGTCGAATTCTCGATGTGGCCGATGGTCGGGGCGTCCGTCTCCCAGCATGTGGCGAAGGTGGTCAAGCTGGTCGACGAATCCGGCCTGCCTTACAAGCTGAACGCGATGGGTACGGTCGTGGAAGGCGACTGGGACGAGGTGATGGGTCTTATAAAAAAATGCCACCAGCTTCTGGCGGGCGAAACTGAGCGGGTAATCACGAATATAAGCATCGACGACAGGAAGGGTAAAACCCAGAGGATTACCGGAAAAGTCGAGTCCATCGAGAAGATTCTCGGCAAGGAGGTGAAAAAATAGACAATTTTATAGACATAGTTGACATTCAGGGTTAAAATTAGGTATATATAAAGGCTCGCGATTTAAGAGAGTTTTTTGTCCTCATTACAAAGGAGCGTCACGATGGGCAGGATATACCTGGACAATAACGCCACAACACCGGTACGCCCGGAGGTGGCCGAGGCGCTTGCCAGGATGCTGAAAGGCTGTTACGGCAACCCCTCCACTCTCTACTGTATCGGCCAGGAAGCCCACGTCGAGATGGAGCACGCGAGGGACGTGATGGCGGAAATCCTGGGCTGCGACAGGGAAGAAGTGATATTCACCAGCGGCGGCACGGAGAGCGACAACCTCGCGGTCTTCGGCGTCGCACGCGCCCTCAAGAAAAAGGGCAACCACATAATCACCACCAAAATCGAGCACCATGCGGTGCTGAACCCCTGCAAGGCCCTGGAGAAGGAAGGCTGGTCGGTAACGTATCTCCCGGTGGACGGCTACGGGATGGTTGACCCGGCCGACGTCGAGCGCGCCATAACCGACAGCACCGTATTGATCAGCGTAATGCACGCGAATAACGAAGTCGGCACTATCCAGCCCATAGCGGAAATAGGCAGGCTTGCAAAGGCCAGGAAAATAACATTCCACACCGACGCCGTCCAGAGCTTCGGGAAGCTGCCCGTGAAGGTCAACGATCTCGGCGTGGACCTCCTTTCCGCCTCGTCCCATAAAATTTACGGTCCGAAAGGCGTGGGGCTTCTGTACATCCGCAAGGGCACCAAGATTATGCCCATCATGTACGGCGGGCACCAGGAGCGCTCGCTTCGGCCGGGTACGGAGAACGTTCCGGGCGTCGTGGGCTTCGGCCGTGCCGCGGAGCTTATGCTTGCTGAAGGCGAGGCCGAGAACGCGCGCCTCATGAAGATGCGCGACCGGCTCTGGGAGGGGATAAAGGCCAATGTGCCGCATGTGATGCTGAACGGGCACCCGACCAAGAGGCTCTCGGGGACGCTGAACGTGATATTCGAATACGTGGAAGGCGAATCCATAATCTTAAGCCTGGACGAATTCGGCATCTGCGCCGCGTCCGGCTCCGCATGCACCTCGGACGCCCTTGAGCCTTCGCACGTTTTATCGGCCATGGGGGTCCCAGTGGAGAATACGCACGGGGCGCTTCGGTTTTCGCTCGGCCGTGAGAATACGGAAGAGGACGTGGACAAAGTCCTGGAGGCGCTCCCGAAGGTGGTGGAGAAACTCCGGAGCTTCAGCCCGATTTATAAGGATTTCCTGAAAGGAGCTAAGGCGTAAAATGGCATATTCCGAAAAAGTAATGGACCACTTCAGAAACCCCCGCAACGTTGGCGAAATGAAGGACGCTGACGGTATAGGAAAGGTCGGCAACCCGGTCTGCGGCGATATAATGGAACTCTATATTAAAGTGGAGGGCGATACCATCGTGGACGCCAAGTTCCAGACCCTGGGCTGCGGCGCGGCGATAGCAACGTCCTCCATGGTTACGGAAATGGTCAAGGGCAAGAAGCTGACGGACGCGCTTACCATATCCAACTCCATGGTGGCCGAGGCCCTTGGCGGGCTCCCGCCCGTTAAGATGCACTGCTCCGTGCTCGCGGAGGAGGCGCTCCAGAGCGCGATATCAGACTATAAAAAGAAAAAAGGCATAGAATAAATTCCGGGCCGGGGCCTTCCCCGGCCTTTTTTATTTTCCACAAGCCTTGAAAAATGCATACCTCTCTGCTAATCTGATAAGAGTTCCGCATAACCCCGGCCTATATCCTTTATTAAGAAAGAAAAGATGGACAGACCGAAGGAGGCGCTTTTAGCCATAGACATGCTTAACGACTTCTGCCGGGAAGGGGCCTCCCTTTTCGTCCCGACGACTGAGGAGGTAATCCCCAATATACAACGGGAGATAATAAGAGCGCGGGCGGAAGGGGTTCCGGTGGTATACATCTGCGACGCGCACGACCCGGACGATATTGAGTTTAATAACTGGCCGCCTCACGCGGTCGCCGGCTCGGAGGGCGCGCAGGTCATCGACCTGCTTAAGCCCTCGGAGCGGGATATCGTAATACACAAGAAAACGCTCCTGGGGTTTCATAAAACGGACCTGGAGAAAGAACTCAGGGGCCTGGGAGTAGGGCTGGTAACCGTCACCGGCTGCGTCACGAACATCTGCGTGATGCTAATCGCCATCGAGGCGGCGGTACGGGGGTTCAGGGTCCGCGTGCCGCGCGACTGCGTCGCCGGGCTGGACAGGGAGATGCACGAGTTCGCGCTACGCGAGCTGGAACAGGTGATAAAGGCGGAAATATATTGAGGGCTGATGTTCCATACCGCTAGTCCTGAAGACGTCAAGGCCGGGAAGGTAACCGACGTCTATTTCGACCGCACGATGCGCATCCTGAAGGCGAAGGGTCTAGACGCGCGCGTCCGGATGGAGATAATCGCCAAGGCCCTGCCCGGCGGTTGGGACTGGGCGGTGCTGGCGGGAGTGGAGGAGATCGCGGAGCTTTTATCGGGCCTTCCCGTAAACGTCCGCTCTATGCCGGAAGGCACGGTATTTTACCCATACGAGCCGGTGCTGGAAGTGGAGGGCAATTACGGCGATTTCGGCCATTACGAGACCGCCATCCTCGGGCTTATCTGCCAGGCCTCCGGCATCGCCACGAAGGCGGCCAGGGTAAAGAAGCTTGCCGGGGACAGGCCCGTAATCTCTTTCGGCGCGCGCAGGATGCACCCGATACTGGCCCCGATGATAGAGAGGAACGCATATATCGGCGGCTGCGACGGGGTATCCGTGCTGAAGAGCGCGGAGCTTATCGGACACGACCCGATGGGCACCATGCCGCACGCATTGATACTGATGTTCGGAGACACCGTCAAGGCGGTCAAGGCGTACGACGAAGTAATCGAGCAAGCCGCCAGGAGGACCGCCCTGATAGATACCTTCAACGACGAGAAGTTCGAGGCTATCCGGGTGGCGGAGGCGATGGGCGGCAAAATTTACGCCATGCGGCTGGATACGCCGGCTTCCCGCAGGGGCAATTTCTACCGAATACTGGAAGAAGTCCGGTGGGAGCTGGACCTGCGCGGATATAAAGACATCAAGCTTTACGTCAGCGGCGGGATAAGCGAGAGTGACATCCGGGAGCTGAACCCGGTCGTCGACGGTTACGGCATCGGCACCTCCATTGCGAACGCGCCGGTGATAGACTTCTCGATGGATATAGTAGAGCTAGACGGGAGTCCCGTAGCCAAGCGGGGAAAGGCATCCGGCGCGAAGAGCGTGCTTAGGTGCCTTGAGTGTTTAACGGATATGGTAATTCCCTTGTCCTCGAACCACAGGCACTGCCTGTGCGGCGGAGAAAAGGCCGAAATACTTCTCCCGTTGATGGAAAATGGGAAGTTGATTTCGGAGCTTCCGAAGCCGGAAATCATAAGGGAGAAGGTAATACAGGCTGTAAAAAGGCGGCCGGATATCTT
>JBARKJ010000032.1:0-38549 GCA_049801375.1 Nitrospirota bacterium | reverse complement strand
AAGTATTACGAAGGCTATCACTACCGCCGGCCCCCATACCTTCCAGAAAGGGGTCAGCTTTATCGCGGCCGCGCCCATCTCCAGCATCATTACGATAAAAAGGAACAGCACCATAATCGCGCCCGCGTAGATCAGCACCTCCAGCGCGGCGATGAGAGGCGCGCCCATCATAAAGAAGATGAGCGCGAGCGAAAAGAACGACAACACGAGATATACCACCGCGTGTATCAGTTCCCTTCTTGATATCGCCATCAGAGTAGCAAACACCGCCGCCGCCGATAGGAGATAAAAGGTGAACGCGCTCATGGCAGGTTGCTCCTGATGTCAACCGGCCCGTACTCGTCCGGGTTCTTGCCCTTCGGGTTTACCACGCCGATGCCCGCGTGTTTGTAATAGTTATAATCCGGGTCCTTCCCCGTCCCGTCGATTAGTAAATCCTCCTTCTCATAGACCATGTCCAGGGCCTTATACTTGCAGAACTCATAGTCCGGCGTAAGCTGTATGGCGAGCGTTGGGCAGGCTTCCTCGCACATCCCGCAGAGTATGCACCGTCCGAAGTTTATGCGGAACCAGGACGGGTATCGCCTGCCGTCCCCCCTGTCCGCGGACTGCATGGATATGCACGAGACCGGACAGACCGCAGAGCATAGATAGCATGCGACGCATCTCTCCTCGCCTTCCGGGTCGCGCGTAAGGACTATCCGCCAGCGGGCGCGTTTTGACAGCGGCTTTTTCTCCTCCGGGTACTGTATGGTCACGGGTTTCCTGAACATCTCCCGCAGCGTGGTCGCGAATGCCTGGAAAAGCCCGGTGAGGACGTCTTTCACGGACGCCTCCAGTTAAACGTAAGGGCCAGGAAGCCCGTTAAAAGGACGTTCAGCAGCGAGAGCGGCACGAGGAACTTCCAGCCCAGGTGCATGAGCTGGTCGTAACGGAGCCTTGGGAGAGTGGCCCGCATCCAGATGAAGAAAAACGCTATCACCGCCGCCTTCAGGAAGAACCAGAATACGGAGAGCCATATCGGGCCGGGGCCGTGCCATCCGCCCAGGAAGAAGGTGACGGCGAGCGCGGATAGCACGATGATGTTCACGTACTCGCCAATATAGAAAAGCCCGAAGCGCATTCCGCTGTACTCGGTGTGGTAGCCCGCGACCAGCTCGTTCTCGGCCTCGGCAAGGTCGAATGGAATCCTTCTGGACTCCGCCGCGACGCTCACCAGGAATATCATAAAGGCGAGCGGGGAATAGACGACAAATGGGACGCGCGTCTGGGCGGCGACGATGTCGTTCAAGCTGAACGATCCCGTCAGCATCACCACCGGGACAAGCGCAAGACCCATCGAAAGCTCATAGGAAATCATCTGCGCGGAGCCGCGTATGCCGCCAAGCAGGCTGTACTTCGACCCGGACGACCAGCCGGCGAGCGCGACGCCGTAGACGCCAAGGGAGGACATGGCGAGGAAATACAGCGCCCCGACGTTTAAGTCTATTATGGGCATCCCCACAGTGATCCCGTTCACCGTAACCGGCGCCCCGAACGGTACCACGGCAAAGGTCAGAAGCACGGTCCCGGCCACGACACCCGGGGCGATAAAATAGATGAATTTATCTGCCTGGTCCGGCAGGATGTCCTCCTTCGTGATGAGCTTTATCACGTCCGCGAGTGGCTGGAGAAGGCCGAACGGACCGACGCGGTTCGGGCCGTAGCGGTTCTGCATGCGGGCTAAAAGTTTCCTCTCGGCCAGCACCATGTATGCCGCGAGCGTAAGCGTCACGAAAAGGACCAGGAAGGCCTTCACGATGATTATGAGCCAAGGTATGGCGTAATTACTCACTTCGCGCCTCCCGTAATTTTCACCCTCTTCCCGGAAAGCGCCGCAGCATCAAAACCATGCAGCTTAGGCGCGAACGCCGCGCCCTTCGCGCATGACGTGCTCGTCCTCAGGCCGCATGAAAGGCTTAAGTCACCTGACGTTATTTTTACCCGGTCCCCGTCATTCAGTCCCGATTCTCTTGCGTCTTCGGCATTTATCAGGACGTACGGGGTGGGCGCTTTAAGCTGGGTTTTATCCGAGCGGGTAGAAATCTCTTCCGTGCCGAAAGTGAGGTCGATTGCGTAAAGTATAAGACCTTCGCCCGCCAGCGCCGGCGCGGCCGGGGGCGAGGAATATTCGTATCCCGCCGTTATCAGCATGCCCGGCGATTCCGGATTAATCGCGTCGATGGATGCGAACTCTGCCGTTGAACCCGCCAACGACTGTCTTATCGCTTCCAGCGATTCTATGTCCCGGCATTCAATTTCCATTACGCGTGCGATATCCCTTGCATATTCCCACGCCGGGTATGACCGCCCGGGCACTTCAGGAACAAATTCTCTCGGCGGGTGCAGCTTCGGCCCCATCGTGTTCACGGGAATTCCCGGGATGTACGCGCGCGCGAAAGCTTGAGCCCGACCATCGTTGTTTACGAAAATCCCGTCCATCTCCGCATATGCCGCCGTCGGGAAAAATACGTCCGCCGCCTTTGCCGTCTCCGTGGACAAATAATCCATCACTATGAGCGCTTCCAACTTCTTGACGGCCTGGGACACCCTTTCTCTGTCCGGGTACATTCCGAGGGGGTCCGATTCAAATACGATAAGCGTTTTTATCGCGCCCTTTTCTATCCCGGATAGTATATCCTCAAAATCTGGACCGTTACCGGCCATGACGGCGGCTCCGAACGAGTTGGCGGCTGAAAGCGTGTAGAGCAGGCCGCAGTTCGATTTTTTTGCCGAGTCAGAGCAGGCGTCTATCGTATCGAATCCCGGTATGTCCGTCCCGCAGATGATAAGCGGATTTTTTGAGTCCTTAAGCTCGCTTTTTATCAGCTCCGTCAGCTTACCCCTGAACTCCTCAGGCAAGGCCTGGACATGCGTGAAAACAAACGGCAGCTTCACGGGACGCGGGTCCATCACTACTATCCGCGCGCCGTGTCTCTCCGCCTGCCGCATCATAAGTGCCAGCATCGGCGCTTCGTTTACCGGGTCCGCTCCGACCGCGATTATGAAATCCGAAAATTCCACGTCCCGAAGCGAGCGGCGGCTATCAGCCGCTTTCAGATTAGAGACCGCGAGCCTGTCTTTTCTTTCCCTGCCGGCATCGGCGGAAAAACAAATATTTTCCGCCCCCGTCAGAGTCGCGAGCTTACCCATGGCATAATTATTTTCGACGCTCGTACGCGGAGATCCCATGAACGCGACCGAGCCCGGGCCGTGACCGGCAAGGATGTCGGATATTATTTTAGCCGCCGCCTTCGCCGCATCGTCTCTGTCCTTCGCCTGTCCATTTACTAGGAACTTCCTAGGCCTGTCCTGTGAAGACAGGGAGCGGTAGCCGAACCGCCCCCGGTCGCAGATGAACCAGCCGTTGACTTTCAGGTTCTCCCGCGCCTTTATGACCACCACTTCCCGGAGCTTCGCGCCCGGAGTGACATTGCAGCCGAGCGCGCAGTGCGGGCAGACGGACGGCGCGGTTTCAAGCTCCCACAGGCGGCCCTTAAAGCGGTAAGTCTTGTCCGTGAATACGCCCGTGGGGCATACGTCCGCCAGATTTCCCGAGAATTCGCTGTCAAGCCAGCCGTCCTTGAACCTGCCGAAGAACGTCTGATTCGCAATCCTCTTCGTCCCGAAATCAATGCCCCCGGCATAATCGCGATAGAAGCGATGGCAGCGGTAGCACTGTATGCACCGGTTCATCTCCTGCTCGATGAACTCGCCCAGGTACTGGGAGAGGTAAGTGCGTTTTTTCCCTTTGTACCGGCGTATTCCATGGCCGCCCGCGATGGTGTAGTCCTGCAGGAGGCACATGCCGCCCTCGTCGCAGACCGGGCAGTCGTGCGGGTGGTTTGTCATCAGCCACTCGATAACCATCCGCCGCACGCGCATGGCGTCCGGGTCCGCCGTCTGGACCACCATGCCGTCCGCGGCCTTTACCATGCACGACATCTGGACGCCCTTCACCGGGCCTTCGATGAACTTCATGGCGCACAGGCGGCAGGCCCCGACCGGGCCGAGCGCGTCGTGGTAGCAGAAATGCGGGATGACAATCCCCAGCTTCTTCGCCGCCTCCAGCACGCTCAATCCTTCAGGGACTTCTACTTCCAGGCCGTCTATTGTCAGTTTAGGCATAGTTTATTACGGTAATGGGCATCTTTTCAGTTTTATATGCTCCTCGACTTCTGGCCGGAAGAGCTTCATCATGCTTTTAACCGGGTCCACCGCGCCGGGCGCGAACGCGCAGAACGAGTTCGGATATATTACATCGCAGTTCTCCTCAAGCACGGATAGTTCGCCCATCTCCGCCACTCCGGCCTCTATGCGTTGGAGGATATTATAAACGAACGGAAGGCCGTCACGGCAGGGGGTGCACCAGCCGCAGGACTCGCGCACGAAGAACATGATATTATTTATCATCGCCCGGACGATGCAGTGGGTATTGTCGAACACGGTGACGCAACCGGTCCCCATGCGGGAGCCGATTTTGGAAACCGTATCGAAATCCATCTGCACGTCCAGATGCTCGGCCGTGAGAAGCGGAGTGGACGCGCCGCCGGGCAGACAGGCCTTCAGGGAATACCCGTCCTGCATACCGCCGGCGTGAGTCTCGATTATCTCCCGGAGTGTCGTCCCGGTGGGCAGCTCGAAAAGCCCCGGATTTTTTACCCGCCCGGAAACACCGTAAAGCTTCGTCCCGGCCCCGCCGTCGTATGCCGCAGCCGACTTCCAGCCACTGCCGCCCATATTGATTATGTGCGGAATATTGGCGATGGTCTCGACGTTATTGATGGTCGTAGGTTTCATCCAGAAGCCCTTCGAGGCGGGGTAGGGGGGCTTGGAGCGCGGGTTCGCGCGCTTGCCTTCAAGCGCGTTCATAAGCGCGGTTTCCTCGCCGCACTCGTACCGGCCCGCGCTCCTGTGGACCGTTATGTCCATGGAAAAGCCGCTCCCCAGAATGTTCTCTCCGATGTAGCCCGCGCCCCGCGCTTCTTCGATTGCGTTGCCGAGCGCGCGGGCGGCCTCGATATATTCGTACCGGATGAAGATATAGCCTTTTACCGCCTCGGTCGCATAGCCGCTGATGAGCAGGCCCTCGATCAACTGGTGCGGGTCGTTCTCCATCAGGAAGCGGTCCTTGAAAGTACCCGGCTCCATCTCGTCCGCGTTGACCAGAAAATACCTGGGCCCCGGGCTCTTCCTGTCAGTTAAGCTCCATTTCTTTCCGGTGGGAAAGCCCGCGCCGCCCCGGCCCCTGAGACCTGAGTCGATGACGGTTTTAATCACGTCGTCAGGCGTTTGCTTCAGCGCGGCCCTTAGCCCCTCGTATCCTCCGGAGGCCTCATACTCCTTCAGCGATGCCGGGTGGCCGAGGTGAAAATTCTTTGTGAGTAGAGGCTGAAACATAAATGGGGCTATTTCCGCTCCCTCTCCAATATTTCATCAATTTTTTCCGGCGTGAGGTTCCCGTACAATGACTCGCCCACCATCATCGCCGGGGCTATATGGCACGCGCCCAGGCAGCATATCGGGAGCAGCGTGAACGCCCCGTCCCCGGTCGTGCCGCCGATATCTATGCCGAGCTTTTTCTTAAGGTAGTCGAACAGGTTTTCCATCCCCATGACCCAGCATGAAATACTGTCGCAGACGAAAATGACCTTCCTGCCGACGGGCCGCCTGAAAATGAGGTTGTAGAACGTCGCAAGCTCATCCACCATTATGACCGGCACGCCCGCGATATCCGCGACCTTTTCCGCCGCTTCGTCCGAGAGGTAGCCGTAGGCTTCCTGGGCCTCGTGCATCAGGTCCGCCAGCGCCTCCTCCGGATGCTCCAGAGATGCGACGTGTTCGCGGAGTTGTTTTATCCGGTCTTCAGAAAGCATAAAAAATCACCTGTCTATATCCGCCATGACATAATCCAGCGCACCCACTATCGCTATCAGGTCCGAAATGAACCAGCCTTTGCACAGCATCGGCGTCATCTGCATGTGCGGGAACGAAGGCGCGCGCACCCGCACCCTGTATGGATAGTTGAGGCCGTCTGAGACGACGTAATAGCCGTACTCGCCTTTAGGGGACTCGATGCTGAAGTATGCCTCGCCCTTGGGCGGCGTTATCCCCCGCGTAACGTTCACGAAGTGGTGTATAAGGCTTTCGATATCGTTCAAGGTGTCCCGCTTCTGCGGGAGGCAGTACCGGTAGTCCTCGGAAACCCAGCGGCCCGGCGGCATTCCGTTTGCCGCCTGCTCGATTATGCGGAGGCTCTGACGCATCTCTTCCAGTCGCACAAGGTAGCGGTCGTAGCAGTCTCCGGTACTCCCGACGGGGACATCGAACTGAAAAGATTCGTAGCCGGAATAGGGCATCTTTTTACGTAAATCCCATTCCAGGCCGCAAGCCCGCAGGTTCGGCCCGGTCATCCCCCAGTCGATCGCCTGTTCCACTTCCAGGCCGCCCACGCCCTTCGTCCTGGCCTTGAATATAGCGCTTTTGGTAAGGAGCCTTTCATACTCGTTTATTTTAGCCGGAAACTCGCGGATGAAATCATCTACCAGGACCTTCCAGCCCTCCGGCAGGTCGTCCGCGACACCGCCTATGCGGAACCAAGACGGATGGAGCCTGCCGCCGGTGATATGCTCGACAATGTCCATTATCTTTTCACGGTCGCGAAAACAGTAGAAAACAGGCGTCATAGCCCCGACGTCGTGCGCGTACGTGCCGAGCCAGACAAGGTGGCTCGATATTCTGAAAAGCTCGCAGAGCATAACGCGTATGTACTGTGCGCGGTCCGGCACCTTCACGCCCAGGAGCTTCTCCACCGCGCCAAGATAGGCCATGTTATTGTTCGCGCCGATTAGATATTCCACCCGGTCCGTATAGACGATGTACTGGTGCCAGGATTGCCGCTCTCCCGTCTTTTCCGCCGCGCGGTGGTGGTATCCTATGTCCACCGCCATGTCCAGTATCTCCTCGCCCTGGAGCTTCAACGCATAACGTATAATCCCATGCGTCCCGACGTGGTGCGGGCCAAAGTTCAGGTACATTACGTCAAGGTCTTCGTCTTTCCCCCCGCCTCCACCGGTTTTTTTGCTACCCGTGCCGCTCTCGCCCCCCTTGCCGCCATTACCGCCCCGGTTGAAGTAAGTTGAAATATCGCGCGGCTCGTGGCTGGCTGCATCGTCTCTCGTATAAGGCTTCATCTCCGTCGCCCGGTACGGGTGGGACTTCCGCAAGGGATGGCCCTCCCAGTCGTCCGGCAAGAGGATACGCCGCAGGTACGAATGGCCGTCGAAGCGTATTCCGAACATGTCGTACGCCTCCCGCTCGTACCAGTTTGCGGACGGCCAGATGCCCGTGACGGTGGGGACCGAGGGACTTTCTCCGGACAGGTCGGTCTTAATACGGATATGACCGGGGACGTCGTAGGAGAAGAGTGTGTGGATTAATGTATAATCCTTGAAAGTTGACTTGTCCCGGCGGGCGGACTCGTCCACGGCGGTTAAATCCTCCAGCCGCTGGAACTTCACGGGCGATTTCTTCTTCAGATAGGCCAGCACGTCCGGGATTTTTTCCGGCGGGATTTTAATCGTTACCATGTCTCCGGCGGAGATGTCTTCCGTAACCGCATCGCCGAATTCCTGCTTCAAGGTACCGACGAGAGCGGCAATTTTTTCCGGCTGGGGCGTTCTCGCGGCGGGCGGCGTCCACATCTGGGTCGCCCGGCTCCCCCAGAGTTTCGGCGGGGTCACCTCCGTCCCGCGCATCGTCGTCCCTTCGTATCCGGGGCCTCTGCCGTCCCTGGACTTCGTGACGCCGTCGATGAGCGCGGGGCCGGACGTCCCCTGGTTCCCGCCTTTCATGTGGAATACGGGCCTTAAGGGGCGCTCCTCTCGCGCTATTTTCTCCTGGAGCATGGTCAGTGCTTGCAGCACTTCTTCCGGGCGGGGCGGGCATCCTGGGATGTATGCGTCCACGGGAAGTATCTGGTTTATCCCCTGGACGACGCTATAGACGTCGTACATCCCGCCGGTATTGGAGCAGGAGCCCATCGAGACTACCCAGCGCGGCTCGGCCATCTGCTCATACAGCCTTAGTATGGAAGGGGCCATTTTCTTAAATACGGTCCCGGCCACGAACATCACGTCCGACTGCCGGGGCGAGCCGCGGAGGACCTCCGCGCCGAAACGCGCGATGTCGTAGCGGGGCGTGGCGGCGTTGGAAAACTCAATGAAGCAGCAGGAAAGCCCGAAGAACATAGGCCACAGGCTGTTCTTCCGGCCCCAGTTCAGGCCGTAGTTCAAGACGTCTTCGATGGAGGCCACGGCTATCCCGCCACCTCCTCGTCCTCCTATATTGCCGGCAGACCCATAGCCGCGTATTCCGCTTATTTTCCTTTCGGCCCCCACTGAAGTCCTTTCTTTTTCCAGACGTAAACGAGGCCAAGGAGCAGGGTGCCGATAAAGAAGCCGATATAGGCGAAGCCCGGCCAGCCCAAGAGGTCGAAAGCGACCGCCCAGGAATATACGAATACCGCTTCAAGGTCGAATATGATGAAGAATATGGCGACCAGGTAAAACTGCACCGGGAGCCTCAGGCGCGCGGTCCCCGTGGGGATGACGCCGGACTCGTATGGCATATCCTTCTCCGGACCGGGTTTCCTGCCGCCCAGCCACGTGGTGAGGAACATCAGGACTCCCAGTATCGCCAGCACCATCAGGGCGTAAACACCCAACGACGCAAGCTGGGATAGACCTGCCGGCCTCTCGCCCGTAAGCTCTCCCCGGGCCGCGAACGCAATAGCGGCTAAGAACATATCCGTCCCCGTAAGTTATGCATATGTCTATAAAATTTAACGGCAAGAGGTAGGTTTGTCAAGGAAACGAAGGCTTTTTTTAGGGTATAAAAAAAGGAGGGGCCGTTTGCCCCTCCTTTTTAAAGTAACGCTTTAGAATATGAAATTAAGACCTAATTCATAGGAATCCTCGTGGAGCTTGCTCTCATAAGTAATTGCATTGCCGAGCGAGCTTTCCTTGATGCTGTTCTCGAAGGCATGCATGTAGCCCAGGTTCACGGAAACCTTCTTGGTAAGGTTCACGCCGACGCCCGCGGTCAGGTGGTGCTCCACGATGGCAGGGAAGCCTATAATCCTGAAGGCCTCATACTGCGCGGTGGGGGTGTTGGTGCCCTGGATGGACGTAAGCCCTCCGGGATTGAAGTCGTTATGCACCTTCACGGGGTTCTTGCCGTAGTTGTAGCCCGCTCTGAGCGCCAGCCAGTCAAGCGGTCTGCCCTGGATGCCGACCGCCGTAACGTACTGGTCTCTCCAGTCGAAGTCCTTGTAACCGTCGGCGCCGGACCAGTTAATCCATTTCTCGTTGACTTCTAGCAGGAGCTTATTCGGTATTACATCATAAGCTACGCCCAGGACTACCTGCTGCGGCTGCTCAAGTTTAAGGTTATCGAAATTACCATTCGTGTCGGAGGGAAGTCCGGCGTCGAAGTTGTATACACGTCTGAACCTGTTCAGCTGCGCGGTCTGGTAGGTGACGCCAAGAGAAAGCGGGTCAATAGGCTTATATATAACGCCTACCTGGGTGCCGAAGCTGAAGGTGTGCGCGCTGCCTTCACCTAAGTCGAGCTGGGCCCAGTTTACCTGGAGCGCCGCGCCTACGGATAAGTTCGGAAGCACTTTGTACGCCAGGTTGGGCGAGAACTTCATTATCTGGAGGTCTGTCTTGATGTCGGCCCGAGGTCTGCCGGGTGCCGGGAAGCCGAAGGCGCCTTTAAGATTGGTATCCTTGTAGTCCACACCGAGTCCGCTGACGCCGTAGGCGGCAAGGCCGAACCTCAAGTCCGGGGTAATCGGCGTGTATATACCTATGGCCGGGAAGGCGTAAGGCAGACCCTGGCTATTTGCCGAATCATCACCTGCGCCGGCATTTATTCGCCCACTGATTTTGGGCACGAAAAGGGTCGCAGCGAAATCGACCTCGGACGACTCGCAGGGGATATAGCACATCGCGGCAGGATTGCCGAAGACGGCCGAGATGGCGTCCTGCGGAGCGGCGGCGCCGACGCCGCCCATGGAACGGGATATCGCGCCCACCCCGATAATGTTGTCCCCGTTAGTTGCGAAAGCGGGGACCGCGAAACATATTACGCCTAGTAAGGCCGCCAAAACAAGCAACTTTCTCATAGAGCCTGCCCTCCCTTCGGTTATGGCCTTCAAAATGGCGCGGGCTACTCCCGCGTTTTTTCAGGCCCATCTACACAAAAAGCGGTATGTTGGAATCTGCCGCAAACTCGAGGTACATCGCCGCGCCGCCGAACTCCGTACCGTCTATGAAATCGGACTGCTTCATGCCGAAGAGGTCGATGGTCATTTGACACGCGATCATCCTGACCTCCGCCATCTGGCATATCTCGACGAGCTTGGGTATGCTCATCACGTTCTGCTTCTTCATCATGCCCTTCATCATCATGGTGGCCATGGCCGGCATGCCCGGCAGGGTCCCCAGGAAACCCTGGAACAGGCCCGGCATCCCGGCGTTGCCGTGCGGGAACACCTTCATAGTGTGCATCTTCTGTTTGTGGATAATATTCAGCCCGTAAAACGTGAAGAATATCTGGGCCTCCATGTCGAGAGCCGCAGCGGCAGACGCGAGGATCAGCGGAGGATACGCCATGTCGAGCGTACCTTTAGAGGCTATTATAGCAATTTTCGCAACTTCTTCTGACATTCTGATGCTCCTTCCTATAAATAAAACTTGGAAAAACCTTGGAAAGTAAACCCTGGAAAAAACAAAAAAACCTTCCCCCAAGGCCTTCACGGGCCAAAGAGAAAGGCTTCCCGGCCTTTCCTATCGAGCAGCCTCCGTCTTGAGAGGCGTGTTAACTATATTATTTCGCTCGCCGTAATTATCGACTGGGCGATCTTTTCCATGGATACATTCGAATCCCTGGAAAGCTTCTGTATCCTTAAAAAGGCCTCCTCTTCGTTCAAGGAGTTCCTCTTCATCATGATACCCTTCGCCCGTTCGACTATCTTGCGCACCCGAAGCGCTTCCTTACAGTCTCCGACCTCTTCCCGTAAAGCCTGGCACTGCCGGAAACGTGATATGCCAAGCTCAATTGAGCCCAGCACGTTTTCGCGGGTCAAGGGGCCGAAGAAATGAGATGTAACTCCCAGCCCGTCCGCACGCACCGCATCAGAAAGCTGGTCGAAATTATAGTGCATTACTACCGGCGCCGGGTGCTCGGAGATGAGCCTGTCCACAATCGCGAGCGGATCTCCCGATGCCAGGTCTTGTCCGTCCAGCACGACTACGTCGGGGTCGGCCTCAGAGGCGGCCGACAATGCTCCGGGTAAGTCATGGGCGGAATAGAGCTTTGTATATCCTTCTTTTTTCAGCAGCCCCGCGATCTTCCGGCACCGCGCCGGACTGCCGATTATAAGAAAACTTCGCGTCATCTGCACCTGCAAAGAGTACATGGCATGATAATATTTATAAATGATATTGTCAAGATTTACTTGATATAGCTGGACAGGGAATCCCATAACTCCGGCGCGAACTGGACCGCTTTGACAAACTCCGTCTGCGCTAACGCGGGAAGCCCCATTTCCTGATATTTCTTTCCAAGGTCGGCATGGGTGTAACCGTAAATGGTTACTGCCTTTGTCTCGTCCAGGTCCAGGGCTATGGTCGGGTTCGGGAGTCCCCGCGTGACCAGGTACGCCCAATCTCTCTGGTTCGTATCGACGAAGTCCTTCCGGAATTTCTGGTAGGTTATAGCGTACGGTAGCACGTCGAACGGCATATCTATGGAATAGCGCGAGGAATAGTCGAAGCAGAACTGTCTTGCCGGGTTCAGGACAGTTATCTGCTTTATCAGGTCCGCCGGGTCCCGGAAGTCGTCCGGTATCGCGAGCAGCTGCGGGATGCCCTTTAACCCGTTGTAGTTGCGCAGCCACCGGTAATCTTGTATCTGCGAGACATCCCCAAGCCGGTCGGGTTCGCGGTTTATGCTGTTCAGGAACCATGCAAGGGGCAGATGCGGGGTATGGACGAGCAGGACGTCGGGGCGTTTTCTCTCCACGTCCTGAAGATACCACATCGGGAACGCGCCGGAATCGCCCCAGGTGAATAGCACGGCGAACTCAGGCGAGAAGTTAAGTTCGGCGTTGCCCATATCATACGCGATGAAATTGTCGCTCCTGTCGTTCTCCCAGTAATGCGCCTTTAGCTCGGTGGCGGGATATGCAATGACGACCAGCAGTACGACCGTGGCGATTATTATATTTTTGGGCCGGACTTTCAGTGCGACGTATATAGCCCCGCCCATGATAATGCAGAGGAAGATATAAACGGGTATATAGAACTGCTGCAGGAGAAATATGTTCTCCTCGACCGGGTTGCCGCCTATTACAATGGCGGCGACCATGAATACGGATCCGAAAACGAGGATTGTAAAATGCCGCCAGTCCTTCTTGAAATGTCCCCACAGGCCCAGAAGGATGATCGGGATGCCCGCCCAGGTAAACTCCCGGACGAGGTTGAAGCTCTGCATCTGTTTCCAGAGGAGGCTCCAGCTCCTTTCGCCGCCGACCGTGGGATAGCCTTCGCGGTTATAGACCCATTTAAATTGGGTCCAGTCGGTGGCCGTCCCCCAGTTTATCAGCGGGCTCCGGGACGCCCGAAGCGGCACGTGCAGGTAGAGCGTATGCCCCAGCGCCAGGAAGAAGAGCATGATAAGGATGGTCTTTAAGTGGAGCCTTTGAAGGAGCGCCCATGGAGATTTGGAGGAGCCTGGCTTCAGGAGGTCCTTGAAATCGTAGAATACGCTCCCGTCCACGATCAGGATATAAAGAAGGTACATCGGCCAGAGCACGAACTGGGATATATGCACCACCCCCGCGATGCCGGAAATAAACGCGATAGTGTAGAGGTATGCAAGGGAATGGCTGCCGCCGCTGCTCCCTTCCTCCATGCGGGCGCGTCTCCACCTTATAAGGAGCATCAGGATGCATGCCACGACGAAGGCGTTTAAGGTATAGAACTTGGATACTACCGCCCAGGCCCAGAGGTTGTACGAGAACGAGAAGGCAAGGGCCGACAATACGCCGGCGATATCGGCAAATTTCAGCCGTTTGAATAAAACGAAGCGCTCGTTCTCGCTGTCGTCTAACATCGCGCGGGTGATGTAGTATATCATCACCGATGTCATGGCCGCGAAAAACGACGACATCAGGTTTATCCGGAATGCCACGTTGCCGAAAGGCAGGTATGTAAAGAGCTTTCCGAGGGTGACGTAAACCGGGTAGCCCGGCGGGTGGGCGACGCCCAGGGTGTACGCACCGGCGATCATCTCGCCGCTGTCGAAGAATGAAAGCGTCGGCGCGATGGTCATCAGATAGACCAGCATTGACACGAAGAATACGAATATCGCTATCATTTCTCTACGCCGCCTCGACAGTCTTGATTCTAGAAAAAGTAAGGTTCTCCCTGGACAGACAATAAAGCCCGATGAGGGTGACCGGTATATAGCCCATCGCCCACAAGACTATGGCCACGGCGAACGCCTGTTCCTTCTGTATACCGAACACCATCAACGCCGCCGCGACGGCTGCGTGAAACGTGCCTATATATCCAGGGGTCGAGGGCACGGCCACGGCAGCGGCTATTACAACCAGCATGAAGGCGGCTGCATAAATACCCAAGTTAAGGCCGTAGCCCTTGAAGATAATGTAAACCGGCAAACAAAGAAGAGCCCAATGAAGCCCCGAATAAAAGACTATGGGTGCCAAAAGCCGCGGGTTTTTTATCACGCTCAACCCGGAGACGAATTTTTTAACCAGGGGTAAAACCTTTTTCCCGAGTTTTGGAAAGGGCCGGAATACTTGGTTTACTATTTTCTCCATCAATCCCTGCTTATAGGCTAAAAACAGTATGCTGACAATTAACACTGGGCAAACAATCATTAAGTACTTGCCGGCACTACGGATTTTATTAACATCATTGCCGCCCGATACCGCTTTGGGCATGTAAACCAGCACAATTACAAGGAGAAGTAATATAGTAAAGGCGTCAAACATTCTTTCCACCACAAGAGTCGCCAGGGCGGAACTTGTGGGTATCTTCTCCCGCCGGCCAATGACGTATGCCCGGACTATCTCCCCCAGCCTTGCGGGCAGGAGATTATTCGCCATGAAGCCGACCATCGTGGCCGAATAGAGGTGGGAGATTTTTACCCGTTCTTTTACCGGGTCCATTAAGTAGCGCCACCTGACTGCCCGGATTACGTATATGGCGAGGTTCAGGGCGGCAGCGGCCACCAGGTGCCACGGCTCGATGCTGCGTACGGCGTCCCAGAGCCGGCGGAAATCGAACCCTATCCACCAGAACATCATGGCCAGGAGCCCGGCGCTTATTATTATCCCGATCCAGAACTTCAGGCGCACCTAAGCTTCCTCCCCGCTATTCAAGCACTGACCGGACAATCTCCACGTCCTTTTTTATTCTCTCGACGAGCTCCTCCACGGACTTGAACTTCACCTCGTCCCGGACCCTCTTGATGAACTTCATCTTCAGGAACTTGCCGTAGAGGTCTTCTGAAAAATCGAATATATGAGTTTCGTAAGATGGAGTCTCGTCCCCGAAGGTCGGGTTGGCTCCTATATTTGCCGCACCTTTATAGAGTTTTCCCTCCACCTCCACGGTCACCGCGTAGACCCCTTCCTTCGGCGGCAGCTCGTTGGGGGTGGTGATATTGGCCGTGGGGAAGCCTATTTCCCTGCCTCTTGAATGTCCGGGGATAACGGTCCCTTCTATGGAATACGGCCTTCCCAGGAGCTTCGAGGCGAGGCAGACTTCTCCGTCCATGATAAGTTTGCGTATTTTGGTGGAAGATACGGTTATTCCCTCCACCTTTACCGGATCTACGACATGGACCTCAAAGCCGTAACGCGCCCCGGCGGCCCGCAGGAACGGTATGTCGCCCTGCCTGTTCTTCCCGAAGGCGTAGTCGTGGCCGATGAATATCGCCCTGACGCCTATTTTGTCTACTAAAACCTCGCGCACGAAATCTTCGGGGTTCTGCGAGGCGAACTCCGGAGTGAACCTTGCGCAGATCACCGCGTCCATCCCCGCCGCCTCTATCTGCTCCATCTTCTCGCGGAAGGTGGACAGGAGTTTGGGCGAGCGTTGCGGGGCGAGGACCTTCAGGGGGTGCGGCTCAAAGGTGAATACGACGGAGGAGCCGCCGGTGTTGAGCGCCCATGCCACGACCTGCTTGAATATCGCCTGGTGCCCCAGGTGAACTCCGTCGAAATTGCCCAAAGTAAGGACCGGGTTTACAAGTCCTCTCTTCGGTATGTCCGCAAGGCCCCGGATTATTTTCATAAGCGTCAAATATTCGCACAGCGCCCCTTGTTTGTCAACAGTTTTAGGGTCTTTTGAGCCTTTTCTTCTTGACAGCATTTCCCCTGGACGCTAATATACTATACCTTTTGACATAATATCGGCAGGGGAGGCCGGGTAAAGGCCGCCTTTTGCCGGGTCAGGCCGTTTTTTTACCGTTCTTTCAGGCTGGAGGTCTGTTTTGAAGGTTGCCGTAGGCTGCGATCACGGGGGGCTGGAGCTGAAAGAGGAAATTCGCGCGCTCCTTAATTCTTTCGGCGGGGAAGTCGTGGACATGGGTACGGGTGATTCCTGCTCGGTGGACTATCCTGATTACGGCGCGAAGGTGGCCCGTGCGGTATCCGCCGGAGAGGTAGACCGGGGCATATTAATCTGCGGCACGGGGATCGGGATGTCCATAGTAGCCAATAAATTCCCCGGCATCCGCGCCGCGCTCTGCCACGACGCCTTCACCGCACGGATGTCCCGCCTCCATAACGACGCCAACATCCTGGTAATCGGCGGCAGGGTCACGGGCCGGGAGGTTGCCCTGGATATCGTCAACATATGGCTTAAGACGCCCTTTGAAGGCGGAAGACACCAGAAGAGGCTGGACAAAATATCGGATATAGAAAAATCCACTCTTTCGGTATAGAATAGTGGGACTAACCAGTATCGTTTCAAGAGGTTCTATAATGCACTCACTCAGGGAGTCGGACCCCGAGGTCTGGCAGGCAATCGAAGACGAAAAGAGGCGCGAAGGGGAGAAGATAGTCCTCATCGCGTCCGAGAACTACGCCTCACATGCCGTTCTGGAGGCGCAGGGGTCCGTGCTTACGAATAAGTACGCGGAAGGCTATCCCGGCAGACGCTACTACGGCGGATGCGAGTTCGCCGACGTTGTCGAGGACTTGGCGATAAAGCGCGCGAAGGTGCTTTTCGGCGTGGAGCACGTGAACGTCCAGCCGCATTCAGGCTCACAGGCCAATATGGCCGTTTTTTTCGCGGCGCTGAAGCCCGGGGATGTCATCCTGGGCATGAAGCTTACCCACGGCGGGCACCTGACGCACGGGGCATCCGTCAGCTTCTCAGGGAGCCTCTATAATTCCTTCAGCTACGGCGTAAGGCGCGACAACGGCCATATAGATTACGACGAGGTGGAGTCCCTGGCGAAGGAACACAGGCCGAAGATGATAATCGTCGGGGCCTCGGCCTATCCCAGGATTATAGATTTCAAGCGCTTCCGGGAGATTGCGGATATGGTCGGCGCGTATCTCATGGCCGACATCGCCCACATAGCGGGGCTGATCGCCGGCGGCGTGCACCCGTCCCCCGTACCGTACGCGCATTTCGTCACCAGCACCACCCACAAGACACTCCGCGGCCCCAGGGGCGGTCTAATCATGTGCAGTGAGGAGTTGGGGAAGAAGGTTGACCATGTAATCTTCCCCGGCATACAGGGCGGGCCGCTGATGCATGTCATTGCCGCCAAGGCCGTGGCCTTCCGTGAGGCGGCGGAGCCGGAGTTCAGGACTTATCAGGCTCAGGTGGTGCGCAACGCCTCCACGCTCGCGGACGAGCTTATAGCCCGCGGCTTCGACCTCATCTCCGGCGGGACGGACAACCACCTTATGCTCGTCGACCTCACCAATAAAGGGGTGACGGGCAAGGAGGCGGAAACGGCGCTGGACATCGCGGGGATAACCGTGAACAAGAACGGCATACCCTTCGATTTAAAGCCACCTACGATAACCTCCGGCATAAGGATAGGCACGCCCATCGTCTCCACCAGGGGGATGAAGGAGCCGGAGATGGCCGAGATCGCGGAGATGATAGCCTCCGTGATACACGATATAAGCGACGCCTCTAACCTGGAGCGTGTGCGCGAGAGGGCAAAAACGCTGGCCTTGCAGTTCCCGGTGTATGAAGGACACGGGGCCTCAGCGCTGTAATGGTGATTTTATGAGCCGTCCTTCTTGGGATGAATATTTCATGGAGATCGCGCACCTGGTGAAGAAACGCTCCACGTGCCTGAGGAGGCAGGTGGGCGCGGTGCTCTCCAAGGACAAGAACATCCTGGCCACCGGATATAACGGACCCCCTTCCGGCACGTCTCATTGTATAGATGTCGGATGCCTCCGGGAAAAGCAGGGCATCCCGTCAGGCGAGCGGCACGAGATATGCCGCGGGCTCCACGCCGAGCAGAACGCCATCATACAGGCCGCCAAGCACGGAACCGCCATCACAGGCTCCATCCTTTACTGCACCAACCTCCCGTGCATCATCTGCTCAAAGATGATAATCAACGCCGGGATAACCAGAATCATTTACGACGCGGGTTATCCGGATAAACTCGGCTTTGAAATGCTGTCCGAGGCGGGGATAGTCATCGAGCAGTTTAAACCGCCGGACGCAACTCCATAAAATCGTTAAATACAGTCATTTAAAATCCTTGACAAACATAGTTATACCCTGCATAATCTTCCCGTTTTTTTAACTGTCATTACAAGGAAATTAATGAAATGTCCCTTCTGCGGCCATCTTGAAGACAAGGTGGTCGATTCCAGGCTATCCACCGACGGCGAAGCCATAAGGCGCAGGCGCGAGTGCGAGAAGTGCGGCAAGCGCTTCACCAGCTATGAGCGTGTCGAGGAGATAATGCCGATGGTGGTGAAAAAGGACGGGCGAAGGGAGCCTTACGACCGCCAGAAAGTCCTGGGCGGGCTTAAGAAGGCGTGCGAAAAAAGGCCCATCTCCATTGAAGTGCTTGAGAGCGTGGTGGACGAGATCGAGAAGAAGCTCCTCGACGGCGCCCAGAAGGAAGTATCCACCAGCCAGATAGGCGAAGAGATGATGAGGCGCCTCCAGGACATAGACAAGGTGGCCTATGTGCGTTTCGCGTCGGTCTACAGGGACTTCAAGGATTTAAACGAGTTTGTCAGCGAGCTGACCGATCTCCTGGGCCCGGATAAGAAAAGCCGGTCGACCGGCAGCGAGGGCCAGAATAAAACGGGAATAAAACCATGAGTGCGACAAGCTTTAAAGGAGGAGTACACCCTCCGGACAGCAAAAAAGCTACCGCATCGCTCCCCATAATAGACGCGAGACTCCCGGAACGGGTGGTAATCCCGATGGCGATGCATATCGGAGCGCCTGCCCAGCCGATAGTCAAGGTGGGCGACCTGGTGAAGAAGGGCCAGAAAATAGGAGAGGCTCAGGGTGTCGTCTCCGTGCCGGCGCACGCCTCCATTTCAGGCAAGGTGATAGCCGTGGGCAATTTCCCGTCTCCCATGGGGAACGACGCGCAGGCCGTGGTCATAGAGTCCGATGGCAAAGACGAGTGGGTTGACGGGATGGCCGGGCATGACGATTACCTCTCATTAAACCCGGACGTCCTGAAGAACATTATAAAGGAAGCGGGCATAGTCGGCATGGGCGGCGCGACTTTCCCGACGCACGTAAAGCTCTCTCCGCCGAAGGAAAAGAAGATAAAATACGCCATCCTGAACGGCGCGGAGTGCGAGCCCTACCTGACTGCGGACTCCCGCCTGATGGAGGAAAACGCGGAAGATGTAATCGAGGGCCTGAAGGTCATAATGACCGTCCTCAGGGTTACGGAAGGGTTCGTAGGCATCGAGGACAACAAAAAGGCCGCCATAAAGGCTATGTCCGAGGAAGCGGGCAAAGTGGCCTGCGAGCTTTTAGTGGAGACTTACTACGAGCGCGACGGTCTGGAGTACGAGGTCCCGAAGGGCTGCAAGATGGGGGTCAGGGTCGTCCCGCTGGAGGTTAAATACCCGCAGGGGTCTGAGAAACAGCTTATAAAGGCCATAACCGGCCTTGAAGTCCCGCCGGGGAACCTGCCGATGGACGTGGGCGCGGTAGTGCAGAACGTCGCCACGGCCGCCGCGATTTACCAGGCGGTAAGGTACGGAAGGCCGCTTATCGAACGGGTGCTTACGGTCACCGGGCCGGGGATAAATGAGCCCAGGAACCTCCGGGTGCGCATCGGGACGCTTTTCGAGGACGTCGTCTCGCAGTGCGGCGGAGTAAACAAAAAGGCGGCAAAGGTTATAATGGGCGGGCCGATGATGGGCGTAGCGCAGTCCAGCCTCGGCGTGCCCGTGATAAAGGGCACCTCGGGCATCGTGGCCCTCACGGAGGCCGAGGCCGTGAACGTGATGGACTTCGGCCCTTGCATACGCTGCGGGAGGTGCATCGACGTCTGCCCCATGGGCTTAAACCCCAGCATGCTCGGCCAGCTAATCGAAAAAGGCCGCTTCGAGGAGGCTAAAGAATACGGCGTGATGGACTGCTTCGAGTGCGGCTCCTGCTCGTTCGTCTGCCCGTCGAACAGGCCCATGGTCCAGTTTACAAAATGGGCCAAACGCGAACTGGCAAGGAAAAAAGCAAAGGCATCTTAAGTCCTTCTTTTCTTTCACGGGAAATAAAAGAAGCAAAAGAAAGCGGGGCTTAACCCCCCCCCAAAGTTTTTGGCGTTACCTTTTTGCCAAAAAGGTAACGACTTTACGCACGAACTATCGCTCTTATATAACTTATGGACACCAAAGAGACTCCTACAGCCGCAGAGTCGAGGCTTTTCCATGCCTCGATAGGCCCGCACATAAAATCGGGCGAGAGCGTGCCGCATATCATGTGGACGGTGTCGGCGGCTCTGATGCCCGCGGCGGCCCTTTCCGTTTATTACTTCGGCCTGGGCGCTCTCCTGGTATTAGTCCTCTCGGTTGTTTCGGCGATGGTCTTCGAAGCGGCTGTGCAGAAGCTCATGGGGGCGAAGGTAGCAGTGAGCGACGGGAGCGCCTTCCTGACCGGTCTGCTCCTTGGGATGAACCTGCCCGCCGGTGTGCCCCTGTACCTGCCGGTAATCGGCTCCGCGGTAGCCATAATAATCACCAAACAGCTTTTCGGCGGCCTCGGCTACAATATTTTCAATCCCGCATTAATCGGCCGCGCTTTCCTCATGGCCTCGTTCCCCAAGTTCATGACCACCTGGCTTATGCCCCACGGCTCGCTAAACCCCGCGAATGCGGACGTGGTCACGGGCGCGACGCCGCTGGGGATTCTGAAGGAGGAAGGCTACCAGAAACTGCTCTCACACTACGCGAGCCGACACGACATGTACGTCCAGCTCCTGCTCGGACAAAGGGGCGGCGCGATGGGCGAGGTAGCCATTATCGCCCTTCTGTTCGGTGCGGCATATCTGCTGTATAAAGGCTATATCACATGGCACATCCCCGTCACATTCCTGGCGACCGTCGCCCTCCTGACAGAAGTTTTCGGAGGCGACCCGGTTCTGGCCCTGCTGTCCGGCGGGCTTGTCCTGGGGGCTTTTTTCATGGCGACCGATTACGTGACCGTCCCGCAGTTGAAGAGGGCGCAGATAGCTTTCGGTATCGGATGCGGCGCCATTACCGTGCTGATAAGGCTGAGGGGCGGATACCCCGAGGGCGTCTGCTATGCGATACTCCTTATGAACTGCTTTACACCGCTTCTTGACCGCGCATTCCGAGTCAGGAAATTCGGAGAAATCACGTCAAAGGCCAGGGCATGACAAACAAGGAAATCATGAAGATAACGATGAACCTTGTCATCATCTGCGCGCTTGCGGGCGTAATACTCTCCGCGACATGGGCACTTACAGACCCGGTGAAGGTGCAAAAAGAGGCCCAGGAACGAGAGGCCGCTCTGAAGTCTCTGATACCGCAGGCGGACAGTATAAAAGAAGTGAAGAACATAATCACTTCCGGCAAGGAGGGAAAGGTCTATAAGGCGACGGCCAAGGGCAAAACTATCGGGTATGTCGCCCTGGTTTATACCAAAGGCTACTCCAGCTTTATTTCGATGCTGGTGGCTATCGACCCGGACTACAGGCTGATAGCAATAGAGATATTGGACCACAAGGAGACGCCGGGCCTTGGAGACCAGATAGACCAGGACTGGTTCAAGCGCCAGTTCAGAGGCAAGGGTCAAGAAAATCTCGTTGTCATAAAGGGCGAGACGGACACGGACATCCAGGCCATCTCCGGCGCGACGATTTCCTCAAGGGCCGTTACCCGCGGCGCGAAAGAGGCGATGGATTCGCTTCGGGCGGAGAGGGCGAAGGACCCGGCACTATAATGGCTACATCGTACAAAAAACTAATCTTTAACGGCATATTCGCCGAGAACCCCGTTTTCCGGCTGGCGCTATCGCTATGCCCGGCGGTGGCCGTCACTACGTCCGTCAAAAACGGTTTCCTTATGGGAGTCGCCGTACTGTTCGTCATGACCATGGTGAACATCACCGTCAGCATACTCAGGAATTTAATAAACCAAAAGGTGCGCATCCCGGCGTATATTCTTATAATCGCGACATACGTCAGCATCACGGACATGGTGATGTCGGCATATTCGCGCGCGGCGTACAAGGAGATGGGGCTTTATATCCAGCTCATCGTGGTGTTCGCCATTATCATCTCGCGCGCGGAGCTTTTCGCAAGCAAGAATAAGGTCCTGCCGTCCGCGGTGGACGGGTTCGGGATGGGGCTTGGATTCCTTGGGGCGCTGGTGCTGGTGGGCGCGGTCCGGGAGCTTATCGGCAAGGGGAGCCTGGCTGGTTTTCATCTGGTCGGCTCCAACCCGCTACTCATCATGGTGCTCCCCACGGGCGGCTTCTTCGTTATAGGCCTCCTCATGGGGCTATTCAACTGGATTGACCAGAAATATTACGGCGGCAAGCCCGGCGGCATGGGCGGACACCACCATTAAAAGGCAATACCGTTACCTTTTTGGAAAAAGGTAACGCCAAAAACTTTTAAACTTAAAGTTTCTTTGGTTACTTTCTTTCCAAAGAAAGTAACGGAGGTTTAATGTTTAAAGATATAGGCACCATTTTCATAGCTTCCGCCATCGTGAATAACTTCGTATTCACCCGCTATCTCGGGCTGTGCATTTTCTTCGGCGTGTCGAAGAAGATGGATACCGCGGTGGGGATGAGCATGACGTTCACCGCCGTGATGGTGATTTCCGCCGCGCTTTCATGGCTGGTTTACAACCTCATCATGCTGCCCCTGCATATCGAGTTCCTGAAGATCGTGCTTTTTATCGGCATCGTCGCCGGGTTCGTCCAGTTCGCGGATACCTTACTGAAGAAGATGAACCCCACACTGTACTATAAGTTGGGGATATACCTCGTCCTTATCACTACGAACTGCATAATCCTGGCCGTGCCGGTTATCAATTCGGACGAAAAATATAACTTTTTGCAAAGCCTTACGCTGGGGCTTGGCTCCGGCGCGGGGTTCTCGCTGGCGCTTATAATCATGGCGAGCATAAGGGAGCGCCTGGACCTGGCCAATATCCCGAAGCCCTTTCAGGGCATGCCGATCGCTTTTATCGTAACCGGGCTCATCGCGCTGGCGTTCCTTGGGTTTTCAGGGCTGATAACCGTATAGACTGGGTTTGGTAGTAATTATTATTAAGAGATGATATAATTAATCGCTATGCAGGAAGTCGTTCAACCTAACCTGATCAATGCCGTATTAAAGAGCGTGGCCTTCATGGGCGGGGTCGGCGCGGTATTCGGCCTGGGGCTCGCGTTTGCGGCGAAGAAATTCGCGGTGAAGACGGACCCGAAAGTGGAAGCCGTGCGCGAGGTCCTTCCCGGGGCGAACTGCGGCGCATGCGGGTTCGCCGGTTGCCAGGGCTATGCGGAAGCGGTTGTCAAGGACCCGAGCCTCTCCCCGGGGCTGTGCGCACCGGGCAAGGCGGACGTTGCCGCGCTGGTGGCGAAGATTACAGGCAAGGTCGCGCCGGAGGCCGTGCCGACGGTGGCCACGGTATTCTGCCGGGGCGGCGAGTGCAAGGCGAGCCGGCGCTTCAAGTATGAAGGCGTGAAGGACTGCCGCGCCGCTATATTGGTCGCTGGCGGGGATAAGACCTGCCAGTACGGCTGTCTGGGCTACGGCACCTGCGCGAAGGCATGTCCCTTCGGGGCAATCACGATGGGGCCGGAGAACCTGCCAGTCATCGACCGCGAGAAATGCACTGCATGCGGCGTATGCGTCGCGGCCTGCCCGAAGAGCATAATCCACCTTACTCCGGCGGACAAAAAGGTGCATATATTGTGCAGCTCGTACGACAAGGGGCCGGTGGTAAAGAAGGCGTGCGAGATAGGCTGTATCGGATGCGGGTTGTGCGCGAAGGGATGTCCGGAGGGCGCGATTACGATGGACAATAACCTGGCGATAATGGATTACGCGAAATGCACGCACTGTGAGACGTGTGTGCTTCTCTGCCCGCAGAGGACGATAAAGGACATGCTGGACCCGGCGAAGGAGCAGGCGGAGCGTATAAAACTGCCGAAGAAGGAAGCTTCGGCGGCGGCAGGCGCGGAGAGGAAAGAAGCGTAAGCGTAAACTTAAGAAATATCGAAGCAGAAGCGGGGATGGCGGACTAACTTGGTTCGCCTTTTTTATGCTTCCAGGTGCTCTACTCTCTCTTGATCCCAGAACTCCCCGGAGAAGAATTCCCGGACCTGCTCCGGCCTGAGTCTCTCAAGGTTCTCCTCCCATATCCGCTTTATCATGCCGATGAGATTTGTATCCCCGGCGATTGCTTCATGATACGGGCAGTTCTTGTGGACCATTAAACCGGCGAGCTTTCCGTCCGATATCCTCGGATAAACCGGATAGCTCAGACAGTCGAGCAACCTGTCCTCGCTGGGCAGGCTGCACCGGTGGTCTTTCAGGAACAGGCAGTCGCCTTCAAAGGCGATGTTCAAGACCCCGTCTTTGGCGGCGCAGGGGAGGCTGTGTCCCTTTGTCCGGGGAAGCTCCCAGTCGAACAGCCCCACCATTATGCCGCTGCAGCACCTGCCCTTGCACTCGCGGCAGTACTTGCTGAAAGATTCGATTATCCGTGTGTTATCCATGCGGACAATTAACGCATAATCGGGCGCGGAATTCAATATTTTTTTTCGCAATCCTAATGGGATAGGGCGGACACGCCGAGGGTCTTTAAAAATACGTCTACCACGTCCGGGTCGAACTGGCTGGACGCGCAACGTCTGATCTCGGCTACCGCAGCATCGAATGGAAGGGCCTTTCTATAAGGCCTGTCGGAGGTCAGGGCGTCGAAAGTATCTGCCACCGCAAGGATCTTTGCTTCCACCGAGAGCTCGCTTCCCACTCTCTGGTGCGGATAACCCTTTCCGTCATAGCGTTCGTGGTGCTGGCCTACTATCACCTTCACGTCTTTCAGGAATGATATGGGGTCCAGTATCTTTTCCCCGATAAGCGGGTGGTCCTTGATGATGTCGTACTCCTCGCCGGTCAGCTTGCCCGACTTGTTCAGAATGGAGGCGGAAATGCCTATCTTGCCTATATCGTGCAGCACCCCGGCGTGCTGGAGCGCCTGCTTGCGGTCCTCGGACAGCCCCATCTCGTCCGCAATCATCATCGCGAGCAGCGTGACGCGCTCGGAATGGCCCTTTGAGTATTTATCCTTCGCTTCGAGCGCGTTGACAAGCGCCCGGACGGTATCGAAGTAGCTGGACCGGATGTCTCTGTACAGGTTCGAATTCTCCACCGCGATCGCAGCCTGTCCGGCCACGGTAGTCAGGAGGTTCAGGTCGTCGTGCGTGAATACGTCGCCATTTCTCTTGTTGTTGATGTTAAGGATACCTATCACTTTGCCTTTAATGAAAAGAGGCGCGGCGATAAGCGACGTCGTGGTATATTGCGGGTCGTTCGGCAGGTTGAAGCGGGGGTCCGTCTCGATATTGGTGACCAGGAGCGGTTTGCCTTCCTTGGCCGCGTACCCGGAAATGCCCT
The DNA here is from genome assembly GCA_049801375.1 of Nitrospirota bacterium. Classification (GTDB taxonomy): domain Bacteria; phylum Nitrospirota; class JACRHJ01; order JACRHJ01; family JACRHJ01; genus JBARKJ01. Next base: position 13,289 of record JBARKJ010000032.1, on the reverse strand, counting down.
GGCCTAACTTTACCGTACGGAGCTTTACGCCTTCCAGGCCCACTGAATACGCCACTTCCAGTTCGCCTGTCCCTTCGTTAAGCAGCATAAGAGAACAGATCCTGGCGCTCATCGTTTTGGCCATCGTCCTGACGATTACTTCCATGGCATTTTCCTGGTCGACCAGGGAGTTCAGGATATTGCCGATATGGTTGACGGTGGTGAGGCGCTCGACGACCTTCTCCAGTTCGGTGTTTTTCTGAGCCAGGTCCTTGATAAGCATAGCAATCTGGTTATTCGCGTCTTCCACCTCTTTGATCCGCCCGACAAGCTGGAGGTTTACGGCTTCCAGTTCCTTCTGATGCCTTTGCTCCGTTTCTATCTTTGCCTTCTCGGCCATCAGTTTATCCGTGATGTCCCGGATGACCTCGATGGCGTGAGTAATGTTGCCTTCGACATCCCTGACGGGCGCTGAGATGCTATGGACGATGCGTTCCTTGCCGTCCGCCAGATAGAAGGAAGACTGGTGCTCATGCACCATGCCGTCCTGGAATACTTTAACTACGCCGCAATGGGGACAGGGGTCGCTCCTGCCGTGTATGCTCCTGTAGCAGTTGCCCCCCGTCTGGACGCCGGGGAATATCTCCATGTTACGGGGGTTCATCTCCCGGATTACCATGTCCCGGTCGAGTATGGAAACGCCGTCCGGCATGGCCTCGATCATGCTCTTCAGGCGCGCATGCGAGTTGGATATCTCGAAGTTGCGGATAAGCTCATGTTCCTTGCGGTTGTTTTCCAGGTTCAACTCCCGGATGCGGTCCAGCATCTGCACGAATTTTCTCTGGAGCCGGCCAAGCTCGTCGTTGTTAGCACTGTCAAGCTCTACCTTCTCGCCCAACTCGGCCCGTCCCATCGCTTTCTTGAGTTTCATTATCGGCCTGTTGACAAGCATCTCCAGTGCGATAAAAACCGAAAACACGAGCGCGAGACATATCAGCAACGCGGATATTATCATCTGCTTCAAGTGTTGGTTTATCGCCGCATCGGCCTTTACGAGTGAATAGCTTACCTCAAGCACGCCGTTGACCCTCTGTTTCGAGTCGTGACAGCCGTAGCACGCGGGGCGGTTAAGGATGGGCTTAACAAAAAAGAGCTTATTCTGGCCGTTCTTATTGAAGATGAAGATACCCTCGGACTGCTTGTACGCCTTATAATTGTCGTCGTCGATTCGTGAGCCAATTTCGGTGGGGTTTGACGAACTGAGAATGGTTTTTTTATCGTTGAATATCCTGACGCCGGATATGTCCCCGTTATTCCCGACACTCTCTATCGAACGCTGAAGTTCTTCTCGCTGGCCGCGCCCCATGGCATACACGAGGCTTGATTCTATCGTGTTGGAAAGGCCGCGGAGGTTGTTTTCGACCGATTTTATGTAGAACTGACGCTCCGTGCGGATATAGTTGAAGGTGGAGCCGACAAGGAACAGGATCATGGAACCCGCTACGAATATTACAATTTTCGCCTTTAGATTGCTGTTGATTTTGGAGAGCAGTTCCTTCATAATCCTCGGGTGTCAGAATACATTAGCGAATAGATAAAGCTTTTTTCAAATACTGATGCAAATTTCAGGCCTTGGGCATATTGGAAGAATTATTGTAAATAAGAAGAAGTAAGTTGTCAAAAAGCCAAAGTTTTTTAATAATTTCAGCTTTTTCGGGTTTAAGTAATTTAGCGTGATTTATAGCACATTAGTATTAATTTTGCGCGATTTCAATTAAAGTTATTGCTTGTTAACGCTCAATAGTCAAAACAAATAAGTTATGTACGCTGAAATAGCCATCGGTCTGGCCGCCAGAAAAACCTTCACCTACAAGGTCCCGGAGCGTCTCCGGGAGAAGGCCCGGGTTGGGCAGAGGGCCATAGTCCCGCTTTCCGGCGGGACCAGGACCGGCTTTATAGTGGGGTTTTCCGCGGGTGACGGGCCATTTGATTACAAAGATATAATCGACCTCCCGGATACATCTCCACTGGTGCCCGAAGGACTGCTGAAGCTGGCCAAGTGGCTCTCGGATTATTACATCGTCCCGCTGGGGCTTGTCCTTGCCGCGGCCCTTCCACCGGGGGTGGAAGAAGGGAAGGCCTCCCGGCCCAGGAAGGAAGTGCGGGAAAAAATGGGTACCGCCGGGGATACGGGGCCGGATTATTGTTTAACCCCTTCGCAGAAAGAGGCTTTAGGGACAATAAATGCGGTAAGTGGCGGCACGTTTGTCCCATTCCTGCTTCACGGCGCGACTGGGAGCGGAAAAACTGAGGTTTATCTCCAGGCGATTAAGCCGGTTGTCGAGGCCGGGATGGGCGCCGTCGTGCTGGTGCCGGAGATATCCCTTACGCCCCAGCTTGTCAGGAGGTTCTCGGGACGGTTCGGAGAGAAAGTGGCGGTGCTGCACAGCGGCCTGACCCCTGTCCAGAGGCGGCAGGAATGGCACCGCATCCGGCAGGGAGAAGCACTTGTGGCGGTGGGAGCGCGCTCCGCGGTCTTCGCGCCCTTCGAGCGGCTCGGCATGGTCGTAGTGGACGAAGAGCACGACGCATCCTATAAGCAGGAAGAGGGCGTACGTTATAACGCGCGGGACGCGGCGGTAATGCGCGCTAAGCTCTCCGGATGCCCCGTAATCATGGGCAGCGCGACGCCGTCGCTTGAGAGCTACTATAATGCGGCATCGGGAAAATATACGCTGCTCGAGCTTCCGGGCAGGGCGGCGGGCAGACCGATGCCGGAGGTCACCCTGGTGGACCTGAAGGAGCCGGCGGACCGGCAACCGGTCGCCCAGTTTCATGGAGGCCAGCTTACCGAACCTCTCGTGAGAGCCGCCAAGGCGAGGCTTGAGAATGGAGAACAGGCCCTTTTTTTCCTTAACCGCAGAGGCCACTCAGACTTCATCATCTGCCGGGACTGCGGAGAAGTCCCCAAGTGCGGCGCCTGTTCCGTGTCCATGACCTACCACAGGCAGGCTCGTGAGATGAAATGCCACTGGTGCGGAGCCGCCTATCCCGCCCCTTCCGTTTGCCCAAAGTGCGGCGGGGACAAGATAAAATATGTCGGGGGCGGGACGGAAAAATTACAGCGCGAACTGGAGCGTCTGTTCCCGGATTTCAAGACCTCCCGCATAGACAAAGACAGTGTCGCATCCGGCGGCGGGTTCGTAAAGCTCCTGGATGAGGTGGCCTCCGGTGAGACGAAGATAGTCGTGGGGACCCAGATGGTGTCGAAGGGCCACGACATGCCGGGCATAGGTATCGTCGGGGTCGTCCTCGCCGATTACGGGCTGAACCAGCCGGACTTCCGGGCGGCGGAGCGGACGTTCCAGGTCGTGACCCAGGTGGCCGGACGCTCTGGACGGGGAGACGTGCCCGGCGAGGTCATAGTCCAGACCTACCGGCCCGAGCATTATAGCCTGCAATGCGCTTCCCGGCACGATTACAAAACTTTCTACGACGAGGAGATTATATTCCGCAAGGACCTTAGCCTCCCGCCCTTCTCACGGCTCGCGCTGGTGATCGTAAAGGGAGTAAAGCCGGAAAAGGCGGGGGCGGGGGCGTCGGCATCAGCCGAGATATTTAAAAAAGAAGCGCGGGGCAAAGGTGTCGAGGTGATGGGACCCGCGCCCGCCCCGGTGAAGCGGGTGCGCGGGAAGTACAGGCATTTCATAACGCTTCGCTCGAAGAGCCATAAGAAACTCCACGAAGTCCTGGAGGCCGGACTTAAACTGATTGAGCAGAATAAGGCCGCCCCGGCCTGCAAGGTGGAAGTGGACGTTGACCCGCAGAGCATGATCTGATGGAAACCCTCGACTCCATAAAAATCCGCAATTTTGAGGTGCAGGTATATCAGTCGAAAAGCGGATACCGGTTCTCCCTGGACGCCCTTCTGCTGGCGGATTTCCCAAGCCTGAAATCCTGCAAGAGCGTCCTTGAGCTCGGCGCGGGTAGCGGGGTCGTGTCGCTGCTCCTGGCCCTGAAATACCCTAAGGCGCGCGTGACCGGGGTGGAGATACAGGATTCGCTTTATAAACGGGCGGTGCGGAACGCGGAGGTGAATAATCTCTCGGACAGGGTCGATTTTGTACACGGCGACCTGCGGGAGCTTCCGAAAAAAATGCCGGCAGGCTCCTTCGAGCTTTGCGTGATGAACCCGCCCTTTCGTAAGCCCGGGACCGGCAGGATAAGCCCGGCAGACGAGCGCGCGAGCGCCCGGCACGAGCTAAAGGGCGGGATAGAGGAGGCCATAAAAACCGCCAGGGCTATGCTCAAGAACCGGGGGAGGGTGTGCGTCATCTATCATCCGGACCGCCTGAGTGAGCTGATAACGCTGATGAAATCTCATAATTTGGAGCCGAAACGCCTGCTGTTCGTCCACTCGCACAAAGGGGACGAGGCCCGGATGGTGCTCGTCGAGGCGGTGAAGGAGGGTTCTCCGGGCCTGAAGGTGCTTCCACCGCTCTTCGTTTATGCGAAAGAACGGGAATATACCGCTGAGATGAGGGACTTTTACGGTTTTCCGCCCCCGAGCAGGACTTGACGCTCCGCTCCCCTGAGTGTTACCCTTATTAATAGAAAATTCGAATATTTTTAAATGAAAAAAAGGGAGGTAAAGCCATGACGGAAAGAAAGGGCGCCGCCACGATGAAGGGCCAGCCTGTTACTGTGCTTGGCTCGGAGCTGAAGAAGGGCGACAAGGCGCCAAAGTTCAAGTGTGTTGACACAAAACTGAATGATTACACCCTTGATAGCGCCAGGGGCAAGGTCAGGATGATTGCTTCAGTCCCGTCGCTCGACACGTCGGTATGCAACAAAGAAGCACTACGTTTCAACGACGAAGCGGAAAAGATGGACAACCCTGACGTTGCCTGGCTGATAGTCAGCATGGACCTTCCCTTCGCCCAGAAGCGGTTCGTGGAGGACGAGGACGTCCGGGGGCTTACGATAATCTCCGACTACAGGGACGCCTCGTTCGGCGAGAACTGGGGCGCGCTCATAAAGGAACTGCGGCTTTTGCAGCGGGCGGTTTTCGTGGTGGACAAGGATAACGTGATAAGGCATGTCGAATACGTAAAGGAGGCGGGTGACTTCCCCAACTTCGAGGCCGCCCTGAAGGTGGTCAGGGAACTGACCGGCCAGGAGAGGAGGGCGGCGGCCTGAGTTCGAAGCCCGGTCTACCGGTCAAAACGCTATTGCCATTTAAGATGAGGGTATGATAGTATCTACCCTCATCTTTTTTGTCAATTAAGCTAAAAGGGGTGGGACTAAGGTTGAAGGGGGCGCTTCCTTATTCTAAAGCCACGGCATGCGCACTCGCCGCGGCTTTATTGTTATTACTCGGTTCCTTCCCGGCTGTAGCGAGGGCGGATACCTCTATAATACCGTTGCCTGTATACGATACCTCCCGGAACGGCGGGGCCGAATACGGGGTGATGCCCGTCTTCCTGTTGAAGGAAAAGAGCGAATACATTTACGGTATCATAGCGCCTTCCGTAATCTATAACGGGAATACGGGCGTGAATATCACGTTCCGCTACCTGGGATATCCGACCACGGACGAAAACTACAGGATATTCATAAACCGCTCAACCAAGGTGGACCAGGAGTATACCGGAGAGTACTGGAACAATAAAATACTGGACGACAAGTGCAAGATATACGCGAGGATGACTTACTTCCGCGACTCCACGTACCGTTTCTTCGGCTTGACCGAAAGAAGCCCGGAAAAAGACGAGACGAACTATTCGAACGTTGAACTATCGCCGGAGTTCGTGCTTGGATACTACCTCCCGTACAACATGATGTTCTCATACGGGGAGAGGCTCCGCTGGGTAACAATCCGCGAAGGCACGGCCAAGAGCCTTCCGTACATTAAGAGTAGCTTCCCGGACCTGCAGGGGATAAACGGCGGCGCGGTGATAGAGCGGCAGGCGACGCTCTCGTACGACACCAGGGACGAAACGCTTTTCCCGACTAAAGGCTGGTACTCGAACCTCTACGGGATGCTTGGCCAGAACTTCAGCCACGACAGGATTTTTTCCAGGATAGGGATAGACGGCAGGACGTTCATCTCGTCGGACAGCAAGGGGTTCGTGACGGTATTGAAGGCGGCTTTTCAGATGACCGGCGGACACGACATCCCCTTTTTCGAACTGAGCACCATCGGTGGGGAGAATACTCTCCGGGGCTTCGGAGACTTCCGCTACTGGGACAAGGGGTTCATACTCTTTAACGCCGAGGAGAGGATAAGGCTCTTCAAGCTGCGTCTCTTCGATGTATGGAGCGAGTGGGAGGCGGCGCCTTTCGTTGACATGGGGCGTGTCTACAGCTCGCTGCGGAAAGAGCCGCTGGAGGGCTACCAGATCAATCCGGGCGTCGGTTTCCGGGCCATCGTCCAGCCGAATGTCGTCGGGCGGGTGGATTTCGGTTACGGCAAGGAAGGGTTGAACACGTTCGTGGGGCTGGATTTTCCATTTTAGAGGGGTCTATGAAAGTCTACCTGGCTGAATACGCGGGCTTCTGCATGGGAGTGCAAAGGGCTATCGACCTAGCGCACAAGACGGCTTCCGAGGAGGCGGTCCCCGTATTCGTCCTGCACGAGATAGTACACAATAAAAGCGTAGTGAACGACCTCGAGGCGCGCGGAGTAAAGTCCGTGGACCGCGTGGAAGAAGTGGACAAGGGCACGCTGATAATCAGCGCGCACGGAGCCGCACCGGACGTCATAGGGAAGGCGGAGGCGAAGGGCCTGAAGGTCGTTGACACCACCTGCCCCCTGGTCAGCAAGATAGACCGCATTATCACCAGGCTGACAAATTCCGGCTATACGATATTCCTCCTGGGGGACAAGGACCACGCGGAAGTCAAGGGTCTGAAGGCGGTCGCGCCGGAGGTGACGCATGTCTTCCGTTACATGGAAGAGATAGACGAGCTGCCGATGGTGGACGGGCCGATCGCGCTGGTGTCCCAGACTACCCAGAACATAAAGTTCTTTGAAGAGGTGGCGCGGAAGATAAAGGAGCGCTACCCGCAGTCGGAGATATATAACACCATCTGCGACGCCACCGAGAAAAGGCAGACGGCGGCCATGGACCTGGGCAAGCAGGTGGAGATAATGATCACCGTCGGTTCCCGCAACAGCGCGAATTCCAAAAGGCTTCAAGAGGTTGCGGAGACCGTGGCCCCGAAATCGTATTTAGTGGACAACGCCCAGGAACTGGACCCCGAGTGGTTTACGGGCGTGGAGAAAGTCGGAGTGACGGCCGGGGCTTCCACTCCCGATATCCTGATCGAGGGAGTCATCGAGCGAATAAAGAAATTCGGAAAGGATAGAAGATGAAGACGCTTTTTTTAAACCCGCCGTCTTTCGAGGATTTCGACGGCGGCGCGGGTTCCCGTTATCAGGCGACGCGCGAGGTGCGCTCTTTCTGGTATCCAACCTGGCTTGCGTACCCGGCGGGTATGCTGCCCGGCTCCCGCATACTGGACGCCCCGGCATCGGGACTGGGCGTGCCGGAGAGCCTTGAAATTGCAAAGGATTACAACCTGTTCGTGCTGTACACCAGCACACCATCGCTTGGTAACGACTCCGCTTTCGCGGCAAAGATAAAAGAACGGGACAAAAGCGCCCTTATATGCTTCGTCGGGCCGCACCCGAGCGTGCTGCCGGAAGAGACTCTTAAAGCCGCCCCGGCGGTGGACTTCGTCGTGCGCGGCGAGTTCGATTACGTCATCCCGGAGATAGCCGGCGGTGCCAACTTTTGCGACGTTAAGGGGATAAGCTGGCGGGATGGGGACAATAACATCGTCCATAACCCGGACAGGGAACTGATCCACGACCTGGACTCTCTTCCTTTCGCGACGGAAGTCTACAAGCGCGACCTGAACTATAAAGAATACGAGATACCCTGGATACAGTACCCGTACCTCTCTTTTTATACCGGGCGCGGCTGCTCGTCCAAGTGCATCTACTGTCTGTGGCCCCAGACCTACTCGGGGAATTCCTACAGGACAAGAAGCGCGGGAAACGTGATCGAAGAAGTGAAATACGCGCTGAAGGCCTTCCCGGACGTGAAGGAGATATTCTTCGACGACGACAACTTCTGCGAGGACCAGCCAAGGGCGATAGAGATAGCAAAGCTTCTACAGCCGCTTGGCATAAGCTGGGGCTGCAACTCCAAGGTCAGCACGAAGTACGAGACGTTAAAGGCTATGAAAGACGGGGGCATGCGCGTTATAATGGTAGGGTACGAGACTGGCGACCAGGCTATCCTGAATAACGTCAGAAAGGGCACAACCATCGAGCAGGCGAAGACGTTTACGAAGAACTGCAGGGACCTAGGCATTACCGTGCACGGGGCGTTTGTCCTGGGGCTTCCCGGCGAGACGAGAGAGACGATTGAAAGTACGATAAAATTTGCCTGCGAGATGGACCCGGAGACGATACAGGTCTCTCTTGCATCGCCCTATCCGGGCACAAAGTTCTTCGATATCTGCGTGAAGGAAGGATATATCAATCCGGAGAGCCTCGTCTCGGAGAAAGGCTACCAGAGTTGTGTGATAAATTACCCGGCCATTTCGAGCGAGGAGATATTCATGGCGGTGGAGAAGTTCTACAAGAAATTCTACTACCGCCCGAAGTACGTGATAAAGGTGCTGAGGAAGGCGTTTGGCAATAAGAACGAGATGAAGAGGATATACCGGGAGGCAAAGGAGTTCTACGGCTTCCTGGCCAAAAGGCGCGAGGCGTTAAAAGGATAAATGCGCGGGCGGACTTTACTGATACTTGCGTCTCTAATTTTTTCCTTGTCTGGCGTCTCATTCGCCGCGCAGGTGGGTGACATCACTGCGGCGCTTGACAGGGCCTCTTCCAGGGACGATGTAATCAGGCAGGCCGCCCAACTTGAGTCGCTGATTAAGACATCGCCCTCTCAAAAGGTTTACCAGCAGCTTGGCCGCGCGCTCTATCTGCTGGGGGAAGGCGAAGGAGATAAAAACCGGAAGCTGGATTACCTGAACAGGTCGCAGGGCGCCTCCCAAAAAGCCCTTAAGGAAAACCCCGGCGACGACGTCTCTCTTTACTGGAAGGCGATGGCGCTACTGCAGGAGGCCGATGTCGTCGGGGGCTTGAAGGCGCTCTCAGACGTGAAGCAGGCGCTAAAGGACCTGGAGACGGTCTCGGTCAGGGATCCGAAATACGATTACGCCGGCGCGTACAGGAGTAGGGGAAAGGTCTTGATCGACGCCCCCGGCTGGTCGTTTATAGGGGATAAGAAAAAGGGTCTCGAACTGCTTTTAAAGGCTAAGGAGATAGCCCCGGAGAACCTAGTGAACCGCCTCTACCTGGCACAGGCATACATGAAGAACGGGATGAAGGACAAAGCTCAGGCTGAGCTTGGATATGTCCTTTCTGCCCCCGCCAAAAAAGGCGACAATGACGCCGCCGACACGAAAGCGCAGGCCGCAAAACTCCTAAAGGAGGCAAGGTAAAGGTTGCATGTCATCCTTGCCATCCTGCTGCTCCTGTGGTTGTCCGCCGCCTCCTATTACATAATCTCCGCGTACTGTCTAGCCTCTTTTTATAAAAACAAAAGCCCTGAGAATGCCGCGCCGCCGGATAAAAACAATTCTCCCTCCATCAGCGTCCTGAAGCCCCTGAAAGGCGCGGACCCAAACCTCTACGAGAACTTAAAGAGTTTCCTGGAGCAGGATTACCCCTGTTTTCAGGTCATCTTCGGCGTCTCGGACCGTTCCGACCCCGCGTACTCCGTAGCACGGAGGCTCGTGTCGGAATACCCGGAAAAAGAGATGCTGTTGGTGGAAACCGGTCCGGCCCGCTCGCCGAACAGGAAAGTCTCGAACCTCTCCTCCATGTATCCTTTTGCAAAGTATGATATAATTTTGGTTGCCGACGCGGACATGCTGGTGGGACGGCAATATCTCTCCCAGGTTTCAGAAGGGTTCGACGACCCGGCGGTCGGGCTTGTGACCTGTCCGTACAGGGGCTGCAACCCCAAAAGCGTTGGCGCGGCCTTCGAGGCCCTGACTATAAACGCCGATTTTTTTCCGTCGGTAACCGTAGCCGAAAAACTTGAGGGAGTAAGCTTCGCCCTTGGGGCGACGATGGCGGCCCGCAGGGAGGCGCTGGAGGAAATAGGCGGGTTCGAGGCGCTGAAGGACTTCCTGGCGGACGACTACCAGTTCGGCAACAAAATATATAAATCAGGCTACAAGCTGAAGCTTTCGCGTTTCGTCGTTGACAGCATCCAGGACCGCGAAAGTCTGAGAGAATATTTTACGCATCAGCTGAGGTGGGGCAGGACGTACCGGGCTTGCAGGCCTGTAAGCTATTTCTTCGCAGGACTGACAAAGGGGACTGCCATTGCGGCGATTTTTTTAATGGCGTCCGGTTTTTCCCCTGCCGGATGGGCCCTTTTCTCTGTGGACCTGGCGCTTAGAAATTCTCTGGCCGTCTGGCTGGAGAGGAATTATATAAAGGCCCCGGGCACGCTTAAATATTACTGGCTCCTCCCGGCGAGGGACTTGACAAGCGCGCTTATATGGTTCTTAAGCTTCACCGGCAGCACCATAAGCTGGAAGGGCGAGAGTTTTAAGATCGACCGGGAAGGAAGGATGGTGAAGAGGTCTTAAACAGGGCATGATAAACGCACGTTAAAGGTATCACCTTAATATGAAAAAAATACTTCTGCCGCTTGCCGCGATGTTTATATTTTTTTCTTTTACCTTGTCCGCGGCTGAAGGCCATGCGCAGGATACAAGCCCCCAGGACAAGGCCCAGCCATTTCCAATAACAAAATACGAAGACACGATAAGCAACAGCAAGTCCATCGGCATCCAGAGCGGCTATGGTTTCAAAGCCTGGGATGATGACCATATCCTCCTGAATACCGTTATCCTCCAGCCTTATTTTACACTCCCTGTTACGGACGTCATACTGGAGGATACTTTTCTGCGGGGCATTCTGGAATATAAGCTGGAGGTCCCCCTGGGATTGATTACAACCCTTCATGACAGAAGTCTCGCGGGGCTTAGTCCCCTAAGCTTCAGGTACGATTTTACTGGGTTTAAAGACAGGTTCGTCCCCTATGCGTCGGGCTCGCTGGGGATGACATATTTAGACGTCCCGAGCAGGGTGCAGGGCACGAAATATGATTTTATCCTGGCCGGCGCTCTGGGCACGCAGTATTTCATTACGGACAAGTGGACGATAAGCGCGGAGTGCAGGTACTTCCACCTCTCAAATGCCGGAATCAAGGAGCCGAACAGGGGCCAGAACTACATATTCGGGCTTGTCGGTATAGGCAGGTATTTCAGGTGATCAGTGGACCCCGCTCTTGCCGACCAGCATGCAGCCGACGACTATGGCGAGCGTCCCCGCCCATCTCAGGGACGAGATCTCTTCGTGCAGGATGATCTTCGCGGTAATGGTGGTGGTGACGTAGCCTATGGCGGTTATGGGCATTACCACGCTGACCTCCGTCCAGGAAAGCGCTATAAGCAGGCATGCGAAAAATAACGCATCGAGCGCTACGCCGGAGACTACCGTAAGGTTGGTTACGCCCCTGACGAAGATGTGAAACAGTGCGGGGATGGAAAAAGACTCAACCTCGCCCACCTGCATCATACCTTTCCGCAACAGGACGTTTCCCAGCGACTCGAAACACAGCCCAACCGCCAGCACTAAAATCGTCTTCAGCAATTAAGACCTCCTGAAAATAAGTCGAATGATAATTCAATATTACAGCCGCTGTCAAGAATATTGAGCCGCACGGGCGCTTTATTGTTGACACTTAAGCCGCGTTTTTATAACCTTTCCTTTATGAAGAATTTCGTTACGGGCGGGACGGGCTTCCTTGGCGCGGCGCTGGTCAGGAAGCTTGTCATGCGGGGCGAGGAGGTCGTCTGTTTAGCCCGGCGCGGCTGCGACGGCAGGAATTTAGAGGGGCTTCCGGTGCGGGTGGCATACGGCGACCTGCTGGACGCGGACTCTCTTCTCCGGGGGATGGAAGGCTGCCGGAGGGTATATCACGCCGCGGCGGAGTACAGCCTCTGGGTCCCGGATTCGAGCAGGATATACGAGGTGAACGTGCAGGGCACGGAGAACGTCCTTGACGCGGCGCTAAGGGCCGGGGTGGAGCGCGTGGTATATACCAGCACGGTCGGCGCGCTGGGCAACCCGGGCGACGGCACTCCAGGCACGGAGGATACACCCGTGACGCTGGCGGATATGGCGGGAGATTATAAAAGGTCGAAGTTTATGGCGGAGCGTCTTGCGGAAAAATACGGGGCCAATGGACTCCCGGTCGTGATAGTAAATCCCAGTACGCCGGTTGGCCCGCGGGATGTAAAGCCCACGCCTACCGGGAAGATGATAGTGGACTTCCTGAAGGGTCAAATGTTCGCTTACATCGATACCGGGCTTAATTTAATCGATGTTGACGACGCGGCGGAAGGGCATATACTGGCCATGGAGAAAGGGGTGCCGGGACAGAAATATATCCTGGGGAACAAGGACCTACGGCTGGAAGAAATATTTTCTATCCTCTCCGACATAACAGGTATTCCCGCGCCGAAGATAAAGCTCCCTTACTGGTCGGTACTGCCCATTGCTTACGTCAGCACGAAGCTCGCCGATTACGTTACAAGAAAGCCGCCTCTTGCGCCGCTGGACGCCGTGAAGATGGCAAAGAAGATGATGTTCTTCGACCCGTCCAAGGCAATCCGGGAACTGGGCCTGCCTCAAAACCCGGTGGAATGGGCGCTCCAATCCGCCGTCGCATGGTTCCGCGAGAACGGGTACGCCTGATGGAAAAACTCAGGCTTTTTTTCCTGACCGTACTGTTCCGCCCGTACGTTTTTTTGTTCCTGGGTATCTATTTTTACGCGGCGATAAAAAAAATAGGGCCTAGGAAGGCCGTCCTCTTCACCCTGATCGCCTGGGCGGTCGCCTATGTCTCCGAGTTCTTGTCCGTCAGGACAGGATTCCCATTCGGACTTTATCACTACATCCCTTCGACAACGGGCAAGGAGTTGTGGGTCATGGGCGTGCCGTTCATGGACTCGCTTTCTTTCACGTTCCTGTCGTATTCCAGTTGGCGCATGGCGCGTTTCTTTATGCCGCAATGTGAAAAATTTTCCTGGAAAATCATAATGCTGGGCGCTTTCCTGATGACGCTGCTGGACGTAGTCATAGACCCGCTCGCGCTCCGGGGAGACAGGTGGTTTTTGGGGAAGATTTATTACTATCCAAC
>JBARKJ010000031.1:0-12815 GCA_049801375.1 Nitrospirota bacterium | reverse complement strand
AGTACCGCTTCCGATACGGTATTATGGAAGCGCTTTGCAATCGTTTGTGCGGGTACTCCGTTTCTCATATCATCGACGATAGCCTCAAAAAGCGGGACGGCTCCAATAACGGCTGGGGAGGCTCCTTCAATCGAAAGGTGATAAATCCCCTGGTCGTCCGATTTGTCCGCGGCCATCTCGAGCGCTATCGCCGCCTCGCCCTCGAAAGTTATCCTGTCCTTTATGCCTAGAAGCGCGGATACAGCGTCGAAATATCTGCCCATTCCGCAGGATAGAGGTGAATTTACTTTTTTGTTGATCATTACCGAGACCGTATCGGCGTCATTACCATATTGCCCGCCCCGAAGCTCCCGGAATATTTTTATACCGTCATCGCCGAACGCGCTTATTAAAAAAGATAACGCTGTTCTCCAGGGCTCCAGCACCGCCTTGTCTGCCCCGGGGAGCGGGACATAATCAAACCGGGCAAACCGCTCGAAACTTTTCAGGTCCGCGATCAGGAATTCGCTCCCCCAAGTGAGGCCGTCCGCGCCGTAGCCCGTGCCGTCGAACGCGACGCCGATAACCCTTTCCGTCACGCCGTTCTCTGCCATGCAGGCGGCGATGTGTGCGTGATGGTGCTGGACGGGTACGAGTTTTTTGTCCCCGCCGGTGTCGTAGTCCAGCGCAAACCTGGTACTTAAATAATCAGGGTGCAGGTCATGGGCGATTATGTGCGGGTCGGCCTTGAACGTGCGCCGGAGGTTCCAGATGGTTTCCTCGAAAAAATTCATCGCCTCGAAATTACTCAAGTCGCCGATGTGCTGGCTCATTATGGCGTAAGGGCCCTTTGTTATGCAGGAGGTATTTTTCAGCTCCCCGCCGACAGCCAGTATCTCCGGCATCTCCCGGCCCAGGTCGAATGCTCCCGGCACGTATCCCCGTGCCCGCCGTATCAGCCGCGGTATTCCCGCGACCACCCGCGCCACCGAGTCGTCCACCCGCATGTATATCTCCCTGTCGTGTAGAAGGAACGAGTCCGCGAGCCCGGAAAGTTTTTCGAGGGCCTCATCGTCGTCTGTCACGATAGGTTCTTCGGATAAATTTCCCGAGGTCATTACAAGCGCGGGCGGGAGATTGTCCCCATCGATTTTCGGGTGGTCGAAGAGAAGGCTATGGAGCGGAGTATAGGGCAGCATAAAACCGAGGTACGCATTTCCTGGCGCCACCTGGGCGGATAAAAGTACATCCGCGTCCGGTTTTTTCCGCAGCAGGACTACCGGCGCCTGGACGGCTGTCAAAAGATGTTCTTCGACTTCATTTATAAAGCAATATTTATTTATTTGTGAGAGGTCTCGGGCCATCAGGGCGAACGGTTTTAAATTCTTTCGTTTTCTTTCCCGGAGTGTATTCACCGCATAACCGTTGGACGCGTCGCAGACAAGCTGAAATCCCCCCAACCCTTTAACCGCCACGATTTTGCCGGCGGCTATATCCCTTATTGCCTTTATCAGGGCGTCATCGCCGCCGACATCCGGCCCTTGGCACCTGTATGTAATATGGGGTCCGCATTCGGCGCAGGCGATTGGTTGAGCGTGGAAGCGGCGGTCAAGCGGGTCTTCATATTCTTTGAGACAATCGGGGCACATCCCGAACTTTTTCATCGTCGTCATGGGCCGGTCATAGGGTACGCCTTTTATTATCGAATAGCGGGGGCCGCAGTTGGTGCAGTTGGTGAATGGATAGAGGTAGCGCCTGTCGGAAGGGTCGTATATTTCGCGGAGACAGTCCGGACAGACAGCGATATCGGGAGACACCAGCGAAAATTCATTTTCGGCCAGCTCGGAAAGTTTTATCTCGAACCGCTCATAACCGGCGAGAGGAAGCTCCTGGGATTCAATCGTTTCTATCTTTGCAAGGGGAGGGAGATTGCCGAGAAGGGCGTCCTGGAAATTTTCCGACCCTTCGCCCTCGACCTCTATCACGACTCCCTTCGAGGTGTTAAAAACGAAGCCTTTTAATCCGAGCCTTGCGGCGAGTTTAAAAACGTGGGGGCGAAAGCCAACTCCCTGGACGATGCCGGTTATGGATATTTTAAATCGTCTGGCCATCAGCGGCGGGAGACGTTCTCGCGAAGCCAGCCGTACCAGGCATCAATTCCCTCGCCAGTACGGCATGAGAGCGGGAATATGGAAAGGGAGGGATTTATTGTAAGAGAGTCCGCCGTCGCCTTATCCAAATTAAAGTTCGTATATGGTATGAGGTCTATTTTATTTATAATGAGCGAGCGGGACTCGTGCCACATGAGAGGGTACTTCAGCGGCTTGTCGTCTCCTTCCGCGGTCGATAGCAGCATGACCTTGCAGTCCTCGCCGACATTGAATTCCGCCGGGCAGACGAGGTTGCCGACGTTCTCGACGATGAGCAGGTCTAGCCCGGCCAGATCGAACTCTTCCAGCGCGCTTTTTATCATGCTCCCGTCCAGGTGGCACATGTTGCCGGTATTTATCTGGACTACAGGCACGCCGATTTTTTCGATCCTGTCGGCGTCCGCGGTCGTAGCGACGTCCCCTTCTATTACGCCTATCTTCATCTCGTCTTTGAGCGCGGCGAGAGTTTTCTCCAGCAGAGTAGTCTTGCCTGCACCCGGAGATGACATCAGGTTTATCACGAACACGCCGTTCTTTTTGAAAAGCTCGCGGTTCTCCGACGCTATTCTTTCGTTCGCGCTCAGTATGTCCGCTACAACTTTTACTTTCATCATGCCTCCAGGTCTATTTCCTCAATCAGCATTTCCCTGCCGGAAATTATTTCTATCTCGGGGCTGTCGCATCGCTTGCATGAGAACGCGTAGCCGACCACATGGAATTCCTCCCCGCAGGAGCGGCATCTTGCGGTAAGCGGCACGTCTATTACTGTAAGCTTTGCCCCTTCCGCGAGCGTCCCCTTCATCACGACCTCGAAAGCGAACCTGAGAGCATCCTCCACCACCCCGGCCATCTCGCCAATCTTCAGCGTCACCTGGTTTATACGAGAGGCCTTGTTCTTCGCGGCTTCTTCCAGGAGTACGTCCAGGATGCTCTCGCAGATCGATACTTCGTGCATTTATTTTTGTCTATAAATTGGAGTATTTATATAAAAGTTCTATATCGTCGGCTACCTGCTTCGTCTCGCCCCGGATAGATTTTTCTTTAATCGTGAACTCGAAGACGTAGTTGCGGCTGGGAAGCTCGGAGAGGTCGAAATTGGTTTGAAGAGCCGCTTTATTGAAATATATCGTGTTATAAGGCGATTCTTTTTCGCGGCTGTCCATTATGCAGATTTCGCCTATCTGCTTCTGGAATTTCATAAAGCCGAAGTTGTCGTCCTGCTTGTAGAAATAGCATGTCCCGCGCACCCTGGACCCCACCTCGCCCCACTGGGACCGGTCTCTTCGGTCCTTCGCCGGAAGAAGGTCGGGGACTAAATAGCCGGACATGAACATATCGCACTCGCGCCTTAAGTCCTGAGAAACATTATCGAAGGAAATCACCTCCACCCGGCACCCTTTGTTCTGGAGCGCCCGGACCACCTGCACGAAATCGCCGTCGCCGGTAGCTAATATCACCCTCTCCAGGTTCTCCGACTGAAGGAGCGCGTCCACAGCCATGTCCAGGTCTGCATTCGCCTTCCCAAACTCGGTGCCGTCCTCGTTCGTGTACCACTTTACTTCCTTTTCGATTACCTTAAACCCGTTGTCCCGGATGGAAGAGAAGAATTTATTAATATTATTGCTGTATTCGCCGTCACTCCCGGCGCGGCGCTTGTCGAATGAAACGTAAGCATTCAGACGGATGGGTTCCGCATTCCCACGGCAGGCAAAATTGCGGAGGATTTCGTACCTCATCCCGAACCCGCCGTTTCGCCGGATATTCTCATTGTCAACAAATACACCGACTTTAAAAAATGAAGACATGATTTTCCTTATATTATTAGAATAAAAATTAGTTTAACATAACAATCAGTTGTGGCAACAGTTTTTTTTGCTTTGTTGTTGAAGCGTGCCCTTAATGAGAGTAAAATACCGGTCATGCGTTTGTTCGAGAAATATCGTACCCTGCCCGGAAAGATTTTGAATAACTGGGTCTTGCTGCTGACGTGCATACTGCTCATCGCGGGGGCTATCCGGTTCTTTACCATGGGCAGTTATCCCCTGTTCGATAATACCGAGTCCAGATATGCCGAGATAGCCAGGAAGATGGTGGAGACCAATATCTGGGTCATGCCCCAGTACCACTACGGCGTGCCGTTCTGGGCAAAGCCGCCGCTGTCCACCTGGTCCTCGGCCGTCACCATGGAGATTTTCGGCATAAACGAGTTTGCCGTAAGGTTATCCTCCTTTATCTTCTCTCTTGGAATCTTCTGGCTGGTCTATGCATTGGCGATGAAAAAAAACGGCCGGGGCTATGCCCTTAGTTCCTCAGTCGTTTTGTGGACGACCCCGGTTTTCTTTATCATAAGCGGCGGCGTCATGACGGACCCGTCTCTGGCGTTTGCCACGACCCTGGCAATGGCGGCATTCTGGAATGCAGCCTCTAGCACGAGCAGGAGACGCGCGTGGGGTTATATCTTTTTTGCAGCACTCGGCATCGGTCTTCTGGCCAAAGGGCCCGTCGCCATCGTCCTGACAATGTTCCCGATAGGGGTCTGGGTATTATGGAAGAAAAAGTGGAGCGAGGTCCGGCACGGCCTGCCGTGGTTTACGGGCGGCCTTTTGATGCTGGCCATCGCTGTGCCCTGGTATGTCGCCGCGGAAATTTACTCGCCGGGCTTCCTGAAGTATTTTCTTATCGGTGAACACGTTATGCGGTTTATCGACAGCGGGTGGCACGGAGACTTGTATGGCCATGAGCATTCCGTCTTCCGGGGCGCTGTCTGGCTGTACTGGCTGGCCGCTACGTTTCCCTGGTGCATCATCTTCATAAAGGCGCTCGTAAGCGATAAGTCCAAGGCATCCGGCATCGCAAGCGACGGCTGGAGATCGTACCTGATGCTCTGGGCCTTGACTCCCATGATCTTTTTTACGCTGGCGGGCAGCATCTTATGGACTTACGTCCTGCCCGGCATCCCCGCGTTCGCACTCCTTTTAGGTGAGATAATTAACGCGCATGCCGGCGAAAAATGGATGAGTCGCCAGGTCCTGTCGGCGGGACTGCTGTTCCCGGTACTTTTCCTGGGGGTTGTGATTTTCGCAAAACCTCTCCAGGTAGTGAAATGCCAGAAGGAAGTCGTGGAGGGATATTACCAAGACCGCCCCAGTCCCGACAGTAAACTGGTATATCTTTTCAATAAGCCGTATTCGGCTGAGTTTTATTCAAATGGCAAGGCAATTCAAGCATCGAATCTAAAAACCGCCAAAACGTTCCTGCAGATCGGAGCGCCTACTTTCTTTGTCCTCCAGGAAGGGCAGATGCTGCCGGAATACCTGAAGGCCCGCCTTAGTTTTGTCCGTGAATATGGAAAGTTCCAGCTCATGGAAGAAAAAACTTCAAACCAGCCGTCTTAAGTGCCCCTTTTTTCCCCTGTACCTGTAACTATATCCCCCGTTTAACCGTCTATCTTATTACAAGGATAGATGGGGAGGAGAAAAGAGGGCGTTATGAAAAGGCTGTATTTAGCAATATTTACGGTCTCGATGTTCCTCGTTATACCGGCATTTGCCATTGCCGGTGAATATGCGCCGGATACCAAATCAGCGCCCTCCGTAGGCCAGCAGGTCATAAGAGAGGGCGATTATGCGGTTGAGCTGGTCCAGGCGCTTAAAATCGGCCCGCAGCAGGGAGAGGCGGATGCGGAAACTGCTCTTGCCGCACGCGGTATAACCCCTAAAAGCGGATGGATCTCCGATTTTCCGGTTACTCCGGACATTATAGCGGACGTTCAGGCGTCAATCGACGCAGCCGCCGACGCGGGTAAGCTGCCAATAGGTAAAGCCGATGCGGAACAGGCGTTCGTTGCCCTGAATACTGAAATCGGCATCGCGGTTACGCCAGCCGCGGAGCCAGGCCCGGAAGGTAATTATGCCGGGGACGAGGCATACACAGAGCCTACCGTAATAGAAAACTATTACACCGACGAAGGACCTCCTGTTGTCACGTATTACGCGCCGCCACCGGATTACGCGTACCTGTACGCCTGGGACCCGTTCCCGTTCTGGTGCGGCGGCTTCTGGTTCCCTGGTTACTACGTCCTTAACGATTTCGACTTCGCGTTCTTTGGCTATGGCCACTTCGGGTTCTACGGCAGGAGCGATTTCGGGTTCTACAGGCACCACCATGAGTTCTGGCATGGGGATAGGCAGTTAAGCAACCATGTCATCGACCCTGTCACAAAGCGCGCCGTGGCAATTGACCCGATTTCCAGGCACCCGTTCAACAGGACAGCTTTTCGTCCGATAGGGGCCAGGTCTTTCGATCCTGTTGCCAGGACCGCAGGGCATGGACAGCGGTTTATCGGCAATGCCGGCGTCAGGAACGGCAGCAGTCAATTTAGCCGCTCGTTTAACAGGGCGAGCGCCGCGAATATAGTAAACAGGAGCACGGGCCGTTTAGGCACGGCTACATTCGGCAGGAGTGTCGGAACACCTTCCGGCTTCCAGAGGGGTGCTATATCCGGCGGTACGCAGTACCGGGGGTACAACAGGCCGTCCGGGAGCTACAGCAGGCCGTCCGGGAGCTACAGCAGGTCGTTCAGCGCACCGGGCAGGTCGTATAGCGCACCGAACAGGTCGTACGGCGCACCGGGCAGGTCATATAGCGCACCGAGCAGGTCGTACAGCGGCGGCGGCGGACGTAGCTTCAGTGGAGGCGGCGGACGTAGCTTCGGCGGCGGCGGTCGTAGCTTCGGCGGAGGCGGCGGACGCAGGTAACTTCGGGGGGAGGCGATTTGGCGGTCATTCAAGGAGATAAAAGAGCTATAATATTGGCATGAACATCTCCTTAGAGGAATTAACCGATGAGAGTCTTGTGGAGGCGGCAAAATCCGGCGGGGACGAGGCATTTGCCGAACTCGTCCGGAGGCATAAGCGCAAGGTTTTGCGCCTTGCCTCCCGGTTCGCCGGAGACAGGGGTGAGTTGGACGATATCTCCCAGGACATCTTTATAAAGATATACCGGAACCTCGGCGGATATAGAAGAGAGGCGCCTTTCGAACATTGGTTGACACGGGTCGCGGTGAGTGCCTGCTACGATTTTTTACGGAAAAAGAAAAAGGGCAACCGTGACATACCCTTGGAGGACGTGGAATACAGCCTTAGCGTACCGGCGGATGAAGAGAGAAATTTAGAGGCCTTGCAGGCCAAGGAAATACTGGACAAGGCGCTTATGAAGCTAAAGCCGAAAGAGCGGGTTATTATTACGCTGCTGGAACTGGAAGAGAGGTCCATAAAGGACGTGGCGGTTATTACAGGGTTATCCGAGGCAAACATAAAAGTCCGGGCGTTCCGGGCGCGGAAGGCGCTGAAAAAAATCCTTGGGGTTAACGAAGAGGCATAATCATGAAAAACAAAATGGACGAACTTTTTAAACTGGCGCGGACCGTGGAGCCGGATGTATACCACGTCGAGAGGGGGCTTGAGACGCGGGTACTGGCGAGGCTCCGGACGGAGCATGAGTCCCTGGCCGTCTGGTTTACTTGGACATGGAGGCTTGTGCCTGTTTTCGCGGTTCTGGTCATGGTACTGGGAGGGTGGTATTATTCAGCTTCTCCTAATGTCGACATGCGCACCGCCATCACGTCTAATTACGAGCAGACTATGTACTTGAGCAGCCTTATGGGAGACTGAAGATGAAAAAATGGAAGGTAGTCATAGGTATTATAGCCGTATTTATACTTGGCGGTGTAGCCGGCGGAATAGTCGGTCACGGGATATGCTGGAACACGCCGCATTGGGGCGAAGTTCATCCGAGGGAAGAAGTAGTCAGGAAGCTCGACCGGAAGCTCCATTTGGACGCTGACCAGAAGGCCCAGGTCGAGGTAATAGTGAACGATGCGCACAATCAAATGCGCGAGATGCGCAGAGAGACTCAGCCCAAGATTGATTCTATAATGGGAAACGCGCAGGCGAAGATACGGGCAATCCTCCGCCCGGATCAGAAAGCAGAGTTTGAGAAACTCGTAGCCAAATGGAAGGCGCGGCGGGAGAAGTTACAGGATAACGATTAATGCGGGATTAACCTTTCTAAGGGGGCGTATTTGAAAAAAATCATTCTTCTTTTCGCAAGCCTTTTTATCTGCACCCCGGCCTATGCTTCAGGGCCGGGTTATCACATAATCAAAAGAATTCAAGTAGGCGGTGAAGGAGGGTTTGATTACCTGAAAGTGGACCCCGGCGCCAGACGGCTGTATATCTCGCGAGGGACGCATGTTATGGTGCTCGATATCGACACGGATAAACTGGCAGGCGACATCCCGGGCACCGAGGGAGTGCACGGGGTCGCAATCGCTCCGGAATTTGACCGCGGATTTACGAGCAACGGACGCGCGAACACCTCCACGATTTTCGACCTTAAAACCCTGAAAGTCTTAGGCCAGGTCAAGACGGGAGAAAATCCTGACTGCATTATTTATGACCCCGCCTCCAAAAATGTCATTACATTCAACGGTAAAAGCCAAGATGCCACAGCCTTTGACGCCGCCACCGGCAAAGTCGCCGGAACTATTCCGTTGGGAGGCAGGCCCGAGTCCGCCGAGGCGGACGGCAATGGGAAAATTTTTGTCAATATCGAAGACAAAAACGAGGTTATCGAACTGGACAGCATGAAGCTTTCGGTAGTAAACCGCTTTTCTCTAAAGCCCGGCGAAGAACCGGCTGGTATTGCGCTGGACCCGGAGCATCACCTGGTCTTCTCTGGCTGTCATAATGAGATGATGACCGTCCTGGATACCGTCACGGGTAAGGTTATCGCCACTATCCCTATCGGAAAGGGTGTTGACGCAAACGGGTATGACCCGATAACGGGTCTGATTTTCAGTTCAAACGGGGATGGGACGCTGACAGTCGCGCGTGAGCTTCCTGGGGGCGGATTTGGAGTTGCCGAGACGGTCCAAACTCAAAAAGGCTCACGGACCATGGCGATAGACACGAAGACGCATAATATCTATCTCACCGCCGCACGGTTCTCTCCGCCTCCGCCGGTTCCGGCAGGCGTAAAACATCGTCCGGAGATGGTCAAAGGAAGTTTCGAAGTGCTGGTGGTGGGCCAGTAATACTAGCCTTTTTTACGGTTTTTTGCGGCGATTTTACGGGGTCAGGCGGGTACGGATGAAGATTGTTTCCATAAATCCCTACACGGAAGAGATAGTAGCGGAGTCTCGGCTTATTGAGCCGGATGAGGTGGACGGAGAAGTCAAAAAATCCCGCCAGTCTTTTTCGCTCTGGGCGGGTCTTCCGGTTGCCGGGCGGATAGCGTATATCGGGAAGCTTGCCGACAATCTCCGGGTGGATAAGCGAAAATATGCCGAAATCATTACTCGTGAGATGGGGAAGCCTATCAGGGAATCGGTCGCGGAGATAGAGAAATGCGCTTTAGCGTGCGACTATTACGCCCAAAACGCTGAAAAGTTCCTGGAGCCGGAAAAGGCATCTACCGTTGGTAAGAGTTATATCCTTTTCCAGCCGCTCGGCATCGTGCTTGGGATTATGCCGTGGAATTTCCCGTTCTGGCAGGTGTTCCGGCTTGCAATCCCCGCGCTCGCCGCAGGGAACGTCGTGCTCCTCAAGCACGCATCCAACGTCCCGGCCTGCGCTCTCGCGATAGAGGAAGCTTTTTTAAAGGCGGGCTTCCCGGAGAATGTATTCAAAACCTTGATTATAAACGCTCAAGACGCCCTTAAGTTAATCGAGGACGACAAGGTGGACGCCGTCTCACTGACAGGAAGCACCAGGGCGGGAGCAGAGGTCGCGGCCGCCGCGGGAAGACGTATAAAAAAAGTCGTGCTTGAGCTCGGAGGTTCGGACCCGTTCATCGTCCTTGATGACGCCGATGTTGCCGCGAGCGCCGAGATGGCTGTAAAAGCCAGGATGGTCAATGCGGGACAGAGTTGTATCGCGGCCAAAAGGTTCATCGTGATGGAAAGTGTGGCGGATGAATTTAAAAAGCTTTTCCTCGACCGGATGATGGAACTGAAGGTGGGCGATCCGATGGACGAGACGACGGATATTGGTCCTGTCGCCAAGAGAGAAGTCCTGGATACGCTGAATGAACAGCTAAGCGACGCTAAGGCGAAGGGAGCGGAAATCCATCAGGCCGGGCATACATTTGACAGGGGACTATTCTTCTCGCCCTGCGCTGTCTTTAATCCGACAAAAGAGATGAGAATACTGACCGAGGAAGTCTTCGGCCCTATAGCCCCGGTCATTACGGTCAAAGATGAGGATGAAGCTATCCGGGCCGCGAATGACACCGGGTTCGGCCTCGGTGCGTCGGTCTGGAGCAGGGACACTAAAAAAGCGGACCGGCTCGCCAGGCGGCTTGATGCCGGGTTCGTCGCCATAAACGACATGGTAAAGTCAGACCCGAGGCTGCCATTCGGCGGGGTAAAGAAATCGGGCATTGGCAGGGAATTGTCGCATTACGGGCTTAAGGAATTCGTGAACGTCAAGACGGTGGCGGTAAAAGAATAAAAAAAGGGGCCGCTTTTGCAGCCCCTTTTATTTTGTCAGGCAAGGACCTGGACTCATGCCGCTTTTTTGTGATGCGCCATAAAGTCGTTGTATTCCTTCTCCGCTTTAACCTTGTCATAGCCGTATTTCTTTTGCAGGATCCCAACGAGTTTGATGGACGAGCCTTCGATTGCGGTCAGATCGTCGTCGGTCAATTTACCCCATTTCTCTTTGACCGAACCCTTGATCTCCTTCCAACTCCCTTTAAGGATATCCTCGTACATATGTTACTCCTTACATAAAGGTTCTTTTATATCATCCAATATATTATTATAATATTTCGATAGCTTACTGTCAAATTTTGTAATTTATAATAGCCTTATTTTAGCCTGACTGGAGCATTCCGGACGGCGAAGATGTGGCCTGACCAGAAACGCTTCGATGCCAAGAGACAAAGAACTCCATATAGAGATCCGAGACCGTGACTGACGTGAAGCAATGCAAAGACCGGCGGCATGGCAAGTATCAGTTTCGGGTCTTTCCTGTCCCGGCTTATCTTGAAGGAAAAATAAAGGGCGGCTGAAATATACGAGCATAAAATTGCCAGCAGCAGCCAGATAAAAACCGGGACTAATATTGATAGAACAGTTGAAGTGATAAGGGAAGACACAAAAATAAGCGGGATAAGATGCCTGACGGAAACAGGTTTTACATCGCTCTCCTTCAAGGAACTGAATATAGATAATCCATTACCGAAGTTATGCAGTAGAAAGGATTTTATATCAGTGCGGGCATAATATTGGCAGACGATATCCGGTGCAAGCAGGATATGCCCGCCGGCCGCTCTTAACCTGCAGTTCAACTCCATGTCCTGGTGTTTAACAAGCATTTCATTAAAAAGTCCAATCTTGTCAAATACCTCTTTTCTATAACAGCCTCCAAATACGGTATCGACGAATACAGGTTCCTTGGTCCCCGACCTGAACATTGAATTGCCTACGCCAAACTTATGCGATAATGCCTGCGCTATGGCCTTGCCTGTTAGTGTATTGTCTCTTGGCACCGTGACCATTACGCCTCCGACGTTGTCTGCGCCGTACTCATAAAGGTATTTTACACATTTCGTAATATAATCACTGGCATAAGTAGCATGCATGCCCATTATTATTATAATGTCGCCTCGAGAATTTTTAATACCCGTATTGAATGCACAAGGCGTCGTTTTTCTTTTATTCTCCAGCATCATTATAAAATTATGCCGGACGGTATATCTGGCCAGGATTTCCCTTGTGCCGTCCTCGCTCATCCCGTCAACTACGAGAACTTCCAGCCTGTCCTTCGGATAGTCGGAAGAAATTATGGAATCCAAACAGCCTGCAATAAACTTCTCTTCGTTGCGACAAGGCAGGATAACAGTTACAAGGGGAAGAGTATCATGCATGGTAATGCCTCCTTTCCCCATCTGCATTCAATATCCTGTCGTAAAGTCCAAGCAGCTTCCCCGCTTCCTTTTCCCAGTTGTATTTTTCCATGACCGCCTTGATGCCGTTCCCTCCCATCTTCCTGGAAACCGCCGGATTATCGGCGAAATACATCATTTGTTTTGCTATCTGGGCAGGGTCTGTCGGGTCTACCGTGGCACCGCATCCAGTCCCCGTGATTATTCTTTCCAGATTAACGAAATTGGAACTGAGCACGGGCAGTCCGGAGGCCATATACTCGTAAAGCTTGACGGTGCCTTCGCCCGCGAATATATAAGCTGGTACAGGCTGCAGGAGGACAAGCCCGAGGTCGCATTCGGGCAAAAGGTTCAAGACATCTAACCATGGCCTGAATCCCAGATATTCGACTTTTTCATAACCTTCCGTCTTCTCGGCCTTTATCCTGTCCTCGTCAGAGAGTGGGCCGAGCAATATCAGCCTGGCCGGCCTGGCCATGTGCTTCATGGCTTCGATCATTTTAAAAAGCCCTCGATCTGCGGAAAGACCGCCCGCATAGACGCATTTGAACTCTTTTCCATGCCCATTTGGCAGAGGTGGTTTTTGGGGACTATATGGATAATTGCTTACTACCGTCGCCCTTCCTTTAAATTTATTTCCTATTGTTCTGTCTACTACTATCACGCCATCAAAAAAACTGGAGGCGAATGTCTCCAACAAATCAAAAGCATACGCTATGAAATGCCTGATGCCCC
>JBARKJ010000030.1:0-94547 GCA_049801375.1 Nitrospirota bacterium | reverse complement strand
AGGAAGGAAAGCTCCTTCTCCTCGACCTCGCCGCCCTTGCCTACGACTTCCTTCTTGAAGGTGTCGCAGTAAACGATGGGCGTCCCCTTCGCGCCTTCCCTTACGCACCCGCCGAGCGCATTCGCCTGTTTGAAGGTGAGCCAGTAAGGGCTCTCGTAGCCCTGGGAGCCGGTAAGAAATACATTAATGCCGCGATACTCCTTCCTGCTCACGAGGTTCTTCGGAAGGCCCGCGTTCGCGTTCCACGGCCTCCTCCACGGGACCGCGCCTTCCTCAAGCTTCCTCAAAATCATGTCCGTGATAATCTCGTAGACCTTCATGCTGCTTCCTCCTCTTCTTTCCGCATCATCCACGGTTCCACGTGCCCGTAAGCGCCACAGGCCGGGCAGTACCAGTCATGGCCGTGGAACTCAACATCCGCCGAACATTTTGGACAATCCATTACGCCGTCTCCTTTCCTGTAAAAGGCAAACTCGCCTGGGCCTTCTCACCCTCCTTCAACTCCCGGAGCTTCTCCTGCAACTCCGCCTTTGTAATGCGCCCGTCCATGAACTCGTGGAAGGCGCGCTGTATCTCCTGCACTATGTCCATTTATCACCTCCTTTCCATGCTGTAACTCATTGGAAACACTGATTTTTATGATTTTAATCCTACCAGATTACCTACCAAAAGCAACTAAAAAAGCAACAAAATCAACAAGTTACGAAAAATTTTTTACCTGAAAATGGCATCTTTTTTGAAAATGCACCACTCGTGCCTAAATCTGATAAACCGTTTATTTTACAAGGAGTTAAATGGGAAAGTAAGAAAACAGAGGACAGCCGCGAGGCTGAAAGGGTCTTACGCGAACCTGGCGGCCCGCATCGGCTTTAAGGTGAAGGGGGTTATAGAGGTATTCGGAAAATTTTTACCGCAAATCTTTTTTTAGAAAAGCAGTTGATTTGCGACGAAGGTTATGTTACATAATGTAGGCACATTTTAATTTATGCCGACATTATGCAACATTTAAATTAAGAAACTATGAGCCAACCCAAGATATCGAAGGTTCTGGATTTGATCCGCAAGATTGGGGTAGCCCGCCCACGCGACCTAAAAACCTCCGGCATACCCCGCGAGTACCTTATTCGTCTTTACCGACAAGGACTGCTTCAACGGCCGGCGCGTGGCATTTACGTTCTCTCGGACGCAGAGATAAACGAAAACCACAGCCTTGCGGAAACTTGTAAAAGAGCACCTCATGGGATAGTCTGTCTTCTTTCTGCGCTTCGCTTCCATGGGCTTACTACGCAGGCGCCTTTTGAGGTATGGATAGCGATAGACCGGAAGGCGCGGATGCCAAAGCAGGGAGGCCCGCCTATGCATATCGTACGTTTTTCAGGGGAAGCCCTGAGTTCAGGGGTTGAGGAACATATAGTAGAAAATGTGCCGGTATCGGTCTTTTGCCCTGCCAAGACTGTTGCAGACTGTTTTAAGTATCGTAACAAGATAGGGCTCGACGTTGCGCTTGAAGCCCTGCGCGACTGCTGGCGCAATCGGCGCTGCACCCTGGACGATCTCTGGCGTTACGCCAAAATATGTCGCGTCGCCAACGTGATGCGCCCGTATTTGGAATCGCTGACATGACACGAAAACCCAACAACGTGGCAGCATCGGTACGCCAGCGCCTCTTAAACATGGCGCGGGAACGGGGAGAAGATTATTCTCTGCTACTCACACAATATGCCCTTGAAAGGCTTCTGTACCGCATGAGTCGGTCGGAATACAAGGAACATTTTATCTTGAAAGGCGCAATGCTCTTTTCCATTTGGGGCGGAGCGCCGCACCGACCAACGCGCGATCTCGACCTGCTTGGATCCGGTGACAACTCAATTACCCATCTTGTGGAGGTGTTCAAAGCAATCTGCCATACAGAGGTTGAAAATGACGGCTTGGAGTTTCTGGAGAAAACTGTCCAGGGTGAGCTGATACGTGAAGACCAGGAATACGAAGGCGCGCGGATTAAGCTGCTTTCGCGTTTGGCGGGCGCTCGCATCCCAATTCAGGTAGACATTGGATATGGTGACACCGTAATACCAGGGCCGATAGGTGCGGACTTCCCAACACTGCTGGACTTCCCGGTCCCTCATCTCCAAATATATACGCACGAAACGGTTGTCGCGGAGAAATTTCAGGCGATTATCATGCTTGGTATTGCCAACAGCCGCATGAAAGATTTTTACGACCTATGGGTAATAACCAGGAGGTTCTCTTTCGAAGGCAATATCCTTGCCAAGGCGATAAAGGCTACCTTTGACGGGAGAAGGACACCCTTGCCCGCGATTACACCATTAGCTTTTACACCAGAATTCTTTGAGGACCCAAGTAAGAAAACTCAATGGAATGCGTTTATTAAAAGAAACCGATTGCTGGCAGATCGGCTAAGTCTTGGTGAGGTGGCTGTCGAGTTGGCGAGATTTTTCATGCCCCCAGCCGTAGCGTTTGCCAAGGGAAACTCTTTCATTTTATCTTGGCCTCCGGCAGGGCCTTGGCAGAAAATCAAATAAATCCGACACGAAGGCTTTCTATTTTCGTCCACCCTATACACAACCAACCCGCACGTAATCATACTTCTTCTTCCGGCTCATCCTTCCGCAAAATGTCATAAATAGTTGGTATCGAATACCCAAACTGGCACGCAAGCTCTTTATGGTTCGCGCCGGTGAAGCGGTTCCTTATCTGCCGGTGCTTCTCCCGCGTCTCAAGACATTTGAGCGTCGGTATGACGAGGCGCGCTCCACCGAGCTCATTCACAATAGCCAGATCGATCTGCCGGCTATACTCGTTCCCCGTAGCCTCGTCGCAGGATAGACAGATGCGCTCCGCCTCCGGGTTATCAGGTCTTACACTGCACGTCAGGCAGTGTCGGCGTCTGGCCACGAACAAACGCACCAGGTAGAGCCGGATAATTTCCCACATCCTTTCAGACTGCCTCGATACCACTGGAAACTCCTTTCCTTCGCTTGCCAAGTATCATTCCTAAAAATCGACAGCAACATATCACATTCGAGAAGGCGAGTGCGAGCAAAAAAACGCTTATATATCAAGAATATGATATTTCAGCCATAGTTTTTATTGACATTTCAGCCATACTCGTCCGCCGCACGCAGTTAGCCTAAGTCTAAGGAATATCATTGAAATCATGTATTCGCAAACGGCCTAAGTTGATATTCCACATTCCGCAATTTTCCCGGAAGTGAAAAGCAAGTGGATCGCCTACCTCTATCCGTCTTGACAGCCACAGATATACCACAAAAACAATGGCACAATGATTAAAAAATGCTTAATGTTCTCAAATAGTTACATATATGTAATTAATTTTGTTGACATATATGTCATCGCAGTCCGCCGCACTCAATTACCGTAAGTTCCTGAAATATCGTAAAAATCGCGCATTCCAAAACAGCCTGATTTGGCATTTCACACTCCCCGATTTTTGAGGAAGTGAAAAATAATGCTTGACAGCCCGAAATCCCCCTCTTTTTCCCAAAATCGTTCAAATTTGGAGAGAGCTATAGGGTCACTCGCCTGCCCCGGCTCTCTAATAATTTTCGGGGGGGTGGGTCTATTATGCAGGGAGCCTTTTGCCTTGCATAAAAAGCGCATCAATATGCCTCTAAGTTATTGATTTTGTGTATCTCAAACCCGTTCTCATTGCATAAATTGGAGAGAATATGCAATCTGATTTAGCTTTAATTAGGTTCGTTTTTTTAATAATTTTTACAAACCTGCCGACAGCCTCAAGAGATATAAAGCGATTCTTGAGAGCATTCAACAAGTTAGACCGCATACCGACACACCCCTTCTAACCTCCGATAATTCTTTTTATCGAAGCCTTCAAACTGTCCCTTGAGCGGCACGATTTACGAAAATACTTTTGAAAATTAATCACTTGATTCTTTCGGCATCTCTTTCTCGCCTTTCGCCGCCTTTCCCCTTTGAAACAAAAACTTTTACCTAAACAACAAATACTTTTACGTAAACATCTCCTCCATGCCAAGCCTGATCGTGCCGGAAAATACTTGCAGAAGAAGGTGAAGACCTTCGGGAGTTTCCGGTCTTTAGAGAAACAGCGACGTCATAAACCCGCTTCGCCATCCTGGGTTTGCCCTTCACTTTAACAGCCTGCCTTTCTCTTTTTGCATTTCGCTCCTTAAGAGATTTTTAAAGTCTGCCCGCGTAAGCGGAGGGCTTCGCCCTCAAAGACTTCGTCTTTGGCTTTTATATTTATCTCTTTTCTTAGTTCTATATTCTTAAATCTATGAGCCTGTGAATAACTAGCCCGTCGCATGAGCTAAGTATCAGTTACCAAGTCGTCGCAATATCGGCGCAAAGTCGGAACAACATAAGATGTGGAAGTCCCGTAAGCGCGCGAGAATAAGGCATTCGTGAAGTTTGAAGTCGGAACAATATCAGCAAGAGGTCGGGACAATCCACAGCTATTTGTAAATCGGTTTTCGCCCTGCCATTTTTTTGTGCACTGCGCCTTAGTCTTTACCACAATCTCCACCTTAGTCTGCACGATAGTCTGCAAAAACGCGCGAAAGGGCGCAGCGGCATTTATACCTCTGTGGATAACTTCTCATCGCGTTCCGGGTACTCTTTTATGGTCGTCTTTCCGCCGCCTGGTATTGGATACTTCAATACCAGAATCGGGTACAACCCTCCTCCAAAGCCCCGGTTACCGTCATAGTAGATATATCCGTCCGGGACGCTTCTTCGGGGCATCGTGAGACTCTTGAGTGCACGTCTGACCGAGTGTTCTTTCTTTCGCATCTGTGCCGCTATAGTCTCAGCGTTGGCATAGTAAAGACCATTGTATGGATTCGCGTTTATGAGGAGCCAAACGAAGACGGAGAACTCTTCAGAACTCATCCTGCCGTCTATCACGTGGTCCTTAAGACCGCGGAACAGCGGAATGAAATTGGACCTATGTTGACGTTCTTTTTCCATGCCGCGTTTTTCTGTCATTTCCTTTTCCTCCAAATTGATCCCCGGCCGAAGCCGGGGAGATTTCCTATGGCTCGTTTACTTTTTCCCGCTCACCTATCCACTTCAGGACTTCGCTTTCAAGCCATCCTATGGCCCCAAACGAAATCTTCCGGCGCGCCGGAAAAAGTCCGGCATTCTCCAAGCGCCATAGCGTTGAGCGTGATAGCCCCACCATCTGCACTACTACCCGCGGTCTCAAAATTTTCTCCGCCATAAAAACCTCCCGTATTAATGCGTGCTCCTCGCACAGTTTGAACCTTAGCAGATAAGTTGTCGGGTTGCTGGCAGGTAACGCGACAATTTGAACTCATCTGCGGTTGGCGGGATTTATAGCAGGTTTTTATTCGGATTGCTGGCGAATGACTTTACTATTTCGCGTAGGCGGACAGAAACGGTCGGATCTGCTTCACAAAAAAGCCCTGAGGCGGTCGTTCTAACGAGGATAGGTAATGCCCAGAGTATCAATCAAATCCTCATTTCACCTGACACTGTGCTTTCCTATTGCCCATATCATCCAAAAATTCTGAGGGCGCATCCCCGCTCGTTACGAGCAGATGATCTCTCGCACGGGTGCACGCAACGTAAAGCAGGTGGCGTTCGGTATCGTAGACTTCCTGAAGGTCTCCGTCGTCAGTGACCATCTCGATTCGTTCCTGAAGGGGAATAATCTCATCATCGCAAGCCATCACGACAACCGTGCGAAACTCCAACCCCTTTGCAAGGTGCATGGTGCTAATAGATACAAGACCGCTGGTTGTTTCGACGTTTTCGTCCAACACTTTGTAGGAAAGTTTTGCCTTATCAACGGCTGCGCGGGCTCGTTCAAGTTCTGCCGCAGACCGTACAAAGACACCTATTTCGTGAGGTTTTATCCCCTCATTTATGCGCTCAGAAAGCCATTGGCTGACTGTCGCAATTTCCTTTTCATGTGTGTCCAATGCCACGATTAACGGCTTAGGCCCATTAAATACCGACATGGTGCCGCGCCGGTCTTCCGTATTGCCATCCACATCGGACAATTCAGGCCCTAACAGCCGGTCAGCCTGCATTCTTATCTGGTGTGATGTACGGTAATTGATACGTAGTGTACGAGAACGTCCTCGTACCTCGACACCGAGCGCCTTCCATGAGAATGGCTGCTGGAAAATCCTTTGACCAAGATCGCCAGCGAAGAAGAGGCTATCGGGTCGCCCGTCACCAAGTGCCGCAAGAAACCGTAGTTGAGCTACGTTAATATCCTGGGCCTCGTCCACAACTGCAAAATCGAAAGGCGGATGCTTACTCTCGGCAAGTTGGCTGGCGAGTCGGGTGAACATGTACGGCATTGTAACCAGCTTTTGCTTCGTCAGGTTAGACTTCACATGCTCAAATATCGTCCAGAGCAACACTCTCTGCTTTTCCGACAGCCGTGTTTTCCGACCAAGCCTGGTTACATCACGGTATGCTTCCCATGTGTCCAACTGCCAAGCATCAACCACCTGCTCCCATTCGGTCAGCAGAAAGTGCAGACTGAACTTGTGCCCCTCAACTTTAGCGGCAGACTCAACAAGTAATTTACGTATGACCTCGCGGGATACGACTTTTGACCGGCCAAAAGCCATTTCGTAGAGTCTGCGGCCAATTTCATCCATAGCATGAACTTCCAGTCTCTCGCCAAGGCGAGGTTCATTACCAATCAACCGCCTAAGATTCGTACGCAGCGCATTGGCCAGTGTGCTGGAAAAGGTCGTGAGCAATATTCTTGCATCTGGATAATTGCGAGCCAGAAAGACAGCCCTGTGCAGGGCGACAATTGTTTTACCTGTTCCTGCCGATCCTGACACTCGTGCAGGGCCGTTGTAGTCACGTTCGACCAGTTGTCGCTGTGCCGGATGGAGAAAAACCGTCCACTTCTCCCAAGGATATTCGAGGGCGCGTTCCAGTTCGTCTATATTGTTCATCACCCGGAACCGGCGTTGTGCATCTGGGTGATCGAATGGGCCGATACCGGCAGCCACCGGCTGCGGAACTTGAGGTGTAACACCTGTGGCGAGGTTCAACAGTGCTTCGGCAGCCTCGCTGGGAAGATGTTCGGCCAGAGACAGTAGGGTATCCTCATTGGCGGCGCGCACATCCTCCATCCATTCTACAGGCACGCCATAGCCGAGTAGTGTTTCTTCTGTGACATGCGCAAACAACGGAGGCTTGGGAGGTGCAGGCGTTTCCACTTCCACGTACCTAGGGATAGTTATCTCCTCGATACGCTCCCGAATTTCCACCAACTGCGCCGCGCCGGTCTTGGGGTGGGTTTCCAGCTTTCGCCGAGCCGCCCAGTTATAGGCGCCCTCGTGGTGGTCAACGTAGCACAGGAGAAGGCTTTCGCTGGTCTTGTGGACAATCATACGCATGTCACTGCTGACCCGCACTGACCAGAAGTTTTTGTCCTTGGCCTTGTCAAGCTTATGGAACTGCATACCCGGATTGGCCGGGTTCAGTTGCAGGTCAAAAGCCGTGGTCTTAACGGCCTTCTGCTCCTCGCCGGTGAGTTTGGCAAGGCTGTCGGTAAATGTGTCAGCTATTCGGAGATTCATGTAAACTATATTCCAGTAGGTTAATACAGCAAAGTATCTACCCGATTATAATAACAGCTCTATTTCTTCCTCCTTAAACCAACCCTCCTTAATTACATGATTCTTCACCATTTGGGGGTTGGCGGTATAAGCAATAAGAGCGAGGCTGTCTTTAGCGCGACTGCATGTGACATAGAAAAGGCGTCGTGTACGATCGATTGAGGTTTCTTGCCCCGGATCCTTCTTCCTATAATCTTCCCTTGCTCCGAAAAGCTTTTCATATGAAAACATGAATCCCCGTGCGCCTGAATCATCCATAACAACGCAGACCCGGGGAAACTCTAACCCTTTTATGCCTTGATGGGTATCGTACTGAGCCTCTCCCTGGATATACAGACTGTAAGATTCAATTTGATCGAATGCCGTTTCGAGAAAACTACGCCACGCAATAAGTTCATCGTTTATCTCATCCTCACCGGCTTCTTCGAATTTTCTAGGTTCAACATGTTTCGCGAATGGGAGGAGGACTTCTGGCAACTCGAATAGTTTAGTTTTGTATACCATTTGTAGTAGCTGTAAGAAAGTAGGAGTATTTCCGGTCGCAAGAGCGGCTAAAGAGTCCACTGCTTCTCGCGCATTATTGATATTGTTCATTTGATCGGGACTACATGCTTCGAGAGCTTTCCTTTCGAGTAATGGAGAATCATTTCTAATTATTGAAGCCACAACAAACTTATCACCTTTTTGATGGGCTTTTATCAACGGTAGAATGAGATGAGAAAAAAAGCGCAATCCTGGCAGTTTCCCATCCCTGAGTCCAGTTTGCAGCCGGTCTACACCGCTGAGTGCATCCCACATAGGCAGAAAACCAAGCCGGATAGCAGCCATTCGATGCTCTAGGATTAGAGTCTTTACATTTATTTTGGGTTGACCCCAGCCTTCGTCGCCTGTAATTTCAGCCATTCGTCTGCATATTCCATTTTCCCGGTCGGGTTTATCTGCTACTCCATCCGGCAATATAAATAAACGAACAAAACCTCCGCTTTTGTCGGTGCGAGCTTTCTGTATTTGGTCATCGACTCGCTCACGAATTCGGTTTATAAGCTCAATTATTCGTGGACGAGAGCGATGGTTCATTTCTTTAACAGGCTTAGCCCAATCTTCCGGCAGATTAACTACGATATCTGTTCCGGATATATAGATCCGCTGCATTGTGTCTCCAATGATGCCTAATGCAAAGCGGCTTTTCAAATTTGATTCGACAAAAAATAATGATTCTAAAAGTTCCTTATTCGTATCCTGACTTTCGTCAATGAGCAAAATAGGGAACCTATTCACCAGCAAGCTTCGCATAACAGGTTTGTCTTTGAGGAATGCGGAGGCAATCTTGATGACTTCTGCGTGATTGAGTGCATTTCGTTCGGGATTATCACTGTCCGGATTGTATATAAATTTTTTAATATAAATTATGCTTTCCAGGCGCTCATTCTTTGAGGCAATAGAATTTTGTCTATCAAAAGACGCCTTGGTATTAGGACGACCTGAGCGTTCTTTCTCTTCGAGTTCCGCTATTTCAACCGCAAGATTGATTTTCAGCCACTCTTTAATATCTGCATCTAGTCCTTTAATAAGAGACCAAGCAAAACTATGAATTGTGGAGACCGCAAAAAGCTCATCAAACTCTAGCCGATGTATTATTTCATTGCATGCGTTATTTGTGAAAGTGATCACACCGACTCTCCGGCCGTTAAGGCGAAGCCGAGCCCCCTTTTTTTCTTTGATCACTCGGAGCGCCTGTACCAATGAACGTGTTTTACCAGATCCGGCCCCGGCGAATAAAAAGAAGCTAATTGGCGGATCAGCAGTTATACACTTAACAATCTCATCATCCGCTACAGCATCAAATAAATCATCTGCACTTAGAGGTGACTTTTCTATCATTTCGCGTCCTTCTCTGGATCTTCCATATCTTTGCTTTGCGTTGGAAGGACTTCCTGCTGGCGTTTTAACACCACATTTTGTAGCCATTCAAGCCCATTATGGATGTATTCAGGAACACGAATTGATGCGGGCTCATTAAAATAAAGCAAATTTAGGGCAAACTCCGCCTTATTGCCATTTTCGAGAGCTTTTAAGAAAGCTTCATGCAATTCAGTAACCTCTTTATTCCCATCTATAGCATCTTTGAATTTTTTAAAAAGTCCATTCCCAGAAACATTTCGAAAGAAGTCAATATTTTCGAATGCTAAAGCATCTTCAAATGTCCTTGGAATTGCTTCAGTTGAATCGCTTTTTCCATTTAAAGTCACTCTCAAAGGTGTTTGATAGGCAACCCTTATTGAGAAGTTACCGTAAGCTTTTTCTTTTCCTCCCTCTTTAATATCCAGCAATTCATCGATGGTCTTTTTCTGTGGAAACCAATCTTTGAGAACATTATTACCAGTTAACAAACCCCGTCCTTTTTGTGGACGAGTTTTTGGATGGTGCCCGGTATCCTCAACAGAATCAATATCTGTTATGATCAATGTATTCAGCCCCAAATGCTCAAGTAGAGGGGCCAAATGATGGGCGTGGCTCCCGCCAACTTCCAGGAGCGTAATGTAACATCTGTTCAGCTTTTCATAGTGCTCTCGAATAAAATGTGGAACGAGCATGCGTTCAGCAGTTCCTTCCACTAAAATTGCTCCATCAGCAAAGAACAAATCGGCATGTGTGGCACGAAGATAACGGGATACAAATTTGGCAGTTTCATCGTGTTTTCCAAAAACTTCCGACAAATTGACAACGGTCGAAGTCGGTGTCTCGTTAGAATTACGTGCCGGGTGCCTCCTAAAATAGCGCATCTGGGCAAAATCGACTTCATGGGCGATATGGCTGGAATGCGTACTGACCACGAGCTGGGTCGAAAGCGTTTTATTATCTTTCAGGTCATCATGGTTCCGCAGAACATCATAGGCCTTTCGGATAAATACCTGCTGCACTTGCACATGCAAATGGGCTTCGGGTTCCTCTAATAAAACAAGATGCAATGGAGGTGGCGAACTTAAACTTACCCCTTTAATTTCGTCTGTTTGAGCTGCTTTTCCAACCTTCATCCAATCATCGCGGTAGCTGATTAAACGAAAAACCATTGAAATAAGGTTTTGATACCCAAGTCCATTGCATTGCTCAGGAAGCCGATAAGGAGATATTCGTTCTTCATTTGTCGGTGCAATATCGTACTGAACCGCAGTTTGATGATTTAGCCCTTCCATTGGTTTAAGAGAGGTGGAAATAATTAGGCGCGAATTAGCGATCCCAGGGTAGCCGAGTTCCTCTAATTCTTTAAGGGGTTCCTTAAAACAATCCTTCAGCCGAGCATCGAAAACATTCTGCGCATTGTGTATTGCTTTAAGGGCAGAGATATCGGAATGATCTGGCGATTTAACCGGATCAAGATGCTTTCCATAATATGTTCTCAGTTGAGCAGTTAAGAGTTGTTTCCGGCCATCCTGGTAGGATTCATCCCCGTCATCATGACTACCAGAATAATCGCTTAAGCCCCGATGGGCTGGAACTTCATTAATTTTAATTAGGTCTTTGAAAGGATTTTCTTCGAGAGGCTCCAGATCATCAGGAAGTTCTTGAATATTCGCAACCCCTGCGACGGGATCCATTTTCTTTGACGGATCGAGGAGGTAAGCTTTAACAGTGAAGTAACGG
Source organism: Nitrospirota bacterium (assembly GCA_049801375.1). Classification (GTDB taxonomy): domain Bacteria; phylum Nitrospirota; class JACRHJ01; order JACRHJ01; family JACRHJ01; genus JBARKJ01. Next base: position 83,268 of record JBARKJ010000030.1, on the reverse strand, counting down.
GACATCCGTTTTTTTAGAAAATCCATTAAATTCTCAGGCCAGAGATTAAATTTCCCGCAAACTCCATTCCCAACAATATCCTCTATTTTCTCTTTTGCAACTGGATCATCGGGAGTCGATTCCTCAGCCTTTAAAGTTTCACATGCAGCTCCTTTTGATATCAAATACGCCTGAATGAGTTCATCTGTGTTTTTTGGCTCCAATCGCAGACGGACGCCGATCCCATTATCAGGACTCCAATCAAGAGTAGGAATCAGGTGCGCAATATAGTGAATTTCATCTTCCGTAACCTTGAGCCAAACATCAAGCGATGGAAGAAGAAGCTCCCGCCATTTGCAATGTATTTGTTCAGTATCGGTAATCTCGAAAAGATCACCCATGTCATTTATGCGAGACCAAAGTGCAATCGGAAAATCGAAAATTGAAAAGTCATTCTGGGGAACCAGAAAATAACGAAGGGCAGTCATTGCCGATGTTTTTCCGCTATTATTCGCGCCAACTAAAAGCGTTGTATTGGCTGAAAAATCAATCCTGACAGCCTGAAGCCGTCGGAAATTTTTAATTTCTATGAAGCCGATGAGCATGATTCCGTGTCCTTTTTTTCCTTCAAGCGGATAAACTCAGAAAAAACGCGCTAAATTGCGTGATGATGACTGTAGTCACAGCATTTAATGCGTTAATGGAATAAAGCCTCGACGACCATGGTTTGCACCCGTGAATTTGATTACATTTGCAGACTTGGCTATGTCAGCAGGGGGGTCTTCGTTTTCAAATACGATTACTTGAGCACTTGAAAATTGATCGGAGACCAAGCGGAAGAAGGCATCTTTAACATCCCTGCTGAAATTACCCTCGTCGGTATCTGGTTCTCTGTAAACGACTAAGGGAGAATCTAGAACTACAAAACCAGGATGCGGCAACTGCTCCTCTAAAGCTAACTTCAATAAAGCAAGATTGAAAGCAGAGTGGAATATTGCACGAACACCTTTCCCATGGCTGGTTCTGTCGCGTCCAGAAATCACTAAATCTTGATCCTCTTCGCTGAATGTAACCCGGCCAGTGTCAGGGAACTTCCATGATTTCAATAATGCCTCCACTTCCAGGCAGAAATCTTCAGTCTCGTCGGCCCCAACTTTAGTAGTAGTTCCCTTATTGGGATTTTTGGGCTTCATCTCCTGTACTTCACGTAATAACTCGGCCAACTCCTCTTCTCGACTACGCATCTCAACTGCGGCGCGGTAAGTATCTCTCTTATCTTGGCTGTCTCGCAGTTTTTGCAGAGCTGCATTCACTCTTGGACTAATGCGCTCGGTGATTTCATCCAAAATAATTTTAAGATCGGTCTGTTCCGATTCGATATTTATCACGAGTTGTTTTATTTCTGCATCGTTTATATTCTGTGTAGATTTAAGGTCCACCAGCAATACTCTAATTTTGTTCGCCTCTACTATACATGCCTTTGCTACATCTTCGGGTGAAGCCTCGGGCTTTTGATGTATTAAAATATGGTATTCTGCCAAGGAGCCGCAGACTGGGCAGCGTTCTTCTTTCATCTGGCCTAGTCTAAGGCTGGCCTCTGCGACAGTTTCTAATCGTAGTAGATCAGAGGAATATTGCTGGTGAAGAAGATCAAACCTCTGCTGCAATTCGGACAACACGTCTTTTTTCGATTCTATTCGTCTAAGACGTGTCCAAACTGCTCGTCTTCGTTCCTCAATAATAGCTACGGTTTTTTGCTCGACAGCAAGCTCTTCGGACGCAATCGTAAACAATGATTCAACTATATTTAGTTGTTGTTGCCACTCAGCCTGATCCCCACTGAGATCGGCTTCCGCTAGTCGTTGTCGTGTTCTGTTCAGAAGCTCATCGAGTAGTTCAGTTTTTCCTTGTTGTTTACCTCTGGCAATTTTAATATTCTCGCTTGCAATTACACTCGCGTCATCTGTTCCGGATAACATAAGGCGGAAGATAGAACTCTCAACGGGGCGAGTAGAATATCCTCCGCGCAGAGAGTAAATTGGCGATAATTCTCGAATTATGGTCTCTTCATTTACGAGTATTAGCCTGGCAATGTCTCTAAAGCTTAGTGAGCGGGTTGTTCCTCCCTTGTTTGTGCGAACCTTCTTATTTTCAAGGCCAGAGAGCATCAGGAGAAAACTTGAAATTGTATTTTTGTTTCCATCCTGATGCTTTGCTCCTAAAGTTTTTGATTCATCGTTTTTTTCATATAGATTAAAGTCTCCTCCTTTTATACTTCGCTCCAATATGACCTCACGGTCCTGATCTTGCGAGGAAAGGCCGATCTGAATAAAGTTGTAATTCGCCGCCTCATCTATACGCTTAGGCGGGGTTTTCGCACCGAGCATAAAATCAATGCACTGTAATATAAATGTTTTTCCGCTATCAGACGGACCAGATATAACGTTAAGCCCCGGTTTAAAATTAACTTCCGCCTTTGGGACATCCGAGCCAATTAATGCTATGTGCGTAATATAAAAACGGTCTATTGTCATGAAGTCTCCTGTACGCGCAAAACAGATTCCATTGCAAACTCCGCGCCCCACTCACCAATGTGTTCGACAGCGATTTTGTTAATCTCGCTATCAGTCAGTAAGCAAAATTCTGAGACCAGCCAGGATGCTATACCCCTAAGACGCACCAAATATTCAGAATTAAGCACATCGAGGAATGAAGCAGAACGGTCAGTTGCGGCAAATAGCACTCCGTTGTCAGTATATCGATATTCGACAAGTCCCCGGCTTTGATATAACAGTAATCCTTCCTCCAGAACGCTACGCCTCACCAGTAATTCTCCGCCGCGATGTGGTGTTTGAGGATGAAGACCAACTGGACCGCCGGGAATGTCGTCTGAGTGAACAATCAAGTAATCAAGGACAACGAGCCGTTGCAAAGAATACGCAATGGGGAAAGCATCGTTCAGTAATGCTAAAGCCCGAAGTCCGATTTCAACTGGGCTATTAAATGGTGTGCTTGTCTCTTGGTTGCTCATTTAACCCACCTAACCTTTTTATCGTTTGCGAGTTGATGGCAAATGCCACCGCGATCTCGTACAGATAATCTGTCGTTGAGAGCGTGGCCGGATAGCTGAAGAACCCGCGCTGTCTTCACAACTGCCATTACCCGCCTAAACCCATCTTTATGAGCTCCACGTATTTCGTCTTTGATTCCGCTGTGGACCTCCTTCTGCAGTTTCTCAAACTCCCCAGGCGGGAGAGTATCACGCGAGAATAATCGTAAGGCTTCTGCGCTGTAAAATTCAAGCCGAGAGTCGTTGAAATGATCATGCACTCCCTCTTCGCCCGTCAACTCCACTACTGAAGTAATGTTTCGTTTCAGATGGTCCGAATACGCATTTAGTAATTCCCTAACGTATATCACTTCATGTGCAGCAACATCCTCTGGAGGAGGTTCAAATGACGGCCTTGCTGGCAATCCACCTCCAAAGCGCGCAACATGCCAGCGGGTCTTTGCATGTTGTTCAATAAGCTTTAACGGAGGAATTGTTTGAAAAATCGAAAAGTCAAGGCTATCAATATATTTTTTAAGAGATTTATCGAGTTCAACCGGAGCAGTAGAGCTGATACCGTTTCGACACAACTTATCCCAGTTATCCAAAAGTCCGGTCCGCAGCTTGTCTTTCTTCTTCAGCAGATTAGAAAGTTTCGTTCCAGCGCCTTGTTGGGCAACGAAAAAGTAGCGGCGGGGATAGCTGTATTCTTTCCGGTATGTATAGTAGATTAGCTTGCCAAGCTCTACCCATATATCAGATGGCGTCAAAGCATTTTTGTAATGTTTGCACTGGTAATTATCCCACATGCTGTCATCGTTCTTATAATAAGCGACTATATCGCGCCCCATATCTCCTGCCCCGCCGCATCGCTCAACAAGTCCGTAGTCATCATTTAGCGAAGATGCCCATTCTAGAACAAACTCTTCCCACTGCCGATCACTGAATATTCGTATTCGCTCGATTGCCGGAATAGGGAGCCCAGTCGCTACAAAATCGGCAGGCACTCCAGTCGGCGTGGGCGGTACTGTCAACGGCTTTGTAGGAGTAGACATTTTGTTACTCTCCTGTGAGATAATCTTAGAACTATCACCACATAACCATCCACATCGGTTTGTCCCGATGGTTAAGTGTAATCATTCATTGTCGAGTGGTGCGAAGTCTGAAAATGCGGTCGGTTTCAACTCCCAAAGCGGACGCTTTCCATAGGCCTTAAGAGGCTTCTTCCACCAGTCCGTCCCGCCGGGGAATTCTTTGTCAGAGCCAGCGTTCTTGTTCAGGATCGGATAACGCATGCAATTATCATCGCCACAGTATTGCTCACGGAAGTATTCAAGCATCATGTATTCAACATGCTTGTAATAGGTCTTTGAAGGCCCTTTCAAGGCTGGGTGTGCAAACTGAAAATCAAAATTCGCGCCAGATAAACTCTTCATAAAATCGAACAAGCTATTATTGTAATGACTCTCGATGCGATTCATAGTGTTGCCGATTCCGATATATATTACTTGAGACCGACGAATTCCGTACTGTATTGACAGAGGATTCGATAGTGATATTACATAAACGCCGTTTTTGATGCTGTATATGTCGAAACCCTGATCCTCGCAAGCTACCTCTATCTCATAGAGGGCTTCTTTGACTGCACGTTTCTTTAACTCTGCCTGCACCGCAGTTGAATAGTCCTCGTAGACAGCAAGATCAAACCCTGCATTCCTTGCGTAGACAGCGAGGCTCTGCTCCTTCACTACATACCAATGATTCTTCTTCATGCTCTCCTTGATACACCTTTAATAGCCTCTAAGATTCCCCGTGCCTTACCAACTAACCACTCAAAAGGTTGTCGCCAATTTGGCCCTTTGAGTTCATTTTTAAATTCCTCTTTATTGTTGATTAAACGGAACCGGCGTTGCGCGTCAGGATGCTCGAAAGGATTCCCCATATATATTTGCGGTACTTGTGGTGGTTTACCGGTAGCTAAATCCAGTAATATATTGGCGGCCTCACCGGGGAGATGTTCGGCCAACGACTCTATCGTGTCCTCAGTCGCGTTATGCACATCATTAATCCACTCGGGCGGAACTCCATAACTTAGGAGCGTTTCAATAAATACATTTGCAAACAGTGGCGGATTAGAAATAGCAGGGATCCCCGAAGTGATGTACTTGAAAGTGGCAACATCCTTGACTAATTCCCGTATTTCGACGAGCTGTGCCGCGCCAGTTTTAGGATGGGTCTCGATCTTTCGTCTTTTTGCCCAGATGTAGGCATCGTCGTGATGATCTACATAGCATAAAAGTATATTGTCATGAATTTTATGGGCTATCAGCCGCAGGTCTTTATTCACTTCAACTGACCAGAAGTTTTTCTCTTCAATCCTTTCCAACCGGTGTGAATCCTTGCTGAAAGTATTCGGATACATGAACAAACCAAATGCCTTATTCTTGACAATAGTTTGCTCTTGGCGAGTCAATTTGATAAGACTGTTGGGAAAGGAGGGGTTGGATATTCTATATTGCATCATGCCTCCGGCCAAAAGTAATGAACCGGAGCCAGCCAAAATTGCGATGGGTCCTGCTCGCTCGGGCGGCGATTGATGATGAGATCGTTTGTCCAGCGTCCTGCAAAGCCCTCTCGCGCGGCAACTGCCGAAATGATTGCATCGCGTTCGTGTTCTATATTAGCCTGGGTTTCCACCCTATACCGCTGGTAAAAACCAAGCCCGTTTAGATTCAGCGCCGAGAGTAACGCTTTTGGATGCGTCTCTGTCACGTTTGCATCTGGAAAGCATTCTCGAATCCGTTTCACGAACATCATGCCTTGTGCGAGGGCCGCACCTTGTAGTGAGTTTATGGCAAGCACCTTACTACTTGTAGGTTGACCGTATTTATCCCGAATCCATTGATCTGCGGAGCGGCCACCAGACACTCCAGAGGACCACCACAAGGGTGCATCCACGCCGAAGCCGTTGGGCGTTGCATTCACGTTCTCTACAACTACAGTTACGGCCTCGTCCGCACAGTTGACGCACCACGTGCGCACCGAACCGTCGGATTTGAGGATAGCAAGGCCGAAGTGACTATCACCTCCTGGATCGGCACCAATCCACACACTATCTTGATAAGTCATACCTTAAATCCCTGCATTACCTCCGGTGATTCGATGACCTTAACCCGGTGTGCCATGTTTTTAAACTAGTCCAAGGAATGGTAAATTCAATATTATTACACTAATAGTTGATCTAGGACGTTCTTTAATTCAGATGCAATTTCAGCCTGAATCGCATGATTAAGAATGGCTTCTTCCCTAAAAGCATTTCCTGGAATTTTGTTCTTCAGTTGCTTGAAAACGAATTTACCCTTTGCCCCTCGAAGCGGCCTCTCCTGAAAGAAAGCCCAGACATCATCGTTCGTCGGGCTGCCGCCCGCTTTATGTAACTCCTCATTATGCGCCGCCCTCTGACCGGTAAACTGATTGCGGATATCTACCGATTTCTGAGCTAAAACCGTTTCTACATGAGTATTAGCGTCGGCCTCAGAGCATCCAAGTAAACTCTGTAGGAATTGATTTTTACAAAAATATGCCTCAATATCTGATAATTCTGGAAACCACAGAAAAGTACCTTTCTCTTCATACGCCTGCATCAATGTTGCGACTTCCTGGTCCGTTAGAGAATCCCGATCTCGATGTACAATAATTTTGAATTTACCGCCAAGAGCCTCGCTTATTTCGGCAGACTGTGCCGGTGTAGGGATTCCTGTGTAACCAGTACCGGGATAAAACGTGATGAACTTATCAACATCCGGCCATTGGGCAATTATCTTTTTCAATAAAGATATATCTTTGTCCTCTGAGATGACGATTATTTTCTTGCCGAAAGCGCCCCATCCCAAGGCCAACTCGACTTCACGCCGGTTCCTCGATTCGATAATGCCATCCTTAACCCAATAGACGTTTGAGCCAAGAGGAGCGCCACGAACTATAAATGGAGAATGAGTTGTCATTAGGATTCTAAGATTTCTTTCGCTGGCGACCTGTGCGAGTACCTTGACGAGGTTCTCCTGAACAGTCGGATGCAGGTGGATATCTGGTTCATCGATAAGCAAAATGCCAGGTTCAAATAAAAGAATATAAGAAAAAATCTGAATCAGTTGTAGGTAGCCCGTGCCAATAAGTTCTATGGGCCTATTGTGCCCGTTTATTATTACATTACAGTCAATAATGAGGTGACGTTCATCGTCATGTTCGACTTTTATTCTTATAGGGAGGTCTATTATTTGATTAATCCAACCTTCGATAAGGCTGAGTCGATCCTTTAGCAACAATAGCGCATTGCGAAGGATAATATTAGAATCACCGTAAGAACAAGCTTTGAGAATGACCTTTTTCGACTTTCTTTCCTCTTTGTTTGGAATGCCAGATATGCCAGGTATATATGCAGAAAAAAACTTCTTTTTTCTGCGAAGCAGATCTGTTAGTTGGTTTGGAATATTTCCTGTAATTGATATTCCCGCGTTACGAGCGGAACGTAGTTCACAGTAGGCGATACATGGTTCTTCATCACGGATGAATGTTAACTGCGCCTTGGAAGAAGGACTACCCTCCTTGTTTCCCCAAGTGGTATTATGACCCAACATTTTATAATTGTTAGTCGGCAGGTAATCAAGATCTTCAATTCCAACCGTTGTAGTTTTGCTCCCTTGAACACTATCAGCTTGCCGCATAACACAACATGCCAGGTGTGCGGCTTGGATGATTGACGATTTACCGCTACCATTTATTCCGACTAATATGTTGACATCAGCGAGATCAATCTCTACGGACCGTACACGTTTAAAACCTTCGATCTTGAGTTTTGTCAGTTTCATGAGTTCACCCTAAACACCTTCATAACCTCATCACCGAGGTGGTTGATGACCTTCACCGCGATGCGTCCGGTTGTAGGCTTGTCGAAGGGGCGGGAGGTGTCGCTGTTGAGCGTGGCCCAGGCGTCCTCGTTGATCTCGGACTTAAGGGTGGTCTTGAGGGCCTTGTATGGGTCGTTCGCGCCAAGGAAGTATGCGTGGCGGACGAAGAAACTTTCTTCGTTGTAGTCGGTATCTATGAACCAGCAGGCGATACCTTCCGCGCCGTTGCTGCGTACCTCGCCGGTGTTGGGATGGAAGACATCCACGCCGTTTACTTTGACTTTGATCTGGCCGTCTTCCGCGTCAAGTATGTCTATATCCGGCTCGCCGAAGATGACAAACAGGTTCCCCTTGCCGGTGTTCTTGAGGTCGTCGGCCATGTGCAGGTCTGCGTTCATTCGGGCTTTGAGCACGGGGATGCGGCCAAGCTTCTCGAAATCCGAGGAGTGGGCATCGTAGTTGAACGCGCAGGTGATGAGCACGTCAAAGCCAGCGTCTCCGGCCTCTCGTGCTGCGGAAACAAGGTCTGGGCGGGATACGGTTCCGAACTCAGGGCCTATGAATATGGCGGCGCGTTTCTCCGTGCCAGTGCCATCCGCACCTTCCATGTATCTGCCTTCGGCGCAGACCATATCACCAGGCCAGGGGGTGAGAGACGTGAAGGCTATCTTGTCTTCCTTGTGGGCCTGCTGGACACCTGCGGTCTTTAGGTTCTCAAGGATCATCTCGACAAAGCCCTGTTCCCCACCGCCGCGTTTTGGTTCCGCCATCGGGTCTATCAGCTCGTCGTCAGCGCCTACGGACAGTACGCGGTGCGGCGAGAGGCTCTCCACCGTGAACGGCCCTGCCACGCGCACCTTCTTCTTATCGTCGTATGGCTTGTCGTATAGGAATTCAAACTCCGCTTTAGCCGCGATGGAGGCGTCAATATCATTCTGTCGGGCGATGCGTTCCTCCCACCAGTCGGCGTGCAGCTTCTTCGCTTCCTTTGCCCACTTCTCATCGGCGTTACGGGGGACTTCCCACTCTTCCCATTTCTTGCCCAGTGCCTTGTTGAGCTTCAAGCGCAGTGGTTCGAGCGTCTCCTGGTACTTATCCCAGATAACATCGATCTCTGTGTTGTTGGCGATGGACTTGAGGGTGATGTGCGGCACACGCTCGTATACGAAGCCCTGGCGTATGTCGCCCCTAGTCGGCTTGGTCGAGGGCATGGAGCGTGTGACTTCGGCCTCCTTGTTCAGGCCTTCCGGTGAGTCGGCAAGCAGGTAGTATGGGTAGCGTGCACCCATGACGCGGGCACGAGCCAGGGCCAGCGCGACGCGGGAAGTGTCGATGGTAATCCAGCGGCGGCCCCACTGCTCGGCGACATAGGCAGTAGTACCGGAGCCACAGGTCGGGTCAAGCACGAGGTCGCCGGGGTCGGTGGTCATCAAGAGGCAGCGTTGAATAATTTTATTAGCCGTTTGGACTACATAAATACGATCTGAAGCTCCGCCAGTGTCTTCCCAGATATTAGTAAGAATAGTATAGCCAAAATCAGTTTGACGTCTTTTATATCGGATTTGATTTTTCCCGATGAGAATACGGTCAGTCATCTGAATCCGTATCATACCCTTCTGGTTAGTTTTCCAACTGTTATTTGTACTTGGTCGATAAACCACACCTTTGTGTTCTAAGGGAAATATCTGCGTTTTAAAAGTTCCCCCGCCAGTCAAGTCGGCGCTGAAAATAGCATCGTCCTCTACCTCCCGTTGCATCCATTGATGTCGGAACTTGACCGCTGATTTTGAACGCGCATAAAAGAGAATGGTGTCTGAAATATTTTCGAGAAGCTCTCCTTTCTGACTGCCTTTTTTCTTAACTGTAATTTGAACAACAAAATTGTCTTCCCCAAATACCTCATCCATCACCGCCCTTACCCGGTGCACGTTCTCATCCCCAATCTGCACAAAGATCGACCCAGAGTCCGTCAACAAATCACGCGCGACCGTCAGCCTGTCCCGCAGGTACGTCAAGTACGAGTGAATCCCGTCCCGCCAGGTATCCCGGAACGCCTTCACCTGCTCCGGCTCACGGGTGATGTGGTCTGTGTTTCCGTCCTTAACGTCGCGGCTTGTAGTTGACCACTGGAAGTTGGAGTTGAACTTAATCCCATAGGGCGGGTCTATATATATGCACTGTACTTTGCCCCGCAGCCCCTCACGCTCCGCCAGCGACGCCATAACTTGCAGGCTATCGCCCAAGATCATGCGGTTGGCCCAGTGCGCGTCATGCTGATAGAATTCAGTCTTGGCACTCTCGCTTGGCAGGCCGTTGAAGTCGGAAAAGAGGTCTACCTGCGGCGCGCCTGCTTTCGCTTCGGCCTTGCTCCGGCGCAGCAGGTCGTCAATCAAAACCTTGGGCTGCACCTTCTCCTGAATGTAGAGCGGGTTGGCGTGGACGACGAGGTCTGACCAGTCCTGCTCATCCTTGCCGCGCCAGACCAGTTGCGGGTCAAGGTCGCGGTTGCGCCTCTCGTATGCGACACGCACCGGGCTTTTGTCCCTGTCTTCCATGATAGACTGGTGCTCGGCGGTAGGTATGTTCTTGCGGGTCGCGTCCTCGTGCTTGAGGGTCTCGACGGTAAGCATGTTTGGTTTCTTGGCCATGTGTCCTCAGCCTTCTTTCTTGTCTATTTTCTTGCGCTTTGCCGCCTCCGGGATTTCCTTGTAATTCTCCCGGCTGGACACCCGCCTTCCCGACTTCTTTTCCAGGTCACGCCGGGCACTTCCGGCAACGGTTCCACCTTCAATGGCGGCATTAAGGTTCTCGCCATACCCCTGCGCGTCTTTATTGCGGGCGATCTCTGTGGTGGAAGCCTCGCCCAGCATGGTGAATATCAGCTCCAGGTCGTTCATATGGTCGCGCAGGTTGTCGCCCCGTTTGCCGAGGCTCTTGAACTCCCGATATTCAGACGGGGTCATGCCAAAGGTTGCCTGGCTTATTTCGGCGGTCAGTATTGCGAATTCAATATGCTCCTTTACGCTCCTGTTCTTCCATTCGTTGGTCAGTTCATCGCGGATGGCAATGCCGCGTACCCGTTTCTCAATCCATTCATCGCTGTATCCCTTTGCCTTGTAAAGCTCCCGCATCCGCTTCGCCGCCAGTTCGGGGTTCTCTATCTCCTCCAGGCGCTCATAGCCTACCCTCGCCAGCCAACGTTTGAACGGCTCCGCCTTTGGGGATGGCACGGACTGGATAATGCGGAGCAGCCCTTCCGCATTGGCGCACTGGGTCTTTCTCCGCTTGCCGTCTGGGGCAACTAGTTCAAGGGGGGGACAAATTGTCCCCCAGTTGGCGTTAAGCTCCGGCTCGCGCTTGCGCATCTTTTTTATGTAGTCCTTGACGTTTGCGGAATCGGTCAAGGCTTCGATAACATCGGCAACAGAAAAATACCACTTCTTATCCGTCTCGTTCCACACCGAACGAATCTTTTTGGATTCAAACAACTTGATCTTATTCATTAAGCCACCATTCACCCTTCACAAATTCCCTCTATCATCTTATTGAACGCAGCTTCCACCTTCGCCTGGAAGTCTGACTCGATCTCGTAGACATCGGTAAACTCCGCAAAGGCCCACCGGCCATAACTGCCAAGGTTGTTCACACCGGGAACCCAATAGGTATCCATAGTGGACTTCTTCTCCTTTGCATCCTCACGCCGGTATCCTTTAATCTCGACGATAAGGTGCAGCAGGTCTTCCTGACCATGTCCGTCATCCACCATGACGATAAAATCAGGGATGTACCTGCGCGTCTCGGAACCATAGCGATATGGTACTTCCAGGCCGAGGTTATGGTTTTTGACGTAGGCCCTGACTTTCGGGTGTGTCTCCGCCACGCGGCAGAACTCCGCCTCCCAGTCGCTGTCGAGGATAATCCAGTTTATATGACAACGGCGCGCATCTGTCTCCCATCGGCTGGTTTTAGATGTGTTGAAGTTCACATGCATCGTGGAGCCGGAGGGGTTGTATGGGTCGAGTACGGCCTTAATGGGACGCATTTTAGCGGCCTCGGCTTTAGTGATTGCCGCCGTTATCTTATTACAGGCCATGTCCGCAAGCTCCTGGTACATGAGCTGTGCCGGGTATGTACCACCCTTGCAGACAAGACAGCTATCGAGCCATTCCTTGGTAATCCGCTTGAGCTGCCCGAAGAGGTACAGCTTCGCATCCTCACTGGGGTCGCGCCATTTGGAATAAAGCAGGCGCTGAGTGAGATGAAATAAAAGCGTGGAGCGGCGCATATCACCCAGGTGAGTTAGGTTGAGGTCAACGCCTTCTCCGATGATCCCGGAATTCCTGGTGACGGATGGGCCAACAAGGTCGGGCGTAAGCTCAAGAACGGAATCATCGTTGAACTCATGGGTAAGACGTTCTTCGGGAAGTTCGACGCGATAGCCTGCAACACGCGGGAACGTGATTTCAAGATGATCCCTGTCGGGACGGACTGCCTTCACGTGGACGGTCTCGCGTGGCGGCTGAGGTGGAGCAACAACCGGCTTGGCCGTGAAGTCAAACGGGATTCCCAGTATGTCTGCATATTCGACGTTGAACAGGTTGTCTTCGTTAAGGTCATAGGACTGACGGCGCAATGCGCGGCCAATTACCTGTTCACAAAGAAGCTGAGTACCAAAGGCGCGAACACCAAGAACATGGGTAACAGTGTTGGCATCCCAGCCCTCCGTAAGCATGGAAACCGAAACAACACAGCGTATGGACTCGCCCAAGCGACCTTCCTTGCCGACGGTGTTCATGACCTCCCGCAGCAGTTCCTGGTCTGTAAGATTTTCCGCCTGTTGGCGGTCGCCGGTGCGTTCTATTATCTCTCGACGGAAACGGTCTATCTCGTCGGAGGCCATGTTTCGGAAGTTGTCATCCAGCGCATCACCGGATTCGAGCTGTTCGCTGTCTATCAGGAGTGTGCGCGGACGGGCAATCTGGTTTCCGTGTTCATCGAAGTTGCGGAACAGGGCCAGTCGTCCATTTTCAAGTGTGGTAGATTCGTCTTCGTTCATGCGATAGAAGCCTGAGATATAGTCATAGATCAGCTTCGATATGGAAGTGTTCTGGCAGACGATGATGAAGCAAGGGGGCACTTTAATGCCACTCTGCTGCCATAGGTTGTATGTCTTCTCGTAATGGCCGTACAAGGCTTCCAGTGCAGTCTGGAGTTCTACGGGGATGCTCAGTGGATCAAGGGCGTTGCCTTTCCCCCGGCCTTTCTTTGGCATACGCTTACGGATATGCTCCCAGAGGTTACGGAACTTCGGCATCTCGCCACCGGGTATGTTATCTGCCACCGGGACGCGCGGAAGCTTGACTATGCCGCATTCGATTGCATCCATCAAAGAAAAATCACTCATCGTCCAGTGGAATAGCGTGCCCTCACCATATCCCGAACCACGAAGGAAAAACGGCGTAGCCGAAAGGTCAAATACACGGTTAAGGCCAAGCTTTCGGTTGACGATTTCAAGGCCGGATATCCAGAGACGGGCAGCCTCGTTATTCTTCTCGGCTTCCTTCTTCTCGTCGCCTTTAAGCTCGTCATCTTCCACCTTGTGGTTGGGCTTTTCACGGTAACAATGGTGCCCCTCATCGTTAAGCGCCATGATGCTCTTCATGCCCATCAGGTCAGGCATCACACGCTGAAGCATCTGCCCTTCGGTTTCGAGTGTGTTGAGTTCTTCACCATGGCCCTGCAAAAGAGAACGCCCACCTTTTGACAACTCCATACGCTCACGCAACTTGAAGGCGTGATAGTTGGTTATGACTATCTTTGCCCGTTCAATGTCGCCCAGCATGTCACTGGGGACAAGTTCCCGGCTCTGGTAATAACTGTCCGGGTCATTCGGTTGAAGTACGCGCAGTCGGTCACGGATAGTCAGTCCAGGCGTAACAACCAGAAAGCCCCGCGTAAACTTCTTGCTGTTGGGCCGACGCACCGCATTAATCGTTTGCCATGCAATAATCATCGCCATGACTGTGGTCTTGCCAGCGCCGGTTGCCAGTTTCAGCGCAAGACGCATCAGGCCCGGATTTGCGGCAGTATTAGCGGCGGCAAGATGATCAAGGAATTTTTTACCTGCCTTGTCGTTCGGGGCGACCTCAGTCAACCAGATAGCGGTTTCTACGGCTTCTACCTGACAGAAAAAAGGACGGATGCCTGTAAATGGGTGATGCCGCCAGTGCTGAAGAAGACGTGCGGTTTCTGGCGTGACCTGCCAATGGGCCGGGTTAGGTATGCTGCGCCACCTGTCCACATAGCCGCGAAGTTCATTTATTATAGGCGTGGGGTCGTATTGCTGGTCTTCTGTCGAGAGACCCTTTCCCTCATCAAAGATGAAGCCTTTCTGCTCTACCGATGCCTTCTGTTTTTTTGGCTTGGGAATCGGTGTAATGTATTCGGCGCTGCGACGTTTGTCTATAATCTGTTGAGTTGGCTGCCCCTGGGCGTCAAGTTCCCAGTGATTAGCAGGGTACGCATAGGGGGAATTGAGAACTGGTCGATCAAAAAACTGATTATCCATGTTTAGTTTCTCTTTTGATGGCCACCAGGAATGCAACCCTCATGAAATCTCTGGAGAATGAATCCCGGAACCGACCGCCATGAAACAAAAACCCATCCCCTATTTTTCAGAGAATGGGCTTAGTGTCCAAGCTTACTTCATATGCCCAAACGCTCAGAGGTCGCGGTGCTAACCGAAGAAAAAACTTGGTTTTTAACTTTATGTGGTATCCTATTACATTATTTCTCTCAGGTCAAGGAAAACGTCCCTTTTAACTCTCTGTATTACTTAGATTTTGGATGCCGGAAATGCCTCGCTTCATCTGACTCTCCCTGGATGCTTTCACGCGACCTCCTCCCAGGGCCAGTGGACACAAATTAATTTCAAGCACGAAAAATCCACTAACGAGGCGTGAGCATTGAAATTTTTAGCGAATAATGGTATTTTTGTAAAAAGGGTGTTATTATGCGCAAGCAAGCTTGCGTTAAAGTAAAGGCTTGGGTAGATGAAAGAGTCGCCCCGCTCGTAGAGGCGTTAAGTAAAATTAATGGCCTTATGACTTTTGAAAGTTGCGAAGAATGGACTCCAAATGAGGCGGTCGTATTATTTACATTTGGAGCATCGACAAAAAAGGAGAAGTTAGTTTCTTTCTGCGGTAAATTATCCGAAATTCTTCGTGATTTGGATTGTGGGGTTGTTATCTCCTTAGAGTGGCGGGGGAGTAACGACCAACCCTGGGGGAGATTAGCCGTTACTCCTGACCATATTACGGATATTGCACGTACAATCGAGCGGTCTTTTTAGCGACCGTAGGTTCTGGTCTGGTTCATGGCATTTAACGCACAGCACTTCACAGTTACTCAGGGTGTCGGGACCACCAGAGCTAACCGCTGTAATGTGATGAGCTTGCCAATTGCCATGCCTTGTGAATGTTGCGGTGCACCGGCCACGTGGATGCGAACCATGTTGTCGTGTGCACTCGCAGCGTCCACCTGAGCGCTTAAATGCTGCGTCCTTAGTTGCTTCAGAAAAAGCCATTGGGTTTGTACCTCCTTTCGACTATTATTTACTTCCCCCCCCCAGAATCCTTCGATTTATATTCTTGAACTATAGACTATAGACGCCTTAACTGCATCCTGAGCAGATTTTATAGGCGGTGTCTCTAAAACAGCAAAGAAACGCCGCTTAGAACTTCCCTCGATTGGAGACGACCAGGCATAGCACCGCTTCGCTAAGGGGTTGCCCATTATATTAAATATATAGACAACATCCTGCCAGACCGTCTTTTCTTGGAAGGTTTCAGCAACATATACAGTTCCCATTAATTTCGCGGTACATTCGTGCATCCGCTCAACGGTTTCTTTTAGCTGTTTTAAATTTTCTTTCATTTAGGGAATCTCGGCCACGTTTCAACCGCCAATTTTGCCAATTTCTTTTGTCGGTCATTAATTTGCTCTGAACCCCATTTAGGATAAACGGCAACCTCAGACGTAAGCAGGAAGGTTGAATCTTTTAATACTTTTTTCTTTTCCTCAAAAGAATTATTGCCTATCATGGAATTCTTTTTCGCCTGAAGCATTACCATGTTTCCAATTTTACTATAATAGGCACCTGCCAATTCAGGGTCAAGTTCGGGCCATTTATCTTGGGGGTTGTCTGGCATAATATGTTCCAGGTTTATTTGTTGTTCATCTTCGGACGGCACCCATTCGGCTTCTGAAACCCCCTTCTTTTGCTGTTCCATAGCACGAAGATAATAGCGTGCCCGGAAGACCTGCGAAATATGGACTTCCGCAAACGCTGCCTCGAACATCGCATCGGAAGGCACAACCTCTTCCATTTTTTCAAGAAGCTGTTTTGTATTTTTTATCTTACCGCTTCCTATTTCGTGGGCACAGAGAGCGTAATTACGATCAAGCAGTCCGCCACGCCCTCCATAAACAAGAAACCGTACAGACCAATATAGAAGCATCCGAAAAGCCAACTTTGCTTCTTCTTTTGGGAAATAGCGTGAAACTGCAAACATCAAGGGAACTATTTGTAATACACGGAGATCGTTAATAATTGTTGTGATATTTTTCTTTGTTCTTGTCCCATATTCATTCCATTTTTTATGGTCTGAATTGAAGAGCGCCGCATAATCGTTAACGTCATCGGTAAGTTCTTCAAGGAATTCGAGGGAGCGATTTTGGTTATTCACGAATTCTTTGACTTTATCGAAAATTTCGCGTTCCTTCATGGGGCCGTATTTTATAATTAGAACATGATGCAAATAGGTAACAGTAATGTCCCCCCTCCCCAAAGACTCTAATATGCCAACCATTTGCGCCCATTTCTGTTGCGCTTCATTAATCCGCTCACGGGAGAAGCTGAGAATATGGTTTTTAAGTAAATCTGCCTGAGAAGCTTTGAGACCCCGGTCGTTGAGCGTTTCAAACATCAAAAAAGCATTTATGTCGTCCGGAGCCACAAGTTTAATAACTTCTGCTCTATCGTGTATGAACTCAACTATTTCTAGGATTCGGTTGGTTTTAAACGGTTCCTTATTGCCGACAGATTCAAACATTTCGTGTAAAAAATTTGCCGCCGTTTCAGCAGCGATTTTAAGCCTCTCGTGAGATTTTTTCTTGGGTTCCACATTTCTATCTGAACTATCCGGGGAAGAAAGGACGAACTTGGTAAAAAAAAAATTATCGTCAACATTTAATTTGAGATGAGGGATCACATCATCCGTGGAAATCTCAGTCTTCATAAGATAGTCCCACTCGATGGTTCTGGCTTTACTCTTGTCTCCGTTGTTGAAAAAATAATCTCGTATTGCGGCGAGAAGCACAGTAGTCGTTGCGAGGCGTTGTTGGCCGTCAGAAACCTCCAAGACTTTCCCTTCGCCTTTTGTAAGTACAATGGTTCCTAAAAAATAATTCTTATTTCCCTCTATAGCACCCCTAAAGTCATTAAACAAATCCCTGACGTGTTCAATTTCCCATGAATACTCTCTTTGGTTCAGGGGCACCTTAAGCCAATTATGTGCCAATATCTCGCCAATTCCTTTTTGTTCAAACTCAATTTTATTAATGGGCTGCTTTTCCATTTTAGTCTCTCTTTGTTTGCAGGAAGGCTATAGGGATAGATGCTTCTTCCAGTTCCTTAATCGCTGCCCACCGTAACCGTTCTCTTGCCCACATAGACAATGGTAGCCCCGTTATCTTCGCGGCTTGCTGAAAAGCTTCCTTTTCCTCTGGTTCGAGTCTTAATAAAATAGGTTCTGTTTTTGCCATTGGATATATCCTCCCGTGATTTAGGAATTAGAATATATAGCTTGATTAAAGCATTGTCGAGGGGATTTTTGTAATTAATATGCAAATCGATATACATAATGCATTTTTTAAATTGTTAAGTATATCTACAAGATATATACTTTGGGCAATCGAAAGGAGAAATCAAATGAACAGGCTATCTACTGAAAGACAGCGCAAATCATTAGCTGTTTAGTGGAGGGTAATTCTATCCGCTCTATTGAACGAATGACGGGCACTCACCGCGATACAATAATGCGGCTTACGCTAAACGTCGGGGAGAAGTGATCACGGATTATGGGCGAGCATATGCGGAACCTTGACTGCCAAAGAATTCAGGTTGACGAGATATGGACATACGTCCAGAAGAAGCAAAGACGCATCATCCCCGGTTTTAACGACCAAAGCCGCGTTGGTAATCAGTGGACGTTTGTTGCACTCGACCCAGACACAAAGCTTGTGCCGACTTGCCGCTCGGCCTCAAGAAATTCTACGAACTCCTCATGTGTGTACTGATATAACATCAGGTATCTTCTTCTTTGTTTTTCAATCCGCCGTGAGCCTTTTGAGCCATTTATGAGCCAATTCGTGCCGCAATTGGCGCATGTTTGCCACTTCACGCCTAGTTTCAGTGGCTGTTTGAAGCGTTCTTCAAGCATAAAGTGCGAAGGGAAATAAGGGCGAATTAAAATCTAATAGTCCAAATTTATGGCAATCCTTCGATTACCTGACCTCCTTCTCCTCGGAGGCTTTTCTACTGTCTGCTTTTCTTCGACAACATGATTTAATTCGCTATCTTCACGGAGCATTTTTAGCAAATCCGGCCCCCATTCAAACCGAATGATCCTGCCGATTTTTATATAGTGTTTTCCAGCTTTAAGTCGGTCTTTTTTAATCCATTCAAAGACAGTGGTGCGACTGATTTGCATACGCTCTGCAAATTCTTCAATTGTAATCATCTCTGGTTTAAAGCCTTCCAATTGCCCCTCCTGCCAACTCTTCCTTGATAAACTCCGCAAATGGTTTGATTCGTCCATGGACCGAAGCCTCTTCAAGGGCAGACATATAAAGCTCACGCCTTGCCAGACGGATGACAGTCCAGGGATAGCCGCCCGAGGCAAGCATGGCGTTCATCAGGAACCTGCCCATCCGGCCATTGCCGTCCATATAAGGGTGTATGAAAACGAAAATAAAATGGCCCAAGACGGCTCGGACGCTTGCATCCTGCTCTTCTTTCAGCAGTCCTAATAAAGTCTCCATGCAGTCCAGCACGGCTTCCTTGGGAAGCGGGACATGCTTGGAGCCTTTTATGAAGACCTGGCCGTTCCGGTAACCGGCGAGGTCGGAGGGCTTCAGTATGCCGGCCTGGACGGACGGAGAAAACATCTGCGCGTACCACTCGTGGTGGTCAACGCTGACGACCTCGCCCGGATTGTTCCCGGACAGTATTTTCCTGATGCTCTCTTCAACAGATTTGAATGCCAGGCTATAGCCCTTTGCGGCCAAGGCGTCCCTTTGCTGCCTATCTTGTATATTTTCAGGGTTCCATCGCCCGTCACGGACCCGCTCAATAAGCCCCGCCGTAACCTCGTATCCCTCTATCGAGAGCGAGTTGTAGGCGTCGCTGACGTATATTTTATCTATCTTCCTGAGATATTTCTCAGGGTCTTTGGGCATTCCCGGGGCCTTGGGAAATACGGCAAGCACATCCTCACGCATAGATTTCCAGAGGGCTTCGATCCTTGATACGTATGGAGAGATAATCCGCGTGCCGCCTGTGAACGCAGGGGCGTCTCGCTCGAAAGGATTGGAGAGACGAATCTTATACCCGGCGGCCTCCATACCCTTCACGATGCGGTTAGCCATCTCCTCTTCATCGAGGAATTTATATGCTCCGGCAAGCCTGCTTGCTATTGCCGTATTACCGCCCTCAAGCAGGATGTGAAGGAGCGGAGAGGCATCTCTCACCATCCTCAGCGCGATTTCCGTGTCTGTCGGGTCGTTTTTGAAAGACGCTGGCTGCAGCCTGCATAAAACGGTAGGCAGGTCCATTATCCACAAACCGTTCAGTTTCACTCTCTCAGTCGGGAAGTTCTTTTTGTTCTGGTACATAAACAACGAGGTTTCGAAGGGCAACTGAAGAAGTTGTGTGCCCTTTCCTTTTGTAATCACTACCAGCTGCTTTGGGATGGCGGTTGAACCCGTGTGAATTTTTACCGACGATTCCTGAGAAAGGCAGTATTCATCGCCAAATCTTTCACCCAGGTAACTCCGGGCAAATGACCAGAAAGAAGCGTACCAAGGTGTGCTATCCCCTTCCCTGAGCGCGGGGTCTTTCGCAAGAAGCCAGCCTTTTATGATTTCCTGCAAGAAACCGGCTTTCAGCAGGCGCTCACGGTGAATCCTAGGCATATCGGACGAGCGGATGATCCCCTCTTGTTGTACCGTCCGCATGACTTCAAGAGATTTTGCTAAGAGTTCGCCAGGAGTAGCCATATTAGATTGACAATGTTTTTACGTTATTATAATGCAATGTTATTGTGTTTATGTATTGCAATGTTATTGTGTATTCAATCTACATTGTTCTTGTGCTTTTTGCAACTATTAAATCAGCGATTTGACTTGCTGTTATCTATCGAAACCCACTAATTTTTTATGTGTAACGATTAGTTTTATCAAGCAATGATCTATAGAAGGTGCCGGCAATTTAAAAAAGGCAAACGGTCACTCCATAAAAGTATAGGAGGTATTGCCCCTATTCTCGCCTTCGATTCCCGTTGCCTCCACCATTTTTATGTTTCTCTATTTCTTCATCGACAGTGAAATTCTGTTCCTCTGCACGTCCACTTCGAGCACCGTAACCGTGACCCGCTGGTTTACCTTCACCACGTCGGCTGGGTTCTTCACGAACCTGTCCGCAAGCTGGCTTATGTGGACGAGTCCGTCCTGGTGCACGCCTATGTCCACGAACGCCCCAAACGCGGTTATGTTGGTCACTATACCCGGAAGCTTTAGACCCTTCTCGAGGTCGGTTATCTTCTCGATGCCTTCAGTGAAGCTGAAGGCATCGAACTGCTGACGGGGGTCGCGGCCCGGCCTGGAAAGCTCGTCTAAGATGTCGTTCAAGGTCGGGATTCCTATTTTATCGCTTATGTATTTCTTGATGTCTATTTTTTTGTGCAACTCGGCGTCCCTCATCAGGCCGCTGACGGAACAGTCAAGGTCGCGCGCCATCGCCTCTACCACTGGATAACTCTCCGGGTGCACAGCGCTTGTGTCGAGCGGATTTTTCGCGTCCCTTATCCGCAGGAACCCGGCCGCCTGCTCGAACGCCTTCGGCCCCACGCGCGGGACGCCTTTAAGCTCCTCCCTGCTGTGGAAAGGTCCGTTCGCGTTCCTGTAATCGATTATGTTCTGCGCAAGCTGCGGGCCTACGCCGGAGACATAGGTCAGTAGTTCTTTGCTGGCGGTGTTTACCTCGACGCCTACGTTATTCACGCAGCTTATGACGACGTCGTCCAGGCCCTTCTTAAGCGCGTTCTGGTCCACGTCGTGCTGGTACTGGCCCACGCCTATGGACTTAGGGTCTATTTTGACCAGCTCCGCTAGGGGGTCCATGAGGCGCCTGCCGATAGATACCGCGCCCCGCACGGTGATGTCGTGGTCCGGGAACTCCCTGCGTGCGACTTCCGATGCCGAATAAATGGATGCCCCGCTCTCGTTTACCATGACGATACTGATGGACTTCGGAAGATCGAGCCCGCGCAGGAAGGACTCCGTCTCGCGGCCCGCGGTCCCGTTGCCGACCGCTATGACCTCTATCTCGAACCTTCCGCATAGCGAGCGGACCTTGGCCGCCGATTCGGCCTTTGCCCCCTCGGACATGCTTGGGTAGATAACGTCGTGATGCAGAAGCTGCCCCTGCCTGTCGAGGCATACGAGCTTGCAGCCCGTGCGGAAGCCGGGATCGACCGCGAGCACGTTCTTTTGTCCAAGCGGCGGGGCCAGCAAGAGCTGGCGAAGGTTCTCCGCGAAAACCCTGATAGCCTCGATCTCCGCCCTCTTCTTAGTATTCAGCCGTGTCTCCGTCTCCATCGAGAGGGACAGCAACCTTTTATAAGAGTCATGCACGGCAAGCCTCACCTGCTCCGAATCCACGCCGCTCCCTTTGACGAAAAGCCCTTCGAGCGCGATTACTGCCTCGTCTTCGGGCGGGGCAAGCTGCAATGAAATGAACCCTTCATTCTCGCCGCGCCTCATGGCCAGTACCCGGTGCGAAGGGGCCGACGAAACCGGCTCCTCCCAATCGAAATAGTCCCGGTACTTTGCCCCGTCCTCTTCCTTGCCCTTCTGCACCCTGGAGCGCAAAGAACCCTTCAGGTTAAAAAGCTCACGCATCCTCTCGCGGGCGGCCTGGTCCTCAGCTACCCATTCCGCGATTATGTCCCTTGCCCCGGCCAGCGCCTCGTCCGGGTTGTTTACGCCTTTTTCCGGGTCTACATATATGGCGGCCTCGGCCACAGGGTCCGCGCCTTCCTGAGCGAAGATAAGCTCCGCCAGGGGCAGCAGACCTTTCTCCCTGGCCATGGTGGCACGTGTCCGCCGCTTCGGCCTGTAGGGCAGGTATATGTCCTCCAGGGCGGTCAGGGTCTCGGCGGCTACTACACTGGCTTTAAGCTCGTCCGTGAGGACACCCTGTTCATCCAGGGATTTGAGTATAGCCTCACGGCGCTTGTCGAGCTCGACAAGCTGGGCGAGCCTGTCGCGTACAGCGGCCACCGCGACTTCGTCCATAGAGCCTGTCGCCTCTTTTCTGTAACGGGCTATGAACGGGACGGTGGCCCCCTCCCCGATGAGGGCTGCGGTGGCCTTTACCTGGCCTATGCCGAGCCCAAGCTCGCGCGAAATCTTTTCGAAATATTTATTCTCCACGGTACACCTTTTTTAATGAAACAGCCGCAAACGAAGCGGGGATTATACCATAATTAAATTTCTTATACGAAGGACATCATCAGTAAAAAGAGGGATAATGGAAGAGGGGCTGGATGTTGACTAGGCTTTAAAATTCGATTATGAGCGATAACGCCGCCCAGAAAAAACCATAGCCGCGATAGTTATGCTCCTAAATTTAGCCTTACCCGGCTCAGAAGCCGCTTCACCGTCTCAATCTCATATGGGAAGATTTCTTGCAACCCCTCGAAATCCATGGTAGGCTATGCTGGGTTCGAACCAGCGACCCCTGCCGTGTGTCGGGTTTATGTCGGGTTTCTTTCGTAACCGATAATAGGGCTTCAGGTCAGAGCGATGCTGCGCAAGGATAGCGAGCATGAGCTACCCTATAACATTATCAGTCTGAGGTCAAGATAACGCCTTTTACCCCCTGTATGCACTGTGCGGTTTTTGTGCCTGCACTTTCGCAAAACTTTCGCAATAAAGGCTATAATCTTTTGACGTTCATTACACTTTATCGGACTGAAACCGGATAGAAAGTTGGATGTAACTGTTAATAAACATTGATATTTGCTTGTTTTTATGGTGTTCGGCGGATTTCGTTTTATTGGGTTCGATTCCCGCCGCCTCATAATTATTTAGTTATCAATGACTTAGGCCCTACTAAAGAGCCAAAAACTGTGTCCCCAAACTGTCCCAAAAGGATGTTGGGGACTTTTCTTTTTAGGGCATTACAAGATTATTTTTCCGTCCTTTGAAAAGGTATAACAGGTTAATTACGGCATTGGGCCGTTGGGTTATACCCATTCCACAGGAAACATTTCGATGCCATCAGGCGCTTCTGGTGCGGGCTATTTGTCCATAAGGACGTGACCGACCCGGACAGCCTGCCCCAGACACCGCCGTGGGAGCTTAACTTATGAGCGGCGATTTCAGGCCGGCGATAAAGGCGGACGACATTGCCCCGGGAGGGATGAAGGCTGTCGAACTGGACGGACAGGAGGTCGTGGTCTGTAACTGCGGTGGAACCTTTTATGCAATCCAGCGTAGGTGCGGCCACATGAACGCGCCTCTTGAAATGGGCACTCTGGACGGCACGATACTCACCTGCGCAATGCACTGCGCACAGTTCGACGTTACGACCGGCGAAGCCATTTCCCACCCCGTCCCGCGCGACTTCGGCGGCGAGTTGCCGCCTCCCCGGATGATGCCGTTCTTCCGGTGCGTGGAGATACTCATGGAACACATCCGTACGTACTCCATAAGACAAAAGTGGAATCGGGGACGGTATGGGTCGAGGTTAACCCGGATTAGCACATTGAGCGCTAAAAGAGGCTGATTTTAAGGTACTTCTTCGGGTGCTGTTTAATGTCTTCAATGAGCGCTTTCAGGTCGCTTATGGTCTGCTCAAGGTCCTTTGAGACCCGTCCATTTTTTGTAAGCCCTCCCAAAGTCCCCTCGCCTTTATCGAGCCTGTCCAGTATTGAGGAGAGTTTCTTCGAGCTCGCGTCGAGATTTTCATAAAGGCTCTTATCAGCAACCAATTTTTTAAGCGTGCCGTCGGAATTTTTTAAGCTCAGCGTGAATTGCCTTAAATCCCTGGCCGAGGCTTCGAGTTCGGAATACAGTGTATCGTCTTTCACAATCCTGCCCAGGGAGCCGCGCCCGCTGTTAATTGAGTCGAGAATATCTGCAAGCCTTTTCGTTGAGGCGTTCAGGTTATCATAGAGCGAAGGGTCTTTGATAAATTTGGAAGCGCTGCCGTTCCCATTTTCTATAAGATATAATATATGATCAAGTCTTTCGACAACCGTTCCCAGTTTCGCTATGACGGCATTGCCCGACCCGGCGATTTTCTGAATGTCGAGAGACGTTGTGCCGGCTATGACCCCGCCCGGCGGTAGCCTTCCATCTGTGCCCGCACTTAGCTCAATGAATTTATCGCCGAGAATACCCATGGTGCTTACTGCGGCTACTGAATCTTTGGTTAAAAACCTCAGGTAATCCTCTTTGATTGACATGGCAACTCTAACTGCTCCAGCGGATTGAAAATAAATCCCTTTTACGCTTCCTATCTGGACACCCGAAAGCCGTACGGGTGCACCGTCTTTTAATCCCTTTATATCACTGAAATTTGAATAAACAATGATGTTGTTCGCAAAGAGACCTCCAATATTTGAGGCAAATATCACCACTAAAAAGATTATAACAAGCGCCGCTGATACCAGGATGCCGACCTTAAGCCTGGACCACCTCAGGTTCTTGGTGTAATCGAATATGACGTTCTTGGTGTAATCGTACATGAGTGGCCCCTCACGAAGTATGAGATTCCAATGTACAGATAATTTCGTTTACAAAATGCCTCAGTTCCGGGTCTTCTGTGGCCTTGAGTTCCTCAATGCCGCCGTCAAAGGCCACTCTGTCAGTAAGATATATAAACCGCTCGGCCACAATTGCCGCGTCCCTCACTCTGTGTGTGACTATTATCAGTCCCGGTCTCTCAGAGGGCGGTCCCGACGAAAGCTCGTTTATAATATTGCAGATATTATCAGCGGCAATCGGATCAAGGCCGGTAGTCGGCTCGTCATAAAGCATTATATGCGGAGTGCACGAAGCCAGAGACCGGGCGATGGCTACCCGCCTTTGCATACCGCCCGAGAGTTCTTCCGGCATAAGATAGATCGTGTCCTCTAAGCCCATCCTTCTCAACACGGTCCGGACGCTGCTTTCTATCGCTTCCTCGCTCAAATCGCTGTATTCTCTCATGCAATAAGCGACATTCTCCTTTACGGAGAGGGAATCGAAGAGGGCGCCTTCCTGAAAAACTATGCTGAATTTTTGCCTGATATCCCTCATGTGAAGTTCGGACAGCGCTGTTATGTCTTGTCCGTTTATAAATATTTTACCGTCGTCAGGACGGACCAGCCCGAGTATCAGTCTTAGTATAGTCGTCTTTCCGCGGCCGCTGCCCCCCAGGATTGCGACCTTTTCATGAGCGCCCACTCTGAAATTCAGGCGATTTAAAACAATGTGATTGCCATACGCGACAACGACATCTCTAAACTCTATCATCAGGCGCTCCTGAAAATTAAAAGCAGTACCCTTCCCAGAATAAAATCCATGGCTATTATTGCAACAATCGAGAACACAACGGCCTGGGTCGTTGCTGTCCGCAGCCCTTTCGCGCCGCCATGTGCGGAAAGGCCCATATAACAACTTATGGCGGCAATAATATAGCCAAAAACAAAAGGTTTAACCGCCCCGGTAACACAATTCTCAACGGTTATAATCTCCTTGATTTGGCTCCAATACAACGGGCCGCTCTGATGGAATACAGACACGGCAATAAAGTATCCGCCGATGATTGCGACGGTATCCCCGATAACCGTCAAAAGCGGGAGCATGATTGCCGAGCCGATTATCCGCGGCGCGATCAGCTTCCTGGCCACATCGACGCCGAATACCCTGATAACGTCTATCTGATGTCCAAGGGCCATGGAGGCGAGTTCGGAGGTCATTCCGGAGCCGACCCTGCCGGCAAAACCAAGCCCTATCGCCACAGGCCCTATCTCCCTTATCACAGAAATGCCGACGATTTTGCCCGTATATAGGTTGAAACCGATAGCGGCCAGCTCAGCGGAAGTTTGGAGGGACAGCGCCATGCCGATAAAAAGGGCGACCAGAAAGGTAATGAAAAAAGAGCCTGGCCCGGCATAATCCATCTGTTCGAGTATTTCACGGAAATAATAAGGGCCCTTCAGGGCGACGACAGGTGCCACCAATGCCATTATATACAGGTCCTGAAGCCTAGCGATTATTCTTATGAATTTCATAATTTTAAAGTCTATCAGACAAGCAAATTGGAGGCAAATCCGCAGCAATCCCTGATTCACGAAGGCTTCGCTTTTCGCACGCCCAGAGCCGGTTCCTCTCCCGATTTGACTTCACGTTACGACATTCTATACTTGATATTAGCGCGGGAATCGCCCAAGCGAGGGGTTATCATTATGCGTTATCCGTTCATCGTTATCTCTGGCGTTGCGGCGGTCCTGAGTCTGTGTGCGTATGGCTGCATGGTCGGCCCCAACTACAAGCGGCCAGATGTCACGGTTTCTCAAACCTGGATGGAGTCCGGGGATAAAAGGGTCAGCGACAGTGCCGCGGACTACCGTAACTGGTGGAAGAATTTCAATGACACTACTCTTAACTCGCTCATTGACCGGGCATACCGCCAAAACCTCTCACTCCAGATTGCAGGCGTAAGGGTGCTCGAGGCCAGGGCACAGCTTGGCATCGCGGCGGGAAAATTTTTCCCCCAGACGCAGCAGGCCACCGGTTCGTTGACGCATGTCAGGACAAGCCAGTCCGCCGCTCAGGCCTTTCCTCCCTTCGAATTCACCACGGACCAGATTGGGGCGAGCGCCATTTGGGAGCTGGACTTCTGGGGGAAGTTCAGGCGCGGCATACAGTCGGCTGGCGCCTCCTGGATGGCGACGGCAGCTGATTACGATAACGCCCTTGTAAGCCTTACGGCGGATGTCGCCAATTCATATATAAACATCAGGACCCTCGAAAAACGCATACTCATTGCACGTCAAAATGTAGAAACTCAAAAAGAGAGTTTGAAAATAGCCGACGCAAAATTTCACTACGGCACTGTATCACAATTGGATGTAGACCAGGCGTCAACATTGCTAAACGATACACTGGCCGCCATTCCTTCTTTGGAAACCCAGTTGAAGCAGCAAAAAGACGCCCTTTGCGTACTGCTGGGCGTGGCGCCAAATGACTTGGCGGACATCCTCAAAGGTCCTTCGGAAATTCCAGTCTCTCCGACGGCAGTGGTTGTGGGCATACCAGCAGACCTGCTTCGGCGCCGTCCGGACGTCCGGAGCGCAGAGTATCAGGCGGCTGCCCAATCGGCCCAGATCGGTGTGGCCAAATCCGACCTTTACCCCGCCCTGTCGTTGAGCGGGAGTTTTGGTTTTATGTCAAGCAACGCCGGAAAAATACAGCTGAGCGATA
Source organism: Nitrospirota bacterium (assembly GCA_049801375.1). Classification (GTDB taxonomy): domain Bacteria; phylum Nitrospirota; class JACRHJ01; order JACRHJ01; family JACRHJ01; genus JBARKJ01. The sequence continues at coordinate 55,515 of JBARKJ010000030.1, read as the reverse complement.
TCTTCCTCTGGAAAAGCCGCACCTACCAATTCGGCCCATCCTTCCAGTGGAATATATTAAATTATGGCCAGATCACAAACAATATCCGCTTTCAGGATGCGCTGCTTCAGGAGTTGCTCATTAGATATCAGAATAGCGTCCTGACCGCGCAGCAAGAGGTCGAGGATAACCTGGCCGTCTTTCTCCGGTCTCAGGAACGCGCCGATTACCTCGCTAAAAGCACCCAGGCTGCCAAAGACGCTCTCGATCTGGCAATCAAGCAGTACCGCGAGGGCACAGTGGATTTTACTACCGTGCTGACCGCGCAGCAGTCCCTCTTGAGTGAACAGGACAATCTGGCTTCCACTTTAGGCAATATATCCTTGGGGCTCGTGGGCGTATACAGGGCGCTTGGTGGGGGTTGGGAGATACGTGAAGGCAAGGACATGGTGTCTCCTGTTATAACGGAGGAAATGAAAAAACGCACTAATTGGGGCAGCCTGCTTGCGCCTGTATCATATAATCCGTCAACCGTTGATAAACCAAAATCCGCTATCAGTTCTCCGGATTGGTAACCGGGCGGGCCAGAATCCAGGGAAACGGCAGACAATCCGGGGGCGAACAATGGTCTACATAAAAAACTCATTTCTTGTTAACCGCATGACAGCCGCAGTTGTCTGCCTGGCCTGTCTCCTTCTGCTTGCCGGTTGCAGGAAAAAACCTCAGCCCGCGCCGCCTCCCCCCAAAATCACTGTCGCCCGGCCCCTTAAGAGAAAAGTGACCTATTATCTGGAACTGACTGGCAACACCCAGGCTGTAAATTCGGTGCAGCTGGTAGCACGGGTCCCCGGTTATCTCGATAAAGTGTACTTCCACGACGGACAGATGGTGAAGAAAGGACAGTCGCTTTTCCTTATCCAGCAAAATACATATCTGGCTAACCTCCAGCAGGCGGAGGGAAACGTCCTGGCTCAAAGAGCCCAGTTAGTATATGCCGAAAATCAACTGGACCGTTACTCGCATCTTTACCCGGAAAAAGCCGCTTCCCAAACTGATGTCGACAACTGGCGATACCAGCGCGATTCCGCCCAGGCCAACCTGAAAGAGGCGATCGCAAAAAGGGACCTGGCTAAACTGGATTTGAGTTATACGCGGGTTACGGCCCCTTTCAGCGGCAGGATCGATCGAAGACTTCAAGACCCCGGAAACCTTGTGGGCTCTTCATCGTCAAATACCAATCTCGCCCAAATGGACCAGATCGACCCTATCTATCTTTATTTCACCGTCAGCGATACCGACCTCGCCCGTCTCGTGAAGAGCAGGCACGGGATCCCGGGAGTTTCCATGAGGTTGCCTTTTTTTGCCGGGCTGGTCGGCGAGGAAGGCTATCCACACCAGGGTTATATCGACTTTGCGTCCATCAGCGTGTCTGATAACACCGGCACGCTGCCCATGAGGGGGGTCCTTGCCAACCCTGCTGGCATTGTTTTGCCGGGTTTGTATGCCCGCGTGCAAGTGCCCCTTGAAACCAGGGACGTATTGCTGGTGCCAGGCACGGCAATCGGAAACGACCAGCAGGGCGATTATCTGCTGATAGTGGATGAAAAGAATACCGTCGGGCGCAGAAACGTTAAAACCGGCCCTGTGGAAGGTGACCTGCGGGTAGTCCAAGAAGGCCTTATTGGGAACGAGAGGGTAGTTGTCCGCGCTCTGCTTAAAGCCTATCCGGGAAGCCGGGTCACTCCGGTATGGGAGAACGAACCGATGAGGGGGAATCGGTGATCTCAAAATATTTTATAGAGAGGCCGATTTTCGCCAACGTTATAGCGTTGATCACCATAATAATCGGCATCATCTTCCTCAACCGCCTCCCGGTAGCCCAGTACCCGCAGATTGTCCCTCCTACCATACAGGTGACCACGCGTTACCCCGGCGCCAGCGCCCAGGTCGTGGCGGATACTATTGCGACGCCGATTGAACAGGCTGTCAACGGCGTCGAAGGCGCTATCTATATGTCCTCCACGAGCGGCAGCGACGGCTCCTATGCCCTGACGATTACATTCGACGTGGGGACCGACCTCGATAAATCTCTCACACTGGTTCAAAACCTGGTTAACACCTCTTTGTCGCAACTTCCCGGCGGCGCCCAGCAGCAAGGGGTCACGGTCAAGAAAGTCTCCCCCAATATCCTCCTGGTTGTAAGCCTTTACTCTGACGACGACCGCTATGATGAGACATTCCTGGCCAACTACGGCATAATAAATTTGCAAAATCCACTTGCGCGGCTGCCCGGCGTCGGCCAGATGAGGGTATTCGGCGCCGGCCCGTACAGCATGAGGGTATGGCTGGACCCTAAGAGGATGCAGGCCTTTGGTCTTAAAACATCCGACGTGGTAGCGGCCATACAGGGACAGAACGCCGAGGTTGCGGCCGGCCAACTGGGAGTTCCTCCAGTCCCGGAGAATCAGCCTACCCAACTCACGATAACCGCCCTCGGCCGGCTATCCAGTGAGCCGCAGTTTGAGAATATAATCATCAAGACGGCCGCCGGCACTGCTCCGCAGATAGTGCGTCTTCGCGATATAGCGAAGGTGGAGCTGAGCCAGCAGAACTTCAGCAATTTTGCTCGAGCTACAGGCCATAAGACCGCGCTGCTCGTAACGTTCGCCTTGCCGGACGCAAATGCGATCTCCGTGGCAGACAGCGTTTATAAGGCTATGGCCGACATGAGCAAGACGTTTCCCGCAGGCATGAAGTACGCCATACCGTACGATACCACCATTTTTGTCAGGGAGGCCATATCCAAGGTATATGAAACCCTGATTATCGCGGGCATTCTCGTGCTCATAGTAATCCTCTTATTCCTGCAGAACTTCAGGGCTATGCTGGTCCCTGCAACCACCGTCCCGGTCACCATCATCGGCGCCTTTATCGCCATAGCCGCGCTCGGTTTTACCATAAACCTCATGACCCTGTTCGCGCTGGTATTGGTCATAGGCATCGTGGTGGACGACGCGATCGTTATTGTGGAAAACAGCTCTTACTACATCGAACGGGGAATGCCGCCGAAGGACGCAACGATCAAGGCAATGCAGGAGCTGACGGGGCCCGTAATGGGAATTACGCTGGCCCTTGTCGCGGTCTTCCTGCCGGCATCATTTCTCCCGGGCCTAACCGGGCAGATCTTTCGCCAATTCGCGCTGGTAATAGCGTCCACAACTGTCATCAGCGCTCTAAATGCGCTTACGTTAAAACCGGTGCAGTGCGCCTTATGGCTGAGGCCGCGTGGAGAAAAACCTCTGAACTGGTTTTTCCGCGGTTTCAACAGGGCCTTTCAGGGCCTGTCCAATTTCTATATAGGGGTGGTCACCCGCATGGTGAAACGTCCCGGCCTGTTTGCCGTCGTCTTTGTCGTTATAATCACCGTGGCCTTTCTGTTTTTTTTGGGGCGTCCATCCGGGTTCCTGCCGACCGAGGACCAGGGTTACGCCATTATAGTGACCGTATTGCCTCCCGGCGCATCACAGCCGCGACTGCAGCGGCTGGCCTATAAAGTCAATTCTATTTTAAAGAAGACCCCCGGAGTCGCCACTTGGGTAACCATAGGCGGCTTCTCGGTCCTGGACTTCGCTAACGTCTCCAACATCTCATCGACGTTCTTCGCTTACAAGGACTGGAGCGTGCGCGGTACCGCTTTGAGCCAGGAAGTTATTATCGCGCATATAAACCAAGAGCTTGCAGGCGTCGAGGACGGACTGGCCTTTGTGGCGATCCCTCCGCCGATCCGGGGGCTTGGGCAGACGGGCGGCTTTCAGATGTTGGTGGAAGACCGGGGCGGCCTTGGTATGGACCAGCTAAAGCGCTCCACGGACGAACTCGTCCAGGCGGGGAATTCTCAAGCAGGTCTGAAGGGTCTTCAAAGCACGTTAAACGTCGGCAACCCGCAGCTCTACCTGAATGTTGACAGGACTAAAGCGGAGTCTCTACAGGTGTCCGTATCTGATGTCTTTGATACCCTCAGGGCGTATCTGGGGTCCTCATTTGTAAACTTGTTCAATTCATACAACCAAGTGTATCAGGTATACGTTCAGGCCGGCGACCGCTACCGCCTTCAACCCGAGGACATAAAGAATTTATATGTCCGCAATTCCGTGGGCGGGATGGTCCCACTGGGGGCCCTGATCAATATAAATCAGGTCCAGGGGTCCGAATTGATAACGCGCTACAACTTGTATCCCGCCGCCACCATTTTCGGCTCCGCCGCTCCCGGTTTCAGCTCCGGCCAAGCCCTGTCTCTCATGGAACAGACAGCTGCGCAAAAATTGCCTGAAGGGATGGCCTATGACTGGACGTCCTCCAGCTTCCAGGAAAAAAAGGTCGGCAACCAGGCTTACTTCATCTATGCACTTTCTATCATCCTGGTATACCTTGTTCTGGCGGCATTATACGAGAGTTGGACATCGCCCGCCGCCGTTATTCTGGTCGTGCCTATGGCCCTCGTGGGAGTTCTTCTTGCCCTCGTCATACGGGGATATGACAACAACCTTTACACTCAGGTGGGCCTGGTGCTTATGATCGCCCTTTCGAGCAAAAACGCCATCCTGATAGTGGAGTTTGCGCGCGACCTGCACAAAGAGGGCCTTGGCATCGCCGAAGCCGCGATAGAGGCGACCAGACGCCGTTTCCGTCCCATCCTCATGACCTCTTTTGCCTTCATTCTGGGTGTGGCGCCTCTCGTTGTAGCCTTCGGGGCTGGGTCCGCCAGTCAGCGCGCTATTGGGACGGTAGTTTTTGGCGGCATGCTCTCTTCGACGCTTCTGGCTATTCCTTTTGTGCCGGTATTTTACGTTCTCATGGAAAATCTTAGCGAACGTCTGAAAAAGAAACGTTAACAGGACATCCTGTTGCGCTCTTTTAATTTGAGTTGATGGTTTGTTCTGCCGTCTCTTTTCTATTCGTGTATCACCTTATGGAAGGATTTTTTACTGGCCCGCCTCTTTACCTAGTACCACAAAATTGGGGTATGCGCAAGTTTCAGCGCCTTCATAAAAATCATGGGCCGGACCCTTGAGGCGCTGTCAAGCAAACGAACTTTGCCTGTTAAACAGTCCAACGCTTCTTGCTTATTCCACGGGGAATTTTTTCTCCCCCTAAATAACCGCTCAACACAATACCTGCGTTTCCCGTTTTAACAAAATCTTAATCTGATTGTCACTTTTCCTTAACGAGGTCGAACTATAGTGTAAAATATGTAAGATATGTAGTCCCGCTTTAAAGTAGCGAGAGGAGGAAATCACACGAAGGGGAATAATGTTTTCAATATTGGGCGTCTCTTGTTCCCGCCAATTCTATCAGCTGCCATTGTGCTCGCGCTATGCATGCCGACGCTTGCCGACAAAAAATATCCCGTTAGCGGGGAGTTTATCCCGACAGGCGTTTACATCACGCCCACCGCACCGGCAGGGTCTACGTTTCAACGTTTAAATCCCGACCTCCCCGGGCATCCGGACTTTACTGTTGGACAGGCGGTTACGACGGCCGTCAGTCCCGACGGCAATACCCTTCTTATCCTTACGAGCGGTTACAACCGTCAGAACAACGCAGGTGGCCAAGTCGACCCCGGCCAGTCTAACGAATACATTTTTGCCTATGATATCTCCGGCCCGAAGCCGGTAAAAAGTCAGGTCTTGCAGGTACCGAACACGTTTAATGGCCTGGCGTGGAACCCCAATGGCACGGAGTTCTACGTTTCCGGTGGGATGGACGACGACGTCCACATCTTCACCAAGAGGGCATCCGGGTGGGGTGAAAGCGCCCGGCCGGTCTCTCTGGGCCATACGAATGCCATCGGACTGGGCACAATCTCGCCTGAGGCGGCGGGTCTGGCGGTAACGGGCAACGGCAAGCTTCTGGTCGTCGCAAATTACGAAAACGACTCGGTTAGCGTCATCAACCTCGCAACCCGTTCAAAGGTAGGGGAACTCGACCTCCGTCCCGGAAACGGCGTTGCGGGCGGCGAATATCCCCTCTGGGTATCGATAAAGGGTAACGACACGGCATATGTATCGAGCATGCGCGACCGCGAAATCGTGGTGGTCAGTATAGCCAACGGGGCTGCTCCCTCGGTGCAGAGGCGTATCCCGGTGAAGGGCGTGCCGGAAAAAATGATAATGAACGCCAATCAGACACGCCTCTATGTCACGCTGGGCAACAGCGACTCCGTTGCCGTCATCAATACCGTATCGTACAAGGTCATCGGCCAGGTCGGGACGGCGGCCCCGAGACAATATATGCACGATACAAAATATAACGGCGTCAACCCCAACGGTCTGGCGCTTTCACCCGATGAGCGGACCCTCTACGTCACGAATGGGGGAGCGAACTCGCTGGCGGTCATCTCGCTCAAAGAAAATAAAGGAGACGCCCGAACCGTTACGGTTACAGGACTGATCCCTACCGGCTGGTATCCGAATTCGGTAAGCGTAAGCCGTGACGGTTCAATCCTCTATGTGGTAAACGGGAAAAGCAATACGGGGCCGGTGGCCGCCGCATGCCGCAATACCACCTCGATTGCCGCAGGGTCGGAAAACGCATGCAACGCGGCGAACCAGTACGTGTGGCAGCTTACAAAGGCCGGCTTCCAGACCATCCCGGTCCCGGACAAGAAAGAGCTCAAGGCGCTAACCGAGCAGGTTGCGGATAACAACAACTACGCTTCCCTGAAGAAGACGCCGCAGCCGAGTTCCATGATGAAATTCCTGCGCGGGCATATCAGGCATGTCATTTATATAGTCAGGGAAAACCGCACCTACGACCAGGTGCTGGGAGACCTCGACAGGGGAAATGGCGACCCGTCCATTGCCATCTTTCCCGAGCCGCTCACTCCAAACCAGCACAAGCTTGCAAGACAGTTCGTGGACTTGGATAATTTCTATGACAGCGGCGAGACCAGCGGCGACGGCTGGAACTGGTCCACGTCCGCGCGCGCGACGGATAATGTTGAAAAGACGGAGCCGATTAATTACGCGGGGCGCGGCCTAAGCTACGATTTCGAGGGGACGAACCGCAATATCAACGTGGGCTATGGCACGACCGCAGGACGCCTTGCCGCTGACCCGGTGAACCCGACAGACCCCAATATCCTGCCGGGCACTGCCGATGTCTCTGCGCCCGACAGCTCTGATGGCGAGGCCGGTACCGGATATCTCTGGGACGGAGCGCTGCGTGCCGGCCTGAAAGTGCGCAACTACGGGTTCTTCTGCGACCTGACCCGTTACTCTCTGCCTGCATCAAACCCGGCCTGTATTTCGCCCAATCTTACCGATCCTTTTGCTGCAGGCGTTTTGGCGGCGTATCCGGACAAAGCTGCGCTCCAGGGTATCACCGACCAGTATTACAGGGGTTTTGATAATAAGTTCCCTGATTTTTATCGTGAGAAGGAATGGGAGCGCGAATTCGCCGGGTACGAGGCGAACGGCAACCTGCCGGACCTTGAAATGGTACGCCTGATGCACGACCACTTCGGCAGCTTCGGGGCCGCCATCTCCGGCGTCAACACGGTGCCGACGCAGGTTGCGGATAATGATTATGCCGTCGGACGGCTCATCGATGTCATATCCCACAGCAAGAAGTACGGGGATAACACACTCGTCTTCGTAATTGAGGACGACGCGCAGGATGGCCCGGACCACGTCGATGCACACCGCAGCATCGCCTATATCGCGGGACCGTATGTGAAACATGGCGCGGTAGTCTCGGTTACATACACTACCATCAACATGATCCGCACTATCTGCGCTATCCTTGGCATCAAGCCCCTCGGCATTAACGACGCGACCGCGGAAACGATGGACAGCGTCTTTCGCACCGATGCCGGCAAGTGGGCCTACGATGCAGTCGTCCCCGATATATTGAGGGCGGAAACCATCCTGCCTCTGCCTGAGGCACCGAAAAAAAGGCGGAAGCCGTCCGTATCAAGAGTATCCGCAAAGATGCGTCACGACGCCAGCTATTGGCAGGAAAAGACGCTCGGCTTCGACTTCAATACCGAGGACAAGCTGGATACGGCTCGTTTCAACCAGATACTATGGGAAGGGATGAAAGGCAAGGGCGTGCCCTATCCGTCAGTTCGCGGCGGCCAGGACTTAAGCAAGAACCGTCAGGAACTTCACGAAGGCCATGAGTATTGAGTAAAAAAAATCCGTGAAAGCGTGCGGGGCCGTCAAATTTTGCCCCCCGATCAACATCTGATTGCTCCTGGTTGGCCATTATTGAAGGTCGGGGTTACAAAAAAGAGTTATATTAATCTGAAAGTATAATTGCCCTACGCCTATCGCCCGTGCCGTCTATATTCCCTTTGAATAAATCATCAATCCCCATATCCCTTTTGTATTATTTTGCGGCTACGGCAAAAGGCTTGATCGAATTCGTCCTCGGTTACGAAGCCGAGTTTCAATCCCGTTCATCTTCATCCTCCCTATGCCGATAGTTGTCTCTGTAGTTTGGCCAAAAGCTGATACAGCTGATACACTTTAATAACGATATCAGCAATATAATTGAGGGACTACATAAATATCTTCATGGGGGATTTCACTACAAATCCCATTGAAGATCGAAGTGCTGGAGGGACGGATATATACATGAATGCAACTGTCTTTGACATAAAGAAAGGTGCCTTTCAAGTCTCTGGCGATGAGATGTCGCGGCTCCTTCCAACGGATGGCTTCTTCTGGCTCGACATCGACGGCGCATCGGTGGAGGAAATCCAATCGGTGGCAAGTGCTCTTCATCTTTCCGAGCCGATGAGTTCCTGGCTTCCGCGCTTCGGGCAACGGGCCAGATTCGAGGTGGACAGGCAGCAAACCCGGATATCCACATGGGGGGTCGGGACTGCCGGACTTCCCGTCGAGGTGCACATTCTTTTTACGCAATCGTGGCTTCTCACAGTCCACACCGGTGCCGGTAGTTCAATGGACCGGGCGCGCAACATAAACCGGTATATCGTCCAGACAATTGAGGCACAGCACTTTTTGGGCCTTCTCATCATACTGGCCGAGCTGTTAGCCAGTTTTGACCCTTTAATCGAGCACTTGGATGAATTGCTTTATGCCTTGGAGGAACAAGTCATCCAAACGCCTAAGGAAGCGCAGATAGACCAACTCGTGAGACTGCGTAAGCAGTTGTGGTCACTGCATAGGATTTGGGAGCCACAGCAAGGGGCGGCGAAACGACTCTCGTTCTATGTCAAGGGACGGCCAGGAATCAGTGAGCAGGCGGACCGGGTCCGTGACTACGCGGACCGCATCTCGGACCTCATGGATAGTATAGACGATCTGCGCCAGAGGGCCACTGAAGCTATGCAGAACTACGGGACGAGTGTTTCAAATAGACAGTCTCAAGTCATCAACCGTTTGACAATCATCTCTGCCATTTTTCTCCCGCTGACATTTCTGGCCGGCTTCTTAGGGATGAATTTTCAATGGATGATTGACCGCCTGGATTCGTTTGGAGCCTTTCTTTTTCTTGGAGTCGGTTTGTTCGTTGCGACACTGGTTGCCACCGTGGTACTCTTCAGGAGTAAGGGATGGCTGGGGGAAAAGCAGTCGAGGAAACTTGAGGCAGTGCCTGCTCCAACAGTTTCCGGACCGCAAGCAGCTGATGCAAACAGACCGAGCAGCTGTCCGCCTGCTAAAGATGAGCAATTTCATCCATCAGAACCGCCCAGCCAGAAATAACCGGAGATACGATGACAAAGGACAAGATGGACGCACAGGGCATTCGGCTGCCTGTCTTCCAGGGCATATTCCCTGTAAAGAGGGGCCAGGTGCCGACAGATATCATTGCCGGCATCACGCTTGCCGCCCTTGCCATCCCTGAAGTAATGGGCTACACGAAGATCGCTGGCACCCCGGTGATCACGGGCCTTTACACCATCCTCATCCCGATGACTCTTTTCGCACTGTTCGGCTCCTCTCGGCACCTCGTCGTCGGTGCCGACTCTGCCACGGCGGCCATCCTCGCTGGTGGGATCACCGGGATGGCTGCGACCGGGTCGGCTGAGTGGCTTGCACTGGCAGAAGTCCTCGCGCTCCTGTCTGCGGGTTTCCTGATCATCGCGCGTCTTATTCGCCTGGGATTCCTTGCGGATTTCCTGTCGCGAACTGTGCTCGTCGGGTTCCTTTCAGGCGTAGGCGTCCAGGTCGCTCTCGGCGAGATCCCGGATATGTTGGGGCTTCCGGCAAGAGGACATGGCCCCATCCTCAATTTCATCAGCGGTCTACGCCAGACCGAACAGGCGAATTTCTACGCCTTGGGGGTCTCCGTGGCGGTACTCGCTATCATCGTCGCATCGAAAAAAATATCGAAAAAGATCCCCGGTGCACTGATAGCCGTGACGGCCGCCATCGTAGCCAGCCGGGCGTTTAGCCTGGAAGCATATGGGGTACAGATGCTTGGTGCGGTTCCGAGCGGCCTGCCAGAGATCGGTCTGCCGGACATCCATTTGGATACGGCCCTCATCCTGAAGTTGATTCCCACCGCTTTAGCAATGTTTGTGGTGATTCTGACCCAGAGCGCAGCGACGTCCCGCGCCTACGCGGCCCGCTACGACGAATGCTTCAGCGAAAACGTGGATCTGGTGGGCCTGGGCCTTGCCAATATTGGAGCCGCGTTGAGCGGGACTTTTGTCGTGAACGGAAGCCCGACAAAGACTCAGATGGTCGATAGCGCGGGTGGTCGCAGTCAGCTTGCGCAGATCACCACGAGCATTATTGTTTTGCTGGTGCTTCTGTTCCTGACTGGTCCGCTGGCCAGCATGCCAACGGTTGTCCTCTCCGCGGTGGTCTTCCTGATCGGCATTGAGTTGATCGACGTAAAAGGGATGCGGAAGATCTGGGTCCAACGCCCGTCGGAATTCTGGGTGGCGTTGATTACGGCAATAGTGGTGGTGGTCGCCGGCGTCGAGCAGGGCATTATCCTTGCTATGGTACTGTCACTTATAGAGCACGTGCGGCGAAGCTACCGAAGCAGGAACGTCGTGATTGCTCACGATACGGGTGGTTGGATGGTGTTGCCGGTTACTACTCCCAAGCAAATACGGCCCGGCCTGATGATATACCGCTTCGCTCACACGATGTACTATGCAAACGCCGAACAGCTCTCGCGGGAGGTTGTAGAACTCGCAAAAGGGGCAGAACCTCCTTTGGCCTGGTTCTGTATCGATGCCTCGGCTGTAGCCGATATTGATTTCTCGGCAGCCGCAACCCTGCGCGAAATCTACGGCATTCTCAAGGGACAGAGTATCCGACTTGTGTTTTGCGATGTTATTGACCCCGTCAAGGCCGAGTTGGACAGGTACGAACTTACCAATCTGATAGGGGAAGACGCGTTTTACGAAAGTATCAGTGCCGTAGTAAGCGCATATCCAGTTCTTTCAGCGATAGGCAGGTAATGAAAAAATAGCGGGGCGGGCCTTAAGAGGATTGAGTTATGTTATATACTTAAAGTAATAGGTCACATGATAAGGAGGATGATATGGCAAGGGAAAAGGCGTTGACTCATGGCGGAGAAGGGTTAGGAATGGCAGGCACTACCGTAAAAGGAGAGATTGCTTCCAGCCTTCGAGGGCTGAATGAGATTGAGGCGGAGATTGTAAGCCTCGTCCGGGATACAGTTTCAAATACGCTCAAAGCTACCGGCGCGGTGGCGGATGAAGCCGTTAACGTTACAAAAGACGTGCTGAAGGGCACGATACAGGCTTCAGAGGAAGTCGGCGCGAACCTCGTCAACAGCACGAGAAACGTTGCCAAAGGCATAGTGATGGGGATAAGCGATGTAAGCGGCGACGTGATTACGGCTGCAAGCCAGACCGCGAAGGGGGCGGTTAAGGGCGCTGCCGATGTCGGCGCGGACGTTGCGGTCGTGGCAAGGAGCGCGGTAGACGGGGTTATCGAGGGCGCAAGCGAGGTAGGCGGGAACGTGGTAGGCGTAGCGGTTGCCGCGGTGCGCGGCGCTATCGAGGCCGCAGGCTCGCTCGGAACTACTGCCGTCACTGCTGTACGGGACATACTCGTCGGAGTGGAGGGCAGCGTAAAAGAGGTGGCTAGCGCGGCGCTCCCTAAAAGGAGAAGTGCTTAAAGGATACAGCCAGTGCGGGTCATAGCCTTAGTGAATCTGAAAGGTGGTGTAGGTAAAACTACTACCACGATAAATATAGGCGCCGGGCTCAGGCAGTTGGGTAAAAAAATCCTTCTGGTCGACCTCGACCCGCAGGCGCACCTTACCTATTCGCTTGGTATTCCTGCCCATGAGCTTAAACTGACTGTTTACGAGCTTTTGAAGGGCGAATCGAAGCTGGATAAAGTGGTTTTCAAGCGAAAGAGCACGAATTCCAGTTCGTTTATTGATGTCGTCCCTTCAAGCATAAACCTCTCGGGGGCCGAAATAGAGCTCTCCGGAATGGCGGGAAGGGAGTTTTTACTAAAAGAAATTCTGGAAGGGCTCGGTGGATACGATTACGTGCTTATGGACTGTCCGCCGAGCCTTGGCGTCCTTACACTTAATGCCCTCACGTCCGCGCAGGAAGCGTTCATTCCGTTGCAGACGGAGTATCTGGCGTTACAAGGCATGGCCAAGCTGGTGGAAATGGTCCAACTTGTAAAGAGGCGGTTAAACCCGGGGCTTGAAATAACGGGCATAATAGGTACGCGGTTCCACCGCCGTAAAAAACTGAACCAGGAAGTAGTGGAGAAGATCAAGGAGAGTTTCGGTAACAAGCTCTTCAGCACCCTCATAAGAGATAACATAGCCTTGGCGGAGGCCCCAAGTTTCGGGAAGACCATATTTGAGTACAGGCCTGAAAGCGCCGGGGCCGAAGACTATATGAACCTTTGCAAGGAAATTTTACAACGGGGTAAGCCATGACGGATAAAGCACGGTTGGGTAAGGACCCCTTTAAGGCTTCCGGTATTAATACACTCATACAGGATACGAGGGAAGAAGGTGTACGTTTAGCCAAGAGGTGGGAGTACAAGGAGGTCCTGTCTTACGAGGGATATATAAATACTGGAATGGGCGAGGAAGAATTCAGGAAGCTCGCGAAAGATGCGTCCCACTGGATAACCAGCTCACGGAATATTGCAATCAAGGCGATTGGCAAATTCAAGGACAAAGGGCAGGTAAGCGAATTGTCGGACTATATGAACGCTCTCGGCACGGAGGGATGGGAGCTTGTCAGCGTTATATACGAACCCAAAGGTGAATTGTTAAAGCTGTTCTTTAAACGGCCGGCCGGCGGATAGGAACTTTGTTTTTTCTTTCCATGACTGCGCGGTGTCCCGGTCCAGAGTTATGCCTTGCCAACTCTCCCCTAAGTCAAGCAACGCCACCATTGAATGGAGGGTTGCGCCGTGAGAAAGGGTTTGTTCACGAAGTCCCCAAAAGTCTCACCGGCTCAATCATCCGGTCAGCGCAGTATGAACGGCCATGAACAGCAGATGGCGGAGCTTTGCTGTGCGCCCATCCAGGAGACGCTGGCCTCGCTCAGGACCACTATTCGTGGGTTGAGCGCCGAAGAAGCGGAACGCCGCCTGAGCGAATATGGTTCCAATGAGCTGTCTCATGCCAAACGCCTGAGTTTCTGGGCCGACATGTTTCGCCGCCTGAGAAGTCCTCTGATTATTCAGCTTCTGATAATCGCTTTGGTCTCGGGTCTCATAGGGGAGTCAAAATCCGCCGCCATCGTTAGCGCGATGATACTTCTAAGCGTCGGACTGTCCTATGTTTTAGACCGCCGGTCCAGCCAGGCCGTCGAAACTCTCGGCAAGCGTGTCCAGTCCAGAGCATTCGTCCTGAGGGACGGCGTGGAGTCCGAGGTCCGGATATCCGAAATCGTTCCCGGCGATGTCGTGCTCCTGCAGGCAGGCTCCATTATTCCGGCAGACCTGCGCCTGATCACCGTCAAGGATTTCTTCGTCAGCGAGTCGACACTGACCGGGGAATCCATGCCCGTCGAGAAAACGATTGCAAGCGCAGGCTTATCCTGCCAGTCCGCCATTGAACTGTCGAACGCCTGTTTTTTTGGCACTTCGGTCACCAGCGGCACGGCTAAGGGCGTGGTGGTGAACACCGGCACCAGCACCTTGTTCGGCGCCATCTCGGAGCGGCTAGCGGAAAAACGCCAGGAAACCAGCTTCGACCAGGGAGTCCGTTCTTTCACCTGGCTCATGATCCGGTTTATGGTGGTGATGGTCTGCGCGGTATTCTTAATTGTGGGCATGACCAAGGGCAACTGGCTGGAGGCGCTGCTTTTCGGTCTCTCCGTCGCGGTCGGTCTTACCCCTGAAATGCTGCCGATGATCGTCACTGTCAACCTGGCCAAAGGGGCGCTGAGCATGGCCAAAAAGAAGGTCATCGTCAAGCGGCTGCCCGCCATCCAGAACTTCGGAGCCATCGATACCTTGTGCACGGACAAAACAGGGACCCTGACCGAGGACCGAGTGGTTCTGGAGCACTATGTCGATATCGTCGGACATACAAGCGAAGAGGTGCTTAACTATGCTTATCTCAACAGCTATTTCCAGACCGGCCTGCGCAACCTGATAGACTGTGCGGTCATCGAGCATGCCGACCTGGATGTTGAACATGACTGCCAGCTTGTGGACGAACTGCCCTTTGATTTCCAGCGCCGCCGTATGTCCGTGGTGGTGGACTATGAAGGAGACCATGTGCTGATCTGCAAGGGCGCGGTGGAGGAAATTTACGCGTGTTGCAAGCGCTATCAGATCGATGAAGAGATCTACCCCCTGATCGACATGATCCGGGGGGACCTGTTCGAGGAAGTTCAGAGGCTAAACCGTGACGGTTTCCGGGTCCTGGGAATCGCTTATCGGGAGTTCCCGCGTGACAAGAGCGTTTTCACGGTCGACGACGAAAGCCAACTTATCCTGTTAGGTTATATCGCCTTCTTCGACCCGCCCAAGGTCTCCGCCACGGAGGCGCTTGCGCTTCTGTCCGGGGCCGGAGTGACCGTCAAGGTCCTGACCGGCGATAACTCCCTGGTGTCCGAGAAGGTCTGCCGGGACGTTTGCCTCCATGTGGACCGGATGGTTACGGGGGCCGAACTTTCGCGGCTTTCGCCGGAGGAGTTTTCCAAGACGGTGGAGGATAGCAACGTTTTTGTAAAGCTGTCTCCGGCGCAAAAAGAACAGATCGTCAAAGACCTGCGCCAGAACGGCCACGTGGTGGGATTCATGGGGGACGGCATTAATGACGCCCCGGCTCTGAAAGCGGCCGACGTCGGCATTTCGGTGGATTCTGCCGTGGACGTGGCCAAGGAATCGGCGGACATCGTGCTCCTGGAAAAGAGCCTTCTTGTCCTGCAAGAGGGCATCATGGAGGGCCGGAGGGTTTTCGCAAATATCGTCAAATACATTCGCATGGGAGCGAGCTCCAATTTCGGTAACATGTTCAGCGTAGTCGGCGCCAGCTACCTGCTGCCCTTCCTTCCGATGCGGCCGGTGCAGATTCTCACCAACAACCTGCTTTACGATTTCTCCCAAACCGGGATCCCAATGGACAACGTGGATGAGGAACTTATCAAAAGGCCTCTCAAATGGGACATCAAAAACATCAAGCGGTTCATGGTCTTCATCGGGCCGATCAGTTCCATTTTCGATTATGCCACCTTCGCCCTGATGTGGTTTTTTTTCCGCTGCAACATCTTTCTCGACCCCGCGGCGGGCCTTCTGCAAAAGGGGTCGTTGGCAAAGCTCTTTCAGACGGGATGGTTCGTTGAATCGCTGCTGACCCAAACGCTGATCGTCCACATCATCAGGACAAGGCGGGTACCTTTCTTTGGAAGCCGGGCCTCTCTGCATTTGACGATGACCACCCTGACCATCATGGCCATAGGGGCGTGGCTGCCTTACTCGCCATTCGCGGCCGATTTGGGGATGGTCCCACTGCCTGGAGTCTATTGGCTATGGATAATGTTATTCCTGACTACATACGCCGTATTGACCCATCTGGTGAAGACCTGGTTCTTCAACCGTTATGGAGGTAATTGACCATGGATAGCCTCTTGGATGCCATTCAGGAAGGCAGGCTGTTCGAACTGCTTTCAAACGATAAGGAGCACGCGTTACACTTTTTAGCGCATATCATCGAAGCCTTTCCGGAAGTCCCGGCCGGAACGGACGTGGTAGAACATGTCATGGATAGAGAGAAGGAGACCAACACCGCGCTCGGCAATGGGTGGGCCTGCCCCCATGCGCGCGTACCATTCGATGAAGACCTCATGTGCGTGATCGGATGGAGCCCGGTGGGGATCGATTACGGAGCGCCGGACGGAAAGCCCGTATCGCTGGTCGTCATGTACCTGGTTCCAGATAACCAGAGGAACCGTTACTTGCGCGAGATATCCATGCTTGCCAAGGCGCTTGAAACCTATCCCGGCCTCGAAAAATTGCGTGAAGCGAAGGACCTGAACGATATTCGCAGCCATCTGCTCGACCTGATTGACGCCACCAAGGAAACGGCCGGGCCGGATGCACGGGCCAGGATGATCCGCCTGCAAGCCAAGCCAGCAGCCGAATCAATCTCCTTTCGCGACCTTTCGAACCTGATTATTGAGCCGGTAACCCTGATATCGAGTCCGAATGTTGCGCCTGTTGCCCTTACGCACAATCCCAGCCTCGCCGAGTGGCTCAATACCGCGACCGGCCTTATCGAGAAGTTGGACGCCGATGGCGTGTACCAGAACGGCGGATGGCGCATTTTGCGCCGTGAAACCATTTCCTATCAGGGCGGCCGGTTCGCATATGACTGCCTGGCTATCAGGCTGATTCCCAATAACCCGGGGCGAACAAAATAGAACCCCGACGAACCTCTCTTCCTTTCACAATTTTGCTGCAGTTTCCACGCCCAAATCTTAAACGTATCTTAACTGCTCTTTAACTAATCTGTAACTTGCGAAAATTATACTTTAAGCAATTACGAGTCCATATCAAATCCGCATGAGAGCCTTATGTTATGGGAGCCGTATGCGCTATCACACAACCATAAGGAGGTAATCGTGAGACGCTTTAAGAAGATTTGTTTTGCCTTGGCGATTGCTGCAGCCATGCAGGCCACTTTTATCCAGGCCGGGTGTGCCGGGACGATGCCGACTGTAACGGCACAGCCTGATGTTGGGCCCGACGTTAAGAGTTATTTCATAGATCCGGCCAAGGGCCCCAAGATGTCGCAGCAGGCTATTCAGGCTCTACTGCGGAAAAAAATCAAGTATGTTTTTGTAATATTCAACGAGAACCATTCGTTTGACAACGAATTCGGAACTTTTCCGGGTGTCAACGGTATTTATTCCGACGGCATCAATCCTCGTTCCGCACAGAATACGCCCGGCTTCTTCCAGAACTATACGGGCGCAGACGGGAAAAACGTCACGGTTGAGCCATTCCAGATCGGGTCTGATCAGAACTCCACAGTCGTCGACAGCGTAGACCACTCGCACACGGGGCTCGCAATCAAGATGGACATCTCAAACGGCCAGCCCACGATGAATAAGTACGCTTACCGCGAGTACAGCCGATTCGCGTCATTGGGCGGGGCGGCAAATATCTCCAAGGGCACGCAGTTCGCGAGACTCGTGATGTCGCACATCGACGGAGACACTATTCCGTTCTTCTGGCAGTGGGCCAGCCGCTTCACGATATTCGACGACATCTTTGCGACGGAGGACACGCCCTCCACCCCGAACGCGGTGGCGATGATAGCGGGTCAGTCGGGCGAAACCCAGTGGGTGAAGCACGGTCCTAATGGCCATGCCTATGTCCTTAAAAACGTCACCAGCTACACGCAAGGGCCGCCTCTGATGAACGACCCTCAGCCCTTCTACGGCTCACAGTTCGATAATACGCCAGCCGCGACAAAACAGCCAGCCGGACCGAAAGAGAGCTATGCCAACAATAACATTGCCTCCAACCTGACCTTCGCCAGCCTGCCGCTCACTTTCCAGGGCAGCGATCTCAAATCGAACATGGAGCAGAATCAAAACCCGGCTTTCGACCTGCCGGATATCCAGCAGGACATCCCGTACATCGACAAACTCAAGAACGCGCCGGTTAACTGGCGGTGGTATCAGGAGGGTTACGACCTCGAATCGACCGACGCCAATAATGTTGACTCGCATAATTCGTACGTCAGCCACCACCAGGGGCCGCAGTACTTTGGTTATCTCGCGAACACTCCGCCGCTTCGTCCAAACTTCCGCGGCATGACCGACTTCTTCACGGATATCGAAAATGGCAACCTGCCCCAGGGCGGCGTGTTCTATATCCGCGGAGGCTACACGAATCAGATGGGACTGCTGCCTCCCATCACTAACCTCAACACGCCCGCAGACGAGATAACGGCGATTGACGCGGCCAAAGCCGGAGACGACGACCATCCCAGCTACTCCGACCGGCAGCTAAGCGAGGCGATGGCCGCCCGAGTGATTAACGCCATCGCAAGGAATCCCGAGATATGGAACCAGTGCGCAATCATCATTACTTACGATGAATCGGACGGCTTCTACGACCACGTGCCGCCGCGCATTCTCTCGTACGGCCCGGATGGCCTCCCGCAATCACGCGGCGCACGCGTGCCCCTGATATTGATATCGCCCTTCGCGCGTACGCACGTCGTCTCGCATGTTGAAGGCGACCACAACTCCGTCATCGAAACCATAAATTCGATATTCGGCCTGCCTGCTCTTGCCAGCCTGCCTGACGAAGCGCAGGCGCTTCTGGCTGGCAATTCCCCGCAGTTCAACCAGTTCGGACCTGCCGGTTTCCAGCAGAAGTATCTCGGGCCGCGCGATATCAACTCGTCGATCACGGATAGCCTGTTGTCGGGTTTCGAGCCTATGCGCCTGACAGGCGCCGCGAAGCCGCTGCCGGCCTCGCTTGCGATAATTCCTGACGACATCGTGAACACGCTGCCGCATTACGGCGGACAAGGCTTACAGGCGATCGGGATTATTCCTGAGGATGTCCGGCAAGGGATAGTCAATACTGTTCCCGCGGGTTTTAATCCGTTGCCGAGTACGTATCCCGCCGCAAACTAACGACATAGAAGGATTGATGAGGGCGCGCCAACGTGGCGCGCCCTTTTTTGAAAAATAGGAGGATGTTCATGTTCATGCGTTTCCTGCCCGTCTTATTAATCATGATGACATTATTTTCCTCGGTTTCGGATGCCAAGGCCGGTTCAGTCCTCGACCGTGTTAAGGCGCGCGGCTTCATCCGCTGCGGAAGCGTAGAGAGGCCGGGTCTTGCGCATAAAGACGGCCACGGCCGCTACAGCGGCCTCAACGTGGATATCTGTCGAGCACTTGCCGCCGCGGTGCTCGGCTCTCCCGATAAAATCGAATATCATCTATATAAGTCGCCGAAGGACTTCGACGCCGTGCGCAGGCAACAGGACGACGTTTATTTCCTCACGGGGTCGGAAATAGACGGACAGAATCTTGCGGGTAAGATACTGCCCGGTCCCACGGTCTTCGTGGAATCCCTTGCGGTCATGGTCCCGTCCACTTCAGCCGCGCAACATGTTGGCGACCTCGCAGGTGACAGCGTATGCTTCTTGATCGGCAGTCCGGAAGAGCGGAGCCTTGAGAATTATTTTGAGTGCCTGAATAAAAACTGGCTGCGCCGACCATTTTCCGAGGAGGGTGAGATGGCCGATGCCTATAACGCGCAGAATGCCCACGCAATCGCCGGTGAGCTCACAAACCTCGCATTAATGCGCCTTGAACCGGGCGTGAAGGGAATGTCGAGCCGTATCCTGCCTGAGCCGCTGACGGCCTTCCCCGTGATGGCCTCGACCGGGACCGAAGACGCGCAGTGGTCCGCAATAGTCGCGTGGACGGTGCACGCGCTGGTCAGCGCGGAAAGGCCGGAAACACGGTGGTACGCGGGCGGCGCCCAAGCGATGCCAATTGCTGCGGCGGAACTTGGTCTCGACAAGGGCTGGCAGCGCCGGGTCCTTGCAGCTGTAGGAAGCTATGGAGATCTGTTCGAGCGCAATCTTGGAAAAAATTCCCCGCTCAAACTTGACCTCGGCCTCAACGCGAATCAGCCCAATGGTGGATTGTTCCTTAGCCCGTTCATCGAGTGACGAGTAAAAAAAGGTTCAGCAATAAATGGACGCAAACATCAGAGTCCGATTCAGAAAAAAATGCGGATTCCTTTGCTGTAGTTTACTTTAGAATCCCTGCCGAAGCCCCATGCCGGCAGGGATTCATCGCGCAGATCGAGAGCCCTGCAGTGTACTTCCAGTCGCCACGTTTTTTAGTGGGCTACAACCGGACCTCTACAACGTGTGGTCTCGACCAGGTCTGTCTTGCATCTAATAATTTTTAGTCCATATTTGACATAATCCCCTCCTTTAAACCATAATTTCACATATGAACGCAGGACTTAGCGCGCGCCGAAGGAGCGGGGAAACTGTCGGCAGTTCCTGCAAAACATTTGGAGGCTGCAATGAGAATTTTCGTAAGTCTGGTAATTTACACTGTGGTCCTCGCGGTACTTGCATTATCCTTCCCCTACTGGGGTGTTTTTGATGTAGCCGCCTCCGTCCCGCATACGGCATTCGCCAGATGGTATTTCGGCACACTGACCGACCATTCCGTGGAGCGGTACTCTTCCGGGATAAAGCTCCCCCAGGAGTATTTTTCTGCATCGCCCATCGAGGGCTTCAGGAAGTATGATAAGATGTGCGCCCCGTGCCACGGTGCGCCCGGCATCAACAAAAGCGATACGGCGAAAGGCATGATGCCTGAGCCGCCGGACCTGAGCAAGTCGGTTAAGGACATGAAGGCGGAGGAGGTATTCTGGATAGTCAAAAACGGGATCAAGATGACGGCGATGCCGTCGTTCGGTAAGAGCCGTAACGATAACGATATTTGGGAGTTGGCTGCCTTTGTAAAGAAGCTGCCGGAGATTTCTCCCGAGGTCTACTCTCAGTTTAAGGAAAAATACAACCCCGGGAAATAAGGACTTACCGGGCGTTTTCAGGCCGATTTGACATTTTGAGATGATGCGCTATACTTAATGTCAAGAGGCGAGGGGAAATTTAAATATAAAGAAAAGGTGAAAACCAAAGTAAATATATTTAAAAAAAACCTCGTCCAACAATGAGGAATGGTACCTTTATATACCGAAAAGCGAAAGCTTGAAAGGTATATAAAGAGAACCACTTCCTCATTTGTTTTTTATGCGCTAATAAATATAATAAAAGCCCCTCCCGGATTCCGGGAGGGGCTTTTATCGCCTTGCTTTTTATATGTCGTAGTACATGAAGAACTCGTACGGATGCGGACGGAGCCTTAAGGCGTCCACTTCCTTGCTCTTCTTGTATGAGATCCAGGTCTCGATGACGTCCTTCGTGAAGACGTCGCCCTTCAGCAGGAACTCGTGGTCGTTCTCCAGGTTGTCCAGAGCGTCCTCAAGCGAACCCGGCATCGACGGCACGTTGGCCAGTTCTTCGGGGCTCAAATCGTAGATATCCTTGTCAAGCGGCTGGCCCGGGTCGATCTTGTTCTCTATGCCGTCCAGGCCTGCCATGAGCATCGCGGCGAAGGCCAGGTAGCCGTTGCAGGACGGGTCGGGGAAACGAACCTCGACGCGCTTCGCCTTCGGCGAGGGGGAGTACATCGGGATGCGTATGGACGCGCTCCTGTTCCTGCCCGAGTATGCGAGGTTGACCGGCGCCTCGAAGCCCGGCACCAGCCTCTTGTAGGAGTTCGTGGTCGGGTTGGTCAACGCGGCCAGGGCAGGCGCATGCTTCAGTATGCCGCCGATGTACCAAAGCGCCATCTTTGAGAGCCCGGCATATTCATTGCCGGCGAAGAGGGGCTTGCCGCCCTTCCAGAGCGACTGGTGGGTGTGCATGCCGGAGCCGTTGTCTCCGAAGAGGGGTTTCGGCATGAAGGTCACGGTCTTGTTGTTTCTCTTTGCCACGTTCTTTATGATGTACTTGAAGTACATGAGGTCATCGGCCATTTTAACCATGCTCTTAAAACGCATGTCTATCTCGGCCTGGCCGGCAGTCGCGACCTCATGGTGCTGGCGCTCGACGTATATGCCCACCTTCTGCATTTCCATGACCATCTCGGTCCGGATGTCCTCCTGGGAGTCCGTCGGCGGAACGGGGAAGTAGCCTTCCTTGTGGCGCGGCTTGTAGCCCAGGTTCGGGCCTTCCTCGCGGCCGGAGTTCCAGATGCCTTCGACGGAGTCTACAAAGTAGTAGCCGGAGTTCGAAGTCTGGTCGAACATCACGTCGTCAAAGATGAAGAACTCGGCCTCTGGCCCGAAATAAGCCGTGTCCGCGATTTTCGTGGACTTCAGGTAGTTCTCGGCCTTCTGTGCGATGTAACGCGGGTCGCGGGTATATTTCTCCTTGGTGATGGGGTCCACCACGTTGCATATCAGGCTGATGGTGGGATACTGCGTGAACGGGTCCATGACGGCCGTGTCCGCGTCCGGCACCACGAGCATGTCCGAGGTGTGGATGGACTTCCAGCCGCGTATCGAGGAGCCGTCAAAACCGAGGCCGTCCGTGAATATGTCCGCGGTCAGCTCGTCGATGGGGCAGGAGAAATGCTGCCACAGGCCCGGGAAGTCCATGAACTTCATGTCGAACATCACTGCCTTGTTCTTCTTCGCCATCTCCAATACTTCTTTTGGTGTCATTTTGACCTCCTTGTTAATAAAAAACGTGTTTCGCGCCCGTATCCGTGTCTGCGGAGAACTTCTTTAGATGAACACGGATGGCGGAGGCGAAAACGGGTTTATATCGCCGCCTCGCCCCGCTCGCCGGTGCGTATCCGGACTACTTCCAGGACCTCCGTCACGAATATCTTGCCGTCGCCTATCCTGCCGGTCTTGGCGCTCTTCTCGATTGTCTCTAATACCTGCGGCACTAGCGCATCTCCGACTATTATCTCCAGCTTCACCTTCGGCAGGAAATCCACGACGTATTCCGCGCCGCGGTAAAGTTCGGTATGGCCCTTCTGTCTGCCGAAGCCTTTTACTTCGCTGACGGTGATGCCCTGTATGCCGATTTCATTCAGCGCGTCCTTTACCTCGTCCAGCTTGAACGGCTTTATGACCGCCTCTATTTTCTTCACTCTACACCCCCTTTACATCAAAGTTTTTTATACAAAATTTAACAATATCATCCGGATATTGATATGGCAAGGCTTTTTCTCTTCAGCCCTGCGCGACATGCACGCTTTCTTCCGGATACGCGTCTATGCTGTGGATGGCGAGGTCCGCCCCCCTCATCTCCTGCTCTTCGGTCAGCCTGAATCCGATTGTCTTATTGATAATAAAATATATCACGCCGCCGGTTACGAATGCATACACCGCCGCCGTCAGGCTGCCCGCAAGCTGGGAGATAAAGCTCACTCCGCCCATGCCGCCGAAGTAGGTGCTTCCGAAGATGCCCGCCGCGATGCCTCCCCACGTGCCGCATAACCCGTGCAGGGGCCATACCCCAAGCACGTCGTCGATTTTCATGCGCTCCTGTTCGATGGTAAATCCCTTTACGAATATTGCCGCCCCGATGCCGCCGGTAATCAGCGCGCCCAGCGGGTGCATGATATCGGAGCCCGCGCATATGGCGATAAGGCCCGCTAACGCACCGTTATGCACAAAACCAGGGTCCGCACGGCTTATCACCAGCGCAACGAGTATTCCGCCGACCATCGCCATCAGAGAATTAAGCGCCACGAGGCCGGATATCCCGGTGAAGGACTGCGCGCTCATCACGTTGAACCCAAACCAGCCCACGGCCAGAATCCAGCTCCCAAGCGACAGGAACGGGATGCTGCTGATGGGTATCGGATAGCTCTTGCCACCGGAGCCGTATCGTCCAAGCCGGGGGCCTAATATCAGTACCGCCGGGAGGGCCAGCCACCCCCCCATCGAGTGGACGACGACCGACCCGGCATAGTCGTGGAAGCCGCAGCCGAAAACATTTGAAAACCAGCCCTGGGCGCATATCGCCTGGTGCGACGCATTCGCGGAATACCTGCCCCAGACGAACGACTCGAAGAACGGATATACAAGACCTACGAATATCCCGCCAGCCAGCACCTGCGGCCAGAACCTCGCCCGCTCCGCTATCCCGCCCGAGATAATTGCCGGTATGCACGCGGCGAAGGTAAGCAGGAAGAAGAAGTGCACCATGTCGAATCCCTGGAGCTTCATCAGATCCGCCGCCGGACGCAGAAAGCTTATCCCGTACGCTATCGGAAATCCAATCAGGAAATAGACCACCGTCGATACCGCCCAATCCGAAAGGATTTTCACCAGGGCGTTGACCTGGCTTTTCTTCCGTACAGTGCCCAGTTCAAGGAACGCGAACCCCGCATGCATGGCGAATATCATAACCGCGCCAAGCATCATGAAAAGCACGTCACCGCTGTTCTTCAAACTTGTAAGTAGGTCCACCTTTTCTCTCCTCCCCGGGAAAGCTGGCATAAATGCCATGAAATTGTTAAGCAAAAAGGATGCCGTCCACGAAAGAATATAACAAATTGGATTTAAAGGAAAGACAAAAAAGAATGGACAGCAATGCCTATAAATCAGGCAGAATTTTGATTAAAAATTAGGCAGTTGATATTTTCAGAGGCACTCAAAAAGCGCTTTTTCATCCCACTCCCTCGTAATAACTACCTCGCCGATGCGCTTAGGCAGGACGAACTTTACTTTGCCGCCTTCGGCTTTCTTGTCGTGGCCGATGGATTCCAGGACCGCATCGAAAGAGAGGTTTTTCGGGAACTGTGTCGGCAGGCCAAAACGGGTAAGGAGGCGAGTCAGCCGCTCCGCGACATCTGGGGCGCACAGACCCTCTGCGATTGCGAGTTTCGCCGCAGCGACCATGCCGATGGATACCGCCTCGCCGTGCCTGTAGCCGGTGTAGTCCGTAAGCGACTCGGCGGCATGGCCGACGGTATGGCCGAAATTCAGTATCGCCCGTAAGCCCCCCTCGCGCTCGTCTTTGCCCACCACCTCCGCCTTAATCTCGCAGGAGCGCTTTATTAAATGCACCAGCACGTTCGGCTGCATCTTCAGCACCGAGTCCGCGTTTTCCTCCAGCCACCTGAAAAATTCGGCGTCCCGTATCACCCCGTATTTCACCACTTCGGCAAGCCCGGAAACGAACTCTTCCTTCGGGAGAGTATCAAGCGTGTCCACGGCTGCCAGCACCAGCCTAGGCTGATGGAACGCGCCTATCATATTTTTGCCCAAGGGGTGGTTCACGCCGGTCTTTCCGCCGACGGAAGAATCCACCTGCGACAGCAGTGTAGTAGGCACCTGGATAAAATCTATCCCGCGCATGTATGTCGCGGCGGCGAAGCCGGTGATGTCGCCGATTACCCCTCCGCCAAGCGCGACCAGAAAGGATTTCCGGTCGAACCGCTCCGTCAGGAGCCAGTCGTAAATCCTTGTCGCGCTATCGATGGACTTGTATTTTTCGCCGTCCGGCAGAGAAAGGAAGGATATTTCGTATCCGGCGTTCCGGATGGAATCAGTTACCCGTTTTGCATATATGGGGCCTACGGTATCATTTGTGACTATACCCGCGCGGCCTGTCAACCCGGCTGATTTAATCCTCTCGCCCAGCGAGGGCAGAAGGCCGGAGCCGATGAATATCTCATAGGAGCGGACGCCTAAATCAACTCTCACTATTTCCATTTTTATAGTATCCCAGCCGTCAGCCTGATTACCTCGCCCGCGACTTCTTCTGGCGTCATCGTCGTTGTATCGACCATAAAATCCGCCTTACTGTAGAACGGTTCCCTCTTGCCCATCAGTTCCATAATCTTCGCCATCGGGTCCGGGACCTGCAGCAGCGGCCTGTTGCTCGAATTTCCTACCCTCTTCATTATCTCGTCCGGCCTCGCGGTCAGGCATACCAGCGCACCGCCTTGCTTCATCGCCTCGACATTGTTCTCGTCAACAACAGCACCGCCCCCGGCTGATATTATCAGCCCCTCCCTTAAGGAAAGGGTCTTAATCAGGCCCCGCTCAAGCTGGCGGAAGTACGGCTCGCCCATTTTCGAGAATATGTGCGTGATTGAGACGCCCTGTTCCCGTTCTATCTCCTCGTCCACGTCGATAAAACGGTATCCGAGTTTTTTGGCGAGTATTCTGCCAACCGTTGTCTTGCCGGTTCCCATGAAGCCGACTAATGTGATGTTGCGCATGATTTAAATTCGCCACCTTTTTAGTAAAAAGGTAGCGCCAAAAACTTTTAAACTGTCCCGCTTTTCTTTGCGTTACTTTCTTTTCCCGTGAAAAGAAAGTAACGGTTTTCAGAATTTCTTTATATAATCCATGTAGCCATCGTAGTTCCGTTTCATCTCGGCCAGGCTGTCACCTCCGAATTTCTCGCGCATGGCCTGTGCGATCACGAATGCTGCGGCGGCCTCGCCTACCACCGCCGCCGCAGGGACCGCGCAGGTATCCGAACGCTCCACGGATGCCTTGAAGGTCCGATGGCTCGTCGTATCCACGGAATGCAGGGGCTTGTACAGTGTCGGTATCGGCTTCATCGCCGCCCGGAGTATTATGTCCTCTCCGTTTGACATCCCGCCCTCGATGCCGCCAGCGTTGTCGGTCTTCCGGAAATACCCTTTGGCGCGGCTGTGGAATATCTCGTCGTGCACCGCCGAACCCGGCCGCCTCGCCGCATTAAAGCCAAGGCCGATTTCCACCCCTTTTATTGCCTGTATGCTCATCAGGGCCTGGGCCAGCGCCCCGTCGAGCGTACTGTCCCTCGACGTAAACGTCCCCAGCCCTGGCGGGCATCCCAGTACCGTCACCTCGAATATCCCGCCCAGGGAGTCCCCGTCTTTCCGGGCCCGGTCTATAACCTCCATCATGTTCCGCGATGCTCCCTCGTCCGGACACCGCACCGCCGATTCCTCCGCACGTTTGAAAAGCGTTGCCGGCCTGCCCTTAAGCTCCGCGCGTATCCCGCCTATCTCCACCACCCAGCCAAGGACGGAAATCCCGAACTGGGAGAGCAGTGCCTTCGCGGCCGCGCCCACTGCGACGCGCATCGCGGTCTCCCTGGCGCTGGAGCGCTCCAGTATGTTCCTGGCGTCTTCGTGGCCGTATTTCATCATGCCCGCCAAGTCAGCGTGGCCCGGACGTGGACGGGTGACCGGCTCCGCTTTCCCGGAATCCGACGGACTTGCCGACATCCTTTCCTTCCAGTTCTCCCAGTCCCGGTTCTGTATGACCAGCCCGACAGGCGCGCCGGTGGTTTTTCCCCACCTGACGCCGGAGACGATTTTCGCCGCGTCCGACTCTATCTTCATCCTGCCGCCGCGCCCATATCCCTTCTGCCTGCGGACGAGGTCGCGCGATATGGCGTCTTCAGTCAGGTCCAGGCCCGCCGGAAGACCGTCTATTATCCCAAGCAGTTCCGGGCCGTGGGATTCGCCGGAAGTCAAATATCTAAGTGTCATCAGGTTACCTTAAATTTAGTATCAAAAAAAATGCGCCCCTACGGGCGCATTTTAAACCGTCATATTTTAATTTGCAAGAGCTAAAGGGCCACGACCGGCTTCACCAGTTTCGGCGTAATGAATATCAGAAGCTCCGATTGGGGCTGGTTCACGATCTGGTTCTTGAATAGCCAGCCGAGCAGAGGTATCTTGCCAAGGAGCGGGACTTCCGACACGGAGTTATCGGTAGTTTTAGTGAAGACCCCGCCCAGGACGATTGTATCGCCGTCCTTTACAATCACGCTGGTGTTGACAGACTTGGTCTCTATCGACGCGGTAGCCCCAGGCGGCGTTATGGTTGACGGGGTGTTGTCGGTAGCGACTATGTCCATGGATATAAAGTCGTCGCCCGTGACGCGCGGCGTGACCGTAAGGCTTAAGTTCGCGTTCAAAGGCGTCGGCGCCGTCCCCGCCGCAGACGTGGTCTGGACGTACAGGGTTGTGCCCTGGACTATGGAAGCCGCTTTATTCTCCAGCGTCATAACCTTCGGCGCTGCCAGCGTCTCCAGTTTGTTAATCGCCTCCAACGCCTGTACCGTAAGATCGAGGTTGACTCCTTTTATAAGATGACCAAAGAATAAACTGGCTGCCCCGCCACCAGCCCCCGCCGCCAGTTCTGCCGGAAGATTAATCGAATAATTAGGCGAACCCCCGCTGGCGCCCGCTACCCCCAGCACGCCTTTGGTTCCGCCGTTTACTCCGGTTGCGGCGGAGCCGCCCAGCGCGCCGATGCTCGGGTTGTTACTGCTATTCCTCGTAAGTGCCCAGGAGACGCCCAGCGACCTGCTGTAGCCCACGTCCACCGTCACTATACGCGCCTCTATCATCACCTGCTTTACTTCCTTGTCCAGTATCCTTATCAGGTCCCCCGCCTTGTCGAGATTTTGCCGTATATCGGTAACGATAATTTCGTTAGTGCTCTCGTTCGATATTATTTCGCCTCTCGGGGAGAGAATCTTTTTTATCTTGGGCTCAAGCTCCGTAGCCTTCATGTAATTGATCTTGAACGTCATGGTATACAGGTCTTCCGCCTGCTGTTCAAGCTTCTTCTGCTCCGCCTCCTGGAGCAGGGTGCGCCTTGTCTCCTCGTCCAGTTTCGCCTTCGAAGCCACCCTTAAGACGTTCCCGTCTATCCGCTTATCGAGGTTGTAAATCCGGAGCAGTATGTCCAAAGCCTGGTCCCATGGGACGTTGTCCAGCTTCAAGGTGACCTTTCCCTTGACGTCGGTTGGGTCCATTATCAGGTTCAGGCCCGCGACATCCGCCAGAAGCTTTATCACCTTGTCGAGGTCGGCGTCCTGGACGTCGAAGGATATCCTGCCGCCGGTATATTTTTTATTCTGCGTATCCATGAAGTCCCCGGCGTCCGCCGGCGCCTGGGCGGCAATGGGCTTGGAAGAAAGAACAGTCTTCCCGCCGGCGCGAGAGACATAGATATTAACCGGCTTGGATGCGTTTGCCTCGGACGGCCTGGGCTTGAAGTTCCGCGGCGCTGTTGGCGCAGGGGCTTCATTTTGTGCTACCCGTTCCGGCGCGGGAGCGGCCGGCGCCATTGGCGCAGGTGCTTCTTTTTTAGCCTCGCGCTCTGGCGCGGGAGCGGGAGCGGCGTGCGGGGCGACAACGACGGGAGCTTTTTTCGCCGTAACCGGCGGATACACTCTAATCATCAAAGTCCTGCCCGCGTTTTGCACGTCATATTCGTAAGGTCCCTTCACGTCCAGGACTATGCGGACCTTCCGGGATTCCTTGTGCGCGGCCATCCGGACTCTCGCCAGCAACTTCCCGTGCACGTCGAGATTCTCCTTCGCCTTTGTGGAATCCATGCCAATGAGATCAACGACGAGCCTGTCGGAACCAAGCTTGAAGATTTCCGGCTTTTTAAATACCCCGTCCCCCACAAGGCGTACGCCCGCGATGCCATCCTCTTTGAACAGGGAGATATGGGTCAGCGTCTTTGCATCCGGCATCGGCGGACAGGAAGATTTATGGCCGGAGGAAGCCGCTCCGCACGCCTCGGCCTTTGCTGACGGCGCTGTCGGTGCGACGGCATTTGCGGGAGGCGCTGCCGGTTTGGCAACCTCGGCCTCAGCGACTTTTTCCTCTGGCGCGGACGGCGCCGCCGTCACATTAGCTTCAGGGTTTTCCGTGCCCGGAAAAACATGCTTTTCGGTTTTGCTTAAGATAACGTTTATCGAAGACTCGTTCTGGGTTATTATGCTTTCGGCATCCGTGGTCAGCGCGATTTCGACCCTCGTTATCTGCCTTGCATTTTCCGCCTTATACGAAGTGATGTAGGATACCGGCCCTTTGTCCACGTTCATCCTGCCCCCTGCCTCGCCCGGCTCTACTCCTGCCAGGTCCAGCATAAGCTTCGGGGGGTCCTGCTGCCTCAGCGTTGTGAAGATAACCGGCTTGTCCGTGGTGATGACTACGGTGGTACTTTTATCGTTGTCGATGACGGCCACCTTCTTCAGGACGACGGGTCCTTCCTTTCCGGCCCCGTACTCCCGGCCCCCGGCGCACGCCGACAGAGAAAGAACGCATAACAATAAAAGCAGAAATGATTTTTTTAATTGGCCGGCGCCCGCCATTACTCCGCCTCCTTGTGCAAGGGTAAGACTACTTTGTTGGTCTCCACGTCGCCAAGGATGTCCTTGATCTTTTCGGTAACGTAGACACTGCTTTCGGTTATCCTGGTAATCCTGCCCTGCTTGTCCCCGACGGGTTCGCCCGTCTTGACCGTATAGCCCCGACCGTCAGGAGTCATTATCATCGCCCTGAACCCCTTATTATTCCAGATTATCGCCTTTACCATCAGTTTATCGACCGGCACCCTCTCAAGCGGCGAGGCGTTCCGGGGCACCGGGAGAAACACCTTCGGCACCTCGAACGGGGACATGAACGGGTCTCTTTTGCCGAGCGATGAGTAAACGTAGTTCTTCTCAGGGCCGGCTAACACCCTCGTCTTCAAAAGCGCGACCGTTTTCTCATAGAGGGCGATTTCCTTTTCCGCCCTGTCCGCGGCAACGGAGTCTTTTTTCTTCCTGGCCGCTTCCAGGGATTTATTGGCCTCGTCGAGCTTCAACTGTATATATGATTCCGCATCGGACTGGGAAAGCTTAGTGTGCTCCACGAAGTCTTCCGGCGTGTTATACTGCACTTCCTTTCCCGTCTCTACCGTCTTTATCGCGACCGGTTCTTCAACGTTCTGCTGTCCCGGCGCATTGGCCACCGCCGCCGGCTTGGACTTCGCCCTTGCCACAGTCTTTCTGGCCGGGCCCATCGTGATCGTCATCTTCGGTTTGGGCGCCTTACGGGCCTGGTAACCCCGGTAAAGGTGGAACCCGGCGGACACAATTCCCAGGACCACCAACACAATGATTAATACCTTAGTTCTTTTTTCCACTTACTTACCTCCGCCGGCCGTATATGCCAGCACGGTAAACTTGATCGGGAGGTTCATTTTAATGCCGCCGACCGTCCCGGAAGAGATATTCAGCTCCGAGACCGTCATCATCATCGTCATCTGGTCGAGCTTCTCCATGAATTTTCCGAGGTCATGGTAACCGCCGTTAACTTCCACGCTTATAGGCGTCTGGATATAAAGCCCGTCCGGCCCCGTTTTTTTGTCTCCGGCGTTCACCGATTTCACTGTAAGGCCGCTCGTTTTCGCCGCCCCCGATATTGCGTCCGGGACCCCCTCTCCTTCCGCCGGCGAGGGCAACTTCTGCGTGGCCACCTTCAGGTCCTGCTGGAGGCGCTCGTTTTCGGCCTTCAGTACTTTAAGCTTCCTTTGCATAATCTGGCTTTTTGATATTTCGCTTTCGTTCGTCTGGACGGTCGTCTCCAGGTCGGAAATAGTCTTGCTCCCCGGCAGATAGACATAATACATGAACGCGCCTATTATCAGCGCGGGCATAAAAAACAGGAGGAGTGTCTGTTGTTTCGGGGTAAGTTTTTTTAGCTTATCCTCAATTATGCTCATCTTTCCTCCTACTTCTTTTTCGGCGCGGGCTTGTTCGCAGCAGGCTTCGCACCCGGTTTCGTCTCAGTAGCCGCTACCGGCTCCGGGGGCAGGTCCTCAAATCCGGCAAGCTTGCCCGATATTTTAAACGTGTACCTGTCCTCCTTGGCGGTGGAAACGTCTTTCACGTCCTCAACCTGGATATTCGAGAATGTCGGCAGTTCCTGCAGTTTGTCCGCGAAAGCCTGCGCATTCTTCTTGCTGTCCCGCGCTATGCCCTCCATGGTGAACATGGGACCCTTGACGGAAAGCGAGGTGAGCCAGACGTCCCGTGTAATAGCGGCGTTTATGCCGTTCAGGAGCGGCGTCATGGGGATTTTTCTCTTTTCCAGCTCCTGAATCGTCTTGAGCTTCTGCTCAAATTCAAGCCGGCTCTTCTCGTAGCCTTCCGCCTCTTTGACCTTCTTCTTCATGATATCGAGCTGTTTTTTCGTCAGGTCAACCTGCGTATTAAGGCTGGATTTTTTTGAATATATGTGGATAGTCCCGTATGCGGCCAGGAGGATGGAAAGGACCGTGACGCCCAGCACCACAGCCCGGAGTTTCAGTATATTCTTATCTACCGCCTTGATCTTTTTGTGCGGGAGGAGGTTTATCTTTATCATTCTTTTAACCTCCTCAGGGCAAGCCCGACCACCACGGCGGCAGAGGGCGCGGAGTTCTGCGCCGCCTCCGGGTCCAGTTTCGGGTCAAGACTTATGTTCCTGAACGGGTTGGCCAGTTCCACCTCCACGCCTACCCTCTCGGCCAGCCGCTCCGGAAAGCCCGCCATGAGCGCGGCGCCCCCGGATAGTATCACCCTGTCCACGTTCTCTATGCCGGTGGTGGCTCTGAAGAAGTCTATGGACCTCGCCGCCTCCGACGCTATGTCATCCGTCACCGAGCCGATGAGCGACTGCGCCCGCGAGAGGTCCACCCCCGCGGAATCGTCGCCCTTCTTCAGGTTTTCCGCGGCGGCAAAACTGATACCGAACTCCTTCTGAAGCGATTCGGTGTAGAGGTTCCCCCCGACGGAGCTGTCCCTGGTGAACACCGAGGCGCCGTCTTTCAGTATGTTTATGTTCATCACCGCCGCGCCGACATTCACGAGCGCGTCCACCCGGCCGGGTGCTATCTCGTAATTGACCTCGAACATATTCTCCAGCGCGAAGGCGTCCACGTCCATTATCACCGGGTTCAGTCCGGCTTCGGTCACGAGCGTCACGTAATCGTTTATCTTGTCTTTTTTGGCGGCGACCAGCACGACGTCCATGGTGTTGGCGCCCTCCTTCGCGGAGGGACCCAATATCTGGAAATCGAGGTTGACGTCGTCGATGGCGAACGGTATATATTGCTCCGCTTCCCAGTTGATGGATTCGGAAAGCTCGTCCTCGCTCATCTCCGGAAGCGATATCCGCTTCACGATTACCGAGTTTCCGGATACGCCTATGACCGCCTCCTTGACCTTTAACTGGGTCTCCTGCAACAGTTCGGAAATGACCCCGGCGACCTGGGAGCGGTCCATAATCGCGCCGTCCACTATCGCCTCGGGGTCCAGTTCCCTGAATGCGTACTTCGTCAGGACCAGGTCCTTTCCGCGCTCCACAATCTGTGCGAGTTTCACGGTATGAGACCCGATATCAAGCCCCACTATTTGTGTTTTCCTGCCTAAGAACACGCGCACCTCGCTGTTACCGGGAGTTACTGTTTATGCTTTATTATCCGCTCTATCTCTTTTAAGTTCGCCGCGTGATAGAGCCTCCAGCCCCTCCAGTCCCTCTGCACACCCGTTATGAGCCCTTCGTTTTCCCATCTGAAAAGTGTGGAGCGTGAAATGTCATAGAGCTCGCAGATATCCCTGGTCTTATATATTTTTTTTTCCGTGTCCCTGCGCATCATGCTCATAAGATATCCATTTGTAAAATTAATTTATTTTAACATTTAATACGTATTGGTATACTAACTATACTTAAAATATTTACTTGTCAAGAAAATAATTATTAGGTGAAACTTGATTTTATCAAGTAATAAGGGCAGTTATCTACCAAAGGAAGGCGTTGGACTGCCTGGATGCACAATATTTAGTGCTTTTTGGGGAAAGCGGAAGGCCGGGAAATTCCTTGCGGACAGATTAAATATGCTTAACCTAAAAGCTGCGGGTGCCGGCGAGCCTTTTGGCGGACATGCGGATGACTTCCGGCACGCCTTTATTTTTGCCTACGAAACGGAGGTCGCGCGTCCTCAGCTTCGGAAGGAACGTCAGCCCCATCGGCACAGGCGTCTTCGGGTTGTTCACCAGCGCGAGCGTTACGGAATAGGATTTTATCCAGTCCTTGTTCCCGGCTATTTCCCGGAGCACCTCTTCGCTCACGTTCCTGGAAGCCGCGATCATCTCCACTTCATGGAGCGTGAGCTTAGGGTTACCGAGCACGGCGAGAGCTACCTGCTTGCTCGAGTCCTTGATGAGTATCATCCGAGTCTCCTGGTCGCCCATCCTCGCCTGCTTTGCGCGTTCGCCCACGTCGAGCCGGAGAAGCCTCGCCTGAAGGCCCAGCTTATGCGCCTGCGCATCTTCCTTCAGCTCCTGCTCCTCGTGCTCCTGACGCGCGCGCATAGCCGTAAGCGCCGCCCCGGACATCTTGTCCGTCTCAAACTCAGGGGCCTCTGCAGGGCCTGATTTTTTTTCCTCCGCCGCTCCGTCCTCCGGCAGCTCGGAATCTTGCTTATCGTCTATCTCGTCAATCATGGCTCCGCCTTGTGCAAGTAAAGCAGGTACTCAAGGTTCCCCTTCGCGCCTTTCACCGGCGACTCCATCGCGCCCTGCGCTTTAAAACCTATCGATTCGGCGAACTTTGTAACTTCGCGGAGGGCCGTCTCCCGCGCGCTTTCGTCGCGCACGATGCCGCCCCTGCCCACGCCCTCGCGCCCCACCTCGAACTGCGGCTTCACCAGCGCGACGACCAGACCCCCGTGTTTTAAGTTCAAGTTTATCGGAGGCAGGATGAGCTTGAGTGATATAAAGGAGACGTCCACGGAGGCGAAATCCACAGGCTCGTCCAGGAACCCGGCGCCGGCATGACGGAAATTTACCCTCTCAATCACACTCACGCGGGGGTCGTTCCTTAGCCTCGAGTCTATCAGCCCGTAGCCGACATCGACTGAATAAACCTTTTTCGCCCCTTCTTTAAGGAGGCAGTCGGTAAAGCCGCCGGTGGATGCGCCTATGTCCGCGCAGACAAGCCCGGCGACTGAAATTTTGAAATTATCCAGGGCGGCTTTAAGCTTCAGCCCGCCGCGCGAGACGTAGGGCAGGCCCTCTATTATCTCTATCTTCGTTTCCCCGGTGACCGGCTCCCCCGCCTTGACTGCTTTTCTGCCGTCAACGATTACCTGGCCTGCGAGTATCAGGGCCTGGGCTTTCTGGCGGGAGTCGGTCATCCCGCGGGAGACCATTTCTACGTCTAATCTTTTTTTAGCTTCCTTCAAGTCGTCGGCTATTCCGCCAGAACTTTTTCCGAGACGAAGGCCTCCGCCGCCTGGAGGACGCCTTCCGCGTCGAGCCCCAGCCTGCGCCTTATCTGCGCCTGGGTCCCCTGCTCGACATAAATGTCCGGGACGCCGATGCGCTTCACCGGCACGATTATCCCAGCCTCCTCAAGTACCTCAAGCACCGCGCTTCCGAAACCGCCCGCGAGGACGTTTTCCTCCACGGTGAGTATCCGCTTGGAAGTCGTCGCGGCGCGGATGATGGCGTCTTTGTCTATCGGTTTTATGAACCTCGCGTTTATCACGCCGGTCTGGCAACCGGATTTCGAAAGTTCATTCGCCGCCAGGATTGCCGGATGCACCGTGTTTCCAATGGCGATTATGCACAGCTCGGAACCTTCGCAAATTACCTCTGCCTTGCCCAGCGGAAGTTCCTGGAATTCACTATCGAGCGGGACGCCCAGGCCTTTGCCGCGCGGGTAGCGTAGCGCGACGGGGCAGTTTAATTTCAATCCCGTGAAAAGCATGTGCCTCAGCTCGTTTTCGTCTTTCGGCGCCATGAATACTAAATTCGGCACGTTCCTCATGAATGATATGTCGAAGAGCCCCTGGTGGGTTTCGCCGTCCTCGCCCACGACACCGGCCCTGTCCATCGCCATCAGGACCGGCAGGTTCTGCATGCATATGTCGTGCACGACCTGGTCGTATGCACGCTGCATGAAAGTGGAATAGACGGCGGCGACAGGCTTCATGCCGCATGCGGCCAGCCCGCATGAGAAAGTCAGGGCGTGCTGTTCGGCGATGCCGACGTCAAAAAACCTCTTCGGGAATTCTTTTGCGAATTTTGAGAGTCCGGTCCCTTCCGGCATGGCGGCAGTCACGGCTATTATCGACGGGTCTTGTTTCGCAAGCTCCACGAGCGCCCCGCCGAATACGCCGGTATAGGATGCGCCCCCGCCGGACGCCGCGGCCTCGCCCGACTCCACATCGAAGGGAGGCGTGCCGTGGAACGCGGTCGGGTCATTCTCGGCAAACTCATAGCCCTTGCCCTTTTTGGTAAGGACGTGCACGAGCACCGCGCCCTTCCTGTCCCGAGCGTCTCTCAATGCTTCCGTCAGCATCTTTATGTCGTGGCCGTCTATCGGGCCGATGTAGGAGAAGCCCATCTCCTCGAAAAGCATGCCGGGCATGAAAAGCCCCTTCACCCTTTCGCCGGTCTTCGAGGCAACTTTGAACATCTGCTCGGCCACCTTCGGGAGCTTCTTCACGAACTGCTCCGTCTCGCGCCTGAGCTTTTCCGCCTTGACGCCGGTGATGATGCGGCTTAAGTAATTAGACAGCGCGCCGACGTTAGTGGATATCGACATCTCGTTATCGTTTAATACGACGACCAGGTCCCGCTCCAGGTGTCCGGCCTGATTCATCCCCTCGAACGCCAGCCCGGCGGTCATCGAGCCGTCGCCGATTACCGCGGCGATTTTAAAACCGTCGCCCTCCATGTCCCGCGCCACCGCCATGCCGAGCGCCGCCGATATCGACGTGCTGGAGTGGCCGACGTCGAACGGGTCATATTCGCTCTCCGAGCGCTTGGGGAAGCCGCTTATGCCGCCTTCGCGCCGAAGCGTCCCGAACCGGCCGCGCCTCCCGGTGAGGAGCTTATGGGCGTATGCCTGATGGCCCACGTCCCAGATTATCTTGTCCGCAGGGGTATCGTAGACATAGTGCAGTGCGAGGGCGAGTTCCACTACGCCCAGGGACGAGGCCAGATGGCCTCCGTTTATGGAACAGACCGCGATTATCTCTTCTCGTATCTCTTCCGCCAGCAGCGGAAGGTCCTTGAGCTTAAGCGCCTTGAGGTCCGCAGGGGAGCCGATGCTGTCAAGATATGCCATTAATCCCTCCCATTCGGCAATCAGTTCTTTCTTGATACTATGTAACGTGCAATCTCGCGGAGAGGCTCCGCGTTCTGCGCAAAAATTTCGAGCGCGTCCACAGCCGACCCGGCAAGCTCGCTGGCGCGCATACGGGACTCTTCCAGGCCGACCATCGCGGGATACGTCTTCTTCCCCCGTTCCAGGTCGCTGCCCACATCCTTGCCTATCTCTTCCTGAGTGCCGGTTATATCCAGTATATCATCGGCTATCTGAAAAGCCAGTCCCGCCTCTTCGCCGTAACGCGTAATGGCTCTCAGCTGCTCATCACTCGCGCCGGCGGCGATTGCGCCGATACGCACCGACGCGCGGATAAGCGCTCCTGTTTTGCGCGTATGTATATATTCCAGCGTGGCGAAATCGATCTCTGTTCCTTCCGACTCTATGTCCACGGCCTGGCCGCCCACCATCCCCATGCTGCCTGAGGCAAACGCAAGCTCATGAATAACTTTCAACTGGCGGAGCGGGTCCATATCCCTCATATGCGCCGGAGACGACAACAGCTCGAACGCGAACGTGAGCAGGGCATCACCCGCGAGTATCGCGGCGGCCTCGCCATATACCTTATGGTTGGTCGGCTTCCCCCGGCGGAAGTCGTCGTCGTCCATCGCCGGCAGGTCGTCGTGGATAAGCGAATAGGTGTGGATGAACTCCAGCGAGCTTGCCGAGGCAATGAGTCCCGGAATATCGGATGCACCCTGTCCTGCCACGGCTTCCGCGGCGGCGATTGCGAGTATCGGCCTGACCCTCTTCCCGCCGGCCTCCAGGCTGTACCGCATGGAGGAGTGCAGCGTTTTGGGCAATATGTCCGCCTTCGGGGCCGCGAGGTTTATAAAGTCTTCCACCAGCCGCCGTTTCTCACTTATATATTTTTTTAAGTCGAAGTTCATTCCCCCTCTTCCGGCTCAAAGGGTTCGATTTTGGTGCCAGAGGACTGGTCCTTTAGAAGTATCTCCACCTTGCGCTCGGCTTCTTCGAGCTGTTTCGTGAGCGCGCGCGTAAGTTTAATGCCCTCTTCGAAAAGCTTTACCGATTCACTAAGGGGCAGCTCGCCCTTCTCCA
Source organism: Nitrospirota bacterium (assembly GCA_049801375.1). Classification (GTDB taxonomy): domain Bacteria; phylum Nitrospirota; class JACRHJ01; order JACRHJ01; family JACRHJ01; genus JBARKJ01. Next base: position 17,486 of record JBARKJ010000030.1, on the reverse strand, counting down.
TTTTCGCAACTATATTCTCAAGCCGTTTCAGCGAATTCTCGAACTTCTCTTCCGCCACGGCAGACCCTCCATAAATAGAAGTAAATGCAAATTATACACCAGAGGGGACTTTGGTCAAGAATTTTCTGGGGAAGACGCTCTTAATTGCCCGCATGCCGCGAGGATGTCCGCCCCCCGGCTGTCACGGATGAATGCGGTATAATTTTGAAATTGCAGCCTCTCCTGAAAGGCCAGCACGGCTTTTGCATACGGTCTTTTAAACTCGCTTCCCTCATGCTCGTTGAATGGAATCAGGTTTATCTTGCATTTCAGTCCCCGAAGGAGTTTTCCTAGCTGTGCCGCATGTTCAATTTTATCATTAAGTCCCCTTAGCAGGACGTATTCCACGGTTATGCGCCTCCTGGGGGCAAGCGGATAATCTTTCAACGCCTTCAGTAGCGCCTTCAGAGGATATTTTTTGTTTATCGGCATTATCCTGTCCCTGATCTCGTCGTTCGGCGCGTTTACGGATACGGCCAGGTTCACCCCGAGTCCGCTCTCGCCAAGCGCCTTGATGCCCGGCACCACCCCGGCCGTGCTGAGAGTTATCCTCCTGGGGGAGATATTGAACATATCGGGCGAGGTGAGGCGCCTTAACGCCTCGAACACGTTGTCCATGTTCAAAAGCGGCTCCCCCATCCCCATGAGGACGAGATTGGTGAGCTTCCCCTCTCCACCCCCCGCCTGCCCGCCCGCCGCCACGAAACGCGCCGCCATGAGCACCTGACCGGTTATCTCGTGCGGCAGGAGGTTTCTCCTTATCCCTCCCGCCCCCGTCAGACAGAACCGGCATCCCAGTGCGCACCCGGCCTGGGAAGAGATGCACAAGGTCAGCCTGTCCTCATCCGGTATCAGGACGGACTCGATTTTTTCACCGTCCTGTAACCCGAAGAGGTATTTTTCCGTCTTATCTGTGGATATCCGGCGGCTGACGAGTTCCGGCGGGCGCAGTTCCGCGTTTTCCTGAAGCTTTTCCCGATCCGCACGAGATAAGTCGGTCATGCCGGAGAAGGAATCCGCGCCAAGAACATAGACCCACCGGCATATCTGTGCGGCGCGGTAAGGTCTCATCCCGAGGCCCTCGACAAACGCCCTTAGTCCATCAACATCGAGGGTTAACAGGTTAATCTTACTTTTATTTTCCGTATCGGTTCCCATCGGACGAATATATCCGCAAAAGGCCCCCGGGGGGATTTTTTTATTGCTATAAAGCCTTATTATGCTATAATTTCAGGCCAATTGAAAGGTTTTTGATGAAGAAGGGTCTTTTATACCACTGCCTTGTACTTTCATTAATATTTCATCTGGCAGTCGTACTCTTAATAGCGCTTGAGAAACCCCAGGAGCAGAAGCCCAGGGAGCCGGTAGCGGTCGACCTGCTGGAGCCGCCTAAGCTGGGGCCAAGCACCGTATTGCCTGCACAGACGAAGAAAGAGTCCGGGCCCCCGGCCCGGATGTCGCAGAGGATGGCGATGGCGGTCCCTCGGACGGTTGTCCAGGAAGCCGCCCCGCAGCGCTCTTTTTTGCCTTCCTTCCCCGCTCCCAGGGAGGTTAAGCCGGCACCTGCGCAGGCTAAGGTTTCTCCGGGGGATTTGAAGGTCCCGGGTCCGGCGCCCGCTCCGCCCGCGGCGCCCGCATCTCCAGCCGGACAAACAGGGGCAGGCGCTCCTTCAGTCGCCCGTGCGCCGTCCGCACCTTCGGCTGGTTCGGCAGGCACGGAGCCGTCGGCCCCCCCAAGGCTTAAGCTTCCGACGATGAAAGACCTTGAGCAGTATGCCAAGGTGGACGAGGACGTGAAGCGGACGAAGGACCCGAACGCGATCACGCTGGATACCGAAGACCTTAACTTCACGTCGTACCTGCACGGCTTGAAACAGCGGATAGAGGAAGGATGGGAGTACCCGGATATCGCGCGCCGGGACGGCATACAGGGGGACCTCGTGATGCAGTTCACCATCCAGAAATCGGGAAAGGTAACCGACGTGGCGATACTGAAATCCTCCGGCTATCCAATGCTGGACGAGGCGGCCAAGAAGGCCCTGTTCGACGCCAGCCCGTTTAACCCCCTTCCCGACAACTGGAAAATACATAATTTCACCATCACCGGCAATTTCATATACAGGCTCGTCGGCGGACTCGACCTGAGGTAAAACGATGCGGTTCAGCCTCGACAGAAGGCTCGTCATCTGGTGGCTTCTCGCGGTCATCACCGTAGTCTCCGCCCATTTCATTATGGACCATCTCGGGCTGGAGGGGCAGGAGAAGGGGATTGTCGAGGCAATCGTAACCGCGAGCCTTTTGCTCGTGCCGTTTTTCCTCATGCGCCGCAAGGTGCTCCGGCCGCTCGACATAATACGGGAGGCGGCATACAAAATCATATCCGGCGACCTCTCCGCGCGGGCGGACGTAACCAGTCCCCGGGAGATCAGGGAACTTGCCGAAACCGTCAACGCGATGGTAACTAACCTCGACTACTCCTACCGCCAGATCCTCGATGCTAACGTAAACCTTGAGAAGTCGGTGCAGGAACGGACGCACAACCTGACTATCGAGCACGGGAAACTTTCCGCGATATTCAAAAGCATACCGGACGGGGTCATCTTCCTCTCCGTCTCCGGCGAGATACTGGAAATAAACCCCATGATGAGCGTTATATGGGGCGTTGCGGCGGAAGAGCTGAAGGGGAAGACGGTAAGCGAGCTTCCGGACGGGCCTGTCAAGGAGTCCCTCATCTTCCGGTGCAACGGCGCACGCGGCGGCAAGAGGTGCTGGGAGACGTTCAACTGCATCCATACAAACTGCCCAGCCTACATGTCCGACGATATGCGGTGCTGGCTTATATCCGGGACCTTCTGCCATGCAAGCGTCCAGGTGAGCGTGAAGCGCAAGCTGGAGGATATCTGCAGCAACTGCGAGGTTTATAAAGACATTATAGGGAGATACGGCCAGATGGTCGAGACGGAGATAAACGGCAGGCAGTTCAAAATAAGCAGTTCACTGGTGCTGGACGAGAATAATAAAGTGATAGGCGAGATAAAGACGTTTTACGACGTGACAGGGGAGAAGCTCCTGGAAAAGCGCAAATCGGATTTCATCTCCCTGATTACCCATGACTTGAAATCCCCTCTCACCAGCATCCTGGGCTATTCCGACCTGCTCATGTCAGAAGCATCGGGGAAACTGGGGTCTGAAGAAAAAGGATATTTAACCTCCATAAAATCAAACGGGGCGAGAATTCTGGATATGGTGGAGCAATACCTTGACTTGACCAAGATCGAGGCGGGGATGATGCGGCTGGACCTGGCTAAGACAGACCCTGCGAGCCTCCTGGAGGAATGTTACTCCACGCTTAACATCCAGGCGATGGAGAAGAATATTAAAATCCTGTTGGACGCTCCGGATGGGTTGCCAGTTATCACGGTGGACAGGGAAAAAATGCTGCGGGTGATTACGAACCTGGTATCCAATTCCATCAAGTACACCATGAGCGGCGGCACCGTGGTAGTCTCAGCAAGAAGCGCCGGGATGGAAAGCGCCGAGGCCGGCAAACCTGCCGCGGAAGCGGTGGAGATTTCGGTGGCGGATAACGGATACGGCATGGAGCCGGAAGACCTGCCCCACATATTCGACCGGTACTACCGGTCGAAGTCCATCTCCGGCATACGCGGCACCGGTCTGGGCCTGGCGGTCGTGAAGTCCCTGGTGGACACCCACGGGGGCCGGGTATCAGTCGAGAGCGAACTGGGCAAAGGGAGCAAATTTACGGTGAGGATTCCGGTGAAATCATGATAGTCGATACGCACGCGCATCTGGACATGGAGCAGTTTAAAGAAGACCTGCCCGAAGTGCTGGCCAGGGCAAAAGAGGCGGGTGTTAAATATATAATCACCATCGGCACGGATATTAAATCCAGCCGGGCCGCACGCTTGCTTGCCGAAACATATGACAACGTATATTTTTCTTCGGGCTTCCACCCGCACGACGTGAAGTCGGCAGCGGAGGAGGACTACGCGGAAATTTTTGAACTCCTGAATGATCCGAAGGCTGTCGCCGTAGGCGAGATCGGCCTCGACTACCACTACGACCTCTCGCCCAGGGATACGCAGGTGGAGCACTTTAAAAGACAGCTTCAAATCTCAAATGACGTAAATAAGCCCGTCATAATCCATTCCCGCGAGGCCGAAAAAGAAACGATGGACGTCATCTCCTCGGTCGGCCTGCCGGAAGCGGGCGGCACCCTTCACTGCTTCTCCGGCGGCCTGGAAATGGCTAGGCGGGCCCTCGACCTCGGTATGTATATATCAGTCGGCGGCACCCTCACTTTCAATAATGCGGACCCGCTTCGGGACGTGATAAAGACCGTGCCCATAGAACGGCTCCTCCTGGAGACGGACTGCCCGTACCTGGCCCCGAAGCCGCTGCGCGGAAAGCGCAACGAGCCGTCGTATCTGAAATACGTAGTAGATACGCTTGCCCGGTTGAAGGGCCTCTCGCCGGAAGACGTAATGCGGATAACGAGCCTGAATGCTACCCGGCTCTTTGGCGTTTGCGAGCCTCCCTCCGAGGGCCAGATCGCATATCCAATCCGCGATTCGCTGTACCTGAACATCACCAACCGATGCACGAACGCCTGCGTGTTCTGCGTCCGGAATACCACCGATTTCGTCAAGGGCCACAACCTCCGCATCAAAAACGAACCGTCCGTGGAAGAGATACTCTCCGCGATGGAGGGGTTGGGGTTCGAGCGGTACCGGGAGGTGGTGTTCTGCGGGTATGGAGAGCCTTTCCTCCGGCTGGACGCGATTAAGAGAGTGGCGAAGGCGGTAAAGGCGAAGGGAGTAAGGGTACGGATAAATACGAACGGCCACGCCCTGCTTATCCACGGGGATAAGTTTCTGCCCGAAATCAAGGGCCTGGTTGACGCAATCTCCGTCAGCCTGAACTTCCCCAGCGAAGCGCAGTATGAAGAATATTGCAAGCCCGAGATGGACGGCGCATATGAATCTCTGAAGGAGTTCGTAGTCCGGGCTAAGGCGTACGTCCCGGATATAACCGTGACGGCCCTGGCCATGCCGGGTGTGGATATTGACGAGTGCCGGAGGATTGCCGCGGACGAGCTGGGTGTAAAGCTAAGGGTCCGGGAATACGACGAGGTGGGATAAAAATATGAGACAGCCTTACTTATTTATGCTATATTGATTCTGAATTTAAAGCTGAAAGCCTTTCCAGAGAGGTAGGAGTGAAGAAAAAAGACTCTAAGGAAAAGGACTATATAGAGGACTTGAAAAGGGCTAACCGCGAACTCCTGGCTCTTTACGACATCAACCGCCTCCTCCAGACCCAGCTTCCAACCGAAGAAAAACTCTATATAATCCTGACGTCCCTTACCGCCGACGACGCATTCGGCTATTCCCGCGCATACCTGCTGCTCATGAACGACCAGAACCACACGCTTGAAGGCTGGCTTGGGGTGGGACCGCTGAAAGGCGACGAGGCCAGGGAAATATGGGAGGGAGTAACCGCCCTGGAGGAGGAAGATACCGCTCCGGGACGGAAAAATATTTCCGAACTTTTAGAGCGCGCGCCGTTCGACATAAAAGTGCGCTCTTTTGTCGTGCCTGTTTCGAGGGGGCAGGGGCACCCGGTCCAGACGGTCATAAGCCGTCGTCCAAAGCTTTTAAGGGACATTAAAAGCGGGAAAGAGCCCCTGCACCCGGAATTCGAGAAAATCCTCTCCTCTAAACAGGTGGCGTTCATCCCGATGCTGTCAAAAAAACGTGTCCTGGGCGTAATAGCGGTGGAGTCGCCCGGCGGGGACCGCTCCATCGACGAAAAACGCCTCCGGACACTTACTGTCTTCGGAAACCTGGCGGCGATAGCCCTGGAGAACTCGAAGCTCTATCACGACCTGGAGGAGAAAGTCTCGACGTTGGAGAGGGTAAACCGGGAGCTTCAGGACGCCCAGGCGAAGATCATGCAGCTAGACCGTCTGGCATCTATGGGCGCGATAGCCGCCGGAGTCGCCCACGAGATAAAAAATCCGCTGAACTCCCTGTTCATCAACATGCACCTCCTTAAGGAAGAAGTGCTGAAGACCCAGCCGGAGGTACGGAAGCTGTTTGAGGTTGTGGAGATGGAGACGGAACGCCTGAGCAGTACCGTTATCGAGTTTCTGAACTACTCCAAGCTGCCGAAGCCGTGCCTCGCCCCGTCGCAACCGCACCGGGTGCTCGATTCCGTGCTCGAGATGATAGAGTTCCAAGGTATGAGCATGGGCGTCAGCATATCGAGAGAATACGACCACAAGCTGCGCGAGGCCCTGCTGGACGAGAAGAGGATGGAGCAGGCTTTTTTAAATATCATAATCAACGCCCTTCAGGCGATGCCGGCCGGAGGGGCCCTGACCGTGAAAACCGGGCTGAAGAAGGACTTAACCGGCTTTTATATCCAGTTCAAGGACACCGGGCAGGGCATACCCGGTGACTGCATGGACAGGCTCTTCGACCCATTCTATACCACCAAGGAAGAAGGGACGGGCATGGGCCTTCCGATAGTGGAATCCATACTCCGCGCCCACGGCGGGAAAATAGACATAGAAAGCGCGCCAGGGAAAGGCACTTCCGTCACGTTGAGGATGCCCCTGGCCATCAATCCCGTCATGAAATGACCGCGCCTTTTAGCTTCACATCTTTTTTTTAATAAAATCTCCTTCCGCCCTTGACCCGCTACGATGCTCCTGTTAATATTTACTGGACAAAGGAGACTAAAATAAGGTGCCTCATAACGTATTAGCAATGATAATGGCCGGGGGGAAAGGAGAAAGGCTCTCTCCGCTGACGCTGCACCGCGCAAAGCCCGCCGTACCCTTCGGCGGCCAGTACCGCATCATCGACTTCACGCTTTCCAACTGCATCAACTCGAAGCTCAGGAAGATCGTCGTCCTTACCCAGTACAAGTCCCACTCGCTTGAGAGGCACATAAACCTGGGCTGGAATTTCCTGAACCCTGAGATGGGCGAGTATATAATGACGCTCCCGCCTCAGCAGAGGATAGACGAGCACTGGTACCAGGGGACGGCGGACGCCATATACCAGAATATCTATACCATTGAAAAAGAGCGCCCCTCCGAACTGGTGGTGCTCTCGGGCGACCACGTCTATAAGATGGACTATACCAAGATGCTCGCGTACCACCGGCGCAGGAAGGCCGAGGCCACGGTAAGCGCGATAGAGGTGACGAAGGAAGAGGCCTCCGAGTTCGGAATAATCGAAGTGGACAAGGACAACAATATCGTCGGGTTCGAAGAGAAGCCGAAGAAGGACCCGAAGACCATACCGGGCAAGAAGGACAAATGTTTCGCCTCGATGGGAATATATATATTCAATACGGAGACGATCACCCAGATGCTCCGGGAGGACGCGGAGCTGGCCACCTCGCATGACTTCGGCAAGGACATCATCCCCACGATGTTCAAACGGCGCAAGGTCCTGGCATATAACTTCATCGACGAAAACAAAAAGCGTTCGAAATACTGGCGCGACGTGGGGACGGTAGACGCGTACTGGGAGGCCAACATGGACCTCGCCTCCATCATGCCGCTCTTCAACCTCTACGACCAGCAGTGGCCGCTCAGGACTTACCAGAGGCAGTATCCGCCGGCAAAGTTCGTCTTCGCACAGGAGTACAAGGGCGGAAGGCTCGGCATAGCGCTCGACTCCATAGTATCTTCCGGCTGCATCATCTCCGGCGGCAGGGTACAGGACTCCGTACTCTCTCACGCGGTCCGGGTAAACAGCTACTCCGAAATCCATGAGTCCATCATAATGGAGCGGGTCGAGATAGGCCGGCAATGCAAGATAAAGAAGGCGATAATAGACAAGGACGTCAAGCTCCCGGCAGGGACGACCATCGGCTACGACCCGGTGGAAGACAGGCGGCGTTTTACCGTCAGTCCAGGGGGAGTGGTCGTGGTCGCCAAGGGGCAGAAGATAGAGTAACTATAAAAGGAGCTTCATGCAATATCGGTCCGGTAACATTGGCAGGGTATTTATCTTGAAGTACGAAGACGGGGACAGCCTGCTAGACGGCGTCATAAAGGTAGCGAAAGACGAAAAAGTAACCGCCGGCTTCTTCTTCCTGCTCGGCGGCATGCGCGAGGCCTCGATGGTCTGCGGCCCGAAAGAACCCGTGCTCCCGCCGGAGCCGATGTGGCAGAACTTCACCGACGGGCGCGAGGTAGCGGGTATCGGCTCAGTTTTTTTAAAGGACGGCGAGCCCGCCATACACCTGCACGGCGCGGTGGGCAAGGGCGCGACTACGCTGACCGGCTGCATACGCAAGGACGATAAAGTATTCCTCGTGGTGGAGGCGATGCTGGTAGAGGTGACGGGCATAAACGCCGGGAAGAAAGTCAACGAGAAGACAGGCATTGCGATGCTGGAGTTCGATTAAGCGGTACTCAAACTGAAAAGCACCCCCGCCTGAAAAAATTTAGAACCGCCTCTTCGAATTCCGCCGCCGTTTCGATATAATTAACCGTCCGCCTGAATTCCGCTGCGCCCCTGATGCCGTGTGAGTACCATGCGGCGTGCTTGCGCATCAGTTTCACGGCGGTCAACTCACGCGCCCCGGATAGTTGTATGAGCTGCATGCGCAGGTGTTTTACCAGCGCTTCGCCCCGTTCCTCCAGCGTCGGCTTATCCGCTGTCGCCCCATCAGAAAACAATGAGTTTATTTCCCTGAAGAGCCAGGGGTTGCCAAGCGCCCCGCGTCCCATCATCACCAGGTCGCAGCCGGTTTCAGACATCATCCGCGCCGCATCCTGGGCAGAATAAATGTCGCCGTTCCCTATCACGGGAATTGAAACAACCTGCTTCACTTTCGCTATTTCAGCCCAGTCGGCAACGCCTGAAAATCCCTGTTTTGCCGTCCTCCCGTGGACCGTAACGGCGGCCGCGCCCGAAGCCTCGGCGGCCTTCGCAAGCTCCACGGCGGCGTCCGCTTTATCCCAGCCGGTGCGCATCTTCACCGTCACCGGAACCTTCGACGCCTCGACCACCGCCTTGATAACTTTCTCCGCGTGCGCGAGGTCCTTAAGCAAAGCCGAGCCGCTGCCGCCCCTTGCCACCTTCTTCACCGGACAGCCCATGTTGATGTCTATGATGTCCGCAATTTCGGAAAGCCTTCTCGCGCTCTCGCCCATGGACTCAGGGTTCCTGCCGAATATCTGGAACGCGACAGGCCGCTCCTCAGGGCAGGACTCAGTGAGTATCGCCGTGGCCTTCTGGTCCCGGACAAGCCCTTCCGCGCTTATCATCTCAGTGAACACGAGCGCCGCGCCCATCTCCTTGCATATCATGCGGAACGGCAGGTCGGTTATCCCCGCAAGCGGCGCGAGGACTGCTTTTCCGTGTATGTCAACGTTTCCGATTTTCATTTATTTCATCTTTTCCAGCGGCAGATTCGCCTGCGGGTTCAAGTCCAGCCCCGCCGTCGCTCCCATCCTGAATAAATGATACCCCGCCGCCGCGACCATGGCGGCATTATCCGTGCAGAGGTCCGGGCCGGGGACGACGAGGCGGAAATTATTTTCTCCTGAAGCAATAGTCAGCGCGCTTCTCAAGGCCGAATTAGATGCGACGCCGCCCGTCACCACCAGCGTCCCGGCATTTTTATTTTTTACCGCCTGCACCGATTTCTTTACCAATACATCTACCACCGCGTTCTGAAACTCCTTGCAAATCCGCGCGCGAAGCTCGTCAGAGAGTTCCGTCTCTTTTTGTCCGCGGACGAAATTCAGCACCGCCGTCTTCAGCCCGGAAAAGGAAAAGTCCAGAGACCCGGCTTCCAGGTATGCGCGTGGGAATTTTATAGGGGCGCCTCCAGCCATTGAAGCCTCGCTCGCTATCTTATCTATCACCGGCCCGCCGGGATATGGCAGGCCCATAAGCTTGGCCACCTTGTCGTACGCCTCGCCGGCCGCGTCGTCTCTGGTCTGCCCGAGTTTTTCATAGTCGCGGAACCCCCGGACGTAATAGAGGTGGGTATGCCCACCGGAAACCACCAGCATCACGAGCGGCAGCTTTATGTCATGCGCGCCCAGCAGGGCCGCGCCCAGGTGGCCTTCGATATGGTTCACGGCCACAAGCGGAAGCTTCGCCGAGTACGCCAAAGCCTTCGCCGCCGACACTCCGACCAGCAGCGCGCCGATAAGTCCAGGCCCCACGGTCACCGCGATGGCGTCCATGTCCGATAGCTTCCTGCCGGAATTTTGAAGACACTCGTGCAGGACCGGCATGATGTTCTCTATGTGCGCGCGGGAGGCGATTTCCGGCACAATACCGCCCCATTTCCTGTGCAGTTCTATCTGGGTCGAGACGACGTTGGAAAGGATGACGGAGCCGTCCTCAACGACCGCCGCCGCCGTCTCGTCGCAAGAAGTCTCTATGCCAAGAATATACATTTATTTCAGCGCCTCGGAAATTTTCGCCACGCGCACGCCGTGGGCAGACAGCCCTGGAATTTCCTCTTTGAGTACCTTTAAGGTAGAGGGCCTCGGATGGCCGATCGCTATGGCGGTCCCGTATTTTTTTGCCAGTTTAACCAGCCGCTCAAGCTGCGCCTTTATCGCTGCCTCGTCCGGAAAGTCATCCAGAAATACCCTCCTGGACGCGGATTGGACGCCCTCTTCAGACGCCATCCGGCAGGCGACGCTGCCGGACGTGGTAAGGCTGTCAATAAAGAACAGATTACGCGCCTTAAGCTCAGTCATCAGTGCGTCCATCGCCGCCGGGTCCTCCGTGAGAAGCGAGCCCATGTGGTTATTCACGCCCTCCGCGCCAGGCACGCTCGCCAGGTCCTTGTTTAGATTTTCCTTTATCTCTTCCGGCCCCATCCCGGACATCAGCGCCCCCGGCCCCAGGCCCCGGAGGTCTCCCTTGGGCTGCATCGGCAGGTGCAGGAGCACCTCCCTTCCCGCGGACTCAGCCCGGATTGCCGTTTCAGCGGAGTGGCTGGTGAGGGGAAGCACCGCCACGACGACCGGCCCCGGAAGCGCCAGTACTTCGTCCAGCGCCTTCATGTCGTTGCCCATGTCGTCTATGATTATCACTACCCGTACCTCTTTTCCCGGGGCGGGCATCGGTGTCGGCGCAGGCTTGGGAGGCGGCATCTTAGCGGGCTTTCGTGCAGCCGCCGATGGATTCGGCGGGGAAGAAGGTAACTTCTTCGGAACGTTGCCCGGCTTTTTCCCGCAGGATGAGACCATCAGGACTACTATGAGAACCGCGGCAAGCGAGATGGCAGAAATAAAAAACTTCTTCAGCAAAAAAGACTCCCTTGGTTAAAAAAGGTATTTTATGCTGGGGCGGGGGTTTAGTCAAGTTTTCTGAGGTCTCTCGCCAAAATCACCCAAAAATCCCGCAAAATCTCATTGACACAAGGCCGCTTTTACAGGATAATCACTTGTACGAATTTTATTTTGCAGGACCCTCCTCCCATGAAGTTTTTTCTCTCTTTACTTCTTATCGCGTCTATGTTGCCGGCGTCTTTCGCCTTTGGCGCCGATGCACCAGCCATACAAGCGCCACCGCCTCCGCTGCAGGGCTATTCCGTACCGCCTCCGCTGCTGGACCACTCCATAAGCTCCGCCGCCGCATTCCGGTTCGACGACGCCGGGAAGCCCGAGGAAGACGACGGCGGCGCGGAAAAATTTCAGGAAGCGCTGGGCCAGTTCCAGGACGGCGATTACAACGGGGCCGCCTCTGCGTCTGCAATAATCATGAAAAATTACTCCGGTACGGCGTGGGAAGGCCGGGGCGCGTTTTTGGCCGCGCGGGCGTACGGGGCTGCGGGCGATTTAGACAAGGCATCCGAGTACTTTCAGTTATCCAAAGAGAAACTGGCGCCCCTTGCGGGCTATGCGGATTACCTGCTCGCTTCGCCCATGCAGCGGGCGGGCCGCTACAAAGAAGCATTGAAACTTTACCTGAATGCGGCAAGGGAAGCCAGGCCGGTATCGGTTGAAAGCATCCTCCAGGCGGGGGAGATATCTCTTCTCCTTGGAAATTACGCGCAGGTGGAGGAGCTGATAAAGCCCCTTCTCGGCGAAGACCTGGCGAGCGGAAGCGCGGCAAGGGCGGACTATCTTCTGACGCTGGCGCTGGCCGGGGCCGGGGACTCCAAAGGGGCGATTAAATATTACCGCGTCCTGTGGCAGGACTTTCCGGGGCTGTCCTTCGAGCCGAAGGCCAGAAAGCGCCTCCGGGAACTGGACATAAAAATACCCGCTTTTGACGTTGCCGAACATATGGAGAGGGCGGGGTCCTGCATGAAACGCGGCATGACCGAAGATGCGCTGGAATCGTACAGCGCGGTGTATCGCCGGCTGGAGAAGAAATCGAAGCTCCGCGCGGAAGCGCTTTTTGGCGAGGGCGAGTGCTATTTCCGCCTTAAGGACAGCCGGGAGGCCGAGAAAGCCCTGCGTGCGGCGCTGGACAGGAAGCTCTCGACGGATAAGGCCTCGGAGGCGTATCTCCTGCTTGCCCGGATGTACCTCCGGGAAGGCGATATCTCGAAGTTCAGCGATACCATTGACCGTTGCTCGGCAAAATATCCGCGCGAGTCCAATACCGCCCATGCCCTGTACCTCCTGGGGACCGTCCTCTCTCAGAAGGGTGACTACGACGGGGCGCTCGCCGCATTGAAAAAGCTTTCTGCTGATTTTCCCGCGTGGTCGAATATGGATGAGGCGCTCTGGCAGACGGGCTGGGCGCAGTTCAAGAAAAAGGATTATCCCGCGGCCGGGGAGTGCTTCTCCAAGCTTTACTCGGACTACCCCGATTCTTCGCTTGCGCCGCAGGCGCTTTACTGGAGGGCGAAGGCGCTTGGCCTGGAAGGCAACCAGAAAGACGCGAATCTTGTCGCAGGTCAACTGAAGGCGACTTATCCGTACTCCTTCTACGGCCTTATCTCGGGTCTTCCCTCCCGGATATATTCCGGGGACCCGCGGGAGGAGAAGATTCCGGGCCCGGAAGAAGTAGAAGACGATTATATGGACGAGCCTTCCGCTTCGCCCGACGCAAGGCTTCAGGCCGTCTATGAGCTGGGAGTGCAAGGCCTGTACGACCTTGCCCAAAAAGAGCTTCGGCACGCGGAGGGTTTATTTAAGACTCCTCAGGAAGCGGATAAAATTGCCGACGCCTATCATTTCATAGGGGAATATAAAAGACCCCTGGAACTGGTTTCTTACTCGTGGAGCCGGCACTCTTCCCGGGAAAGAAACCTGCCGGCGGAGGACCTGAAGACCCTGTTCCCGCTGCCGGACTGGGATGCAATCTACCTGGAGGCGAAGGGATACGGCATGGACCCGTGGCTTATCAGCGCCGTCATCCGGGAAGAGTCGCACTGCTCTCCCGATGCGGTATCACCCGTGGGCGCGGTGGGTTTGATGCAGCTTATGGAGGGTACGGCGGACGCCATGTGCCGCAATATGAACGTCGCCTCCCCCGGCGGGGACGGTCTTAAAAATTGCGGGTTCAACATCCCCATAGGCTCTTTTTATCTCAGGCAGCTTTTAAAAAAGCACGGCGGAAGGCTCGCCTACGTCCTGGCCGAGTATAACGCGGGGCCCGGGGGCCTGGCGAAGTGGAAGGCCAAGGCCGGGGATATGCCGGACGATTACTTCATAGAGAACATCGATTACGCCGAGACGCGGGGGTACGTGAAGAAGGTGCTGAGAAATTATTTCATGTACAAGAAACTGTATTCCCCCGCCCCCTGACGTCACGCCGCTCTCTTGAACTGCTGTCCTCCAATCTCGAACCCCATCTCCCGCAGGACCTGCGGTATCCCGGCCTTGCAGTTCGGGAACTTCAGACTGTATCCGGTATCGTCAAGCACTTTTTGGGCGTTGACCTTTATGGACGCGCTCATGCTCTCGGCCGAAAGCCTGCCGAACTTCCTGGCGTAGGTTTCGAAATCGACCGTCTGTGGCACCGGCGCTCCCAGTAGACCGGCGATTTCGACTACCATCTCCTTCTGCGTCACCGGCGCCAAGCCGGAGAGAATATACATGGCGTCCTCGTCTATCCGCTCCGCTATTTCCGCATACAGCCCGGCCAGGTCGTCGATGTGCAGCAGGCTCAGGTAGTTATCCCCCGGCTCCACTATCTTCGCCTTGCCGTAGACGATATTATTGACCAGGTTCTTAAACCAGCCTTCCGGCCCGTAAACCATCGAAGGGTACAGGCTTACGAGCTTCATCCCCGCCTCCTTCCCCGCCTGCGTTATGGACTCGAAAGAGCCTTCCAGCGGCCTGCAGAACCCGGCCGGGTTCATCGCGTCCACTTCGCTCACCTCCGCTTCCCCCCTGTTCCCCAGGCAGAGTGTATGGTAGGTGATTATGGCGGTTTTCGCCTTCCCGCCGGCGGCCTTTTGAAGAAGACTAACCACGTCCCGGGCGTGCTTTTTCCCATACTCGCTTATCTCGTCTTCCGGGATGTCCTTTTCTTCGCTGAAAGGCTTGGTCAGGCTTATTATCTTGTCGCAGTTCTTGAGTTCCCGCTCTATCCTTGCATCGGACAGGTCCCCGTAAAAGTACCTGATCTGCCCTGGCAGACTCACGGTCTCCCCGGGTGGCTCTTCCCCCTCCAGCACGACAGTCTCATCCGTCTCTTCAAGTTCCCCTTCTTCCAGGAGACCTTCACTTCCCAGGATGACCTCCTCCAGGTATGACTCCTCCCCGGAGCGTTTAAGCTCGTTATCCAGGGCTATGACCTCGTGCCCCCGGCGTGCAAGCTCGTTCGTCACGGCGCTCCCCAGAAAGCCGGAAGAACCGGAAACGAAAATTTTCATGTCGTACCTCCGCTGTCTATAATCAGTATTATATCTTAATTATAGCGCACTTAGCCTCCTTTGTCACCGGCGCGGCCCGGAAATTGATTTGATTTCTAAAAAATTAATGGTAGTATTAAAACTCAAATGCGGTTCAACTTCAAGGAGGCAAGATGACAAGCGGCTATTGCGTCAAGTGCAAGGAAAAAAGGGAAATGAAGGACGCCAAGGAAATCACGATGAAAAACGGGAAGCCCGCGGTCGAAGGGGTATGTCCCGTGTGCGGCACGAAGATGTTCAAGATCGGCAAGATGGCCTAAGAGGCCTTGTCGGGATGGCAGCCGCCGCAGCCTTTGCGGCGGGTCAGGTGATATCCCCTGGCTCCGTGCGGGTCGTGGCAGGTCAGGCACATCGTCTTCCCCTCGTCGTCCAGCGGGAAATCTTCCGGCAGGGCAAACTGGGGCACTTTCCCCGGCTCATGCAAATGGCCGGGGATTGGGACGGTATGGCAGAGCATGCAGATATCCTTCCTGTCCGCCTTCAGGTTATATTTGTAATCCGCCGAATGGGGGTCGTGGCATCTGTAGCACTCCCCTCTTTTGAAGGGCGGGTGCAGTGAGGAATAGTCCAGCCAGCGGTTCGCGTCGTCCTGATGGCACATTAGGCATATCTCGGTCCTCGGTTTGACGAGCTGAAATTCGAAGGGCGAGCCGTGCGGGTCGTGGCATACCGTGCACATCCCGGCGCCCACGGGACCGTGCTGAAGCTTCTTCCCCTCGTCTACCTTCCTCCTGTCGTCGTGGCAGGAGTAGCACAGGGGCTTGTCGTCTTCCTGTATCCGGTATCTGTTAGGCGTGCTGTCCGGGTCGTGGCATACGGTGCATATCCCCACGTTGACTGGGCCGTGCACGTAGACGCTGGTCAGCAGGTTCCCATGGCACTCAAAACAACTCTTATCCATCCCCGTTTCTATCTCCGCCTGCGTCAGGTTCATCTGGTGGCACTCCTGACACTGCTCCTCTTTTCCCGGGGTATGGAAAACGTACGCGGGATAATTCTCGCCCTGGCCACCCGGGAGCTTCGAGGAGCGGAAAATGTAGATGGTCTTGACATTCCACGCCCCTCCCTTTTTTCTCCATCGCAAGTCGATCATGTTTGAGCCGAGCGACAGCATCACCTGCGCGTGGAAATACTGCTCGTGAAAAACGGGGACTACCTTGGAGCGGCCGTTGTTGACTATCTCCATCTCCGGCTCGCCTTCCGCTACGCCGACCACCGCGATCTTTTTCTCCGTGGTGGGCTGGATGGGCATCGGGCCGCGCCCGGCGCCGGAGAGCTCCGCTTCGGAGAAGACGGCCGTCAAGTTCTCGGGCACGATTATGCGCACGTCGGGGGCGGTTTCCTTCGTTTCGACTGCGGTGGATTTTTTAAGCGGGATGATTGCTGCAATCAAAAGTAGCGTGCAGAGGGCAAAGAGGCGCTTATTGCGGGACATACCGGTAAACCATGTTCTTCGCGGCGTCCGTCACGTAGACATAGCCGTTTCTTAAAACCGTTATTCCCCTCGGGTCCGCCAGTTCGTCGCCGCCGAACTCGTACATGAAATCGCCCTTGTTGCTATAGACCATTATCTTGCGCAAACCCCTATCCGTGACGAAGCAGGTGTTGTCGAACGTGTTGACGGCGATGGCCACCGGCTGTTTGAGCTGCCCTTCCTTGTCGCCGGAAGCGGCGAATACGCCCGTGAACCGGCCGTCCCTGTCGAATTTTTCAATCGCATATCCGCCGCTTTGCAGCTTGTCCAATACTAAAAATCCGCCGATGCCCTGGTTGTCGTACGCGATGGAGGTAGGCTGATTGAGCCTGCCCGCGCCGTATGGGAGATTTATGTCGTCTCCGAACTCCCGGAAGTAGGTTGCGTCGTTTGCCGGGTTGGATTCGCTGACGTTGAAACCTTCCACCCTGCCGTTCCCGGTATCGGAGACCCACAGGACATTGTTCTCGTCCTTTACGAGGTATGTCGGCGTGTTAAGCTGTCCCTGCGTGAACCCTAAGCCCCCCCATACGAAAGGCGTCAGGGTGGTCGAATTGGCTTTTCCGCCGGAAATATCGGCGCGCAGATACAGCGGGTCCAGGATTGCCTGCCTGGTGTTGTCGTTTTTAAATAAGTCGTGAAGGGCGGTGTCCACCGCGTTTCCGGACCTGGTGAGCAGGATAAAGATGTTCGTGCCGCTCGCCGTAAACGGATCGAAAAATGTTTCGAAGTCCTGCTCGGAATTCGGCGCGACAAGGAACCTCTGGATGCGGTTGTTCAACGAGTCCGCCACGTGTATCCTGATGAGGTTCCTGGTACTGTCCCTGTCCAGGTAGATTCCCATCGGCTTGTTGAACTCGAACTCCCCGGTCTCCTTCAGCACCGGGACGGGGATGGGCGACGGAGGCACCTTTATAGTCTGCTGGGTAAATTCCCCGTCTCCCATGCCCTGCCTGCCGAAAGCGAACTGGAAGAGGCCGAAGCGGTCGAACCTCTGCACGCGGTAGTTTCCCTGGTCCACGACGTACATGTTCTCCTGGTCGTCTACCGCGATGGCGATCGGGGTATCGAAAAGCCCGAT
>JBARKJ010000029.1:0-5271 GCA_049801375.1 Nitrospirota bacterium | reverse complement strand
GGACAGCATTTTATAAAGACATTTCGTTAAGGGGGCATATGCTTGACCTGAAGTCCCGCGTAAGGGACATCCCGGACTTCCCTAAGAAGGGTATCCTGTTCAAGGACATTACCACGCTCCTGAAGGATAGCGAGGCCTTTCAGAAGGTCATCGACAAGATCATCTGCTTTTATGAAGACGAGGGGATTGAGAAGGTCGTCGGGATAGAGTCCCGCGGCTTTATAACGGGCGCGCCCGTTGCATACGGGCTTAACGCCGGATTCATCCCTGTCAGGAAACCGGGCAAGCTCCCAAGCGATATATACGAGGCGAAGTACGAGCTCGAGTACGGTACTGATACCCTGACAGTCCATCAGGACGCGATAACGCCGGGCGAGCGCGTGCTGGTTGTGGACGACCTGCTGGCGACGGGCGGCACGATGGCGGCTACGCTGGACCTCTTAAAACAGCTCGGTGCGGTCGTGGTCGGCGTTGCGTTCCTGATAGAGCTTACGGAGCTTAAAGGCCGGGACAAGCTTGCGGGACACCAGGTGCTGTCTTTAATCAGCTATTAGTTGACTACGGCCATTAGTTGTTCTATATTTTAAACGCTCTTTGCCCCCATAGCTCAGTTGGATAGAGCACAGGTTTCCTAAACCTGGTGTCGCATGTTCGAGCCATGCTGGGGGCACCAAATAAATCAAGGGGTTACGGCATGGAATACATGGTCCGTAGCCCCTTTTTTTATCAAATGTTGCCTGGGTCAGGAAGGATGCCGATTGTGGGTCAAAATCGCGCGTCGATGTTCCAGATACCAGGGCGTATTTATCACTGTTATCTGGGGTCCTGCCTCAAGAAGCAGCAGTTCTTTCAGCAGAGTGGCCCGATGCCGAACGATGAAATTATACCATTATCTTTTCCACCAGCTCCGGGACTATCACCGCAATCGGGCGGTCTTTGTACTGGGCGGATAACTTCCGGATATATCTAAGCAACGGACCGTAAAACTCCCGGTAAGGCGAGGTGACGACTACAAGTTGCGGGACGGCGTGACCCGAGGCGCGGGCCGGCTTCTCGACCAGATCATCCCAGCATCCCGACAGGTCCTGCGTTTTCATATCCTCCGAGAGCACCTGGACTGCATATATATCAGGCGATAGTTCCAGTGCCAGCCGCAGGGCCTTCCGTGTCATGCTGTTCAACCTTTTAAGTGGAACAACGACTATGGGCGTCGGCAAATCTGATGTATCGAGGGGCTTATCCTCGTCGCCGGTTTTCTGGTCGATCCATTCGTTATACCGCCGGATGCGCATGAACATAAACATAAGAGGCGGGATGACCAGGATGGTAAGCCATGCGCCTTCCTTGAATTTCGCTACCGCAATGACGACCAGGGTAACCGCGGTCGCTAAGGCGCCTGCGGCGCTGAGAGCCATTGACCGAAGAGCGTGAGGCTCCTTTGAGCGGCGCCAATGGAACACCATCCCAAACTGCGAGAGAGTAAAGGCCATGAAAGCCCCCACCGCGAACAAGGGGATGAGCCGGTCCGTTATACCGCCAAAGGCTATAAGCAGAACCCCCGACAGAAGCGTCAGCAGGATTATCCCGTTGGAATAGACAAGCCGGCGACCGCGGTGGGCGAACCCGGCGGGAAGGTATTGGTCCAGCGCGAGCAGACGTAATACCCTGGGAAAATCCGCAAAACTCGTATTGGCTGAAAGCGACAGTACCACCAGGATGGATGATATGCTGACATAATAAAAAATATGACGCCCGGCGACCGCGCCGATGACCTGCGACAGCACGCTCTGGTACCCCTGTTGGCCCGGCGGCGTGGGGCCTATCCCAAATGCGTGCGACAGTACGGCTATGCCTGCAAGCAGGAAGGCCAAGGTTACCATAATGACTGTCAGCGTCCGGCGGGCGCGCTCTACGGCAGGCTTACGGAAGATGGGAACTGCGTTGCTTACGGCTTCGACTCCGGTAAGCGCGGTACACCCGCTCGCAAATGACCTGACCACCAGCCAGAGCCCGGCCACGGTGGCTACGGCAGGGATCCTGGGCGGCGGCAAGACAGGGACCGGACTGCCGTGCGCCAATGCAACCTTGAATAACCCTATCAGGATGGCGGTGCCGAGGCAGGCGATAAACAGGTAGGTCGGGAACATGAAAAGGATGCCCGCGGAGCGGACGCCCCTTAAGTTTACTACCGCCAGCAGGACCAGGATTACAAGGCAGAGAGGTAGTGTGTATGAGAGCAGTGCGGGAACCGCCGAGACTAAAGCTCCAACGCCCGCGGAGATTGCGACCGCCACATTCAGCACATAATCGATGCATAGTGCGCATGCCGCCAAAAGACCGGCGAACTGGCCCAGGTTCTCTTTGGCAACTGTAAACGAGCCGCCTCCCTGCGGATAGGCGGATATCGTCTGTCGGTAAGACAGGGCAACTGCCAAGAGCAGGGCGATTATCACCGCGGTGATAGGAATGATATAGCGGGAGGCGGCGTTGCCGAGCACCAGGAGAATCGTCAGAGCGGCCTCAGGCCCGTATGCCGCCGAGGCAAGTGCATCCAATCCCACCACCGGAATCCCGGAGAATGCGGTTAACTGCTCGCCCTTCTCCTCGCGGCTCATGAGCCGCCTTCCCAGGAGCATTTCTTTCAGGGACACCAGCACCTCCGATTTTTCGATATCCTTTTCGATACGACGATGACAGCAAGCACAGCCACAGGGTGTCTATAGTGGGTCAATCTGGGATGCCTAAGGCGGTAAAAATTCTGGATGCTATATTCCGTGAACAGGCCTGCCCTGAGGACAGAATGTCACGAAAACGTTACGTTGAACAAAAACGGGGTTACGGCATATACCGCAACCCTTTGTTTTTTTTGGTAGGCGGGGAGGGGATCGAACCCACGACCTACGGCTTGTAAGGCCCATTTTAGGGGTTTTTAACCCCAATAAAATCAACGTGTTTTCAATGTAATCAAATACTTACTGATTTTGCTTTACGCCCCTTTATGCTGATTTTAGCTCTTTTTTTCAGACGGTCTGAAAGCCCAGAATTAGGAATGGCTACTGTTCAAGCAAGCGTCAGACCAGTTAAATTATCCGCTCGCCAGTCCTGACAATTTCGCCAACGAAAGGATCGGTCTCGTCGAAGTCCGTCCTTGCGAAGGCGTGCGGCTCGATATCTAAATCGATGCCGCGCCGTAGCTTCCTCATCATGACCTCTTCGTCGAAGCCGTCTATATCATCTTGGTCGAGAAATACGGCTACGTCTATGTCGCTATATTTGTGAACAGTCCCCTTCGCATACGAGCCGAAAAGGTACATCCTCCATACCTTCAGCTTATGTTCTTCGAGGCTCTTGGCGAACCGGTGTATTTTCTCGACGATCAAGTCTTTATTAATTGTGGTTTCAGCCATGACCTGAACTCCTTTATACTGATTATATATCGTTGCGTGAATTCTTTCGTCGCTTTTTTATAAAATTTTTGGCGATGATCTTGATAACGCGCCTTGATGTTGAACTCTGTTACTTCGTCGAGGAAATCTTCCTGTTCCTTAGTGAGGACAAGGCCAGACAAATCAGCAATCTTTGTAAGATCATGAATGAACGGAACGTTCGCGTCCATTTTTTTAATATAATACGCCTTGAGCAATTTCTCTGTGACCAGATGCCCGACGAACAGCGCCCACATGTAATGGCCGTTAGAGAAAAGGGTCTCCATTACGGGCAGGTCCCGGTCTGATTGCTCTACCCAGTGGTGTACAAGATCGTCCCTCGTCATATTGGTTTTAATTATACAGAAAAGCTTTTATAAATCAAGCTTCTATTCTCAGGCTGTCTGAGACCATGTTGGATAACGCCGAGCCGTCCTGCCTTGTTCGATTTTTGATGTATTTTCCATATCGTTCATAAATCATTTTCAAATTGGTGTGGCCCATTTGTTTCGCGACCCAGGCAGGGTCCTCGCCTGCCAGCAGGCAGAGCGAAGCAAAGGTGTGTCGTGTCTGATATGGTGTTCTCCTTCGGAGGCCGAGATCGGTTAACGCCGGGTCCCATACGCGGTTGATGATGTTGTTCTGGCTGAGAGGCGAACCAACTGCCGAAGGAAATATGAGCTTGGACGGTTTACGCTCCCCGAGCATATAGCCCTCTGCCATCTCCATTAGCGCTTCTTTCGCCGTGGGCAGTAATATAACATCACGACGGCTGGAGGCCGTCTTGCATGGCTGTATCTCGTTCATCACCCAGCTTTGCCTGACGGTAATCAGGTCGAATACAAGGTCTATGTGCTTCCATTCAAGAGCATTCAATTCCGATGTCCGAAGGCCGGAGAAGAAAGCAAACTTGAAATAACACCTCCAAAAGCGTGGCAGGGTATCAATGAGCAGCTTTATTTCCTCGATGGAAAAAGGATCGATATCGACCCGTTCCGGCTGCAAGCTCGTTACCTGCGCCATAGGGTTAACCGGGATGAGTTTCTTTTCGACCGCATCATTGAGGATACCTCTTAAGGGTTTCATTATATTGTTGATGCGGGTATTGGTTACCTTGAAATTCTTGCGAAGCCTTTTGATAGCGTCCGACGTTATGTCCGAAACCAGCCAGGTCCCGAAGGCCGGCAATAGGTATTTATTGAGTGCCGACTCGTAATCTTTGCGAGTGGACGTTCGGAAGTTTGACAGTTCAAGCCATTCCTGCGCTAAATCCTGAAAAGTGATAGTCCTGTCCTTTTCGGCGAAAAGCTTGGCCTTGTTACCGTGAGGAAAGTGCCTAAGATAGTCGAACACACCCATGTCGATTTCGGCCTGAATGAGTTGCGCGTGTTTGTCTATGAGCTTTCTGTTCTCAGGCGTATCGGGTAGACCCGTGCCTTCCGTATACCGCTGTCCATTCCACTTGAAATGGATTGTAAGCTTGCCATGTCGGTTTAAATAGACGCTTGCCATTTTATGATTCACCACCGTTAGGCCGGGAAGTCGAGTTTCTCTTGGGCTTGGTAAAAAACTTTTCAAACGATTCCATCTGGACCAGGACGAGTTCTTGCGCTTCCTTGGGAAATTTATGGACCGCTTCAGCTATTTTATAAGGCATGGTGCCCTTGCAGCACCATACTGGACTTTTGTCTCCTATCTTCAAAACAACCCGGCTGCCCATGCCGAACAATGCGCCCATCGGTACGTCCAGACCATTGTCGGCTATTTTCCTGACGGTTTCCAGCGTCAGGTTGTTTATCTTGCCACGGATGATCTTGCAAATGTAAGACTCGGCAAGGTCAGACCT